>JBDREQ010000079.1:0-7002 GCA_043819555.1 Candidatus Zixiibacteriota bacterium | reverse complement strand
GGCAAAACGCCGATTCAGACTTTTACTGACGGAATGGAATTGGCAAATAATGCAAATCTGGAGAATGAAGAGAAACTGACGGCCTAAACCAAAAACCTCTCAGAGGTAAGTGACTGTCAAGTTAAGTATCGTTCAGTACATGTTATATCGTAACCTAAGCTGTACCGCTACTATCTTTCTCTGAAAGTCTACATCTCACTGTCATCCAGCTGTTTCATCTCGCGAAGGATGCCAAGTGCACTGTGTCCCTTCGCCAACTCTGCGAGCTTGTCCATTCTCGCTTGGTCAACTTTGAACTTCTTTTCCATACGAGCCTGGAAAGCTTGCTGTAAGGTTTCCAACAGCTTCTCCAATTCATATGGTTTGGGGAGATACCCAAAAGCGCCAAGCTTGGTACTTTCAATGGCTGAATCAATCGAACCGTGGCCTGTTAGAATAATCACTTCAATATGTTTGTGTTCTTTCTTAAGTATTTCCAATACTTGCTTTCCATCCATTCCTGGCATCTTAAGATCCAACAATGCAAGATCAAATTTCTCTTCTCGTGCAATTTCCACAGCTTGCGCTCCGCGCGTCGCTGTACGAACATCAAAACCTCTCATCTCAAGCCGTTTGGCTATGGACTCGAGAAATTTTTCCTCATCATCAACAATCAACAATTTAATTTTGTCTGACATGGCTTTTTCCTTTCTATTTCTAAAATCCTATATATCTCCAATATCCAAATATCGTCCAACCCCACAAAACAGCGAATGACAATAGCAGAACTACTGCTCCATGTTTTAGGAAGTCAGATAATTTTACCAACTGCTCCCCAGTAACAGGATCTTTAGCCATCGCATATACAATAGCATTCGATGGAGTTCCGATAATCAGCATATGAGCGAATGAGGATGCAAATGCAGTCGCGAACCCGACCATCCATGGATGGGTGCCGCTGATTGTTGCCATTGGTACCGTTATTGGACCAATTGCGGACACTGTCGCTCCGTCACTCATGAAGTTGGTCGTAATTCCCGTAAACAAGCTTACCGCCATCGCCAAGCCAGAACCGTCACGCATAAATTCAGGAAGAATACTGAGAAAACCGTCGGCCAGGAACAATGCGCCACCGGTTTCTGCAAGTCCTTTACCCATGGCTGCCGCACTGGCATATAAAGCGACTACTTCCCAGTGAATCTTTGTTATATCTCGCCATTTAAGCACCCGCATAATATTCAGGGCGACCAAACCGAGAATAATCGGCCCTCCCATTCCAAAAGTATCGCTAGCGCCGATCCATAACGCTATTACACCTATTAGGACGGCCGCCGTAATATATTCATTCTTGTTCATTGGTCCAATCTGATCTGATGCTTTATGAACTATAGCGGAGACATTCAATGATTTGACTTTGAGTTTTGATTTAAAGCTCAAATAGAAATATGCGGCTATTGTCAATGCCATGATGGGGACAAATGGCATTCCATAGGTCATCCATTCACCGAAAGTTGGAGCAATATTATAATCTTGAAGAATACCCATCATGATTGCATTTCTACCTCCGGCAGCGGGCGAACCTGGGCCGCCTGAATTGGCGGTAAAACAGAGAGTAAGGGCAAACATGACTGCCAAGGCCCTATCCTTTTTGATCCCAGCCTCTCGTATCGATGTAACATAAACCATCATAAAAAGCGGCATAATAAAGGCAACTAAGGCATGTTCCGATACGAATGAACAAGACATAGCCAAAAGCGGTAGAAAAATGAATAGTAATCGAGGAAGCGTTTTTGCCGAACCCAGCAGAAGGAGTCCAATCCGTCTATCCAGGCCAGTCTTGGCAATCGCTACGGCCATCGCCAAAACACCAAATATAAAGATTACGGCGTCCTTTGCATACGATTTGGCAATATCATCCGGTCGAAGTATCCCGCTAAAGTACATTGGCACGCCTACAAGCAGAGCCGTTATGCCAACCGGAACTGCGCCGGTAGCCCAAAACAAAGCCGCAATAATCAAAGTTGCCAACATTATTCGCGCCTTTTTTGAGACATCAGCGGGAGTTTGTTGCACTTTAATATTGGCCCCGTTGGAATCCTTTACAGTTTTATACATTTTATTTTTATAACTGTAATATTCAGCAATAGTCTCACCGTTACTCATTTGTCGGTATCCGGAGAATCCCATATTAATGTCTGTAATTTCCCCGGTTTTGGGGGCAGATAATATATCCAAAAGCCTTTGTGGCGCAGGCGCCAATAACATAATTGCAAAAATCAATGCCCCAAGTATTAAAACGCCCGGTCGCGAATTGTGAGATCCTATCAACCACTTCTTGAATGATCCCTTTTCCACCTGAGGAATTTCATGTCGCGCCATAATATGAGGTCGCATTTCCCTGGCTGATTCAATAGTCTGAATAAGCTTCTCAATTTCGCATGGTTTCTCGAGAAAATCAAAAGCCTCCAATCGCCCGGTCTCCATTGCCGATGCCATAGATCCGTGCCCTGTTAGCATGATTACTTGAACAGCAGGTCTGTATTTCTTTATTTCTTCGAGAGTCTGCTCCCCGCTTAAACCAGGCATTTTGAGGTCTAATAATATTACATCAATATCATAATCGCTTCTGGAAACCTTGATCGCGCTTTCGCCATTTTCCGCTTCCAGCGTTTCATACCCGCGAAGATTTAATCTTTCCGCTAAATCAGAACGGAATTTATTTTCATCATCTACAAGCAAAATTTTCGCCATAATTTATTCCTCGCCATCCAAGCTTTTGGCCGCTTGTTGCATTTGTCTCATAACCTCATCGCAGAGATCTGAAAGACGGACTAATCCCACCGGATAATTGTCTTCGGTGACCAAAACTGAAAGCGTTTGCCATTTCAGTATTTTATGAACAACTTCACAGATAGGAGTATCTATATCAACATGCTCTTTAAATGGAGTCATTACTGAGCGAGCCGGCAATGTATAAGCTCCTGGGCAAAGATCTGTTAAGCCTTGCTGTAATGACCGAGTATGCTCAAGCGCCGTTTCCATTAACTCATCGCTTACACCGGCTCTCTCAAGAGCGGCATGATCATGTGAAACCCGACTTTGAGGCTCTAAAGATTTCAAAATTGCAAACTGCCCGATTTTTCCAATAATCTGATTATTTCTGTCCGCTACCAGAACAGCTTGATACGGTTGCCTATCCGGTTTAAAATTGCGGCGCGATTCGATCAACTTAATCACGGCATCTAGGACCGTGGCTGAGGAATCAATAATCGGATATTCACTTAGGGGAACCATTAAATCCTTTGCCCTTTTTACTGCCATTTTTCAAAGCTCCTTTTTTATCAACGCTTTGGTTTCAGCGGAAGAATCAGGCGAAAAGTAGTTCCAACGTCTTTAGTACTCTCAACCTCTATTTCTCCTCCTAAGCCACGGATTATACCATAGCTGACAGATAGTCCGAGACCAGTACCCTTACCTACTTCCTTTGTTGTGAAGAATGGGAGGAACACTTTTTCTAGCTCATCCGGAGTCATTCCACGTCCGGTGTCTGTAATAGCGATTACGAGATTTTTCCCCCGCCCCATCGTTCTTATAGTAATTTTGCCATCATTGTCGCCGATTGCATCGCCAGCATTATTAATTATGTTGAGTATCACTTGCTGTAACTGATTGGCATCGGTCCGTAGCCTACTCAGCGAGCGGTTATACCTTCGTTCAACGTTAATACTTGACACCTTTATCTCGGGACCAAGCAGATCATCTATGACTCCGTCTATTATATCATTTATATCGTGTTCCTGTAGATCGAAATCGGTCTTTCTAACGAATCGGAGGAGCTTGCGTGTTATGTCTCTACATCGAAAAGCGGCCTCCTGTATAGAATCAAGCCGTTCTCGGAGGTCGTCCTGATCAAGGGTTTGTCCAAACTGAGGATCAGTGTAATCCATAAGAAGACCTGACTCTTCAGTTATTACAGCCAGAGGATTGTTTATCTCGTGGGCTATTCCTGAGGCCAGTTCTCCGATTGATGCAAGCTTGGCGGCATGCTCCAATTGAGCCCGAGTTTGATCGGTCTCTTTTTGCATTTCCACAAGTTTTCCAGCTCTGTTAAAAATCACAAAGACCGCGATTAGAAATAATGCCAATGATACCATTAATGATTTAGATTTGGGGGTACTGAAAAATGAATCCGTACCGGGAATAGATTGCGCAATCAATGCCCATTCGGTATTGTGCAACCACCAAAAAGCATAGTGTTGCGAACCGTTTTTTGATTTTATTTCGCCAAAACCCGATGATTGGTCCGAGGAAACAATTATCGGACATTTATCAAGAGGATATCCCAATTCCTCTTTAACTAATTGGTAAATGCCTTCTTGGTTTATCATATAAGTAGTTACATCACCTGCCAATTGCTGGGATTCAATGTATTCAAACATACGAGCCGGATCAAGAGTAGCCCTGAGGGCTAAAAATCTATCGCCAATTGTCCTGCTTACCGCAATGGTGAAATGAAGTTGTTGGCGAAAACCAAGGTATACATCTGTTATAACAAAATTATTTTTTATCTCTTTTAAGGTTTTGAACCAATTCTCATTACTGTAGTTGCGCGACTCCAAAGACGGATGGGGGCCTGCATAGGCAATTTGCGCGCCGGAGGAATCAAAGAATCCTATATCAACAAATGCCTGGCTCACGCGCTTCAGGTCAGCCAGATATTCAGTCATTTCTTCAGACACTGGTGATTCAAGGAATCTTGGATGATCCACCAGATTCGCCAGGTTTACCCTGCGCTCTGACATAAACAGGTCGAGTGTGTTTGCCTGATGTTCGGCAATAGCGCTTAGATGAATTCGATGACTATCAGCCTCGAGACCAATATATCGGTAATGAAAGTAAACAACCAGAATAATCAGCGGAGCCAAATATGTAATAGCCATCCTCATTATCTGGCGTTGCTGCCACTCACGATAATGTTCGGCTTTAAAGGGCAAGGACTCAGGCAAAATCAGCTTCTTTTTATTTTTTTCAGTCAACTTTCCTACCCTCCAATAATTACATAACCGGTTAATCTCAAAAAACGCTACGCTTGGCATATTCAACAATTGCCTGAATTGCCGGATGTTTTATGCGCCTATCCATCGAGATTGCATAATAGTTTTCCTCTATGTTTTCAAGATAGCCAATCTCCTTGACACGGTACTGTTGCATCGTTTCTTTGCCCGTAATTTGAGGAGCTACAAAGAGCCCTACATTTGTCTTTCCAAGAGATTTGATTAACGCGCTATCATCACACTCAGCAACCACTTTTGGACGGATATTGTGAGATTCGAACCAACGTTCAAGCGATCCCCTTAATTCAGAACGATCGCCCGGCAGTATGAAAGGAGCATCGTTTAACGACTTTGGAAAGTCTTCTTTATAGCGCGCAACCATTGAAGAAGTACCATATACCGCGAGAGGGCTACTGCCTAGAAGGTGATTAAATCCTCTAACTCTAAGGTTTGGACTTAAAGGCGAATCGGTTAATACGATATCAAGATCATGGAGTATTAGCTGGGAAATCAGGTTATCCGGATGATCTTCTCGACAGACCAAATGGTAAGATTGTGGTGATCCCAGTATCGGAGCCAGCAGTTTGCCTACGAATAACTTCGACAAAACATCCGCTATGCCAATTTGAACTCGAATTGGTCTCTCGGCAGGTCTATCTTCCAATGCATCCTGTAATTCACGACCAAGTGAGAAAATTTCTTCGGCATAACGAAAAACAACCTGACCAACATCATTGACAATCATTTGCCTACCTGATCGGTCAAATAGTTTGTATCCCAATACATGTTCAAGTTGCTGAATTTGAGTGCTGACAGTAGAAGGGGATAACCGAAGTTCTTCAGCCGCTGGAGTCAGTCCGCCTTTGCGTACCACCGTCCAAAAATACATAAGATGATGATAATTCAACCAATCCATACCAAAGAAGATAGTTAGACTCAATAGAAATGTCAATACTATATTTTGAAATAATCAAATAGCTAGAATTGCCGTATATAAAGAATAAGAAAGAGATAGACGATTCAAAGGAGGTTTGAAATGAAAATTGAAGATATCTGCATCACAAGCGACTTAAGGCATATCGAAAAGAATGTTCGAGAGCTTATACTTGGCACCTTGAAGCCTTGGGGCTCCCAAATAGATATTCTTGCAGTGAAATTAAAAAAGGCCTTTTATGCGCCGTTAAACCTCAATGGTTATCAATGCACCATTTTATTAAAGACATTTGACGGTAAAACGTACCGTTCAGATTCGCGTGATAGCGATGAAATGCTTGCCATTTATGATGCGTTGTCAAAGATTATCGATGAATCTATACCAAAAATATCAGAAGGCAATGACAGACCGCGCCGGAGCACTAAAATTATTAAAGACTATAAAGGCATAGATAATTTCATATCTAATAATGTAAAGGAGGCGAAACATGCATGATCAGCAGACTGATAATTCGGAACCAAAAAAGCAAACAAGTGGCATATGGCCACTACTAATTTTCGTTGGATTAATTACACTTATAATAGTTATGGCCCTATTAACACGGTAAGATTATAGTTTTGCGCTGTATGTACACACTGTAGATACAAGCTACTATAACAACGAATTTGTGGAGGTTAATTCACTGAACTTGATTAGATCGTAATTTATTATCAAACAACAACTTTAGTTTAACTTGAGGTGGGGGAATCGAATCCCCGCCCATTTTCAGGACATATTGGATATTCGTACGAGCGAAAGAGCATTCGTTCAATTGTGTTATATTGGTTAGAAAATGGTTTGAAAACCTTCGAACCTATGGCGTAATTTATTGCACTTCAATACCTTACAAATTATGGCGGAGGAGGTAGGATTCGAACCCACGGTACCTTGCGGTACAACGGTTTTCAAGACCGCCGCTTTCGACCACTCAGCCACTCCTCCGTTGCATCAAATTATCGGCAAATCTTCAAGCCATGTCAAGCCAAAACCAAATCA
>JBDREQ010000078.1:0-54047 GCA_043819555.1 Candidatus Zixiibacteriota bacterium | reverse complement strand
GGCCCTCGTTTTCAGGAAGAAAGTCTAAATAAAAAATTGGAACAAACGATTGCCAACACTCTCCATGCCGCGGAAGAAAAAGGGATAAAAAGCATTGCTTTTCCTCCAATGGGAGCGGGATTTTATGGCGTTCCTCTAGATGTCAGTGTTGAGATAACTCTTAAGACGATAAAAGAATATTTATCGAATAATCCAAGAATCAAAGATATAGTTGTTTGCGCCAATGATAACCGTGAATATCTGGCGTTCCAGAGTCAGTTTAAGAAGATAGGAGGGTAGGGAATCAATATGAGCAGTCAATTACATTTTGCCGAGCATACCCTGCAGGAAATAGCACTGGTCTTCATGGCGCTGGTTTATATTACACGGCTAATATGGCTGACCCGTTTCATGGCGGGTAAAGAGCGGCAGGCGCCGACCGGTGTTGGCATGTTAAAGCCGCGCAAGAGTATAATATACTCATGGGCCAACGTTGCCATGCCATGGGCGATGGAAAGTACACGCACCAAGCTCTTTTTATATTTTCAATTTGTTATTTTCCACCTGGGTGTTACGGCAGCTATCATGCTGTCGTTTATTATTCCGTATTTACCGAATATTTTGACCATTGCGAGAGTTGTTCCCGCAATTCAAACAATTATCGGAGCGGCATTTATCGTGGGATTAATGAGGATTATTCGGCGACTTGGAAGCAATTACATGCGGGCCATTTCATCTCCGGATGATCATTTTTCGCTGTGGTTTTTAACGGTCTGGTTTGCATTTGCCTTTTTGGCCGTACCCAATAATATTACAGGCGGCGAAACTTTGATGATGATTTACTTTTACCAGACCGCATTTTTCCTGGTTTATGTTCCCTTTTCCAAGATTTCGCATTATCTGTATTATCCGTTTACTCGCTACTATCTTGGCAAAACCCTGGGCCGTCGGGGAGTATATCCGATGGAGCATCCTTCATAAGCAAGGAGTAAAGTAGATTATTTTTTGATATTGAAAAATGGAGATTGATATGTCCGATAAAAATAGATCACACAATGCGCAAAAGGTTTTGGAGCGAATGGGCAAGAAACTCAATCGTCAGATAGTCAGTTCGCTGGTCGCATGCGTTCATTGCGGTAATTGCACAGACGCCTGCCATTATGTTCTGGCCAATCCCGGCGATCCCACTTATGCTCCCGCTTATAAAGCCGATAAAATTCGTTCATTATTTAAGAGACATTTTGATTGGACCGGGCGGGTAGTGCCTTGGTGGGCCCACGCTAAATCGGTTTACACTGATGATGATTTGGAAGAGCTAAAGGATACTGTTTTTGGTAAATGCACCAATTGCCGGCGGTGCACTATTAATTGTCCCATGGGCGTCGATTACGCTACGTTCAACCGTATGGCTCGAGGGTTATTGGTGTCAGTCGGGATTATGCCTGAGGGCGTAGCCGTAGTAAGTAAAGACCAATGGGAACTGGGCAATCAGATGGGGGTCCTCAAAGAGGATTATATTGATACTCTGGAATGGCTGACCGAAGAGTTGCAAGTGGAACACGGCGAATCTTACCCCGGAATTCCGATTGATAAAAAGAACGCTGATGTTGTTTACTCAATTAATCCTCGTGAAGTCAAATATGATCCGCGCACAATTAGCGATGCCGCTCTTATATTCAATGAGGCCGGTGAAAACTGGACAATGCCGTCAGATGGCTGGGATATGACTAACTTCGGTCTTTTTTCTGGCGATGATGATTTGGGCGGAGCCGTCGCCCGACGCCTTTATGAAAAGGTCGAAGAACTTGAGGGGAAGAAGCTGGTAATTTCAGAATGCGGTCATGGTTATCGATCGACACGATGCGAAGGCCCCAATTGGGCCAAACGCGATGTTAATTATGTAATGGAAAGCTCGGTATTAACTATGCTGAGATATATAAAAGAGGGTAAAATCAAAGTCGATAAATCTAAAAATCCCGGACCGGTGACTTTTCATGATTCGTGCAATAATGCCAGAAGCTGCGGGTTGTTTGAAGAACCTCGCGAACTTCTGAATCTGGTCTGCGAGGATTTCCGGGAAATGCATCCTAACCGGGCTGAAAATTATTGTTGTACCGGCGGCGGCGGGGCAATGTCAATGTCAGAATATACCCCAAGGCGTTTGAAATCGGCTAAGATCAAGGCTGAACAAATGGCGGCAACTGGAGCTAAGTACGTCGTTACTTCGTGTCACAACTGCGTTGATGGATTGGCTGATTGTATCAAGCATTACAAACTTGATATGAAAGTCACCCAGCTGGTTAATCTGGTGGCCAATGCTCTGGTGATCGAAAAAGTTGAAGAGCCAGTTGTTTTGCCTCCGGAAGAAGTGGTTGCCACTGGAAAACTGGCCGGATTTACGATTCTTGTTGTTGACGACGAGCCGGATTTTGTTACATTTGCATCAACGCTCCTTGAAGATAACGGTGCCGAAGTAATAAAGGCTTATACCGGTGAAGAAGCGCTTGAGACAGCACGTCGTGAAAAGCCTGATTTGATTACATTGGATTTGAGTATGCCCGGGCAATCAGGTTCTGATGTTTTTGAATCGATTCGCAAAGATCCTGAATTAGCGGGCATAAAGATTTGCATTATTACCGGTAAACCGGAATTGCGTCGTTTGATTTACGAACGAACAGTGAACCCGCCGGATGGTTATGTTGACAAACCGATTACGGAGGAGGCTCTGCTCTTTAATATTCGTAAGATATTAGATGCTGTGCACAAATAGATAATCGGTTATAACGGCCCTTGGAATCGAGAAGTTGGTTTGGATAATCTGTATAAGACCTATTTTAAGGCGATGCCCTGCTATCTCACGATTCAGGATCGCAATTTTAAAATTGTTGAAGCCAATGAAAACTTCGTTAAGAATTTTGGCGATTATGAGGGTCGTTATTGCTATCAGATTTATAAGAAACGTCCGGAAAAATGCGAGGACTGTCCGGTTGAGAGAACATTTCTGGATGGCAACCGGCACCGCAGCGAGGAATTGGTAAAGACCCTTGACGGCCGGAAGGTCTCTGTAATTGTTTACACTACCCCCATACATGATGCTGAGGGCAAAATTACTTCAGTGATGGAAATGTCAACCAATATCACCGATATAAAAATGCTTCATAAACAACTGAAAAACAGTCAGGAAAAATACCGCCTGCTTTTTGAGGAAGTCCCCTGTTTTATATCCATACAGGATCGAAACCTTCGCATCGTTGAAGCCAATCGCCTGCATCGTGAAGCATTCGGTACTTTTTATGGCTGTAAATGTTATGAGGTTTACAAGCATCGGGATAAAGCCTGTCATCCCTGTGCTGTTCTTAAGACATTCGATAGCGGCGAAGTTCAGCTTCATGAAGAGGTAGTTGTCGCCCGCGACGGCAGGCAAATGAATGTTATGGTAATGACGGCGCCTATTTATAATGATGATGGCGATATTGAAAACGTTATCGAGATGTCCACCGATATCACACAGATTCGGGAGCTGCAAACCAAGCTCTCTTCGGTCGGGATGATAATCAGCACTATTTCTCACGATCTTAAAGGATTGCTCAACGGTATGGACGGCGGAATTTATTTGGTCAATACCGGCATGCAGAAAGAAGATCGAGGCCGAATAGATAAAGGTTGGGAGATGGTGTTGCGCAACGTCGACCGCATACGCAGCACCGTACTGGATATTTTGTATTATGCCAAGGATCGCGAACCCGAGTGGATAAATCTAAATGTCGGTGAAGTTATCGATGAGATTTATTCGGTTATGAAGCCCAAAGCCGAGAGCCTGAAAATCGATTTTTCCAAAGAAGTTGATCTTGATAATAATTTATTGAAAGCCGACCACAAGGCCATTCGCTCAATGCTTATAAATCTGGTGGATAATTCATTTGACGCCTGCCGGATGGATAAACAAAAAGAGAATCATGAAGTAAGGATCATCATAAAAGGCGACTCTGAACAAATCGGATTTGAGATTTCCGATAACGGTATTGGTATGGATCAGGAAACTCGCGATAAGGCTTTTACGCTGTTTTTTTCATCCAAAGGCTCGGGGGGAACCGGATTGGGACTCTTTATTGCCCATAAAATCGCCCAATCTCATGGAAGTAAAATCGAGATAAAATCGGAGCCGGGGGTGGGCACAAAAATCTCAATTGCCATGCCTCGGGAACATAGCGAATCTGCCGCGAGCGATAAACCTGATGAAAACTAATGTACTAAACTCTTAAATTTTGACCAACCTTAAAAACAGTACAAAGATATTGATTGATGGCGTGATATAGTGTATAATAGATATCTGGGAGGATATTGAAATGTCGGAGAAAAAGAAAATTCTGATTATTGAGGATGAAGCCGATCAGAGAGATTTGCTGATTGCCTATTTTGAAGATAACGATTACGATACCATTACGGCCGAAGACGGGCAAAAAGGTTTCGAACTGGCCAAAACCGAAAATGTTTCACTTATCACGCTCGATATAAGTATGGATAATGAATCCGGAATCAAGGCCATAAGAAACCTGCAGGAAACGCCGGCAACGGCAAATATTCCGGTCATCATGATAACCGGAGTTTCCAGTGATTTTAAGCGTTTTTTGGAGCGTTCCAAAAAAGTAAATCCGCCGCAGGGTTATTTTGATAAACCGGTTGACCGGGATGCGCTTCTTAAGAAAGTGAAAGAACTAATCGGTTAATTATTGCCTTTGCATAACCTAATTGAATGATTTTGCAGCGGGCAATCTAAACAGTTGTTATCGATGTACTTAAAATTCCCATAGCCATGACGGTACTCTTATTGAGTATTTCATAAGTATGTCAGGTATATAGCTCGCCTCTGATAACAATAACAGCCTTGCCTGCCAAAACTACACGGTCGTCTTCTACCCGGACGCGAACCGCGCCTCCACGAGGCGAGGCCTGATAACCAATCATTTCCTTTTTCCCCAATACATTCATCCAATAAGGAGCCAGGGTACAATGAGCCGAACCGGTAACCGGGTCTTCCGGAATTCCTACCGCAGGTGCGAAAAAGCGGGATATGAAGTCATATTCGCCACTGCCTCGGGCGGTGACAATAAGTCCGCGAATGGAAAGTTTTTCTATTGCCGAAATATTCGGGGAGAGGTTTCGAATTGTCTCTTCGGAATCGCATACGGCCAGACAATCTTCACCGGCTTCGGCGAAATATGAAGGTTTGAATCCCAATGCTTCTTCGAAACCAACCGGAACAGGTTCTTCTTTGGAGATTCTGACCGGGAAATTCAGTTCAATCCACTCACCGTTGAGCGAGGCGTAGAGCTGTCCGCTTAACGTATGAAACGTGATTCGCCTGTCGAAAGAGACATGATTATCATTGAATAAAACATATGCCGCCGCCAGGGTGGCATGTCCGCACATTTTAACTTCGATAGCGGGAGTAAACCAACGCAGATTATAATCGTCTCCCTTTTTGTAGAGAAAAGCGGTTTCGGATAGATTCATCTCATTGGCTACCGATTGCATCCAGCCTTCTTCAGCCGGACCATCGAGTAGGCAAACGCCGGCAGGGTTTCCCGCGAAGGGTTTTTCGGTGAATGAATCGACTTGAATGATAGTTTGTTTCACGAATATCTCCTCTGCTTAATAATTGCCTTTGTATTGGTTATTTTGAATAATACTAATCATCAAAAACCGTTAGCTTAGTAGGAATTTTTTTACCGTAGAACAAATCCTCACCGTATGCAGAAATTCGGCGGGCGATAGCAGAGTTTCTAATGCCAATCCGGACAAGATTGTGTATCAATGAGGGGGGGTGAGAATAGGGGCACACTTTCATACACAGGCCACAATCGGTGCCACGGGAACACCAGTATTTAAAGCAGGCTTCAATGTTTAGTTGCCATTTTTGAACTCCGCGAACATTTTCCGGACCGCCTTCGGGAATCGCTGCCGAAGGGCAATTTATAGCGCATCTATTGCATTGG
The DNA here is from genome assembly GCA_043819555.1 of Candidatus Zixiibacteriota bacterium. Lineage (GTDB taxonomy): Bacteria > Zixibacteria > MSB-5A5 > GN15 > JAAZOE01 > JAZGGI01. The sequence goes on along the minus strand of JBDREQ010000078.1, from coordinate 48,072 downwards.
TCGCAAAAATCCTGAACGCCGAAATTAATAGGTTTATCGATTACTAATGGCAGATCGGTTGTGACAGCTCCAAGTCGGATCCGTGATCCATAAGTCGGCGAAATGATATAACCATGACGGCCCAGTTCGCCAATCCCGGCATCGTAGGCAACCGGCGGCAGCAAAATTTGATAATTACTGTCGGAGATATGGGCTCGGGCCGGAAAACCCATTGCCCTGATGTGCCGCGCCAGAGAAATTGAAATCATGGCCGCCCTAAGATATCCCCGTGCGGTTTCTTCTGTGATGCCTATTCGGGGAGCCTCTTCGACTTTTTCATACTTCATTTCAACCGAGAATGCGATTACATTTTGGTGTTCATTTATTATCTCAGAGCCGTACGGTTCCGGGCCGCGTCCGACATGTGAGTAAACAAATCGCTGGCGCAATTTCGCAACGCCGACTTCAACTGCGCCCAATTGCTTTACCAATTCCTTTATTGTATTGGTGAACTGTTCAGGAGATTCGTTCATTATAGTTTTTGAAATATCACCGTCAACGCTGGCTGTCATTGATGCAATTGTCTCAAAAACTGATTTTATATATTTGGCTCGGATGGCGTCAAAATATTTACTATCTGGAGATAATAAGCCGGGAAGTTTACGCAGGCTATCATCGATAGCTTTTAATTCGGAACGCCGTTTGTAATATGAATCGTATTTAGTCGTTCCGGGTTTATATTCGGCACGGGCAAACATCGTATCGCGTTCATCAATTTTTTCGGCATTATCCGAAATTCGTATTTTTCGGCCGGATCCGGTTGGTATAAAGAATGCCAGAAAAAAAAGTAGTATAGAAACTGGAAAAACATAAAAACTCAGAGAATTTGCTTCGGACAAACTCACAATATAAATTCCGGCTATTATTGAAATGATTACAAAAATAAGACTGATGATTGCCGCTCGTGTTCTTTTTTCGCGGACGGAAGTGACAGCGAACAATAAAAAAAACAATATCGTGGTTATGAAAGATATATAATGTAAAGTTAGCAGCATAAAATACTAGCCTTATTGCCAGAATAAAGTACTATAATCGAATAATTTTGGCAAGCGTGATAAACAGTTGACAATTTTGTGAGCCAGGAATACATTGGCTTCGATAACTTTGCAGAGGAGACAGGGATGAATGAAATAAATCGCTACATTGAGTACAATGACTTTGCCTGGTTCTATAATCGATTTTGGTCGGAAAGATTGATTAATCAAATATTCGGTACAATTGAAGATCACCTGCTTTCAAAACTAAAGCCAGGAGATAGCATTCTCGACTTATGCTGCGGCAACGGCCATTTGGCCAAAATGATGAGCGAAAAAGGTTTTGTCGTAACCGGTATAGATGGCTCGGAGGAGATGATTCAGTATGCCCGTGAAAATTCACCTACCAGTAATTTTGAGATTGCAGATGCGCGCGAATTTAATCTCAAACCGGTTTTTGACGCCGCGACATCGACTTGCGATAGCCTCAATCATATAATGTCGGCCGACGAATTGGGCCGGGTGTTTACCAATGCCTATGATGCAATAAAACCGGGGGGGTATTTTCTGTTTGATCTCAATAATCTTGATGGATATATTAAATCCTGGAAGGGTGAATCTCATGGCAAGGTTGAGGATGATTGCGCTTTTATCATTAAGTTTCTCTACAACGAAGATAGCAAAATTGCGACCATTGATTCGACGCTATTCAGATTAATTGAAGACGTTTGGCGGCGAACCGATTTACAATTAACGCAGAGGTATTATCCGCCGGATGAAGTTATCGCTATGCTAGAAATAATCGGTTTTAAAGATATTGAAATGTATGATGTCGAAAAAGATTTGGGGGTCGAGGGAACCGGCAGAAATATGTTTATCATGCACAAGGGGTAGTTGAGACTACCCCTTGTGCGCGCTTATTAATTCATTCCCAGAATATCCAATATATATGCATATTCAAAAGCTATATCGCGAATACGATCATAGCGGCCGGAATATCCACTGTGACCGGATTTCATATTCGTTTTTAATATAATGATGTTGTTGTCTGTTTTAGCCGCTCGCAATTTGGCCGTCCATTTGGCCGGTTCCCAGTATTGAACCCGAGGATCATAAAGTCCGGCGGTAATAAGCATATTAGGGTAAGCCTGGGCAGAAACATTATCATATGGCGAGTATGATTTCATATACTCATAATATTCGATTTCATTGGGATTTCCCCACTCGGTATATTCGTTCACTGTCAGCGGGATGGTTGGGTCCATCATAGTGTTAATAACATCAACGAAGGGCACGTTTGCTATGGCCGCTTTGAACAATTCCGGACGCATGTTTACTACTGCGCCAATAAGCAGCCCGCCCGCACTGCCGCCGCTGATAAATAATTTTTCAGATGATGTATATCCTTCGGAAATTAGATGTTCGGCGCAGGCGATAAAATCCGTAAAAGTGTTTTTCTTCTTGAGGTATTTACCATCTTCATACCACCAGCGCCCCATATCATCGCCCCCCCGAATATGAGCCGATGCATACACGACGCCTCGATTTAATAAAGCCAGGCGGGTTTTGCTGAAATTTGGATTGCTCCCAAAGCCGTAAGAGCCATACCCGGACAGATACAGAGGCGCCGGACCATTATCGATCACGCCTTTTTTGTACACTAATGTAATGGGGACTTTGATGCCGTCGTGGGCTTCGGCATATAATCGTTCCGTGACGTATTCTGATTTATCATATCCGCCGACGATCTCTTCCTGTTTTTTCAAAGTCATTTCGTGCGATTTCATATTATAATCGAAAATCGTACGGGGAGTTATCATCGAAGAATAGCTGACACGCAAAAGGTCGGTATCGAATTCGTAATTGCCGGTGCCATAAACGGTATAAATCGGTTCGGGAAATTCAATATAATGCGATATATTGTCAGAAGAGTTTATAATCCGGATTTGGCGCAGGGCATTTTCTTTCTCGTACAATACCAGATAATTCTGAAATAAGCTAAAACCGGTTAAGAGAGTTGAATCTCGATGCCCGATTACTTCGCTCCAATTGGAAGAGGATATTTTATTATCCGGAGTTGTCATTAATTTAAAATTAATGGCATTCTCGTTGGTCAGGATATAAAAGGAATTATCGCGATGATCGATTTTGTATTCAACCTCGGCAGTCCGGCTTTTGAAAATTTGAAATTTCCCGGTTGGACGATCGGCTCGCAGGAATTGATATTCTGTTGAGCCAATTGCTTCGAGAACCATTAATAAGTACTTTTTATCTGATGACTTATTGATAAATAAATCAAAAGCCTTATCTTTTTCATGATAAACCAGAACGTCGTTTTTGGTTTTTATTCCAAGGACATGCCGGAAAAGTTTAAACGGGCGTTCGATATCATCAAGGGTGGCGTAGAAGATGGTTTTATTATCATTAGCCCAGACCGCCGTGCCATCGGTAGCATGGATAGTATCCGGTAGAATTTCTCCTGATTCCAGATTCTTGACATAAATTGTATATTGTTCTCTTCCCGTAGTGTCTACTGTATAAGCAAGCAACGAATGATCCGGACTTATGGAATTATCACCCAGATAGTAAGTGGCATACCCTTCGGCTAATTGATTTACGTCGAGGATAATCTCTTCCGAGGCATCCAGAGAATGGAGCCTGCGGCAATAGACATTATATTGCTTGCCTTCCTCCGTGCGCGAATAATAATAAAACGAATCTCTTTTAACCGGAACGGTCAGATCGGTTTCTTTGATGCGGCTTTTTATCTCTTCGAAAAGTTGCTCCTGAAGCGGCTCAGTATGCTTCATAATCGAATCGGTATAAGCGTTTTCTGCTTTTAGATAATTAAGGACTTCCTCATTATCTCGCTCCCTAAGCCAGAAATAATTGTCAATGATGGTATCATTATGGTAGATGAGTTTATTGGGAATTTTTTGCGCAACCGGAGGTTTAAACTCGGTTTTGCCGCATCCAATAAACCCGGCGATAATTAATACAATAATCGCAAAGGCAAATATTTGCGATGTAATTCGAGAATTGTTGCTCATGACTTCATCCTCTCTTTAACAGCCTAAATTTCTTAGACTGATATTATAAAACAATGTTGGCCGGCCGCCAAGTTGATTTCATTGCGTTTCTTGCAGCCCTCAAGGGATGAGATATTTTATTTTTGATTCGTATCATAAATGAGGATAAATACGCTATTATAGCGGTTAGATTACTTCTATTGGCGGGGGAGCGGAAAAATTCAAAAAAGATATATAAAAAAATACGCCCAGGAGGATTTGAACCCCCAACCTTCTGGTCCGTAGCCAGACGCTCTATCCAATTGAGCTATGGGCGCATAAAAACTGAATTTACCGGCGTTTAATATACAAATCGGAACGAAATTGTCAAACAAAAACGGTAAAATGACAATTGGAGAAAATCAATTCTTGAAGATTATATAAAAAATCGCGGTTAATAGAATTATTATAAAAACTACGGACAAATACGAAAAGCCTTTTTTATTGGATATAGCATCGGTTTCTTCATTTTCAATTGAAGTTTCAGCAGCGATTGCCGCCCATTCCTCTTCGACTTCGTAGTAGTCTACAGACTCACCGCTAACGGTAACAGTATCGAGTTCAGGCAGTTGGGATGAATCGACTTTACCGGCCACACTAATTGCCGCGACGCTGACATTATCCGAACCGCCTCGGTCATTGGCAAGCTGAACCAGATTATCGCAGATTTTATTGATATCTTCATTGCACGCCACCGTTACATCGCGAATATCGCCGTCATCAACGAATCCGCACAAGCCGTCACTGCATAAAATATAAATTTCGTTTTCAGTTATTTTGCGCACGGCGACATCAATATCAACCGATGCCTTGACGCCGAGAGCACGAGTGATGACATTACGATTGACGAGATTTTTGGCTTCTTCTGCCGATATTTTTTCATTCTGCTCCAGTTCAGCGGCCCAGCTGTGATCAATTGTTAAAGGGGTCAGCTTTTTATTGGCGAATTTATATATGCGGCTGTCTCCGACATGGAGGATGGTAATAATATCTTCTTCGATTGCTACGGCGACAATTGTTGTTCCCATCCCGGCCAGCTCGGAATTATCGGACGCCTTTTTATGAATCCAATGGTTGGCAATTCTTACCGCCTTGGTAATGACATCAGTTGAGGGAGGGAAGATCCGAGGCAATTTGAGGCGGTCATCCTTAAGAAGACCAGCATAATGATGACAGTATAGGCTTCGGACGATATCGCAAGCGGTGGCCGAGGCGACCTCTCCGGCGCTATGACCGCCCATACCATCACACACGATGAAAAGGTTATGCGAAGGGGCCAGCCGGATAGAATCCTCGTTTAATTTTCTGACCAGGCCAATATCAGTTTTTCCGGCAGATTTGATTATCATGGGCGAGAGTCGCGCTCCCTTGCTCCTTCCAAAGCTTCTCCTTAATATTTTACGATAATGATATTTCGAGGACAAGATAATAATTCATAAAAATCGATTAATTCCTTACTCTCTGATTATCACCAGCGCTTTGCCCTTAATCGAAACCGAGGCGCGATTTGACGTTATCTCGTTACGCAATGACATGGTTTGACCCAATCTGAGCAGCTTATTTTTGGCGCCATATTTGACACCTATTACGGTCAATATTACTCGGCTGGATATTGGAATAATCGATAATCCCCAATTTTTATATCCGGAAATTACTGTTGTATCATCGTATAAGGCATATACTTGCTGCCTGCTATCAATGAACTTAATACTCATCGCGGATTTTATAAATTTGCCACTCATAGCCAGAAGCAGATTACCCAGTAAATGATCAGTTTCATAAATCCTATCGTACCAGCCAAAAATCGTAATCGAGGCAATTTTATTTTTCAGGCAACAATCAAGAGCCAATTCGCTATCGGTTTTACTTTTTTCCGCCGGATAGATTTCAATTTCGACGTTTTTCAGGAAACCTTTTTTAATTCGGGGTGCCGAATCAAGGTCGCTTAACCAGATATCGGGTTTGATATTCATTTTTTGCAGAAATGCGATTCCGCCATCGACTGCAATAATCTTTCTCCTGCCCCTGTTGTTCCTCAGGATTTTCCTTGCAAGAGCAGAATCGTTCTTATGATAATGACCATTCAGGAAAATATAAGCATTCATGATCCGTTCCTGAATCGCATGCTTGAATAGGCGGAAATAATTACCGACATAGATAATTAACCGATTTTTACTTTTCCTCTAATCGCCGGGATATTAGGAATGCTGGCTAAAACCGGGGCTTTAAGGGTTTCTTCCACGTCTTCGATTTTTCTGAATGAATGGTCGAACAATTCGGAAAGTATAGCCGCGGCGCCTCCAATGATTAAGCCCAGCGCCATTCCCATCAGAGATAATTTGAGACGATTGGGCTTGATCGGTTTCAATGGCATTGAAGCTGGTTCCATGACGCGATATCTTGACTCCGCGCCGCCGCGCATTATCGATTGTGATATTTCCGAACCGGTCAGTTGATTTTTAAAAGTTTCATATATATCCCGAGCCGATTGCACATCATTAGTATGATTGCTAAGCTGAATCTCATATTCAGGTTCGCGGGCAATACGATTGCGCAAAGTCGAAAGCGAAACTTCGAGATTATTGAGTTTCCGCCTCGAAACCGTTTCCTGAAATTGGAGATAAAAGAACTCCTTCAAGCTGGCTTTGTCTTCAATCGGCACGTCCGAAAATTGATCATCCACAGCCTTGATAATCAAATCATCAACTTCGCGAAGCTTGCGGTTTATGGCCAGTTTAGCGTTTAATACTTTGGGGTCCGACCAGATATATTTGGACATAAAATTGGCCCAGCGGCTGGAATTATCAAAAATCTCATTTTTGAGATTATTAAATTCATCCCCATGCTCTAATACCAGTTCTGATTTCTTATATTTGCTAAGGGCTGTACGAACGCGGGTTTGGTTTCTGATATTTTCATCTATGATGAGCCCGATATTGTCGATATCAGCCATTATCGCTCTGATATTTGTATCGGCTGTGACTGATTCATCAAGTTTATTCTGCAAGTACTCGGTCTCGAAATCAGCCTTGAGATTCTCCGCCGTGATAAGATTCTTCCGATAGATAGCCAGCTGTTCGTCAGTAAAATCAAGGGCTCCTCGAACTCCGCTAAGTTCTCGATTTAACTGCTCGTCCTTAAAAATTTCCGCCAACCGGGTAGCGATATTCATCGCCAGTTCAGGAGAATTAGACTCGGCGCTAATCTCAACTATGTTTTGGCCATTAAAAGCGACTCTAATATTTTCTCGCAAATCCTCAATGAGAATGCGATAAACAAGATTCTGCACACTAACATCAGGATTGGATACGTTCATTTTCTGGGCTTCCAAAATAACTTCTTCGTCCTGATAAAGATTCAGTTCATTGATTAAACGTGACAGATATCCGGTAGAGATAATCTCATTGCGAATCGATATCAACTTGTCCTGCCGTCTCTGGACGGCGGCGAAGCCGCCGGGGTCCTGCCCCGGAACAAATTGCTGCAGTTCCTGCGAGAGATAAAGGGTTTCATCGATAACAACCATGGTAGAAGATTCATATCTCTTTTCAAGCAGAAATGAAAAACTAAAAACAATTGTTGTCACAAGAATAAAGGGGAGAATGATGAGCCATTTTCTTCTTCCCAGAATTGAAAAGATCTCTTTGAAATCGATTATTCCGTCTTTGTCCTCGATATTCATATTTTATCCCATCCAGGTTTTGCGCCGCTAACATTTTAAAAATCGGCCGATTTATGCGATTATTAACTTTATGTAATCCCTTTCAGCCTACAGGTCAAGTTATAAAAATCCTGATATTCATCTGTTATACGCCGAGCCAGTTGGTTATGTCGAGAAAATTCGGGATTTTATAATTGAAAACGCACAGTAAACTGGTGGAGATACTCCGATGTAATTGAAACCCCGGGGGAAAACGAATAATCAATATGAGTTGTTCCTACTCTTAAACCGCCTCCCAGAGAATAATCACCCGTCATATTCCCCGCAGTATTGTCTTGCGAGAAACCATATCCCGCCCGGAGGAAATAATCATCCGAAAATGAAAATTCAACACCATTTTTATACTTAACCAGATTATATAACGGAAATTCAACTTCCGAGACCAGAATCAGGTTCAGCCCAGAAGGCTTAATTGAAAAACCGGCGCGAACAAGGGCCGGCAATTTATTTTGTTTTTCGCGAAATACTAAATCAGTCCCAATATTGGCCGCCGTTATTCCGATTGATCCTATTTGAGTGTTAAGCTGGAAACCGAAATCCAAGGAATTTGCCGTTGCTTTTATTCCCCCCAGGGATATGATGATATGCCTGGCCGTCAAACCAAAAGATAAGTCATCCCAAATCCGGTACCCCAGAGAAATCCCGCCCGCGAAATCATAGGTTGAATTAATATCTCCCGTAGGAATGCCGGAAATATCATAACCGGAAATTTCACCGTAGGATAAATAGGCGAAACTGACCGACAGCGTCATCTCATCGTTTAACGGCAAAGCGGCGGCCGCGTATTCAAATGAAATATCCTGATACCAGTTCTGGTGAGAGCAGATCAATTGAATGGAATTGACTTTGGTAAGGCCGGCTGGATTCCAGTATGATGCGGTTGCGTCTTCCGACGCCGATGTCAATGCACCACCCAGAGCCGTTGAACGCGCATCGACGCCAATTGTCAAAAATCCGGCGGCAGCCAGACCGTTGTCAGAGCTCCACGCCGCGCAATTCGTGGAAAGCCAAATAAAAATAATCAATTTACTACATCTACCAATAGAACGTCTCATTTTAGATTATCGCCTATCCTGGTAAAGACTGAAACGGGTAGTTTTTCAAGGGAAAAAGAACAATTACTTAGATTGTTTGAATCCATAAGTCCTTTATGACCAACAACCTCCACCATATTTAAATTTGCACCTATTGTATCACCCTGAAATACAAGGTGATACGAGCCTGTACTCAAATACCTGCACCAAGTAGTCTTAAACAAATAAACTACATGAAATAAATCAATTAGTTAAATTATTGTCAACAAAAACTTTACATGGATTTACAAGTCGTCTTTTGGCAAATATTGTAGATTGACAAATCTATTTTTGAAATCTGTTAAAATTAATAATAAGATGCTGGATGTTTCACTTTGCTGTTCAAGTTTTGACGAATGTTTAGACATGAAACATATATTTTGAGGATTTTTCCGCTCAGAATATTTTGGGATAACTTCTAACTCATTACTGATTTATTAATTACGAATCGCCTCTCCGTTTGGCCCGGAATTTGATATACGTGAAGTGCACATAAGAATCCCAAAATTGAATAAAGGAGCAGTATGCGGATTTTGGTACTTAATAGAGACCAACAATTGAGGGGATATTTCAGCCTGATAACGGCCATATTATTAACAATCATGTTATTAGTTGCGCATAGTCATATCCTTGCCGCCGATGCTACACAAACGACAATTACTGTCTACTGGACTGCTCCCGGTGACGATGGCTCTTCGGGAACCGCCTCTGAATATGATATTAGATACTCGACATCGATGATTAATGCCGGCAACTGGAATAGCGCCAATCAGGTTACGGGCGAATCCTCGCCTCAAATCGCCGGTACTTCGGAGTCATTTACAATTATGGGGCTGACTCCATCAACAACATATTATATTGCGATTAAAACTTCTGATGAAATGCCTAACTGGTCGGGATTATCCAATATTATATCGGTGACTACATTGGATGCAGACACTCCTCCGGCTCGCATTGCCGGCTTATCCATCGATACTAAAACGTCAGCTTCGGTAACGTTAAACTGGACGGCTCCCGGCGCGGATGATGATGTCGGGACGGCTTCAGTTTATGATATCAGGTTCTCAACATCATTGATTACCGACGCCAATTGGAATGCGGCCACCCAGGCTTTAGGAGAGCCTTCTCCGCAGGTCGCCGGGTCAAATGAATCATTTACGGTAACCGGTCTGCTTCCTAATACCCAGTATTATTTCGCGATTAAAGCGGCCGATGATACTCCAAACTGGTCACAGCTTTCCAATATTGTAAGTACTACCACTGATCTGGAGTCGGCGGCGCCCTCTGCGGTCGCTAATTTAACCGTTCAATCCGTCACAGGCACTACGGCATTATTGACATGGACCGCTCCGGGAGATGATGGCAATAGCGGTACAGCCACTCAATATGATATTCGCTATTCTCTTTCAGTAATTACCGATGTCAACTGGGATGCGGCGACTCAGGTTACCGGAGAACCGTTACCGCAAGTTTCCGGTTCGAGCGAATCATATACCGTGACCGGACTTAATTCCGATACGCAATACTATTTTGCGATTAAGACGGCCGATGAAGTTCCCAACTGGTCAGGATTGTCCAATGTTGCAACAGGGACAACCATTGATATTACGCCTCCGGCATCAATTATAGATTTAAGTTGGTTTTTTGAGAACAGTAATTATCATCGTTATAGTAATACTCCCCCCCAGCATCTGGGTAATGTCTTCGCGGTTTATCACAGGCCGGAAACAGGTTTTCAGGTCAATCTGTTCCGGCAGGCTGTTTAACACCTCTCATATTTTGTTCTTCTATCGCGGGAAAGCCTCCCTCTTCAGGGAGGTTTTTCTTTTTAAAATTTATTATCGGAGATTGTTGATGATTTTTCGTTCGGGAGAGTATATATATCAAACATATGAATCGTACAGGATATTTAACCGATAGATAAATCATGAAACTTATTGATATTCTCAGACGAGGCGGAGCGACATCGCCTGATAAAATTGCGGTCACGCATGGTGATAAAGACATTTCCTACCGAAATCTCATTGAGACAGTTGTAACCCTTTCGGAATTCCTAAAGAGTTCGAAAATTCCGCACGGATCATGCGTTGGCGTTCTTTTTGAAAATTCGGTTGAGTATATTCAGGCGTTTTTTTCCATTATCGCCGCTGGTTTGATACCTGTCCCGCTGGACACATCGCTAAAGCCGGATAAATTCAAATTTATCCTTAAAGATTGCGGAGCTAAAGGGCTTTTTATCCAGAAAAAGTATACACGGCATATCAATCAGATCATTGATTCCGATTCTCCGGTTGATCTTATAATTTCTGACCGCAAAATGGATTTATCTTCATTGGGTAAACGGACCGAATTTCTTTCTGAGATTCTGGAAATTTCTGATAAAAAAATCAATTTTGAAGCGTTTATCCGTGATATAGAAAAGCAATTGCCGGTTGACAATCTGACTCATACTGCTATCGGGGATACGCCCCATGAATTGGCTGCGGTCTTTTATACTTCTGGGAGCACCGGCACGCCTAAAGGCGTTATGTTGTCGCATCGTAATTTAATGTCCAATACTTTGGCGACAGTAGAATATCTTGAATTAAGTCCGGATGATTCGATAATTGTCATTCTGCCATTTTATTATATTTATGGCAACTCGCTTCTGCTGACTCATATTTTGGCCGGTGGAAGAGTTGTAATCGATAATCGGTTTGCCTTTCCTCAGGTAATTTTGGAGACGATGGCCAGTGAAAAAGTAACCGGTTTTTCGGGTGTGCCTTCGAATTTCATGATACTATTGAACAATCCCAATTTCTATTCCAATAAGTTTCCGTCATTAAGATATCTGACTCAGGCCGGGGGAGCAATGGCGCCGGAAGTAATCCGAAAAGTCATGGACGCATTCCCGGACAAGCAGATATTTATTATGTATGGCCAGACCGAGGCATCGCCGAGAGTCACTTATTTGCCTCCGGATATGCTTGATGAAAACATCGGCTCAATCGGTATTCCGGTTCCGGGAATTACGATTGATATTATTGGTGAAAATGGGGAAGAGGTTCCGAATGGGAAAGTCGGCGAAATCGTCGTTTCCGGCGACTGCGTTATGATGGGCTACCGCAACCAGCCCGAAGAGCAGGCCGAAGTTTTGAAGGATGGAAAACTCTTTACCGGTGATCTGGCCCGGCGGGATGAAAACGGGTTGATATACGTCGTTTCGCGTAAAAAAGAGATTCTCAAAGTCGGCGGGAATCGGGTCAGCGCCCGCGAGATTGAAGAAAAGCTCCTTGAACATCCGGCGATTTTAGAAACGGCAATAGTGGGCATCTCAGACGACATTCTCGGTGAGGCGATCAAAGCATTTATAGTCATTAAAGAGAATCAGACTATTGAAACCAAAGAAATTCAGGATTTTTGCAAAACTCATCTGGCCATGCACAAGGTTCCGAAATTTGTCGAATTTTTGGATACTCTTCCCAAATATCAATCAGGCAAAGTCAATAAACAGGCATTAAAGGAGATCTGAATTTTATATTCTTGATTCTACAAATACGCAAGATATCTAACACTATGGATAAGATTCAATCTTGATTGAATCATCGTCTTAGTTTTCTTACTATTCCGGTGCCTGCTAATCCAAGACCAAGAAGAATAAATGTTGTGGGTTCGGGTATAACATTAGCCGCAAAATTACCTGAATAATTCATGCTGGCCAGGTTCAGCCCATACATTTCTCCGCTAACAGTAGTTATCCCACTCACCCAATAAATATCGGCTGTGTAAGAAAAATTCATTGATTCAAATAATGTGGCTGATACATCAAAGTCAAATCCAAACTCGTTTCCAAGGATTCCAAAATTATGATATGTATGTGGAGCCCATATTGTATATGTTTGGCTTGAAGAAACTCAATAATCATTGTAATTATTATAAAAATTATATGTATTCTGTGGTGACGATAGTTCGAAGTATTGAAATTGTGGCAATCCCGGCGAAGCATATGAAAAGTGAGGTTCAGATGGTGCCGGGAGCGTTTCCTCTTCCCAATCCACTTCTATTCGCAAGCGATAACTATCTGCATCGAGTTGTTGGATGTACGATTTTTGAATATTGAAAAAGCCCTGACCAACTGTTGGGCCTGCTATAATAATACATGCAATAAAAAATGTAAATTTCTTCAATTTAATTTTCCTCAATGCTTTTTTTGAATATACTATTGGCAACCTATTTAAGCAACCTTCTTACTATTCCAACTCCGGCAAGCCCAATTCCAAGGAGCAACATTGTTGCCGGTTCGGGAATAACGTAAGCTGAAAAATTGCCCGAGTTTGTTTCTTCGCCCATAAAATGTCCATAATATGGGCCACTCGGTTCCGTGATTCCGCTCCACCACTCAATAGTTGCGGAGAATGTAAAGTCCATAGTTTTAAGTGTTGGAGATTCCCAGACAAAATCAAATCCGAATTCATTTCTTAGGCCCCCTGTTCCCCTATAAATGATACCTTCCCATCGAATAGTATTTGACGGGATTTATGGATTAGAAATTCGTTGAAGTCATGATAGTAATTATAAGTATTGGGAAGCGATGTCGACAAATCGAAGTATCTCAACCGGGGATGGCCTGGCCCGACACTGAAATCGGGAGGATAATATGATGATGGTGGCAGCAACACATCATCATTCCAGTCTACTTCAATTCTTAGCCGATAACTATCTTCATCAAGGTGTTGTATATATGATTGTTGAATATTGAAAAGACTTTGGCCGAAGGCGGGGCCTGAAATTAGTATTAGAACCAGAAAAACCAGAATATTTCGCATTGAATCCTCCCCAATCCTTAATTGCTTTAGTGCAACAATTTACTAAGCAAAAATAGTGCCAATATAGTATTGCTTTGTGATTCAACGGGATACGAATTGAATATCAGGAAATATGTCATAATACTGTTAAGGAATGCAACAGTATTTTGGAATTATCTGCCCATGTTTGCGATAACTCCCTATGCGACTATCCTTTGTGATGCCACTCGAACTGTTCATATTATGGACAATCTTGTAGGGTATATTTTATTTACTCAAAAGGCTCATCAAAATGGCTATTTGGTTTCAGATATAATTTCAAATTATTATAGTCAAAAATTAGATTAAATCGCCTTAGGGCATCATTGCCGATAATACCATCTGCGCCTTCCATTTTGGAGCGAACCTCTTCACTGGCATAAGCGGCCTTTACATTAGATAATTTATGATTGGCAATAGTAAGACTGGCAATTCTCCCATAACTGCCATAAATATCCCCGCTGAGCCCAGTACCCAAATATGATTTTGTTAAGCTATCGGGATACCCGAATTTCATACTTTGTTTCTCCATCAATTCAATAGCTTCACCGGCCGCAAAATCTATATAGCAGGAAATGGGAATATCATCTTCCCCGGCAATACTTATGGCAACGTCAATAAAAGGAACGTTTTTTTTGTTTAGTGTCATATCCAGAGTTGTCCAATTCGAATCCAGGGACAATTTTTGAGGATCATGTAGGGTCATAATCAATTTATTATAGTCAATTTCAACAGCGTATGGCCCTAATAAAGTCCATCCCGCAACACCGTCAGTGGGAAAAGTCTGAGTATATTCACTCCTGGAAATTATAACCATTTGGTTATCAAAATCCATACTTCCAATATGAATAGTAGCCGAGTCAACCTGCCATGCTTTGGAACCTTCGCCGCTTCCCGCCCCGGGAACAATAACTTCTCGCAAAGTATTCAATCCCAGTTGATCTTTTAATTCCCTGTGGAAAAAATAAAATCCGGCAAAACCCATCCCGCTGTCAAGGATAACATCGAGAGTATCCGATTCCCCGATCCTTACCGGCAATATTGTTCTATTGCGGTCAACCTTGAAAGGAAACTGACCGACTATAGACGACGCCTGCGTCATGATTGGGATCGATAACGTCAATATTATCACAAGAAAAACAAATTTGTGAGAGATGAATTTCATGGATCACTCCATTAAAAAACGATAGCCTGGCTGCATGAATGAATACAAGACGATTGCTTATGAAAAAACATTGAAAACAAAATAATCGAGTATGAGATTTATGCACCCATCAATTAATTAGTTTTTGGGCTGGTCGTTTTCCATACTGAAAGATTTGCAATATTCAATCATCAACGTGAATCGGGGGCATGCGCAGGTAACGAGTGCCGCGCATTTTTTGCTGGATGTCTTTGTAAACCCGTTCAACCTGCTCAGTTGTCAATCCCAACGCCTTTGCGACATCTTCCGGAGGATAATCGTTTTCGAGTCCGTACCAGCAGGGATCCATTATCTCAAACGGCATCCCGTAGAAAAATTCTTCATGAGTGACTTCAGCGGTGTAGGTATCTGTTGTCGGTCGGCGCTGACGAATCTCTTCCGGGACGGGGAGAGCTTCGGCCAGCATATAAACCTGCATTTTATACAGGTGTGCAATTGGCTTGAAATCGGCTCCGCCATCGCCATATTTGACAAAAAACCCAAGTTCGTGTTCGTCTTTCTGACCGGTACCGGCAACGGCATAATTGAGGCGCTCGGCTTGATAGTACAGATGCGACATGCGGGTGCGCTGCTTATAATTGGAGGCAGCGACGATTTGTAAATATTCATCGCGCGGCAACCGTTTGGTTTGTTCGGTTCCATCGGGAGCTATTATCGTGGCGTTGAAAAAATTGAACGAGGCTTTTTCGAGAGGGCGGGCGGCATTGGTTATTTTGACGTTATATCTTTCGCTGTATTCGGGAAAAACTCGTTTCAGGGCATCGTCCCGTTTTCGGTAACATTCGAAACCTTCCAAAGCCGGAGCGATATTCACAACAATCGATTCGATTCCCAAACCGTCGGCCAGAACCTGAGCCAGATTTTTACTGTCGGGGCTCGATTCTTTTTCGGGGAGCATAATTCCCAGGACTTTTTCCGGCCCCAGAGCCTTGACGCATAGGGCCGCCACCACCGAAGAATCAATTCCTCCGGAGATGCCGACAACGACACCGCCTCGTTTTAGATCCTGCCGTACCTGCCGCTTTATCGTTTTAGCAATGAATTCGGCTTCCTTTTCGGCATCTATTCTCAAAACATCTTTATGAAACGCCATAATCAAACCCCGCAAAATTCAGTTAATTAAATTGCCTTACGTCTCGATATAACATATATATTGAATTTTTATAAAAGACTCCATACATTTTTGATATTCGGACGTAAGGGAGTATAATTAACCGGATTAAATGGAAGATTATGGAAAAGCAGGATATTAGCAAAAAGGTGGCGGATTTCATCTCCGAGCAGTTTATTTTTGATGAAGATTTAAAGATCGGAAACGATGATTCACTTTTGGAATCAGGGACTATTGATTCGACCGGAATTTTGGAATTAGTGCTTTATCTGGAGGAGAATTTCTCAATCAAAGTCGAGGATGAGGAATTAGTCCCGGATAATCTCGATTCAATAAACAAAATCGCCGAATTTGTGGCCGCCAAAACGGCGGCATAAATTCGTTCTCATTCTACTCGCCCGGGGGGAGCATTTATTCTTTTGGGGCGAATTTGATAAAAAGAATTATCAATTATGTGTGGTATCGCCGGGTATTTTCAAATCAATCAAAGCACACCTCCCGATTATGATTTAATAATAAGAATGGTCTCTATTCTTCGTCATCGCGGCCCGGATGAATTTGGCGCTTATTTTGATAATCGCTGCGGATTGGGCCAGGCGCGCTTATCCATCATCGATTTGTCGACCGGTTCGCAGCCGCTATCCAATGAGGATGAAAATGTCTGGATAACCTTCAACGGCGAAATATACAATTATGTCGAGCTTCGCCCCGAACTGGAGTCGCTGGGGCATATATTCAAAACCAAGTCGGATACCGAAGTAATCGTCCATGCTTATGAAGAGTGGGGAAAAGAATGTCTGAATCGGTTTAACGGCCAGTTTGCCTTTGCGATTTATGATAAATCGAAAAAATCCATATTCATCTCCCGTGACAGGCTGGGCATTCGACCGGTATTTTACACAATTGATAATGGCCGGCTGTATTTCGCCTCGGAAATGAAAGCGATTTTTTGTGAGTGGTCGATACCTCGACGAATTGATTATAAAGCCCTTGATGAAACTTTTGCCTGGTGGACTTCAGCCCCGCCGCGAACGCCGTTTGAAAACATCAATGAACTCGAGGCGGGAACATGGTTGGAGATAAAAGATGGGAAAATTAACCATGGCCGCTATTGGCAAATGGATTTTCCCGGCGAATTTGATTATTCACGCCCGGTTGAATCATATGCCGAAGAATTAAAGGAAAAATTGACTGAATCCGTTCGGCTTCGATTGCGGGCCGATGTCCCGGTCGGGGCCTATTTATCGGGCGGATTGGATTCATCGGCGGCGACGGCATTAATACGCCAAATTGATAAAACCCGGCTGGAAACTTTTTCAGTGGCTTTTGAGGATAAAGCCTTCGATGAATCGACCCATCAAAAAAAGATGGCCAAATATCTGGGAACCAGTCACCACGTCGTAACCTGCGATTATAAATCAATTGCCAAAGCTTTCCCTAAAGTTATTTGGCATGCTGAACGGCCGATTATCAGAACCGCTCCAACGCCGCTGTATTTGCTGTCGGCACTGGTTCGGGAGAATGATTTCAAAGTAGTTCTAACCGGAGAAGGTTCGGATGAAATCCTGGGCGGGTACGATATTTTCAAAGAAACGATTATTCGAGAATTCTGGTCAAGAAATCCTGATTCGAAAAAGCGACCCAAATTACTCAAAAAACTTTACCCGACTCTGCCGGTTTCGGGGGCGAGAGCTCAATTTTATCTTGAGACGTTCTATAAATCAGGACTTGATAAAACCAGCGAATATTATTTTTCTCACATTCCAAGGATTAATACGACCTCGAAAATTAAAGATTTCTTTACCAAAGATATTCGCGATAGTATTGCCGGGTATGATGCCGTTTTAGCTTATGGCAATAACCTGCCCGACAATTATTTGGGCTGGCATCATCTGGTACGTGCACAATTTTTGGAAGCGAAGTCATTGTTGTCCGGTTACCTGCTGTCGTCCCAGGGGGATCGAGTGGCGGCGGCCAACTCGGTTGAGGGGCGTTTTCCGTTTCTGGATCATAATTTTGTCGAATTTGCAGCGCAGATTCCTCCCGGTTACAAAATTAGCGGCCTGAATGAAAAATATGTTCTCAAAAAGGCTATGGCTGATGTTCTCCCCGAATCTATCACTAAGCGGGTGAAACAGCCTTATATGGCGCCCGATTCCAACTGTTTTGTTCAGCCCGATTCACCGGAATATGTCAATGAAATGCTGTCTGAGAGTTATTTGAAAACGGTTGGCGTATTTAATCCTGAGGCAGTATCCAAATTGAGAAAAAAATGCTCAAGATTCTCGGATACTCACTTATCGTTCAAAGATAACATGTCATTTGTGGCGATTCTGTCATTTCATATTTTATATAGGCAATATATTGATGAATTTAATGATTCTCCGCTAATAAACCGGGATTCATTTTCTATCTGGCGCGATGAATCGTCCCGATAGTTTTTGCTCTTCCATATAAATATCATTCCTGTATAAAATTCATTCAAGTTTCAATTAATGCGCATTTTGCATATGGGATAAATCCCTCATATTTTCATTTTACCGACCGTAACCTCATGTAACTCAAGCGGCTTCAGATTACCATTTATTCGGCCCGGATTTTGTATGTAATCCTTTCGGACATGCGACTGAAGACCTAAATGGGAGTCAAAAATGAGTGCCAGGATTTGTAAACTCAATTATTGCGACGTAACGAATTCAGTTTTCCTATCCCTTTTGTTTCTGACAGCAGCGATACTTCTACTCAATTCTCAACTATTATCCGCTACCGTAACGGATAACGCCGCTCTTGTATCATGGACGGCCCCGGGGGATGATGGGCGGTTTGGCTATGCCAACCGATACGATATCAGGTATTCCACATTGCCGATTACAGATGCCAATTGGGCTACGGCAACTCAGGTACAAAATGAGCCAAATCCAAAGGTTGCCAACACGACTGAATCATTTGCCATTACCGGACTAGCCTCAGGCATTCAGTATTATATCGCTATAAAGGCGGCTGATGAAGTTCCTAACTGGTCGGGATTGTCCAATGTCCTGACTATAACTACAGCTACTGTCGATACTCTGGCTCCCGATCCTATCGCCGATTTGCAGGTTGAAACCGGCAGCTTTGGCGAATTAATCCTGAGCTGGACGGCTCCGGGAGACGACTGGAATATAGGCCTGACTAATCGATATATTATTGCCTATTCTACCGATACTTTGACTGCTGAAAACTGGCAATTGGCTGATTTATGGAATACTCCGCCAGCTCCTGTCGAATCGGGAGAACCGCAGACAGTGACCTTAACCGGATTAATCGAAGCGCAGGAGTATTGGGTGGCTGTGGTTTCAATCGATGAATCCAATAATGAATCGGATATATCAAATATCGATCACGGTGAAGCGGGATTTGAATTTGTCCAGAATAATGACGATGACGGATTGCCGACCAGTTTTGGATTATCTCAAAATTATCCTAATCCATTCAATCCCTATACCCGATTTGAATATACTCTTCCGGTAGAAACACAAGTAACCATCACTGTATTTAATATTCTGGGGCAGCAGACGGCGGTTTTGGTCGATGAGTTTCAAAATGAGGGTGTTTATACGGCAGAGTGGGACGGTCGTGACAGAAACGGCAATCAAGTCTCATCGGGAGTATATTTTTACACGATAGCCACTGAGGAGTTTGCCGATTCAAAGAGAATGATTCTTTTAAAATAATAACAGGGATCAATATCAGCGCGATATTGGTCCCCCATATCTATCTTCAATCTGCCTTATTCTAATCAAAAAAAATCTTTATCCTTGACGTATATGTGTTTGAGTCACATCTTATAATAGTCTGCAAAACAGGGGACGAAAACCGCAGTTTTTGATTTGGGATAGTATGAGAAAATTAATTTTGATAATTGTTTTGACTTTGTCATTAATTCCGGTTCGTTTTAGTTTTGGTCAGGATAGTATTTACCCGTCCGGGTCTAATATCAACTGCACTTACTCATTGGACGACAGCCAGTTTCGACTTGGCGATACGTTGACGATTACGCGAGAGATTACAAATAATGAGTCTTTTTCATTAATGGGACTTTATATTTCGGAAACTTTGCCACCCGAGTTTGAAATTATCTCGACGGATGTAACCATAAATTCACTTAATATCACGCACCGATACATAGAAAGCGCGATCGGTGAGATTGCCGTTGGATATACGACCCATTTTTTCGTTTTGGATGATCCCGACAGCCAATTGGTATATAATAATGTTCTCGACACTGGGGATACTGTTCGAATAGTCCTGAAAGTAATAAGCATTCAATCCGGGGAATATCAATTTCCAATTCATTCCGCGGTAATGTATTCCTCGACATCGAGTTTTTTTGCGGTTGGAAGCGCTGCCGATATTAATGTTCAGTATTTATGCGGCGATGTCAACCGCGACGACAGCGCTGATGCCGGCGATATTGTGTTTTTAATAAATATGGTTTTCAAGTTTGGCCCATTGCCCGACCCGATCGCCGACGGAGATTTGAATTGTGACGGCAGGTGCAATATCGGCGACGCTGTTTTTATGGTTAATTACGTTTTTAAGGACGGTCAAAAGCCATGTTGTGGTGGTTAATATATTCATATACATTTAATTCCAGCAGGTCGAATTGATTATGGCTGAAGATAAACTCACAAGGCGGGAATTCCTGCGGAAGGCAGGGTATTTTGCCGGCGGTGTCATGGCGGTTGCCAATGCACCTTTTGAGAATCTGATTCAATGGAATCCGTCAGAAAGCAAAAAAACCTCGAATGTTTTTTATGCCAAAAATGGAACCCCGGCGCAAAATGTCGAAAAGCTTTTTGATATCATGGGCGGAATTGGCAATTTTATTGGCGGTGATGATGTCGTCGTTATTAAGATTAATTGCCAACAGTTATTGCAGGGGGGGACCAATACCGATTGTCTGAAGGGGCTTATTGATGCCATATTAGGTATTTCCGGTTTTACCGGTGAGATCATTTTGGCCGAAAATATTCATAAATCAAATCCTGATTCCACTACTGATAATTTGTGGAATACGAGCGACATGACTCATAACGGCGCCATGAACGTCAATACGCTTTTGAATTATTACAGGAATAACCGGGGCCTATATCCTGCCATTCATGATCATGGCGGAGAAATTAATATCAGTAAGTATCATTTACTGGATATTGGTCGAGGCGGCAGCGAAGTCAGTGGACCGGCGGATGGCGACGGATATGTTAGAAGAACCGATCTTGAATATTTCGTACCTGATAGCGGATGGGAATTCGGCCAGAATCTTGGATATGCCTCGACGATTATGAGTTATCCCATATTTACTTCGGCTCATTCAGGGATTACCGTCGATATCAAAAACGGTTGCTGGCAGGGCGGGCAGTATATATCGACTAATTGTTTTTATATTATGATGTCAGCCCTGAACTTTCATAGCACCTATGCCGGTGTCACGGGAGCGGTAAAAAATTATTACGGATTAGTGGAATTACCGGGTTCCTTTTATGGACAATACTCTGATATTCATCGTCTGGGATTCCCAGCGGGAGGCGGCGCCATTGGAATGCATGTCAAAAATATTAAACGGGCCGATTTGCATGTCACCACTGCTGAATGGTGCGGCCATAATGGACGCCAGGCTCCTGATCCGGTTCAAACCAAAACGGTCCTGGCATCAACCGATCCGGTAGCCCTGGATTATTGGGCCTCAAAGCATATTGTCTATCCTCTGGGAGGGTCATTTCCGACTTATAATAATCCAGATAACCTGGCTGGACCACTGAGAAAGTTTATGAACAATTATCTGGCTGAAGTTGACTGGGGTACAATAGATGAAGCCCAGATGGTTGTCCAGGGTTATGATTTTAATAGTCCCAGCGTAACTCGTTCTGATATCGACCGGAAAATATTGCAATTTCGCAATGGTCAGGCGACCGAGCAGGAAGTTCTTGATTTAATTAACCAATATAAGGACGGCAAATGAATTTTCTCAGGGAAGTTCATCAGCCAATAATTGATCAAATTATGATTAATTGTAATTGATTTCACAGCCGTATTTATTAATGTTTATCGAGTAACCGGGACATTATTAATAAACTGTGAGAATTTTTTCATGGGGATGAACCGCAGACAATTCATCAATGATTTAGTTATTGCTATGGCCGGATTATTTGTATTTAAAAAAAGAGGAACAGCCTTGGCGTCAGGTAGTTTGGGGCCATTAAGTGAAGGAGTATTAGCACCGGGGCCATCTGATGTTTATCTGGTAAAAAGCGGAACCCCGGAAGAGAACGTCGGCAATCTGATCGATTTAATGGGTGGTATTGAAAACATTATCGGACGTGATGATATTATCATCATCAAGCCGAATTCTCAATGGTGGCTTCAGGGGATGACCAATACCGACAGCATGGCCGCCTTAATACAGATCATGCTGGATATTCCCAATTTCAAAGGCGAGATAATAATTGCCGACAATCACCAATTCCAGGAAGACAATTCCCGCGGTTGGACTACTCGAGTGCCGAATGGCCGTTTTAATCTGAATCAGCTTGTCGAGTATTTTCAAGATGCCGGATATAGAAATGTCACTAAATATCATTGGCATGACGGCGGTAGTAATCCGTCCCCGATGCAGGGCGACGCATTCGGCGCCGGTGTCGTTTCCGGGCCGGAAGAGGGAGATGGGTATGCTTGGGACAAAAACAATTATTATCTGGCTGAAAACGGCAATAAATGCATCATGACATATCCGATTATGACATCTTCGTATAGTGGCATTACGATTGATTTGAAAAATGGAGCCTTTGAAAACAGCAGATATACCAAGCAACCGGTGAAATTTATAAATATGTCTTCAATCAATCATCATGGAGCTTATTGCGGCGTAACCGCTTCGGTGAAAAACCTCATGGGCGTGGTCGATATGTCGTGCGGGTATCCGGCGCCTCAGCCGAACGATACTTTTAATACTCATTATGTCGGGCTGACTTCAGCGTTTTGGGAAAGATTTCGGCGTACTGCCAATTTCCATTGGCGGGCCAGGGATTTGATGAACAGGTTTTTAAAAGAGACCGATCTGGTCGAATTTCATTATACGGGAGGTGCCCTGGGGCACTGGATTCAAAATGTCAGGAAACCGGATTTGAATATTATTACCGCCGATTGGGTAGGATATGGCAGTAGAATTGTCAAAGCACTATCAGCCCGACCAAAGGCGCTAATAGCATCGACTGATCCCGTTGCCGCCGATTATATTGCCGCCCAAAAAGTTCTTTTGCCAGTGACCAAAGAACATGCCCCAAACAGCCGATATATCCAATTAAATGATCCTGATAATCAAGACGGGCCGTTTTATAAGTTTTTGGAATACACGGCCCGTGAATGTGGAGGGAATCGTGAAAATAAAAATATCAGGATCATCGAAAGTTGAAAATTTCAAAGTCAAATTTGAGGTGATTTTTGTTCAAGCAGGATAATTCAATTTTGCCTGATCGATATTTCAAATCAGTTGACGGCAACAATTTATTTATTTCTCATTATCAGCCGCATGAATCGAATCGAAACGGAATCGGGATTTTGTTTTGTGATCCGATTTTCGAGGAAAAACAGGATTCCCGGCGGGTTCTGGCCAACTGGGCCATTTTTTTGGCGCAAGAAGGATATAATGTTCTTTGTTTTGATTTTCGCGGTCAGGGCGAGTCAGTCGGGATGTTTTCCGATTTTACTCTCGAAGATGCTCTTAAAGATATTGAAAACTGTTACCAAGAGTTAAAAGATAAAAAAGGTGTGGAGCGTATTGGATTATTTGGAATGCGTTACGGTTGTAATCTGGCCGCTCATGCGGCCATTGAACTAAAACCTGAATTTATGATATTGTGGGCGCCAATTATTAACGGTGCTCAGCATGCCGATACTCTGTTACGAACCAATTTGACGACTCAACTTTTGGTACATCGAAAAGTCGTGACCAATCGAAAAGCACTAATAGAAAAAATGCAGGCCGGGGAATCTGTAAATATTGATGGGTACGATTTGACTCTGAACTGGTATTCATACATAGCCGAGGAGGATATAGCCAAGGATTTGAGGGATTTTCAAGGAGCGCTTTGTCTGCTTGAACTCGACTCCAAACCTCAAAGGGTTGAAAAGAAATGGAATGAGTTCATTGATAGTCTTGATTTAAATACCAACGGATTAACGTCGGCAATAACAAAATGCGATCAATTCTGGAAATTGATTCCCCGATATACGGCCTGGCCGGAAGAACCAATTTTGAAATCGATGGAGTTTTTAAACTCTAATGCCGGATAAAACTCAAAATATCAAGCGGGAAGTAATCCGGTTTACATCAGGTGATAATCAGATAAATGGTATGATTCATTTGCCGGATGAAAACGATCGCCAAAAAACTGGTATTGTCTTGTGTTCGGCCGGACTAAAAAACCGCATCGGCTATGGCCGTCTAAATGTCATAATGGCTGATTTTTTAGCCGGGCATGGATATCCGGCTATCCGATTTGATTATCATGGGTGCGGCGATTCTCAGGGACATCTATCACCGACTGGTAAAGTCAACGAGCTGCATGCAGATATTAACGGATTTATCCAAACCGGCCTTTTTACTGAAGACGCGCTAAATGCGATAGAAGTATTGAAGGAGAGGGCCGGGTGCAAATCGTTTATTCTGTCCGGGCTGTGCGGAGGTTCAAATACATCGCTCTATACCGCGGTAAAATCGGATGAAGTTGTTTCTGTCATATTATTGAATCTGCCAGTTGCGCTTGATTCCAATTTGGCTCGCCAGGAACGTGCCGGGGAGATGAGTGAGTGGCACCTGAAATTTATGTATGAATCATATTTGAAAAAAATATTTTCGCCCCGGGCCTGGCTGAGGCTTTTAAGTTTTAAATCAGATTTCAGCGCAATCGGCCAGGTTTTAAAATCGAAATTTTCAAAACGTAAAAACTCGAGCGCTTCCGAATCATCCAAGGAAGAAAAAAAGTTCAATTTTAATGATGATTTGCTGATACAATTTGAAAAATATTTCAAAGGCGGGCGCAAGGCATATTTCGTATTCGCTGATAATGATCCATTGAAGAATGAATTTGAGACATATTTCGAAAATGATCGGGGAGTACAGATACTTGAGAAGTATAGAAAAAGCTGGTTCAAGAAAATAATAAAAGACAGCAATCATAGTTTTACCGAGTGGAAATGGCGGAAGGAATTATTTGAGGAACTGCTTAGATGCATAAATCAGGAAACGAAAATATCCGACAAGACAGTGGTTTAGGGCGATTCGGCCTCTATCGTTTAATGTTAAAAGATCGATTGGGCTTGTCTAAATCTAAGCCGACGGAGCTCAATACTCACCTGGCTGAAGCGATAAGTTGGCTCACAAGAGCGCAGGATGCAACCCCGGATGATGGTTTCGCCCGCGCCTACAATTTGCTCACTGGGTGGGCGCCGTCTTACCCCGAAACGACCGGATATATTATCCCAACATTGATAGATTTTTATCACCAAACTAAAAACGAGGAAATCCTGAGGCGAGCATTAAAAGCGGCTGATTGGCTTTTAGAACAGCAATTCCCCGAAGGCGGGATTCCAGGGGGAACGGTCGCGACAATGCCAAAAAAGCCGACAATTTTCAACACCGGACAGGTCATTTTTGGCTGGGTTAGCGCATATAAGGAAAGCGGAGAAGTCAGGTATAAGGATGCGGTCGATCGCGCCTGCCATTGGCTATATGAGGCTCAGGATGAAAACGGAACCTGGACAAAACATGGTTCGGTAGTGGCAACTTATGGTTTGAACACTTATAATGTCCGTACCGCCTGGGCAATGATGCGGGGTGGAGAGATCACAGGAAATGAAAATTACATTAAGGCAGCGCTGAAAAATATCGACTGGGCTTTGACTCAAAGAAATAAGATTGGATGGTTTGAAAATAATTGTCTGACTGATAATAACAATCCGCTGACGCATACAATTGCATATACAATTCGAGGCATTCTTGAATGCGGGCTGGCTGCCTCGCGGAATGATTATATCGCCGCCGCCGCTGAATCCGCCCGGGAAGTATTGAAACTAATTCATGATGATGGGTACCTGGCCGGGCGCTTTGATAATAAATGGAACGCCGCTGCCGATTACAGTTGTTTGACCGGAACATGTCAGATGTCAATTATCTGGAGTAAGCTTTCATCATTGGGAAAAGGCAAAGCGTTTCTTGACGGCGCCAAAAGGGCGCTTAATTACGTTTGTTCAACTCAAAATGTTACTACGGAAGATTTGAATACGCGCGGAGGGATAAAAGGATCTTATCCCATCGATGGACAATATGGGAAGTTTGAATATTTAAACTGGGCAGCCAAGTTTTTTTCCGATGCTGTCATGGAATTTCAAAAAGCATCAGGGAAACAATTGTAGGCTCGGCGCTTTTTTATTAGTATAATGCAGTTTCATTTGAAACAGGGATGTTATTAAACTCGAAAGGATTTCGCTGGGAAATATGGCGGTTCCCAAAGATTCATTTAGTCAATTACCCGACCGGCAGATGCAGGCGGCTCCCAGGCAAGCCTGGCTTTATTTTTTAATCGTTGTTTTCTCAGTTACAGGCGGGGTCGGACTTCTCCTGGCAAATCAAATTATTGTACTAGCCGTCTTGATAGCCATAATCGGTGGAGCCATGATTTTCATGTATCCCTTTTTGGGATTAGTCATATTTGTTATTTTAAGTTTTATACGCCCGGCCGATTTTATGCCAGCCCTGGCCGCTATCCCTCTGGCGAAAGTTATTGGGGGAGCAACCTTGATCGCTCTGATTTTTGCCCGAATTAGAACTCGTGATTTCGAATTAGGCGGCCGTCAGGCCATGTTACTGTTTGCTTTTGCCGCAACCCTATTTATCTCAATTCCCCTGTCTTTCTGGCCACAGCATTCATTGGAGATATCTCTGGATTTTCTAAAAATTATCCTGTTTTATTTTCTTTTTGTGAATATTGTTAGGGATTTGAAGAAATTAAAAATAATATCATTAATTGCTATGGCAAGTATCATAGTTTTGTGCCTTTCAACAATTCAATCATTTTTAACGGGGAACGCCCGCGCCGCGTCGGTAATTGGTGAAGGATTGTTTGGCGATGCCAATGATATAGCCCTGGTTCTCGTCACTGCCATCCCGTTGACTGGATATTTAATGATTGGTCGCGGGTGGAAACAGCATTATCGAGTGATTCAGATAGGTTTAATCCTGCTGTTAATTGTCGGGACTATCGTTACCAAATCGCGCGGCGGATTTTTGGGATTGGCTGTAGTTCTATTTATGATGATAATGAAATTAAGAAGCAAGACGCTGGGCATAATCATGTTTCTGGGGGTAATTATTATCGCCCTCGCCTTCCTGCCTTCGGAATTTTCAGATAGATATTCGACGATTGGGACATATGAACAGGATTCTTCAGCAATGGGAAGATTGTACGCGTGGCAGGCAGGCATAAATATGATGATTGCTCGGCCGATCACCGGGGTTGGAGTCGGTTGTTTTGAAACGGCCTTTGGAAATGCATTCCGACCGGCTGGATATGGATCCGCCAAGTGGATGGCGCCGCATAATACGCTTATCCAGGTCGGCGGTGAAACCGGGTTGATTGGATTAGCCATTTTTATGTATCTGTACTTATATAGTCTGTTCCAATTGAGGAAATTGAAACCTGGAGAAAATAATAAGCACAAAGAGAGTATTGGGAAAATCAAAAGCATAATTATGATCAGCTTAATTGGCTTTGGGGTCGCGGCCTTCTTTTTGACTCAGGCATTTAATTATATACTTTATTTCCTGATTGCTTCGGTGGCTTCGCTGGTTAAAATCAATGAGAATATCGAAAGAATGACCGATAACAATAAGATAGAGAATAATTTGGGCAAAACCTAAAAAGTTGAGTTTACCATGAGCATAATACAGAATTTTTTACTCGGTGTCAGACGCCAGGAAAAATGGTATCACCGCTTTCTTTATCAATTGGCCTTGAAAATCAGAAATATCAGAATGCCGTTTTCCAGGTTTTTTGGTGCCTTTTATTTTCATGAACGAAATGCCCGAATTACTGTGTGGCGCAGATTCAAACAGTTTTTCTATTATGAGCCGATGTTTCGCTACCGCTGCAAACATGTCGGAAAAGGCGTTTATTTTGAGTCCAATTTTCCGCTGATACTTGGGTACGGCTCAGTATCTGTAGGAGACAGTGTAAAAATATCTGGAAATGCAACATTTATTGTTTCGTATAAGGTCAATGACAATCCAGAAATTATCATCGGCAATAATGTATACATTGGGTATGCAACAGTTTTTTCCAGCGCCGAAAAAATAACTATTGGCAATCGGGTCTTGATAGCGATGGGGGCGCAGTTTTACGACAATAATAATCATCCCCTCGATCCGCAGGCCAGACTGGAGAATAAACCAGTCGAAAAGGAGAATATTGCCCCGGTAATAATCGAGGATGATGTCTGGATAGGCGCTAATGCCGTTATTCTAAAAGGAGTGACGGTTGGACGCGGATCCGTTGTAGCGCTTAACTCGGTTGTATCCAAAGATGTTCATCCGATGTCGATTGTAGCCGGCAATCCTGCCAAAGTCGTGCGCAAGATAGAGTCAATTTCAGATGAATTCAAAATCGCCGACAATGGTGAAATAATTACCGAAACCGATAGTAAAATCATGGGCAGTGATAATTAATGAATGCCGGTTCCGTTAACATAGAGACGGCCACTGTTCGGCGGGCAGGAATTGATGATCGCCGACGGTGGAATGAATATGCCGAACAAAATCCGCACAGTACATTTTGCCACCGATGGGAATGGCGGGCTGTTTTTCAAAACTCGTTCAGGGCAACGCCCTTTTATTATTTGGCGGAATGCGAAAATAAAGTCGTTGGGATTTTTCCCAATATATATTTGAAGAGTGTGCTTTTCGGACGCTATATGATTTCTCTTCCGTGGCTGGATTATGGCGGAGCGGTTGCCGATTCGACGGAAATTGCTGAGTTATTAATTTCGAATGCCGGCAAAGATGCACAAGAGCTTGGGTGTCAATTTCTGGAGATGCGGGCTGCCGGCCAAAGATTGCCCAATTTGACAGAGAAGCTTGATAAGCGGGAATTTCACCTTGATTTATCTGCGGGTCAGGATGAAGTCTGGCAATCATTCGATGCCAAAGCCCGCAATCAGGTGAGAAAAGGTGAAAATTCAGGCCTTATTGTAAGATTTGGTGCGACCGATATGTTGGATGATTTCTACAAGATATTTGCCCGGAATATGAGAGATTTGGGGACGCCGGTTTGGCCAAAGAGCCTGTTTTCTGAAATCTTTGCGTATTTTGGTGAGACGTCGGAAATTGCTCTGGTGGATATGAATGGTGAACCAATCGCCGCAGCCCTGCTTCTTCATTATCGAGAGTTTTCAGCGGTGCCGTCAGCATCGGCCCGGCGGGAGTATTTGAAATATTGCCCCAACAATTTCATGTACTGGGAAATAATCAAGCGATGTATAGAAAGAGGCTCAAAGATTTTTGATTTTGGCCGCAGTAGCGAAGGCGCCGGAACATTTAGATTCAAAAAGCAATGGGTAAAAAATCCCAAAGAGCAAGTCTGGCAATATCATCTCTATGCCAAAGATTCTTTGCCGGAATTAAACCCCCATAACCCAAAATTTAAAATGCTTATTAGGTTATGGCGAAAAATGCCATTGCCATTGGCAAATCTAATCGGCCCGAAAATCGTAACCAAGCTTCCATAACGAATTATGTTTAACACACTGCCTCCAACAGGCGTTCCGATTGACAAACTTGTTATAAACGCGGACGCCTCATCAGTTGAATCTAATTTTGCCGGAATGATTTCCGCTAAATTGGGTGGTGAAACGTTTTTAACTAATTCTGGCCGGGCGGCTTTGTTTTTATTATTGGCGTCACTGAAGAAAATTTATCCAGATAGAAATGAAATAATCATACCTGACTACACTTGCTGGTCGGTACCATCAGCGATAATAAAAGCTGGTTTGAAAGTCAAACCGATTGATATAGAATTAAATACTCTGAGTATTGATCCTGAAATCCTCTCAGATTCAATTAATGAAAAAACCTGTGCTGTGATCGTAACACATCTATTGGGTCTGCCGGGATATATAGAGAGAGTTGAAGAAATATGCAAAAACAATGGTGTAATACTGATTGATGATGCCGCTCAAGCTTTGGGAGCGAAAGTAAAATCAGGAAAGGTTGGGTCTTTTGGCGATGCCTCGGTATTGAGTTTTGGGCGAGGCAAATGCATAACAACTCTTCACGGCGGTGCAACCATTGTGAGGAATAAGGAATTACTCAGGGAATTTAAACTCCAATTTTCAAATCTGTCGGTAGAAAGCTATTCTAATGTCAGTGATCGACTGCAATTGAAAGCGTATAAGAAATTATTCAACCGGCGTTATTACTGGATACCCGATGGCATACCGTTTCTCAAAATCGGTGAGACGATTTATGATCCTGATTTCCCAATCTGCAAAATGCCTGAAAGTAGGGCTCGCCGCGGACAGATAATGATAGAAAGGCTTGAACAGATTAATAAAGATCGTATAAAAATCGCTAATAAATACATGGTTGCCTTATCAAGTATTAGCGGTGTGGATTCGCCGGATATCCCTGCCGGTGCGGAGCCATGCTATTTGAGGATGCCGATTTTAATTTATGATAATGTCAAAAGAGATAAGATTTTGAAAAAAGGCCACGCGATTGGAATTTCAGGTTTGTATCCCGGAACAGTTAGCTCTATACCTGCTCTATCGTCAGATATGACCAATAATAGTGATTGTCCCAATGCCGCGAAAGTGGCCAATGCTTTGATTACATTGCCAACTCATTTTGGAGTTACTGACGAAGATATAGATAAAATCGCTGTCCTTTTGGAATCGGCGAATTAACAAGAAAAAAGCAATCGACGCAAAGTATGCGGAGGTTTTATGGAAAATTATTACATAATGAGCGAATACCGAAAACAACGTCCCAAAAGACTGGAGCGTTGGGATTGGTTATTTAAAATCATAAGCAAATTTAACAGAGACTGGGTATTTGGCTGGAGAATGAGAAACCGGATATATCGTTTTATTGGGGTAAATATCGCCATGGGCGATGAACCTGCATATATATGTCGTGAGACATGGATAGAAGACAATTTCCCGGAACTTGTTACTATCGATGAGGGCGTCGGGATTGGCTGGCGGTGTACTATCTTTGTGCATAATACTCAGCGAGAACCGCATATCGTCGCTCCAGTGCATATCAAAAGGAAAGTTCTTCTGGGACATTGCGTAACGGTCATGCCGGGTGTTACTATTGGCGAATACAGCCAGATAGGGTGCAATGCACTGGTGACTAAGAGTATTCCACCGTATAGCGTTGCGGCCGGAGTGCCGGCCAAAGTTATACGCCAGCTGACTCAGGAAGAGATCGACATGCGTGACAGGGAAAAGGCAATCAAATCGTCGCGGTGAGGTTGTGAACAAAAACGAAAATTGCCAAAATATTGCCATTGTATGTTATGCCGAGGATTGGGGACGGCTCCCGTCATCGACGCAGCATTTGATGCGGGAACTGTCGTCCAATCATACTATTCTTTGGGTTGATAGTCTCGGATTGCGCATTCCCACTGTTTCAAAAGGTGATGTCGGACGGATTTTTTCAAAAATTGGCAAGTTCTTTTCCGGAGTCAAAGAGGTGGAACCGAATATATACGTTCTCTCGCCGTTGGTTATTCCTCTCTTTAAGTATTCTCTGATTCGATGGATGAACCGTCAAATTCTTAAGTTCAACATCAAACGATTTTTAAAAAAGAAAAATATTGACTCATTTATCCAATGGTCGTCCTGCCCGACCGCGGCGATTATGCTTCATGCCCTGGGTGAAAAAGCAAATGTATATTATATTGGGGATGAGTTTTCGGAATTCACACAGTTCGATAAAGAATTAGTTGCGTCATTGGAACGGCAGTTGTTGGTTCAATCCGATTTACTTTTTGTTGTTTCCGATCGGTTGGTGGAAACCAAATCAAGATTTAACGCACAAATTCATAAACTGCCCCACGGATGTGATTTTGAACATTTCGCAAATACAGAAAAATTAATTGACTCGGACATCCCGGATGATTTGCGGAATATAAAAGGACCCATTATTGGTTATTATGGATTGATTCGGGATTGGTTTGATTTTGAGATGTTGCGGGATATTTTTACTCGCCATCCGGAATGGTCGTTGGTTCTTATCGGTCCATGCGATACTGATACCTCTCTCATTGATAATCTCCCTAATGTTCATCTCTTGGGGCCAAAACCGTATTTGAAGTTGCCTAACTATCTCAAGGATTTCGATGTCTGCATCATACCCTACAAACGCACCGAAATTACGATAAATGCTAATCCGTTAAAACTTCTTGAGTATATGGCTTCCGGTAAACCGGTGATAACGACCGATCTGCCTGCGGTCTATCCATATGCCGAAGGTTTGACAATCACCAAGTCAACCGATGAAATGGAATCGGGGATTGAAAAGCTATTATCGGGCAAGACGGTAGAAACAAAGTCATCACAAATCAGTATCGCTCGCGAGAATTCATGGGCAAGTCGGACTGATAAAGTAGAGAGTTTATTCAAAAAGATTATTCACCCAATATATAATAAGACCGATCGTCCCCCAATTATGCATGTTATTGCCGCGATGGAAATAGCCGGAGCCGAAAAAGTTTTATTGAATCTAATTGACCGTAAAAATCATTGTCCCTTTGAGATGCGAGTCACCTCGTTTGTACGAGGCTCCGACGGAACCGGGACCAAATTTTTGAAATCTATAGCCGCGACGGATACGATAGTTGATCGGATTCCGATGTATCGCCGCTGGGATATGCGGGACGTGAAGGCATTAATGCGAATTATAAAACGGCATAACATAAGTCTTATTCATACTCATGGATACAAAAGTGATATCGTGGGAGTTTTGGCGTCTAAATTGACCGGTGTCCCCATCGTCGCAACTTCACACGGTTTCACCAGTGCCGATCAAAAACTGAAAAGAAACGAAAGGTTGGATCGGTTCGTATTACGATTTACCCATAAAGTAATTTGTGTTTCGGATGGAGTTTTTAATTCTTTAGCAAGTTCGGGAATCGATGAAGATAAACTGACCCTGATTCCCAATGCCATTGATTTTGAGTATTTTTCAAAACCGCCGGATAAGAATTTTCGTGAAAGCTGGGGGTTATCATCGGATAAAATTATAATAGGCACCGCCGGGCGATTATCTCCCGAAAAAGCTCACCCTGATCTTGTCAAGGCTCTGGCAGCATTACCGGAAGATATTCTGAATAAATGTTGCCTGGTAATCGCCGGGGAGGGGCTAGAAAAGGACAAGATACTTAAGGCTGCCGAAGAACACGGTGTCGCCAATAAACTTCTAGTGCCCGGGTATGTGAATGATATGCGTTCGTTTTTCAAATCAATTGATATTTTCTGTCTGTCATCACTGGCCGAAGGCACTCCTTTGACCGCTCTTGAAGCGGCGGCTTCGGGAATACCTCTTGTTCTCACATCAGTTGGGGGCAGTACGGCGTTGATTGATGACGATGGGGATGGGCTTTTGGTCGAATCATCGGCTCCGGACCAATTGGCTGATGCGTTAAGTAAACTGATTGCCAATGAACAGTTGAGACATCAATTCGCCGATGCGGCATTTGATAAACTTAAAGTTAAATACGATGTCGATTGCTGGTCAGAAAGGTATTTCGATATTTATCGGGGGATATTGGAATAAATATGGAACAAGCCGCTTTTTACATCTTTTGGATATCCCTTGGAATTTTGTTGTACGTTTATTTTGGTTATCCGGTTTTGATATATGTTCTGGGAGGATCAAAACGAACGGTAAATTTCCAAACCGGTAACTTACCGAAAATCTCCATGATAATATGCGCTTACAACGAAGAAAATATAATTGCGCAAAAAATCCAAAACGCTCTGTCCTGCGATTATCCATTTGATAAATTTGAGATTATAATTGTTTCCGATGGATCGAGAGACACTACAAATGAGATTGTATCTGGTTATAGCGATGCGAGAATGAAATTTATCGCTAATCCCAATCGGGGCGGCAAAGCGACAGCGCTGAATACCGCTTTTGAAAACTGTACCGGCGAAATATGTGTATTGACCGATGCCAATGTGATGTTTGAACCGGATGCCGTCAAAAAACTGGTTAGAAATTTCAGTGATGTGACAATTGGTGCGGTTGTCGGCAATGTTATCCTGAAATCCGCCGCGGGCGAGATTACCGGAGAATCGATTTATTCGAAATACGAGAAAGCAATTCATGCCGCCGAAAATAACTGGGCGACAATGATCACCGTTGACGGGGCGATGTATGCCATCAGAAGTATCTACGCTAATAAAATCCCGGCAGATACAATTACCGACGACTGGTTTCTCGCTTCACGAAGTCTGCTTGGCAAAAAACGCATGATTTACGATCCGGAAGCGATTGGATATGAAGACGCGGCTGCATCGGTTTCCGGAGAATTCAATAGAAAAGTCAGGATGATTGCCGGAGGATTTCAATTGATGATCCGTCGCATGGGATTATTTCTCAATCCGGTAAGTTATCCGAAATTATCGTTTATGTTTATATCTCATAAACTGCTCCGCTGGGTGTCGGGCTTATTTATGATAGTCTTATTGCTGTCCAATATTAGCCTATTAGATACCGATATATCTTTTTATATATGGATGCTGGGGATACAGTCGGTGTTCTATCTTTTGGCTTTAATCGGTTGGGTCGGAAGACGAAGTCTGACTAATTTTCTTTTTTATGTGCCGTATTATTTTGCGGCCGTAAATCTGGCCGCAATTTTGGGGCTGTTAAAATACATTACAGGCACCCAGAAAGCGGCTTGGGAAAAGAGCCGGGAATGAAACATCCGGGAATATTCTCGTTGCCGATAGTAACGATGAAAGATTATAATTATGACAACTTTGAAAAATGTTTATTGAGAATGGATTTTGAGATTGATGGCTGATAACATAGATATAAAATCGATTTCCATACTTCATGTTGTACTGTCAACGGAAACAGGCGGAATGGAAAACATCATTTATAATTTAGCTTCGGGCGTTAATAGAAATCGATTTAATATAAAGATTCTCTGCCTGGATAAAATTGGTCCACTTTCCAAAAAACTCTCAGATATAGGCATTGAATCTAAACTGGCCGGGAGGATGATGCCGGGATTTTCTATGTTATACCCGGCACAACTTATTAAGATTATAAAGCAATCCGGATGTCAGATTATTCATTCTCATTCGGGTTGCTGGTTCAAAGTCGCCATCGCCTGTTCTCACGTTCCTGATATAAGCCATATATATACTGAACACGGGCGGACTTTCCCCGATAAGAAACTTAAAATATTGATGGATAAATATTCTATGCGGTGGACAGATAAAGTTGTCGCTGTTGGCGCTATTCTTCAAAGATATTTGAGCGAGACGGTTTGTCTGCCCTCTAAGAAAATCATCAACATCAATAATTGCATCGACACCGATCGCTTCCAGCCGATTGGCAAGCGTGCTGATATCAGGAATGAATTAGGTTACACTGAGGATGAAATCGTTATCGCCAATGTTGCCCGGCTGGCGCCGGTCAAAAATCATGGGTTACTTATTGATGTCTTCAAACAAATTAATAGAGATTATCCCCAGGCCAGGCTTATGATAATCGGCGACGGACCATTGCGCGACGATTTGGAGCAACAAACATCGCTATTTGGCCTCAGCGATAAGATTAAATTTCTGGGAGACCGCGATGACGTCCCACGGATACTTCCTGCGGCTGACATTTCAACTTTGAGTTCACTAAGCGAAGGAATCAGTTTGACGATTCTGGAAGCGATGTCATGCGGATTGCCGGTCGTGGCAACCTCGGTCGGAGGCAACCCATCGATTATTACCAATGGTGAAAACGGATATTTAATAAATTCCGGAGACCGGGACAATTATGTGATTTCTCTGGCAAAACTAATAGATTCTCAAGAGTTGCGAACCGATATGGGACTAAAGGCGAGGCAAAATATTATCGATAATTGGTCTCTCAAATTAATGGTAAGCAAATATGAGGAGTTGTATGAAGAACTCATCCGCGAACCGTGAAGTACCCCTGATAAATCAGGATATAATATGCGTCTCGAGCATGCCCTATGCCGGTATGTGGACTCGCAAACAGAGGTTAATGACAATTCTGGCGCGGGCCGGCAATCGCGTTCTTTATGTGGAACCGGTCGAAACCACATTTGCTTCCGAGGGAAACAAGGGCGAGTGGAGCGATTTGATACAGGAAATTGAGAAAAACTTATGGATATTGAAACCTCCGGGAAGATTGCCGCTGGCTCGGTTTGCGTTTATGAGGGATTTAAATTTCAGGAGATACGTCAATTCAATACGGAAGCATACCCGCAAATTAAAATTCCAAAAGCCGGTATTATTCACCTATACTCCGGTAATTCATGCCCATTCTCCGTTTTTACGAATGAGGGGCAGCTTCGATGAATCCATCCTGGTTTATGATTGCGTCGATGAGCATTCGGAAACAATCGGCTATACGACTGAAGCCGCTCGCGTGGTTCATGAGATGGATCTTGATCTGACGTCGCGGGCTGATATTGTTTTCGTTACCGCGCGCGGATTATATGAAGATCGAAAACATCTGAATGATAAAATGTATTTCTCGCCGAATGGCGCGGAAGTCAGCCATTTCTCACGGGCGCTGCTTGATGAGACTAAGATTCCGGATGACCTGTCGGCTATACCCGGACCCCGGATTGGATTTGTTGGAGCACTTTCAAAATGGATCGATTTTGAATTGATTGGAAAAATCGCCGAGCGTTACCCCGAATATAATATCGCTCTTGTTGGCCCCGCCGTTCCGGGACCCCATATTGAAATGCTTAAATCCATAGGAAATGTGTATTTTCTCGGAAAAAAGAAACTTGAGGAGTTGCCTGGATATCTCAAGGGTTTTGACTGCGGCATTAATCCTTTCAAACGAGTTGGCATTTCTGAAAAAGTGAATCCTTTGAAAATATATGAATATCTGGCTGCGGGATTGCCGGTGATTTCAATTGATATGCCCGAGATTTTACCGTTCGAGGGGGCGATTTTGGTTGCTCGGGATGATGAGCAGTTTATTGATGGCGCCGGCAAAATCATCTCCGGGGAGTTTTCACCAGACGCGGATATGGTGTCCGACATCCTGAATCGCCATGATTGGAATGTGATTTTTGACGATCAGATGCGAAAAATCTCGGATTTGATAAACACTTAAACTTTTATAAATTAATCAAAAGCATCATTCTATCTATAGGTTAACCATTGGATCTTAAAGCAAGCGTCATACATGGAATAAAATGGAGCTCCGGCGCCAAGCTGGGGACCCAGATAATCAACTGGGTGATTACCATCTATGTCATGCGCCTTCTGAATCCCGATGATTATGGCCTTCTGGCGATGGCGATGGTTTTTGTCGCTTTGTGTTTAATGCTCAATGAGATGGGATTGGGCGCTGCTCTTGTTCAGATCAAAGATTTATCCGAAAAAATGTTAAAGCAGACTTTTGGATTAGTGATTGTCCTAAATGGAATAATTTTATTAGTCTTGCTTTTAGGGTCGGGTATCATCGCGTCTATATACGATGAACCCCGCCTGACAAGTATAATCCCGATTTTGTCTTTACAATTTCCAATCATGATCTTTTTCGTAATTCCCACTTCGATTCTCCAGCGTAATATGAATTTTAAAGCAATCTCAATTGTCTCAATTTTTGCTGAATTGATAAGCGGTCTCGCAACTCTTTTCATGGCCTGGAATGGTTATGGCATTTGGGCCTTAGTAATTGGGAGTTTAGTCAGAGCGGCGGTTCAAAGCATCGGAATCAATATTGCCCATCCGTTTTTTAAGATGCCCAGTTTTAATTTCAAAGGTTTCGGCGGGGCAGCCAAATTTGGCGGACTTATATCGCTACAGAGAATTTTGTGGTACATTTATACTCAAGCCGATGTTTTCATTGTCGGTCGTTTGCTTGGCTCAAACATTTTGGGATATTATTCGGTAGCCATGCATATCGCGACAATGCCTCTCCAGAAAGTCGGCCTTATGATGAGCCAGGTGGGACTGCCGGCTTATTCAAAAATACAGGATAATAAAGAATTGGTTGCCCGTTATGTTAAAATGACGGGCCGTGCTATATGTTTTGTTGGCGTTCCGATTTTTTTCGGCATATCCTGCGTCGCTCCCGAAATGGTTCAGGTTATTCTCAAGGAAAAATGGTTTCCGAGTATTATTCCTCTGCAATTGATCAGTCTGGTTATTCCACTCCGGGCGCTCAATGTGTCTTTGACTCCCGCCATAAATGGCATCGGACGGCCGGATATAAATGCCAAAACCTTATTTGTGGCCTGTATCATTATGCCGGCTTCATTTTTAATCGGAATTAAATGGGGACTCACAGGCGTTAGTATGGCCTGGATCATTGCTTATTCAATCTGGTTTATATATATGTTATCTCAAGTGTTACCTGCGGCGGGATTAAATATAAAAAACTATTTAAGTATTTTATCGGCGCCCTTCCTTTGGGGTGGGATTATGTATGGCGGTGTTTATCTGGCGAAATTCTTACTCGGCCCGACTCAGATGAACCTTTTCCTGCAATTAATACTTCTAATTATCATCGGTGGTGCGATTTATATTTTGGGGACATTTGTTTTTTGCCGAGAAGTATGGCGCGAAGTTATCTCAGTATTCAGGAAAAGTTAATTATTGAGAAAGTACAACCCCCCGATATTTCTTAGTGCCATAAATAAAGAAAAATCACTTTATGTAAATTGTGGTTTTTGTTGACACCTTGATTAAATTCCTTACAATAGTTTTAGTTTGTTGCCGTATAATGGGTTAAAATGTTTCGGCGTAATTAATTAGAATAGTTGTTTTGCCGATATACAGTACCGCGGTTAATCAACTATTTAATAGTTTTTAAGTTGTTGCAAGTCTTTAGGTTACAGATGTCGGATATTTTTCAAACGGCATGGATATTGATTAGTATAACAGAGTAATGAAACCGTTTATCGGGAGAAACATTATGACTGGCTTTGCATCTTTGCAAAAGTTCCATAGAGAGTCGATAAATCATTCATACATCGCCTTGATTGCCATAATTGCGCTGTTTTGTGTTTCGGGAGTTTACGGACAAACGTGGATGGTATCCAACGATTGGACCCGGTATCAGCACATTCGTACAGCAACGATTACATATTCTGGCTCGGCTACTGCCGCAATGCCATTTATTGGTCAGCATTATGATTTGGTAATTAATCCGGGCAATGCATCATGGAGAAATACTTTAAGAAGCGAAAACCCGAATATTAAGCTAATAAAGTACTTAACCCTGAGCAGTATTCGCTCGGGAGACGTATCCCTGATCCCTGGATTTTGCGCGGATTCGGGATATATTGCCGATTCACTCTATTTATGGGTTTCTGGGGATAGCGCGGTTGTGTATGGTTCAGGCCCGGGATGCAACGCCGATATTCGAAGAAGCTATAGAGGCGAAAAATTAGGATTTTGCGGCTGGACCGAACAGCGTTATGCCGCTGATTTTCGTTATGAAGGAACGCCGGCTTATTTCCGCTGGAAAGCTCTAAATGAAATGGGCGCTGAATGGGATGGTGTAATGGAAGATGAAGCGCATTTTTATACCGGCGCCAATCATATGATGTTTCCGTTTCGTAATACCGGCGGAGATGATACGAAGTGGATCGAAGGTACTACCGTTTCGGATATTAAAGGCTGGGAAGGATACACGTGGCTCCAGGCCAGGAATGAACTTCAGCAGATACGGATAAATACTTCCGATGGCTCAGGATGGCTCAAAGACTTTGAAGATGCGATGTATGGCGCGAATAAAATGCATTTGGCCAATGTGACAAATTATGGCGCAATAACTTCAGCGACTGATCCATGGCATGGTACATGGAAAGCAGGCATGGGCGGATTTATCTTTGAAAACGCCGCTTCGCCTATAATATACACATGGAGCAGTTCTGTCTGGGATTATATGGATTCAATTGTCGTCTGGGATACCGGATATGCCGTCGTCTGGCTGACCATTTTTGATGGTGGCGCCAGTGAAGTGGTTTCGCTGGGATCTTTAGAAAGATGCCAGATGGAAAGGTTAACATTTTACTATATGGCCGCGAATCCGGAAAGATTTTTCTTTATGCTGTGCGGTAATACTATAGAACATCGTCCCAATGATTTCATGATGGCCGATACCAGTTTTAAATGGTTTGGGGCTATTGAATATAATATCGGAACACCAACCGCTCCGAGATATGTCGTCGCCAGCGGGACCGATCCGGCAGGGCAGAACTACAACCTTTATCGACGGGATTATACCAATTCACTAATGTTGTATCGAATGCGAGGGGGTTCTAATTATGGAAATCCCTCGGGAGTTTCTTATAATCTTGGAGGCAGTTTCCAAGAACTATATGCTGACGGGACCCTTGGCCCGATTGTTTCTTCGGCAACCATTCGAAACGTCGAAGGAAAAATATTCATACCGGAAGGCAGCAATATTATTGATACCATTCCACCCGATAGTATTGATGATCTGGGGAATAATAATCCTGATTCTTCTCAATCTCAGGCAATGGCCTCAGCCGAGCCGCATTTTTATCCCAATCCGTTTGACATGACGTTCACCCCGACGACGACATTTACAGGATTTCAGGATGAAGGAACACTGGTTTTGATGACTCCAACCGGCGATGTGGTAAAATCATGGGATAATATTACCGGCCAGGATATTTTCTGGGACGGAACCAATATTGAAGGGTCGGAAGTGGCTTCGAGCGTTTATTTGTGGTATTTGGCTGGTACAAATTTTAAAGGCAAGCTGGTAGTCGTTAATTAGGAGTATCACCGGCCTTAATACT
The DNA here is from genome assembly GCA_043819555.1 of Candidatus Zixiibacteriota bacterium. Lineage (GTDB taxonomy): Bacteria > Zixibacteria > MSB-5A5 > GN15 > JAAZOE01 > JAZGGI01. Next base: position 6,965 of record JBDREQ010000078.1, on the reverse strand, counting down.
TATCGTATATTTCTTCAAGGGTTGTGACAATTCTTTGGGCTGTACATCCATCCCAGAGGTCGGGAATTCGGCCTTTGGGATGTTTTCCATTAAAGACGTTATTGGCCGCCTCAATGATATTATCATATTTCAATCCGGCCAGAATATTGGTTCCAACTTCTGCCGTAATCGGCCGCTCGGTATTTTCCCGGATGGTAATACAGGGGATTTGTAAATATGTAGTTTCTTCCTGAATTCCTCCGGAATCTGTTAAAACGAGTTTGGCGTTGGCTTGTAAAGCCAGAAAATCGAGGTATCCGACCGGATCAATGATTTTGAAATTACTGTTAGATTCAAAATCAAATCCAAATTTCATCAATGCGTTTTTGGTTCGGGGATGGCAAGGAAATATAACCGGCAATTTTTGGCTGATTTTGCAAATGGCTTTCAATAATATGTCAAGTGTGTCCTTATCATCTACATTGGCTGGGCGATGGAGTGTCAAAACAGCATATTCATTTGGCGTTATATGCAGCTGCTCAATAATTTTCGATTTTCGGGACAATTCAAGGTTATTGACCAAAGAATCAATCATGATATTTCCTACAAAAAATATCTTATCCTCAGAAACACCCTCATTTAAGAGATTTTCGCGCCCTGACTTTTCGGTGATAAAGAGAAAATCCGAAAGGCGATCGGTCACAATGCGGTTTATCTCTTCCGGCATAGCATTATCAAAACTTCTCAGCCCGGCTTCAACATGAGCCAGCTTGAGGCACATTTTTGACGCGACGATCGATGCCGCCAGGGTCGAGTTGACATCACCGAAAACTATAACCAGATCAGGTCGATTTTTCCCGAATTCTTCTTCCAGTCCAATCATAATTTTGGCTGTCTGTTGGGCATGGGTGCCCGAGCCGACACCAAGATAAGTATCAGGCTGGGCCATCTTCAGCTGTTCGAAGAATAATTGTGATAAATTGTGATCATAGTGTTGTCCGGTATGAATGAGGCAGGGTACAAATTTATCCGTATGGGTTCTTAATTCCCGCATAAGAGGAGCGGCTTTAATGAAATTGGGCCGAGCCCCGATTATCAGCATGATTTTTTTTAACATTTATCTCAATTTCTCCATTTTTCAAAACGATACGTTCCCATAATTAATATCGGCTAAAAATCATTGCAACTTCTTTCAATTCATTCGCGTATCTTAATACTTATTTCAACCGCATTATAGAATCGGCGATTACTTAAGTCAATCTTGAAAACAAATGCCGTTATTTTATCTTTCGTTGCCGGTAAGCATTGTACTATCTTATAAAGGCGATTGAAATTTGAGTACTTAATCAGAAAAGTAAATAGAGCATGAAATCCAAGGACCGCAGCACAATTTATTTTGTCATTATATTGTTCTTCATTATAGCATTTGGATTTATCAAACCGCCCGGAAAATCTTTCCTGCTGCAATCAATCAGCAATACCGCTCATATTCCTGCCTTTGGTTTTCTGGCGCTGTCATTATTGGGTCTGTCAAGGCATATTCTGCATCAGAAATTAAAAAATCCGTTTCACCATTATGCAATTGCCTTTGGTATCTCCAGTCTTCTTGGAATACTGACCGAATATATTCAGATGTTTGGCCCTCGCGACGCGGATATTTGGGATGTAGTTCGTAACGAAGCCGGAATTATAATCTTTTTGGGCTTTTGCTTATGGCGCGATACAAAACCGGTCAGCCTTTTTTCAGCGACAATCAAAAATCTGCGCAAAGCACTATTTGTATTGTTATCTTTAATGGTGGTATTGTCGCTTGCTCCTATCGCCTTATGGGGTGGGGCATATCTATATAGAAATAATTCATTTCCGGTAATATGCGAATTTGATTCATCGCTGGAAGAAGTGTTTTGGGAAATTGATCAGGCCAAAATCTCCAGAGTATCGGGGCCTGAAGAATGGGGGAAAGTTGACGGTGATAAGGTCTGCCAAGTCAAATTCATTCCAGATCAATACAGCGGTTTTGGAATTTTAGAGCCGGTGCGGGATTGGAGTTTTTACAATTATCTAGAATTTGAAATATTCTCTCCACTAGATTCAATATCTCGGATAGCTATAAGAATAGAAGATTATCGCCACGATAGCAATTATTCTGACCGCTTTAATCGACTAATTGAAATAAATCCAGGGCACAACGCAATAGTCATACCATTGTCAGAAATTCAAAATGGTCCTCAAGATAGAAAGCTCGATATGAACTCAATTGCCGCGATTGTTTTCTTTGCCGTTAGACCCGCACAACCGTTTACGCTCTATTTTGATAATATTAGGCTAGAATAGCCAAATCCTGATTTTGGAATTGTTGAAAATGGCCCAACTCCAAATCCCCAATAATAATATCAGTCGAAGTGATCGTTAATTAATATTCAATAAAAGGATTGACAGACCGATAAATTTTATTAGATTATCAAACCTGAAAAATGGCGGAGTAGCTCAGCTGGTTAGAGCAGCGGAATCATAATCCGCGTGTCCGGGGTTCAAGTCCCTGCTCCGCTATTTTTTATTTTTAAAAATCATTTTATTGCTTGACAATCACTTAATAAACAGTATAATGGTACTATCATTAAGGGCTTCTCGTTTGTGACCATTTTGTGTCCATGATTTTTTTAAATTTGTGACTATAAGAATGCCATACCTCCTTGGACATGTTGTATATTGGATTTAGAGATAGAAGGAGATTATTTTTATGGATCGTAGATGGTCAGTTAGATACAAGAGATTTGTGTTGGATTATGCAGAAGGAATCGGAAGTGATGCGAAATCCCTGCAGACTTGCAGCAAAGGCTTGTCATGATACACCAGGACCAACATCCCCAAGACATTAACCGAATCCTCCGCAGAAAACGATCGCTAGGTTGGCTTGGTACCGTATTTCTACTAATGATCATCCCGATCAAACTCGTCCGTCTTGTACCTACCCACACCGTCTCCCTAGCGATTGACATCGCCCCCAGCATCCTAGGGCCCCCTGGCCTTCTCTTCTTGCTTCTCTCCAGCACAGGCAAGCTCTCCCGCTTCTCGCTCCTCCAGATTACCCTTCTCACCACGGGCATCGCACTGGGGTTGGAGTTTGCGCAACTGCTCCCGCAGCCCGGATTTCTTGCGTATGTGAGGTATACCTTCGACCCGCTTGATCTTGAGGCATCGATCCTTAGCATCGCGGTGGCTTATGGCGTTGCGCGTGTGATGATTGGCCAGGCATCGGCACCAAGATAATTGGATTTGTTACTGTACCTTTGGATTATGGCAAGTGACTTGAATGTGCGTCGTCAAAACCTTTCGTATTTTGTAATTCAAATATAAGAGACACTTTTTCTCATTAAAATAATACAATATGTCTCACAAGGTCTGATATATCTACATCACATGAATCCGGACAATTATAGTAGACTTTTTACTTGACATATTGGAATGACTATGTTAATATGAAATAGATTGGTTAAATCTTATGATTACCCTCTGTACGCGCGGGGCTTTCGATTGTAACCTTTTGGAACTAAAATATGCCGCCAATTGATTACGAGGTTGCGATTTGTATAATATTAACGCCAGGTTTATGGGAAAGTACTGCAATATGGGCCTTCTCTATACAAAGTCTTGCCCATAAAGCCGGTGTGGCTGGAAATGCTCTTGCGGCGTAAAAACCGGTGAGCCTTCCCATCCGCAATAAAAAGAGCGAAATTGCCATTGTCAAGGCAAAACCCTCCTTTCCGAACCTCGTTGAAAACATCTTTAGATTATCACCTTTGGCCGCATCGGTTTTGAAAATATTATTCAGCCGACGGGCTTGACATACCTGCCGGTTCTAAAACCCTTTCTCTCACTGGGGAGGCTATGATGTTTAAAAGATTCTACGCTGTAATGCTGATTTGCGTTTTTCTGCTGTCTGTCGCGCAAATGGTTGGAGCTGAAGAAAAAGGACAGGCTATTAAAATCATGAAACCAATATCAATAACACAACCGCCAACGGATAAGGATGGATATTGTGTCTTGTATTATGACGCGGATTGGAGTAGCTCGTGGTATTCGGGCAATACTCAAGCTGGAACTGGAGTCTATACCTATTATAATCCAGCTGATCCAAATTATTTGGTGGTCGGTTGCGATTATTCCCCCTGGCCATTTGAGATAACTGCCTTCTCCTTTACGCTTATTGCTGATACCGCGAATACATGGCCGGTTTCTATCGATATTATTGTTCGTGAGATGGTTAATCCCTCCGACATTATGCAGGGACCCGGCGAAGAAATATGTCGGTATTCAATGGTAGCCAATGAGGCTGAGTTTTCTGGCCATTCCGGCATGTTTAACTTCCCGAAAGCCTGCTGTGTGGATGGTCCGTTTTTTATCGGCATTGAGTATCAGTCGGGTGTAGAGGGAAGCACCCCGTCTTTTGTAATGAGTGGAGATGAAACGGTACCTAACGGATATATGTGGGGTCTTGGTTATTCCACCGGTAACTGGTATGAATGGCACGATTTTTTTGCTCCTCCACCCATCCCCGGGTGGCTCGCTTTTATGGTTTATGGTGAACCCAATTCTAATTGTGAGGGAGTTACCTGTTCCTGGGAAGAAGAAGACCCTCACAAAATGCATTTTCCACAGCTTCCGGATTTGACAGGCTGGGAGATAGGGGCGAACGACTGGGAAATAATTCTTGCTGATGACTGGCAATGCTCCGAAACAGGCGATGTCAAAGATATCCATTTCTGGGGGTCATGGAAGTATGCAATGGAAGATTTCATATATGGTTTTCAACTAACAATACATGCAGATATTCCCGCCGATTCCTCCCCATCCGGGTTCAGTATGCCTGGTGATATTTTATGGTCAAAAGGCGTAGTGGATTTTGAGGCCGTTCATTTTTTCCCGCAATTACCGCAAAAATGGTATGACCCCAATACGGAAGAAATTATCGAAGGAAATGCGTACGACTACTATCAGTACAATATTTGTCTCGATTCCGCTGATTGGTTTCACCAGGATTCCGGCACTGTTTACTGGCTGGAAATTATTCCTGCTACCAATGAACCCTATCCAAGAGCTTGGGGATGGAAATCCTCCCAGGATCATTTTCTTGATAATGCTGTATATAGGTCCAGTTACACGGGATGGGATTGGCAAAGGCTTAACGATCCCTTTGATACCCTTCAGTCGATTGATTTCGCCTTCGTCATCACCGGTGAAGCTAGTGAAACCTGTATGTCGGGTGATATTAATGATGATGGGATTGGACCAAATATACAAGATGTTTCATACCTACTGAATTATCTTGTAAAAGAAGGACCCCCGCCTTCGACACCTGCCAACGCAGACGTGAATGGGGATGGACGTATTGACCAAAATGATGCTGTTTATTTAATTAGGTACTTGTATTTAGCTGGTAACCCGCCTGTACAATGTACCCCCGGATCTAATCCAACACCTGATTTTTCGCCGATGGCCTGCTGTCTGCCCGACGGTGCGTGTACTGAAGATTTGCTTAGCTGTATATTCGGCACAGTACAGCCGCTCGGGACGACCTGCCAGGGTGATTACGATGACAATGGGACTGACGACTTGTGTGAAGAGACCCCGGGAGCTTGCTGTATGCCCAGCGGCCAATGTTTAGAAATGTCTGCTTTGGAATGTATATTGGATTCAGCGGGGACTTTCCAGGGAGCCGGAACGCAATGCACGGCTCCTGAGGCATGCGTATTACCCGGCAACGATTGCGCGGGTGATCTGGATCCGCTTTGTTGTCTTGAACTGGGAGGTACTCCCCAGGGACCGGGGACGAGTTGCTATGATTTTGGTGCCTGTTGCGCGTCCGATGGGAATTGTCTTACAACTGATAGATGGAGTTGTTTATCACTCATGTCTGGCACTTTTATGGGGGATGGTACGACCTGCGATGCCAACACTTGTAATGCATTTCAGCCCCAGGCCTGTTGTTTACCTGATGGCGGCTGTGTTGAAGTTTCGACTGAAAATTGCGAATCAATGGGAGGCGTCCCGCAGGGCGAGGGTTCTGAATGCCTTGGCGACCTTAACGGCGACGGCGCCGATGACGCCTGCGGCCAGCCCACCTGGTCAAACCATAAGATGCACTACCCGCAGTTACCGGATGAATCCGGCTGGGATGTGCGTGCCCCTAACTTTGCCGGTATGAGAATTGGAGATGACTGGCGGTGCAGTGAATCCGGATATGTCAAGGATATCCATTTCTGGGGTTCCTGGAAAAATGGTATAGAAGGAATTGTCATAGGTTGGACGATAGAAATATACAGTGATGTACCTGCCGGAGACACAGTGTCTTATAGTCGGCCCGGCCAAAAATTGTGGAGTAAATTCATAAATCCTGGGGAAGTTCCGATAAGTTCGAGTTCCTGGCAGGGGTGGTATTCACCCTATGAGCCATTAACTATTTCCGATCATCATCAGGGTTACATCAGGTATGATATCACTCTGAATCAGGCCGATTGGTTCCTTCAGGAAGAAGGAACGATCTATTGGCTTACGGTTTATCCAGTAATTCTGGTCGGAGGAGAATGGGGCTGGAAATCATCGATTCATTCATTTAACGATGATGCAGTCTGGGGGACTGACAATAATTGGAACGAAATGTTTGAACCGCCGGATTTCAATAAATCACTTAATCTTGCCTTTGTCATCACCGGCGATCCTCCGGGACCGGATGCCGAAGCCTGCTGTCTGCCAAACAATACCTGTACAGAAGTTGATCCGGCGACCTGTACAGGCATGGGCGGAACACCGCAGGGACCCGGCACAGTCTGTCTCGGCGATGCCAATAGTGATGGTATGGATGATGCCTGCGTACCCGTGGATATAGGCCTGGTTTATATTGATGTCGGCCTGCCCGGGGTCGAGGCCCCGGTCGATGAACTTGAGGAGGGAGTCGAATACGAATTCCGAATCTGGTTGCAAAATTC
>JBDREQ010000077.1:0-3158 GCA_043819555.1 Candidatus Zixiibacteriota bacterium | reverse complement strand
CTGCCCACAAAAGCGGTACAGTTCATCATTTTATCATTGCTACGGATTAAAAATCTATTGATGCTTTCATCGTTGCTGGGCTATGATGGTTAAATCGGTTTCTCCGTGATAGCGCAACGATTGATAAAACGCTATTCTATGAAATCGTTACCTATATCCTCTATTCAATGATACCAGAAATATCCATTAATGGAATTTTGGCGGGGAATACTTTCTTTTAATGTAAGAAAGGAATAACACAGAGGGGGCAACACGAGCATACCGTCTGTTGGCGAGTTCCATATTTGGGGCCAAGATCTTTGGCAAAGGGTTCTTCGCCGGCGATAACCCTAAAGGGCGTATCCGTCGATGGACTTTGCGGTCATCATAGAGGTTTTTATGCGGATCCCCATAAAAACCCATGATAAAACTCTCAAATACATGCAACTATTTGTTTCGTTTATATTAATTTCTTTAATCGTCCCTACAACAAAGACATGATATGCGGACTGAAATCAGATAAACAGCGTCTTATACGGATCCGTAAAATTATTGTTGGGGCATCAGAGGAAAGAAAGGAAAAACGCAAATGCTTGAAGTTTGGCACATGTGGGTCATTGCTGGCCTCGTGCTATGGATTGTCGAGATATTCACTCCCGGATTCGTGGTTGGAGTATTCGGCACAGCTTGCTTGATTGTGGCTCCATTTGCAGGTGCAGATGTTACGTTCAAGATGCAGCTGCTAGTTTTCGGTATCGCCACGGCAGTTATGTCATTGGGAATAAGGCCAATCATATTAAAGCATTTCTACCGTCGGGAGACGAAAATCAGGACGAATGTTGATGCACTTGTTGGCAAGTCCGGCCAGGTAACCGAGGTGATTGACCACGCATCGGGAACTGGAAGAGCTAGAATCGGAGGCGAGGTTTGGCGTGCTATTACAGCCGATGATTCCCGGATCGAAGTCGGGCAGAAGGTAATTGTTCGGGAAATAGATGGATGCAAAGTCGTGGTCGAAGCAACAACAGCAAACCAAGGAGGTGAAGTCTCATGAGTATCCCACTGAGCATTCCACTGAATGTGCCGCTTACCATTATCGGAACGCTGGTTGTCTTTATTATCATCTTCACAATCAAGGGCTTCAAGATCATCCAGCAGTCTGAAACGATGGTTATTGAACGGCTTGGCCGATACAATCGGACTTTGTCGTCAGGCATCAATATAATCTGGCCGATCTTCGACAAACCGCGATCCATTGAGTGGAAGTTCATCAAGACTGACGTGGATGGGAAAATGATTGTTCGCAAGGAGATAGTCAACAGGATTGACTTGCGCGAGACTGTCTATGACTTCCCTAAGCAGAATGTAATCACGCGGGACAATGTGGTGATTGAAATCAACGCATTACTGTATTTTCAGGTCACTGACGCCAAGCGAGCTGTCTACGAGATCGCTAATCTCCCGGATGCGATTGAGAAGCTGACTCAAACAACACTTCGTAATGTCATTGGTGAGCTTGACTTGGACCATACGCTGACATCGCGTGATACCATCAATCAAAAATTACGCACGATTCTGGACGAGGCAACCGATAAGTGGGGAGTTAAAATAAATCGTGTGGAATTGCAGGACATCGCTCCACCGGAAGACATAAAACTTGCGATGGAGAAGCAGATGAGAGCCGAACGCGATCGGCGTGCGGCAATACTTGAAGCCGAAGGAAAGAAGCAATCGAAGATATTGGAGGCCGAGGGCCTTAAGCAAGCATTGATTCTGAAAGCCACGGGTGAAGCAGAAGCAAGAATAAAGGTGGCTGAGGCTAACGCGGTTTCAAAGGTTACAAAGGCAATTAAGGAAGCAGGTGGAGATCCCACAACATATCTGATTGCCCTTAAATACATTGAAACCATGAAGGAAATGGTGAGTGGAAAAGACAACAAAGTCGTCTATATGCCTTATGAAGCATCAGCTCTCCTTGGTTCTGTAGGAAGCTTACGCGACATGTTCGGCCCGAGAAACCAGCTAAATAATTGATTTGCAATAACCGAAAAATGACTTGACAATTCCCTGAAAATAGCTTTGAGGACTCCTGATACTTGGTGATTCTCGCCAACTTGATTTTTAAACACTTTTGATACAATATACCGTATCGACATATTGACAATCGAGTCCTCAGAAAATTGTTGATTTCAATTCGAAAGTCGGTTTTTTGCATACCTGCAATTGACGCAATTAATATCAATAGAATTTTGGAGTAGAATCTAAAAAATACTTAGTAGGAATCTGTCTTCGGGAGTCGAAATATGAAACGGATTATTATATTTCTGTTTGTATTCACCTTTCTGAATTTCTTTTTTTTCAGGGTCCATACACAGGCGGAATCAAAGGGCAACCCTTTTACCATTGATGCAAAAGCAGAGCTGATAATTGAAAAATACGTGGTTCTGAAGGGTGATACACTTTCGGAAATCGGCGCTAAGTACAATGTCTCAATTCAAGAGTTGAGTAAATATAATAATTTTAAAGGTCATCACATCTACGTCGGCCAAAAAGTCTTGATTCCTTTGAAACAGAAAAAAATGGGATCAGTTGACAATGAAAAGAAAGAGACCGCAAAGGAGTTGATAAGGCAAGGAAACGAAAACCGCGATCAGCAAAATTATGAAAAAGCGATCGAGTTTTTTAATGATGCCCTTAATTTAGATCCGTACAATTTAGATGCTCTCTACGGGATAGGTTTTTCAAATTTAAAGACGGGGCTTTATCACAAAGCCATAGAATCCTTCATAAAGGCTGTGAAGATTGATCCTTATAATCCGATTTCACATTACAATCTGGGGCTTGTTTATTTTCATTTAAAGCAAAAAGAGCCTGCATTTGAGCAGTATAAGATCCTAAAAACACTGAATGGAAAATATGCAACGCGATTGTTAATTTATTTAGATAGCTTAAGATAACAAGAAAGATGACCCACTTACTAAAATACAGGAAAAGGGATGGTGATAATTTGGTCTAAAGTGTAGACATCGTATCGATATGTTGAACTCGGTTTTCCCGGATTATTTTCGCTTTCTGATTCAAATCGTTTGTCGAAGGTATGGGATAATAAGGGTTCCTCGCTGTTTTAAGTGGGTAACCTGAAATTAAGTTTTCCACCTATGAGGTAAATAATCGTGATA
>JBDREQ010000076.1:0-131438 GCA_043819555.1 Candidatus Zixiibacteriota bacterium | reverse complement strand
CTGATTTGGCTACACTTACTGATGATCGCTTCTTCAAACTCATTTGCGCTTATAATAACACTCCAAGGAAATGTCTGGACTTTCGAACCCCAGCTGAGTTATTTGGAGATAAACTGTTGCACTTCAAATGTGAATCCACCCTCCGGCCAGCGACGGAATGGCGAAATCCGGCGATTATGTATATGTCGCATGCGGTGTTAATGGAATTTTGTCCATCAATATTACAAATTCCGCCAATCCGATTATTGTTGGTTCATATTCTACCCTAGGAGTTCCGGTCGATATAGCAATACAAGGACAAATGGCGTACATTGCCGACGGATATTATCACGGGATAGAAATTATCGATATCAGCATACCTGAAACGCCGACATTTGTTGGTAGGTATGATACAGGTTTATATTGGACTGTGGGAATAGCTGTCGTTGGAAATTATGTATATACTTCTACAAGAGACAATGGACTGAGAATCATAAATGTATCAAATCCAGCAGCTCCAACAGCGGCCGGGAGCGTTCTATCGAATTGTTCTGATGAGGCATTAATTATTCATGGTAATCACGCATTTATCGCCGCAGGTTGTGGTCTTGATGTGATAAATATATCCAATCCCTATGCCCCATACAGGGTGGCCTATAATGCGGAATCCCCCATTAGCTACACCGTTAATGTAACTGTTTCAGATGATCATGCATATTTATCCACTCATAGGGGCCTGGCTATTTTCGATGTTGATGATCCTGGCGATCCAGTGTATTTGGGTGGGTACATAAATTATGGGGTATTTAATGTTGTATATTCAAATGGATACGCTTATTGCGGGTTAATGAAAGAATTAAAAGTAATTGATGTTTCCGATCCCCATTTGCCAGCTGTTATTGGCTCATTGCAAACAGCAGTAACAATTGGATATATTAGCGATATCTTTATAGAATTAGATTATGCCTATGTGGCTACAAAAGCTGTAGGTGTCGATATCGTCGATATTTCTAATCCATCCATGCCAACCATATCTTTCACTTATGATACTCCAAGTAACGCATCATCGGTGATTGTTTATGGAAATTATGCTTATATAACCGATTACACTTTAGGATTAATTATCTTAGATGTTACTATCCCCGACGCACCCACGTACGCAGGAGGCTATGATACACCTGGATACGCTCAAGATGTAGCTGTAGATGGCAATTATGCATTTATTGCAGATGGAACACCAGGGGTGTATATTGTTGATGTATCCGAACCATCCTCGATTGAACTTATCTCACATATTGCGACATCAGCTGCCGCTCAAAAAATTGAAATCAATGATGATTTTGCGTATGTTGCCCTTGATACGTGGGGAATTGATATAATTAATATTAGCGATCCACACACACCTTTATTAATTGACTGGCATAATCTTGGCGGAAAAGCATTAGATCTAAAAGCGGTCAATGATAAATTATATGTCTCCAGTAAATATCCTGGAGTAACCATTGTAAATATTACTGATCCGCAGATACCCATCATTGAAAATACTTATAATACACCTGGTGACACATATCAAATCAGTTTGTCTCCTCTTTATGCCTACCTTGCTGATTATGATGGATTTATGATCTTGTCATTGCCTGTCGAATTACCGGAGGATAAGTTAATTTATATAACGGATGCGAATAATATTGCGATTCCTGAAGGAAAGACTTTTAAAGTATCAAGGCCGACATATTCAAAACCGAATTTGTCGGAAGAAGATCTTGGCGAACTAATAACAGATGCTGAAGGCGCCATCTTAATACCCGAGGAGTGGTTTAGTGCAGGCGAAATGATAAAGTTAGAACGTCAGGTTCATAACCAGCCTGCTACCAAGCATCAGAATATACTAAGTACAATGTATACGCTTACAATAGATAATTCCGAATTTGATTATGTAACTGGAGACTTATCATTCGACGTATTTGAGGGAACTGATGGTCAGGTTATTTCAGTAGATCATTCGACGTTTTGCTACAATTTAGTTGTGTCGGTTCAATGGGATGCCGATTTTGACTATCTTCAAAGTCTGCTTGATGGTTTTAAGTATGCAAGTAATTATCTGTATGATGTCACCAATGGGCAGATACGACTGGACACAATTAAAATATATGATGACAAAGTAAATTGGACGGTTGCCGATGTACAAATTTATGCGAACAACATCTTTACCCCTTCGGGAACTATTACTATTGAAATACCGAATGATAAAAAAGGTGGAGGAATACATCGGAATGGTCGAATAAAATTTACACGCATAGTATATTCAAATGAATTCCTAAATGGTAATCGCAATCTTACTTACGATGATATTTATTATCCGTACAACTGGTCTATTGGCACAACAGAATGGAATGGAACAGAATATATTTATCCCCCTTCAAGAGCGCTTGCTCATGAAATGGGACACTATCTACTTGGATTGGGTGATGAATATCCGACCGGGAAATATACCGCTACATATCCTCGCAACTATGGAATGATGGATTATAATATATATTGGAACGATCAATATTTAACTCCCAACGATACAAATTCCGAAATATCCTCATTTGAATTTTACGAGGATATCTTCGTTGAGGAGAGAAATACAATGCAGTGGGTGGAGCGATATAACTCATCATGCTGGGAATATCTTGCGCAACAATTCAATGGAACATACGACGGTATTTTCGTTGAATTAAATCAACCTGTCGGTGGGTTTTTTCCGGGGCCAAACAATGATATGAATAATCTAAACTATGACGTTGGCGCATTGATCCCGTCGTCAGATGCAATTATTGACTTTGATGGCGGCGCTAGGACTGTTGGTGTAACCGTAAGGAGTCTGATATGGCGGTGGGTAGAGATTCCAAATATAGATGTTAGTCTGCTTAATTCTGAAGGCAAAGCGATTTATCAAGGCAAAACCGCAGACAAACCATATGAAGGAAGAATTCGATGTTTGGGTTATAATGATGGCGATGAGATTTATGCTGCCGGACGAATAATTATAGATGAGTTATCAAATAGCAATATTGTCTGGCTTTATAGCAGTTCTGCAGCTTCAACCTGTGTCACCAAGGAGAATACATCTGAATTAGACATTATTACAATGGAAATGTACGAGGTGGAAGGGTATTATCCATTGATATGCGATTTTGAACTGGCTACGTCCGATAACGGTATCTTTAAAATGATACCAGATCAGGTTTTTACTTCATTGCCGTCATTAAGTATATACACGGATGAGGGGGGCCACTACTCTCAGGTGTGTTCTTATGATGAAACCGCCTACTCGGTGGTGATAAGCGACCCTCTCAGTAACAGTGGCACCTTTACTGTCAAGGCCATAGATAGTACCGAAACGGAGTTCTTTTTTAATGCGCAATATATTATTGAGGATGCCGATTCTGTAATTACTTCAAGTGTAAATACAGTTTCCAACGGATGTTGTGGGTTTACAATAGATGTAGTCAACAGTATAGAAAAGATAATGATTCTATCGACAGAATATCCGGTAATTAGGGATGGATTAGATAGTACTTCTCTACAAATCGGTCAGACACACAGCCTATCGATTTACCCTGCGGTCAGCCTGAAGGGAAATAATCAAATCAGTATCAGATACAACCCATTAAAGATACCAGGGGCAGAAATGGCGGCATGTCAAATGGAATCAGCAATCCAATTATTTCACTGGAATCAATCAATTTCTCAATGGGAATTGATAGGAGGAGAACCTGATACCCTTCTTAATATCATTTCCACAGATATTTTTGAGCCAGGTATTTATGCCGCATTTACCGTTCCCACCGTAAATGCTGACTTAGATAATGATGGTATTCCTGATGCGTGTGATAATTGCCCATCAATCCCAAACTTCAGCCAATGGGATAGTGAAGGCGACGGAATTGGCGATGCTTGTCAGTTTATTTGCGGCGACGCTAATAATGACGGTGACGTAAATATAGCGGACGCTGTTTACATTATCGCTTGCGTATTTAAGGGAGGTCCTTGTCCCGAACCTAATGAAGGTGGAGACTCCAACTGCGATGAAATAGCAAATATCGCGGATGCTGTTTATCTCATTGCTCACATCTTCAAAGGCGGCCTGGCACCATGTGCGGGGTGTGAGTAAGGGTATTAATTTTTGGGGAACAATAAAGATTGAGAAATGTTAGTAAGCCTAACAACCCGACGTAACTTCATTGGATGAATAGTAAGGGGCTTCACTTGAAGCCCTTTTCATTTTGTGCCCATTTTGTGACCACACGGCACCAAAACAGATAAAAACAAACAAAAACATATACAAACAAATAAAAATACCTAAATGACTCCCGATTAAGGCGTTATGGCGTAATATGTAGTACGTCAACATGTTATGAGAATGCGTCTTGGAGAATCCCCCCACCTCCAATTAAATAATCTAACCAAATAGCTTACCTAAACGAAAATCAGGGTTGAGTGAGTCATCCCGTCGTACTCTTCATGTGCTTGGTTTTTGTACAAGAAAAAGTTATATTTATTGGAATCGTACTTTCCCAGAGTCCCCATTCCCCGTAGGGCTGAGAACCCCGCCAATCCCACTTCCTTTCATTGGGAAAAAATATTGAAACGTTGATTAATTACCCTTTATTTTTTCCAATAATTCTACTGCTCCCCCAAATTCGGATTTTAGTTCGATAGATTTTTCGCAGTTATAAACTGCTTTTTCCTTATTTCCTTGCTCATTGTAAGCCTGAGCGAGAAGATAATGTGAATAATAACAGTAATCGCCGGATGGATACTCGGATATATTCAATTCGAGAAGGCGAATAACATCCGATATTTTATCCCTGGCCAGGTATTTATTTGCTATAATCAGTAAGTTTACATCGGAAAGTTCATAATCATCGGCATTTTTATTTTTTATATCATGATAGAGCGATATTCCTGCTTCCAGCCCGCCTTCCTTGATGGCATGATATAGAGGCTCGTATATACTTTTCTTTTTGGGTGTGCCCTTATTTTCAAAACCTTTTACCAGATATTCAATCCATTCATTGACACTGACATAACTTCCGGCGTATGATTTCCATTCATCCAAAACATGCTCTTCCTGGAGAGTCGCCAGGTCTTTTCCGGCATCCAGCCCCTCTTTCACTATTGCGGTCGTTGAAACGAGCATATCAAGATAATCATGCAGGTCGCTCCAGGTACCATGGCCGTTATGTCCCGATACGATCGTTACATCCTCCGGCAAAAGCTCTATCGCCTTGCGAAGGAGTTCCGGGAATTTGAATACATCACCATCGGAGTCAATCGAAGGGAAATTGAAACCATTAACCAGAAAGCTTAGATGAACGATTTTCGAATCGGTAAAATGGACAATGATTTCATTATCATCGTGGCTTCCTCCCATTTCGATTATTCGGATTTTTTCACCGTTGAAAAATAAACTCAGTGAATCGGCCAAGGTGATGTCGGGATAAGTCGCCGGAGGATATTCTTCAAAAATATATGAGCCGGTGGTCAATTTTGAAGGGTAAAGGGCATGAGTGATTACTACCGGTTCGGTTCCAAATATGGCATTGCCGCCGATATGTTCAACATGGCGGTGAGTATTAATAATAAATTTGGGACCGCCTTTATCGAAGGAATCAATAATCTGTTTTAATTCTTCGGCTTCCGCTTCGTTTTGAGTGTCAACAATTAAGATGCCATCGTCCCCCACAGATACCAGGGTATTGGTAGTATATTCCCCTTCATCTACTGATATTTGATAAATTCTATCGGTAAGCTGAATAGTTGTCAGGCGCTTTTCATCCTGAGCCTGAACCAGAGCGCTAATTGTAAGCGCCAAAATCAGGGTCATGATAATTGGAATGTTTTTCATAAGTTCTCCTTTTTATAATAGACTTGCCAATCAGCAAAATTGTTTAATCTTAAACGGTATTTTCCGTTATTGATAAAGTCAAGAGTTGTTGGGCTTAGTACGATCGTAATATAATTCAGAAGTTTTCGAATATCTCAAAATATATACAAGATATAGATTCGCCTACTATTTTAACGAATTGACGATTCAAGTTGTGGGGTACTCCTGGGCGGGGTCCATGCGATCCCGCCGATCCCCCGATGTGGGATAATATTAATATTGGCAGCATCCCTGTAATGGTGCCGTACGGACTGAATTTATTTTTCCCCTCTCGAGAGGGGTGCCCCGATAGGGGCGGGGTGTGTAGAGTTAGTTTTATCCCATAGCAAAAATGTGGCGTAACCTAGCTACTCTACTCGTTGTTATTTTCTATTATAGTTTCGTAAAGCTGTAGCCAATCGTAACGCAAAATGGCAGTTAATTTTGAGAGCTCTTTATCGATATTTTCGAAAAGATGACCTTTTTTTTCGCAATAGTCGTTTGTATTTGTTGTAAAAAAGATACAATTCTTGCGAAATCCCCTTTTTCTTAATTTAGATATCAAATTTATCCCATGCAAATATATATAACTATCTTGAGAAGTGCCTTTCTTGGCAGGTGGGGTTTTCCGAATTGATCTAGACATTGCCTCATTTGTACATTCTTTGTCTTCCCCCAAATGTATGCCATAATCGATTAAGTCTGAGCATAATTTATGCAATTCATCCAGAATATGCAATTTTGATATTAAGAGCCCTGTTCCCATATTCGAGTTATACCGTCCAGCAATCGAAAATAATATTTTATACTGTTCGTTAAAGTCTGTTATAGAATTTTTTATTTCAATAATAGTATGCTCTACATGGTCATTAAATTCTTTTAAGATTAATGGCGGAATTACCAGTGAAATTTGTGGAGGATTTGATTTAGCCATTGAAACCACTTCTATCACAATATCTAGAATAGATATAGCATTGAGATAGTTGCTTGATCTTAATGGGATTCTTATTATATCAAGTATACAACACGTATCAATTATAATTACGCCTGTATTGCGACTAATAATATTGTTAGTCGCTTCATCTAGGGAATGCTCATTAAAATTATCAGCTATTTCGTACATAAAAATCTAATAAACTAATCCCATTTTCATATTCAAAGGCTAGTTCCGATGCAATTTCTTCCGTCCATTTTTCTTCTTCAAAAAGCCACCTCTCCAATACATGCGCCTCCAATTTTGGTTTTTGTTTTTGTGCTTCAATTATGAATTCAAACCAACGCTCCTGATCACATGGGTGATGACTACCTGTACCTTTATTTGCAGCCGCAGAAAATGTACGCAGCAGCCCAGCACATTTTTCAGATACCCAATCTTCGATTGTTTGATTATCTGAGGATAATATGCCCTTAAAATCTAATTCATTTTCCAATGGATCAATAAATTTATCATAAAATTCCACCAATATCTGGTTATATTGATCATCGGTAATATGTCCCACAGCAGTGGGTACGATATTTGAAACATAAATCTTATCGTCATTATTACGCATTAAGACCAACATTGTCGCTTGAACGCCTTTGTCATTTCTTCGATTAAAGCAAAAGCAAACATCGCGTCCCAGATTTTTGACTACTCGTTCTTCATTTTGGTAATTCCTAGTCCAATTTGCATCAAGCATGTCAGTTATTTTACCAATCAAATCTTTGATTTGATCTGGCTTAATTATTATTTCTAAATCTCTAAATACTTTCATAGAAATTCTCCGTGATTGACTAAATTCATTCTATTATTCCCCCAAAATCACATCAAGCACATCAACAGTGGCGTTTTTGCCTTTTTCGCCGAGTTCTAACGGGGGACCGGTGCAGGAAGGGCATCCTCCGGCGCAGCCACAGTTGATAATATGCTGTTTGCAGGCCTTGAATATATCGGGGACCATGTTGTATAATTTCTCGGCGAATCCGACACCGGCAGGGACATTGTCATAAACATAAAGCGTCGGACAGCCGGTGAATGTATCGCGTACGCGTGACAATGACCTGATATCGCGAGGATCACACATCAGCCACAATGGGGCGATTTTCTGCAGGACATTGGCGACTCCTCGCAAACCTCCGCCCAGCTTCGATTCGGTCAGGTTGGCCGAGACGGCAAGGTCGTTGGGGAACTGATACCAGAACGAAGTCGTGTGCATTTCCTGCTCGGGAAGCGATACCGGCCCGGAACCAACGTTTTCGTGAGTATGAAATTTGATCTTTTTGAACAGCACGACAACGCGTGTCAGAGACACATCGCCGTGACCGATTGTACCGGGGGAGATGTATTTCTGTTCGTCAACATCGAGGATTTTCAGCTCCGCCTTTTCTTCAGCGTCGGTGTAATAATCGACCTCGGCCTCCTCGACGTACGCCCGGCGACCTTCCCAGTCGAGTTTTTTGACCTGATAGGTTTCGGCGCCGTGAATATAAATCGCCTCGGGATGCAGAAATTCCGGCGCTGAAAAATAATCGATCTCGCCGATAACTTTATCATTATCGGATGAATTCAGAATGACAAAATTCTCTGGCGATGCGGAACGGAGGGAGACTTCATTAGCCGGATAGATATCGGACGACCAGTAGTATTTATCTCCCGATGAGCGGACAACTCGCTTTGTTTCGAGGTATTCCATGATATCATCGACCGGTTCGGGGCCGATTTTTTCGCCCATCCAGACCGGAAGCTCAAAGGCGGCGCATTTGATATGGCTCGAATGAATAATCAGGTTGTCGGGATCGATGATACCTTCTTCGGGAGTTCGTTTGAAGAAATATTCCGGATGCGACATGAGAAATTGCGGCAAAGCCGACGAAGTCGCAACCATAATTGCCGCCGAGACTCCGGCCTTGCGCCCGGCCCGTCCGGCCTGCTGCCAGACTGAGGCGATGGAGCCGGGAAAGCCGCACATAATTGATACATCGAGCGAGCCGATGTCGATACCGAGTTCGAGAGCGTTAGTCGATACGATTCCGGTAATCTCGCCGGAACGGACGCCCTGTTCGATTTCGCGGCGTTCATTGGGTAGATAGCCGCCGCGGTATCCGGCGATTTTTATTCCGCGACCGTATTTATGTTTGAATTTATCCTTAAGATAACGCAGGATGATTTCAACCTGCATCCGGTAACGGCCAAAGACGATGGTCTGAATATTTTCTTTTATAAACATCGATGCCAATCGTTCGGTTTCATTAACCGCCGAACGACGGATACCCAACTCGGCATTGATGACCGGTGGATTATAAAGAATAAAGTGCTTTTCTCCGGCGGGGGCGCCGTTTTTATCAATTTTAACAACCGGCTGTTCGATAAGTTTTGAGGCCAGCTCAGCGGGGTTGGCAATCGTCGCCGAACAGCAAATAAACTGCGGATGGCTGTCATAGAAATTACAAATTCGTTTTAACCTTCTAAGAAGATTGGCAAGATGGGACCCGAAGATGCCCCGATATTGATGGACCTCGTCGATGACGATATATTTAAGGTTTTCAAACAGCTTAATCCACTTGGTGTGATGCGGGAGGATTCCGGCGTGGAGCATATCGGGATTGGTAATGACGATATTGCCAGCCGACCGGACGGCGCGGCGGGCATCCTGCGGAGTATCGCCGTCAAAAGTATAGGTCTTTATGTCAATTTCAAGGTCCGTCACCAGTCCGTGCAGTTCATCGAGCTGATCGGCTCCGAGAGCTTTAGTCGGGAAAAGGTAGAGAGCGCGAGTATCCGGTTCGGACATGATGCGATTTATTACTGGGATATTATAACACAGGGTTTTGCCCGATGCCGTCGGAGTAACAACGACGACGTTTTTACCGTCATTGATTTGTTCGATGGCCTCAAGCTGATGCGAATATAACGAGTCAATGCCGCGAGATTTGAGGCAGTTGATTAGTTTTTCATTGATAAAATTCGGAAATGGTCTCGTTACCGCGGGTCTTGATGAAATTGTTTCCCAGTGAACAATACCGTTAACCGTTTCGGGATCAGTCCGGAATGATTCGAGAATCTGGGGCAGGTTCATGTGGTACGCACCTGCTGCAAATTCCTGATGCAAATATCGCACAGCTTATCCGATTTGTGATCAATATCGAGCATTTCCGTGGATTCATAATGAACGCAACTGGGATTGGAACAGATAGGGATGGAATAGATATGCGCCATCTGGTGAATTGTTTCCTTATAAAGACGGGGATAAACTTGTTTCTCGTCTTCGGGGAGTCCATAGAATTCATGGCGAAAATGAAAGATTGAGACAACCCCGGTGGAACCCAGATTATCCGCATAGCCGAGAACATAGTGGCGATTGGGAAGGTAAATGTCCTCCTCGCAAATCCCGACGATTGTTTCGCGCGTGTTGGCCTTGACTCGCTCCAGTTTGGATAAAATAATTCGGGCATAATACTGATTGCGGGTTTCATTGAAAGCTTCCTGAGGCATCCGCATGCCTTTTAGGATATCAACGCCGCGATTGAAAACGCCGCCGATGGAACCTGCCAAACGATTGACCAGGGTCAGATCAACATCACCAAGGGGAACGATTACTATTTTAGCTCGCAAGAGACTCATGATTATTCCGCGTAAAAAAGTTTGCTGGTGGAACCATCGGGGGATACTTGCATTTCAATTTTGCCAGCGCATTTGGGGCACCAGCCAACAAACGCTTTTCCCTGTTTGTTCAAATAGATGCGGGAATAGACCCGGCAGCATTTAAAAAATATTCCGACCGAGGGCCTCATTCTGTTTTTTTTGACTTCTTCCGCCATACTGCTTGATAATATAAAAACTGGAGTCAGTCAATCCTATAGTTTTGGCAGTTGACCCAAAAATAAATTATTGCCGAATCGGGAAAAGGCAATCACAAATTTACGTCGAAATATGGCTGAAAATATCCACTGAGGCGGAACAGCCAATGCGAGAGGCTCCGGCTATGATCATGTCCCGCGCGGTTTCAGCCGATTTTATTCCTCCGACCGCCTTGATTTGAATCTGATCCCGGCAAATTTCCTTAAGTTTTCGAATATGTTCAACCGGGGTCGGGCCCAAAAAACCGGTTGCGCTTTTGATAGAATCGCCCCCGGAATTTATTACCGCCCGGCAAGTATCCAGCCATTTGTCTTCATCCAGGACAGGGGTTTCGATGATTACTTTCAAGATAGTTGAGTTGGAGAGCGATTTTCGTATTTCGGTCAATTCGTTTTCGACCGCAGTAAACTCTCCGCTCTTGAGCCATCCCAGATTGGCAACAACGTCAATTTCATTGGCTCCCTGTTGTTCGGCTAACAGGGCTTCAGACTTCTTAATATTTGTCGTATTGGCTCCGAGGGGGAAACCGCAAACGCTTCCGGTTTTTACATTAGTTGTATTAATTTCTTTAACGGCAACCGGGATCCAAACGGGATTAACAATGACTGAATAAAAGCCATATTTGACCGCTTCAAGGCACAATTTTATTATTTGACTTTCGGTCGCATCCGGTTTCAGAAGCGTATGGTCAAAATATCGAGCAAAATCGATCATTGTATTTCTTTCAAAAATGATTTTCCCGGAAATGGATAATCAATTTTAAAAATATCCGCGATAGTTTTCCCTGTATCGGCAAAGGATTCCCTGATGCCGAGATTGATTCCCTTCAACATTCCCGGTCGAAATGCCAGAAGTGGAACATATTCACGGCTGTGATCGGTCGAAGGCGTGGTCGGGTCGCATCCGTGGTCGGCAGTGATAATCAAGAGATCATCCTCTTTTAATTTGCCAATAAGATTGTCGAGCCATAAGTCAAATTCCTCTAATCCGTTTGCGAATGATTTGTAATCATTGCGATGTCCCCAGAGCATGTCAAAATCGCCAAGGTTTGTCATTATCAAACCGATTGAATAAGAATCGAGGGCATCAATCATTTTATCCATACATTCATCATTGCCGCTGGCGATGATTTTTTTCGATATGCCCAAACCGGCCATAAGATCATAAATCTTTCCGATGGCTATGACCGGAATATTTTCTTCAATTAGTTTTTGATTAACGAATGGGGAGGAGGGCAGCGCGGAAAAATCTTTTCGCCTGGAAGTCCTGACAAAATTGCCCGGCCGGCCACTAAAAGGCCGGGCGATAACCCGCCCAACATGGTGTTCTCCAGTCAGTAATTTTCTGGCGATATCGCATATTCTATCTAACTCATCAGGAGAGACGATTGATTCATGAGCGGCAATCTGGAAAACCGAATCTGCAGATGTATAGACGATGAGAGCGTGGGTGTCCAAATGTGTTTTTCCCAAACGTTCAATAATTTCTGTTCCCGATGCGGCCTTATTGCCAATTACATTGTAGCCGCAAAGCTCAGAGAAATAATTTATTAGTTTATCGGGAAAGCCGTCAGGATATGTCGGGAAGGGATCTTTAAGAATAACTCCAAAATGTTCCCAATGCCCTGAAGTGGAATCTTTTCCAGCGGACTTTTCAGCCATTTTTCCAAAGGCGGCATTTGAATTGGGAGTTGCCTTGACCCCCTCAATCATTTCTATATTTCCAAGTCCGAGAGATTCGAGCATAGGCAGGCTTAATCCCCCGACCGCCGAGGCAGTATTTTGGAGAGTGGCTGAGCCAGCGTCTCCATATTCACTGGCATCGGGCAGTTCACCTATGCCACAGGCATCGAGGATTATGACTATGACTCGGGAAATCTCACTCATTTGTTGAATTTATAATAGATAAATGGGATTGTAAAGAATATTAATGGCTTTCAATGCCAGAATAAACAAAGCTTGTGTTTTCGTCGTATTCGACCTTGAAAAACATATCGGTTATTTCTCGTTCACTTTCGGGGATGTCAATTTTATCGCCATTGTCATCAATATAATATTCAAGCGCATCTCTTTTTTGGCGATGCGAAAGAACATGCGATGAGAAATTAAGTTGAACAGGCCAACCATGTTCCAATGAGAAATACATCATGCCTTTAACGGTATGCCATTCCTCTCGCTGAGTCAAACTGGAATCGCCGGGGTCCGAAAGAAAGGCCGCGGCGATTTCGGCTTTAATTTCAATCAATGCGCAATCGTATCCTTTTTTTTTGGTGAATCCCTTAAAAACATAATCCAGTACAGATATAGCAGTGTCTCCGTTTAACATAACGGATGGTATCGACATTCTCCATTTATGCCCCGGCGCAATCGCCTCCTTGGGAAAATTAGCATAACAAGGACTTGAAATAGTTTTATAATAATTGATTCTGTCTTCTGATGGACCGTTAGCGGGGAACTCAATATTTATAACTGAGTCTCTATCAGTAGTATGCAGATGATAAACGTTCTCACAGGTTGAATCAGGAAATTTAACAACGAAATTGCTTTCGGATAGGTCCTTATTTTCCGTATTATAAAAAACATCCATAATATAAGTGTTATCATCTAAAATTTCGGATGTTTTTAAAGTAAGATAGGTGTAAGATGTCCAGTCAATATCACTGACCCATTTGTCGTTTTTGAATATGGTTCCGGACTGATTTGTGGTCTGGATGACATTGACCGTTTTGCCCGGCGCCCCGTATTTGTATCGAAATAAATACTTCTCGCGCTCTGATGAACACGATAGAATAAAAAGTGCTGATATTGCGACAATAGAAAGAGGCATTATCGCTGCAATCAGCGAGAAATACTTTGAATGATTCGTCATTTTTGCTCCAAAATCACCAATCAATGCCAAATACTATAATCCTTATTTCCTTTATTCACTTGTCGAATTGTTTGATATATCATTCACGTCATCCTTACCGGGAGGAATATTGCCCGTCCATCCGGCAATGTTTTTCCCATCCGCCCTTATTTCTATAGCCCGATTGCCGGCTTGCGAAACATGTTTTCGAGGCTTAAATTCGGTGGCGAATAATGATATGAACAGTAATGTTATTACGGCAGCGACTCGGATGAGAAGTTTATAAATGTTTTGCCGCGATAAACTGCTTCCTGTCATATTTGAATCCAAAACCGGTGCCGGACGGATTAATTCCGTCCTGTTCAAAATATTCTCTGACAAGGTCGTGAAATATTCATCTCCCGGATCGGGTTCTTTAATGCGTCCCATTATCGTCTTAAGTTCTCTGTAATGACCCAATTCTCTTGCGCATGAGGGACAGCAAGAGCAATGATCCAAAACCTCTTGATGTTTTTTAGGAGTTAATTCTCCGTCTAAAAAGCCCCCGATTAGATGAGTTATGTGGCGGTTTGACATTTAGAGCCTCCAAAATTAATCATATTGCTAAATACTTAGAAAGTATCTGCTTAAGTTTACTGCGTGCAATATGCAAGTTTGATCTCACCGTAGCTTCGGGACATTCAAGAATCCTGGCAATTTCTTCTTTCGACTGGCCTTCAATATCATGCAAAACCAGAGTTACCTTTTGTCTTGGAGGAAGTTCCTCCGCTGCTTTAATAATTGCGTCCAATAACTGCTTGTTTTCAAGGTTTTTTTCCGGGTTGATTACCCTCAATGAAAGGGCCACCTGAATATTTCCCGGAAGTTCACCCTCATCCGGCATGGCCACAACTCTGCCTTTCCTTTTGCGCAACAAATCAATGGCATAGTTTGTAGCGATCCGGTATAAAAACGAGTCAAACCTAACTGGTGATTTCAATTGACCAATCCGGTTATAGACCCGGACGAAAGTTTCCTGAGCGACTTCATCGGCGTCTGAATGATTCATGAGAATCCTGTATGCCAAGGCATATATCTTATGGCGAAAAGCCTTGACCAATTCGGCAAACGCCTGCCTGTCACCCTCTTGAAAAAGCAATACCAAACGGGTTGTTTCGTCTGTCATCCCGCTGATATCCCTTTCGCCTAAATGTTTGACGATTTTAATGGCCTTTTGTGCAATCAAAAAATTAAATCATTTGACATTAACTTACCGTTAGATTATGATTCTATCGGTCGTTTGTCAATTTATTTTTACGCAACAGGTTGGGAAAATTAAATGGACGGCTTTGAGCGCCCTCTTCAAATTAACAAATATCGTCTTTTGCTGGTTACTGCCCTGTCGGCCTTTATCGGAACGCTCGACGCTTCTATAGTTAATGTCAGTCTTCCGACTTTATCTCGAAGTTTCGGTATTTCAGTTGATTATGTCGCCTGGGTCGTTTTAGCATATTCGTTGACAATTGCCTCAACACTCCTTTTTGTGGGCAGGATAGCCGTTAAAAGGGGGTTTCGATATACCTATTTGACAGGTTTTGGCTTGTTTACCATCGGATCGTGCCTGTGCGGTTTGTCTGTAACGATATGGCAATTAATAGCTTTCCGCATTATTCATGGAATCGGCGCTTCATTTATGATGGCCGCCGGCCCGGCTCTGGTGACTCGCGCGTTCCCGGTCAAAGAACGCGGCAAAAGTATGGGGATTCTGGCAACTGTCGTCGGGATTGGATTGATGTCGGGACCTCCGGTTGGCGGCCTGATTGTTTCAACCCTGGGCTGGAAGTGGATATTTTTTATCAATATCCCTATCGGTATCTTTGGATATATTTATTCGATGCGGACTCTTAAGGGGGTTAAACCTGATGAACCGGATTCAAAACTTGATATAAGCGGCGGTATTCTTCAGGCGGCTGGAATAATTCTAATACTTTTGACGCTCAATCGGCTAAATGACCCGGAATGGACATTTAAAATATTGACAATGACCGGGGCGCTTGGAATAGTATCACTTGCATTATTTATGGCCCGCGAAACCCGAGTCGATTCTCCTCTGATCGGTTTGGGGATTTTCCGGTACAGGCAGTTTTCGTTGGCCATATCTTCGATGATGGTATCGTTTATCTGCATCGCCGCATGGATGGTTTTAATACCGTTTTATCTTGAGGATATTTTGCTGTATTCTCCGCGCCAGGTCGGAATGGTTTTGGTTGCGGTGCCTTTGGTGACGGTTTTTGTCGCGCCTTTGGCGGGCAGGATTTCCGACGCGATCGGGTATCGACTATTGACGACACTGGGATTGTGCGTTTCCACGATCGGGATTTTTTGGATTTCGACCCTGGATCAAAATTCCACGCGCTTTGAGATAATTATGCGGCTGATTGTCATCGGGATTGGCGGGGGTATGTTTCAGGCGCCCAATTCATCGGCGATGATGTCGGCTATTCCAAAGAAGATTACCGCCATAGCATCCAGTCTGCTGGCAGTTTCCCGGACATTAGGACTGGCCTTTGGAGTTGCGATTTCGACGGCGATATTTACATACCGTGTCCAAAATCATTCCGAGATTGTTGATAAAGCGATCGCTTACGAAAATTCATTTACCTGGGTGGTAGTACTTTTCGCGATAGTATCAATTGCGGCAATTATAATTTCTGCTTTCAGGAAAAACAGAATTGAACCGGATGATTTGGAATTGGGCTGATTTGGTTATTTGAATTTTTCATCTAACTTAATTCTTGACAGGGCCGAAATGAGGTATATATTGCCAATCTCAGAAGCGTGGGGCCGTAGTTCAGCTGGGAGAACGCATGACTGGCAGTCATGAGGTCAGGGGTTCGATCCCCCTCGGCTCCACCAAAAATACCGGTCAAACATTAAGCGAATTGATCAAACAATAACAAATTACTGTTTTATATTTATCCAAATTCAATTAGTATGCGGACTGTTTCGTATACAATTATTAAGAAACAATACCATTTCGAGGAAGCATGAATCAGTCCCAAAGTAAATTCACTATCGTATGCCTATTTGTTGTAATCGCGATATTCCTGCCTCTCAGTTGTTCTGAAGAAAAAGTAATTACACCGACGGCTGAAACCGTTTATTACAGCGATGTCAAATTCATACTGGATGCCAAATGCGCCACATCCGACTGTCATGCCGGTGCGAAACCGGCGGCGGGTCTGGGACTGGAAAGTTATAATCAAATTCTGACCGGTTCTGACCATGGCCCGGTGGTCGTGAATGGGAAGGCCGAAAAAAGTTCGCTTTACCGGACGATGGCATGGTCCAGTGAACCGGTGATGCCATATGACGAAAAACTTGATCAGGAATTTATTGACGAACTTCAGAAGTGGATCGATGGCGGCCTTTTTGAAAGCCGCCAGGATTAAAGCACGCGATTTATAAAAAATCCGATTCTAAGATTTTCTCCATCAAAAGGATATTCGGACCCCGCGATGGATTGCGATGGGTTAATGCGCAATTGATTTGTTACAAATATTTCAAAAATATGCGCGCCCGTTTCAAGCTCAATTCCGACTCCGCCCGGATTATGGCGCTTATATTTATCGGATAGAATAAATGACCATTCTCCAATCAGGCTCCATCTCTTGTTGATATAATATTGATAAATGGTACCCAAGGAAAAGGTATGCTTAATATCTATAGACCTGATGTCGTTGTTATAAAGATACGAGGGAACAAGTCCGATGACAAAGTTTTTAATCGGTCGAAAATCAATATTCAGCCTTGCAAAATACTGAAAGTGGCGGTCATGGTTTTTGGGGCGGACAATCATATTCCCCAGACTATCAGGCCTGAAAGTCTCGACCGCATTCCAGGCAATTCCACCCTGAAGAGAAGCCAACACCGGGAAGTCCTCTTTCTTTGGATGAAGTAAGCGATACTTAATATGAAAATCGGTATTATCATCAATGTTGCTGCGGCCGATCATGAACATCAAATCCTCAAACGCGGCATAACCCACGGCGATTCTCATTTTCGCCGGGCCGTCAAAGCCATAAAACGATTCATAACCATCGCTGATTGGAGGAGAGAAGCGGTGGGATATCTCAACCTCAAAATCGCCTTTGCTCAACGCCTCAGCGGTTGGCAAACCGATGATTTTAGTGGAGTGAAATAATCTGAGATTTATTTCAATTTCCGGTTCCGATCGTGTCCACTTCGGTTGTGCGAGAACAGCATCAGTTCCCGCCATAAACACTATTAAAGCCACGAAAAAAGTATAAATTGATTTAATTGCCATTTCTATGCCCTGCGTCAAATAGATGGTTTAATATAAAAATCCAGGTTGACCTTAATATCATCATCAGCCTCAATAAACATCAATTTTGGTATCTCTATATCATAATCCGAGAGTTTGACCGTGAATTCGCATTCAACTCGCAAGAGATCGCCCAATTTCACCGTTTGTCCGACAATCGCAATCTTCTTCTTCCTGCCATGTATGGAAAAATCCCCTTCAACATAGGCGGCAAAGGTACTATCCGTCAATTGTTCAATCTTCTTAATACTCGCCTTAAATTCAGCATATGGATACTTTTCCGTTTCCAGGTAATCTTCTTTCAGGTGGCGGTTATACATGCTGTTTCCGGCATCCAGAGAGTTTAGCTGAACTTCAAAGTAAATGTCACTGGTTTCTGATTGTGATTCTGGTGGCGGCATTGAATCGCCATCCCAATATACATATCCGTCAATTTGCGATGTCTTTACCTTAAAATCCGTCAAAGGCACTTCACATACAAACATAACCAGATTCGTGTTCGTTTTATCGACATGATATTCGGAAGCGTCTGCCGGCATAAACAGTGAGTACAGCGCCAGTAATAATATTATTGAATGCTTCATTCTGACCTTATCATAATATATTTTAAGAGTAAAATTCAATGCCAATCCTGTGTATCATGGCATCCACCCGGGTCATAACAGGTGCCATTTGAATATGATCCGCTGTCCGGATAGAATCTTACCGTAAACTGGCCATCAACGTGAAACTCAAGGCCAATGATTTTCAGATGTTCATCGACCGTCGCGGCATGGCAGTTTTCACAGCCGATATCAAAATAATAATGCAATATGTGGTCCCTGTTCATATGAAGAATATTACTGCCATCATCATGACATGAACCGCACAGGGTTTGATCAGATTCGGTCCATACTGGAGAATTGTCGGGATATCCATTCTTAAAATTCCCGTGACAATAAGTATCTGAGCAGGTTCGGGTTTCTCTATCCCAAATCCCTCCAGAGTCGGCGATTCCTCCCCATACTATTTCGGCAATCGAATCGCTGATCCCCGGTCCATTATAAATAGAATAGTCAAAGTGAACTAAATCCCAGGGATGTTCCGGAACGATATGGCACGAATTGCAGGATATTCCATCGGATATTTCGGAACCATAGAGATGAATATAATGACTGCCGACGGCCAGGATTGTATCATTGATTGAGCGGTCTAAGGCGTAAGGGGGAGCGCCGGTACTGTCGAATAAACCGCCATGACATGCCACACAGTTGTCCTGGCCATAGCCATGACATTCGGCACATGCTACTTGGGCAATTCCGCCGGAAAAATCATTTCCGTGACAATCATAACAATTAAGAATTCCTGTTTTCAGAGCCTGAACTCCATGCGATTCATCGGCGGGAAAACTTGTCCAGCCGGACGGATGATACTTCGATTCGGAAACCAATTGTTCATCCGACTCACATCCGCCAAGCAACAAAATTACCGGGGCAAGAATGAGAATTATTCGAAATTTCATATTGAAGCGGGCAAAATTAGCTGGCAGCATTAAACCATCTCCGCGCTTGATGCGTTGCAGGGCAAAGGTTTATAATATGGACAATTATTATCCGCATAAATTATATACGCAAATAAGCACGGTTCGTGGTGGATTTTATGCATGATACGATAAGATATTTTGAAGCAATCTTACATCGGAGAAGCCGGGGACAATTATTGAGTTTCAAATCACCAATTTTGGCAAAACTTTATGCCAATACATTGCGGAAGTGTAGATTAGAATCTGATTGAAAATCTGCGATAAATTAAACTTGATTTTCAATATTTAATTTCCTAAATTCTAATTAATATAGGGTGCATATTTTTTGCGCATAACCAAGGAGGATGGTCATGAAGTTAAATGTAAAAGCGTTCGCATTAACATGCGGAATATTCTGGGGATTGGGATTGTTTTTAATTACCTGGTGGGTGATGATATTTGAAGGACAATGCGCAGATCTGTTACCTATTGGATATGTCTATCGCGGGTATGAGGTTACCACCCCTGGTAGTTTTATCGGATTGGGGTGGGGATTGGTTGACGGTTTAATCGGCGGAGCGATATTTGCCTGGTTACATAATAAGCTTGCCGGGAAATTCGGAGACAAGCTTTAAGCTAAGACGTAGTCTTTATCAGATATTTAATGCCATGTAAAAGCGGTAACAATAGTCGTTATAGCATCGTTTTTTGTTATTAGTATTCAGGTTGCGATTTAAACGAAAAAGCTTTTAATACTTCAGTGCGGGGTCAGATGCTCACGTCTGACCCATTTTTACTTCCGCTCAGATGCGGGTATCTGCAGGGCGCATTCAAGGTTAAATCTATTTCCCGCCAAAAGGATTGCGGGGGAGTGAAGGCTTGAATATCCGCTGGCGATTTTGATTTATAATCACGGAATTATATCTTTCGCCAACAAACTGATTTTCTTTTCTTATCGTAATAAAACCATTGCCCTGGTCGGGGAGCCAGTCGGCGAAAAATACCAGTGAATCCTGAAAAAAGACATTTATACTGACCATATTAACCGCCGATGGACCTCCCAAATCACTCCACAGGATTCCAAATTCAAGGATATTCGTATCGGGCGGTAAATTCAAATAAGCAAACCCGGTCGGGTCATAGATTACATTCCAGGTACTGCTTATAGGATTCCACGACGCGAGGGCCTCATTTCCATGCAAACCAATAATGGCGCGGTATTCGGCTCCGATATTGTTGAGGGGAATACTATTGAAATCTGGCCGGCCCGTGAAAGCGTTCTGGTCAACATCAAAATAAATTCCCAGATCAAGAGTAGTATCATCGGGAATGGTATCATACGGATCGTACCATAATTCCCAGCATTCATAACGCAGCTCAAGCATCGTGTCGGTGCTGCGAGCGAACATCCGGCGCAAATCGGTTTGCCAGAAATCATTATTATCCGATGCCAATTCCCGCCATAGATAATTGATCGTTACCGTACCGGAAATGCCGACCAATCCCGTTGACTCATATGCTTTGGCGATTAAAGTGTGTTCACTGGCAATCGGATAATCTGACAAATCCCAGAAATATTCAAATGGTGAGGATAAATCATCGGCAGATGTTATATGGACGCCGTCAATATAAAATTCGACTTTGGTTATTCCGATCGGATGCGAGGCGGCGACCTGAATTGTCACCGTATCGCCGAGAATAGTTTCATCAAACGGCCAGATTATTGTAACGACGGGAATCAATGGATTGGGTTCGGTCGTGAACGACCAGGAATAATCACTGGCCATGTTAATTCCGAATGTGTCAGCCACGGCGGTTGAAATTGTAGCCATGTAAATTTGATTGAAATCCAAATCGATGCTGGGTGAATAAGTCGCGGTTTTGTTATTATATGAAATCGTTCCGGTAATCCCATTGTCAATAAAAAATGAGGATGCTGTCAATATTGCCTGGTTTATTTCTTTGGAAAATACGGCTGAGATTTGCGTACTAACAGAAACATCTGTTTCTCCATTGGCGGGATTGGTTGAGATAACTACCGGAGGTAAAGACGCGGGATCGGTTTCGGTTTGAAATGACCATGCAAAATTCGACGCCAGAGTGTTTCCGGAAATGTCTGATACGGCCGTTGTTATAGTTATCGAATATTGAGTAGAGTAGGCCAACTCAGGGGAAGGAATCAGAGTTATTGTGTCGCCGTTTTGTTCAAACATTCCATTAATAGCGGGGGAGATATTGATTGTAGAAAAAGAAATGGATGAAGTATCGATAGCCTCGGAAAACACTATTTTTATCCTGGCGTCAATAGAGACATTGGCCGCGTTATTTGCCGGTGAAGTAGATAATATCGACGGAGGAGTTTTATCACTGGATGGATTAGTTGCCTCATCTTCTTTACTGCATGATATCAGCAAAAATAATACAGGTGCCAATAATAGAAAAAATAAAATTGATATATATCCATGCCTCATGATAAATAACTCCGCGCCAAATAATATAATGCCAAATTTAATTGAAAGCTATACTGTAGCCTATACGATTGCAATGTTTTTTTATTAAAGGGGCACTCCCGGCTGTGTCATGTAGATTACGTAAATTTGGTTATGGGTATAACTTTTGACAGTCCATAATGTATGTGATAATGCCA
Organism: Candidatus Zixiibacteriota bacterium; assembly: GCA_043819555.1. Lineage (GTDB taxonomy): Bacteria > Zixibacteria > MSB-5A5 > GN15 > JAAZOE01 > JAZGGI01. The sequence continues at coordinate 109,389 of JBDREQ010000076.1, read as the reverse complement.
CAAATTATCTCTTTTGCGCTTTTGTTATTGACGAACATCTTTGCGACGGGGCAATGAAGAAATGTAACGTTTGTTCACCTCTCTATTTGGTGGATGCCTCAAAAATATATTAGGCATCTGCCGGCCATGCCTCATTACTTATTTAGCTCTCTCCCATATTAATAATGCCGTGACACTTGCCGATAGAAATATTAACATAAATTCCCTTTAAAAAGAAGGGGGGATAAAATTGAGCAGAAGCAAAGTAGTATCTACTGGTCTGGAAAAGCATTCTGGGGGCGAACAAAGAAACTTGTGTGAGAGAGCGATTTTGGAGCTGGCCAGCGATGCAATTCTGGTAGTAGAAATAAAAACCGGCAGGATTATCGACGCAAGCGGATCTGCCTGCGAGATGTTTGGTTATTCTTTGGTTGATATTTGTCAGATGAATATCTCTGACCTGTCCGCGGAATCATCCGACGGGGAAAGGGATTCTAATCTTTCATGGATGACCAGTCTATCCAATGATCAACATCTGGAAGCACATTGGCGGGTGAAGACTGGCAGTGGACTGCAGCTGACAATGGATTTAGACGCGCGGTCAGCCCTCCTGGACGGTCGCAATTGTCTTATCGTTAAGCTAAACCAGTCTGATTGTGAAGTCATTCCGACCAGTCCAGACCTGGAGCGGGCTGACGATTTGGCCGCCTTAAATCAGAGTCAAAACGACATGATTTATTTCCATGCAGCCGATGGAACTCTGACAATGTATAATAACGCCCATATTAAAATGACCGGGTATTCTCCATCGGAATTCGAAAAATATCCAGAACTTCTTAAGAGCCTGGTGCAATCGGACGAAACGAAGTTCTCGGCCGACATCCAGATTACTGGTCAAAACTCTGATCCTGTGACTCATCTGGTCTATCAGCTGAAAACAAAGGCAGGCAAATGGAAGTGTTTGCAGTCGCAGAGAATTGCTGTTATAGATGAGCAAGGCAAATTCAAGGGTTTCAATTGTATTGATCGGGACATCACAGAATTCAAGGGCAATGGTAAAGTTTTGCCTGATTCGGAAGCACGCTATCAGGAGATGTTCAACGCCATTCGTGAAGGTATTGTGGTCCTTGACAAAGATGAGAATGTGGAATTTGCCAACCAGGCCTGCGCCGAAATCTTCGGGGTTGATACAGTCGATTGCCTTGTTGGAAATGACTTGATGCAGTTCATCCCTGAAGAAGAGAAGAGCCATGCATGTTCTCAACAAGATCTGCGTCAGCAGGAAGGTATTAAGACTGACTACGAGTTGAGTATTGTTACATCAAATGGCCTTAGAAAAATACTTCGGGTCTCAATGTCTCCACGCCTGGACAAGAAGGGGAATTACTCAGGAGCTATGGGCTCGTTTCAGGACATAACGGACCAAAAGCAGGCCGAGATGGCTCTAAAAAACAGCGAAGCCAAATACCGAACTTATATCTCCAACGCCCCTCACGGAGTCTTTGTACTGGACGAGAAGGGTCAGTTTTCTGAGATAAACGAACAATTCTGCCGCTTGTCGGGTTATCCCGAATATGAGGTAATTGGCCATATCCCGCCAAAGTTCTTCTCTCCCCATAAAGCCGATGCGGCGCGCCAGGAGTTTTGCAAGTTGTTTTCGGAAGGCAGATTCGACGGAGACATAATGATCAGGCGCTATGACGGCACTGACGCGACTTTCAGAGTGACTGTTGTCAGACTGACGGATGGTCGGTTTTTCGGATTTATCGCGGATATTACCGATCGGGTGAATGCCGAAGAAGCCCTTAGAAAAAGCGAGCACAAGTATAAGACCTATCTCTCATCCGCCCCTTTCGGCGTGTTCGTTATTAATGGGGAAGGAGTATTTCTTGAAGCCAATGAGACGGCCAGTCGGTTTTCAGGTTACACCATAGAAGAAATGACGGGCATGAGATTAGAGCGGCTCATTCCTAAGAAAAATCCAGCCGGTTTTGAACATTTTAGGCAGCTACTGGAACGTAGCCAATCCAGTGGTGAAGTGCTCGTCAAACACAAAAATGGTTCTTTTCATTGGTACCAGGTGGATGCAGTAAAGCTTTCCGAAGACCGTTATATCGGATATTGTAACGACGTTACTGACCGACGTCTGGCCGATGAGGAAATCCGCAAGTTCAAGTCAATCGCAGATGGAGCTACATATGGCATAGCCATTTGCGATCTTGACGGTACACTGACCTATGTCAACAAATGCATTGCACAAATGCATGGATATGACATGGAAAATCTTTTGACTTGCGATGTCAGCATTTTTCACACCATAGATCAGATTATTGAAGTACGCAGAATGCTCAATGACTTGAAGCGGAAAGGCAGCTTCACGTCCCGGGAAGTTTGGCACAAGCACCGGGACGAGACCGTGTTTCCCACTCTCATGAACGGAACAATCATCAGAGATGACGAGGGCGAGCCAAAATTCATGGCCATGACCGCATCCGATATTACGGAACTGAAACACTTACAAGAATTCGCCGGCCGGGCTGAACGCCTGGAAACTGCCGGCAGGATTGCTGGTCAAGTTGCCCACGATTTCAATAATCTACTGGGTCCCTTGGTTGGATATCCGGACTTGATACGGGACGAGCTGGCCGACGGTAATGATGCCTTGCCGTATCTTGAGGCAATGGAGACAGCGGCAAGACAAATTGCCGATATTAATCAACAATTGCTTAGCCTGGGGCGCCGCGGGCACTACAATCTTGAATCTCTTAAGCTCAATGACATAATCGAAAGCGTCCTTAAAAGCCTTCATCCCATACCCCCCAATGTTGTGGTTAAGACCAATCTCAGTTCGGATTTGAAATGCATTAAGGGCGGGTCTTCACAGATTTTCCGGGTTATTGTCAATCTTATTGCCAATGCACTGGATGCCATGGCAGACAATGGGGTGCTTACGATTTCTACGGAAGGCTCTTATGTCGAAAACGATTCGGGTAAATATAATCAGATTCCAGTGGGTGAGTATGTGAAGCTTACTATCAAGGATACCGGCCGCGGTATTCCAGGACACGAGTTGTTGCGCGTTTTTGAACCCTTTTTCACTACAAAACATGCCGACAAAAAGCATGGTTCCGGATTGGGATTGAGCGTTGTGGATGCCGTAGTTAAGGACATGGCGGCTTTATCGATTTGGAAAGCAATGAAGGAAAGGGCACAGACTTATACCTATATTTTCCAGTCACTCAGGAAGATGTTGCAGTGCCGGAAGAGGAAAAAATCCAAAAAGGTTCAGAGAGTATCCTGGTTGTCGACGATGATGGAATGCAACGACAGGTCGTACTTAAACTCTTAAAGAAACTGGGTTATAACGCAACGGCAGTCGAGAGCGGGGAAAAGGCCTTGGAATTTTTGCAAGGAAACAACTGCGATCTGATGCTGCTCGATATGATCATGCCTGATGGTATTGATGGCACCGAGACCTTGCGGCGAGCGCTGGAAATAGAACCCGGACAGCGGGCTATTATCGTTTCCGGATATGCGGGGAGCGATCGCGTAGAAGAAGCTATCGAACTGGGAGCGGGTGGATTTCTCAAAAAGCCGCTGAGCCTAAAAACTATAGCTTTGGCGGTCAGGGAGGAATTGGATCGAGTGTCGGAGAATGCCAGGCTCTGATGGGTCTTTCTGTGATAAACTTGATGGTTTCCTGATTTGCTGTGCCAGATTCGATAGTAGAGAATGAACTGTTGAAATCTTAATTGCTGGCAGTTCTAAATAATTGAATTGTCAAATCCACTATGGGTATCGATGGAACTCCTTACCCTCGTCATCCAATTCTTGAACAAGATTTATGAGCCATCGACAAAATGATCCTTGTACGACTATTAAGGGCCATTTTCCTGTTGCGTTAAGTATTCAATTTTCTTTCATTTTTTATGAATTTTGCCGAAATGAATAATATGAGTTTTGAAACGTTCAAACATTTCAGGTACGAGCTCGCTCTCGACCAGCCGATTGAGATGCCCAAACCGGCAATTGATTATTATCCGCAGGATCAATATTCGGTGCAGCAATACTTGCATCTTCTGTGCAAAGTGAATGTCGGTTCGCTGGGGAAGATTGAAGGGAAATGGGCTCTCGGTGAGGATGCTCCGGCCAGCGTCAAATTGAGTACTCGATCTGATATTACTCAGATATTTGATTTTGCCGTAAGAAAAGAAATTCTGGAAGAAGTCCCGCTCGATGAGCATACCGACAGTCAAAAAGCACGGGGTTTTACTCCTTATCGGCTGTCGAAGGCCTATTGGGATAAATTCGACAAATACGCCCAGTAGATTTTTTTGTCACTTTTTAATCGCCTAAATTAATCGAATTGCGTACAACCTGTGATTTATTAAAAATTGAAAAATCATATACAGGAAACGGATTCGAGTGCGAACCCCACGATTAAATATTGGGACATCGTCTTTTTCCGAATCTGACTGGGTCGGGCCGTTTTATCCTAAGGGGTTAAAACCGTCGGAGTTTCTGTCAATTTATGCCCGGAAATATAACATCGTCGAAATTGACGCGACCTATTATCGAATTCCTTCAAAAAAAATTGTTGATGGGTGGAACGCAAAAACTCCCGATGACTTTACAATAACGGCTAAATTTCCGCGCTCAATTGTGCATGCCGGGGAGGGGCCGATTCCAAATCCCGGCGTAATATTAAATCCGGAGATGACCTATTCGGAGAGAGATTCGTTTCTGGATGTAATGAGCCGTCTTGGCCGTAAACTCGGTCCGCTGGTATTACAATTCCCATATTTTTCCAGTAAAGTACATTTATCCCCAGAGATGTTTTCAGAATGTCTCGATTTGTTTTTGAATGACCTGCCCGATGAGTTTCGCTATGCGGTTGAAATTCGCAATCGAAATTGGCTGAACGAATCGTTTTTGGGAATGCTCAAAAGACACAAGGCCGCCCTTACCTTAATCGACCATCCGTGGATGCTTCATGGAGATGAAATTGAAGCAAAATTCGATCCCGTTACTTCCAATTTTGTTTATATTCGCTTGCTCGGCGACCGCAGAAAAATCGAATCTTTGGTCGATAAGTTTGATCATGAAGTTAATGACCAAAGCGAGAGACTTGAACGGTGGGCCAGATTAATAAGCCGTATGCTCAAACGCGATCTTGAGGTTATGGCGTTCGCCAATAATCACTTTGCCGGGTATTCACCCGGAACGGCAGATAAACTCATCGAAATGACCAGAAAACTTAATTAAATATTTTACGCCGCAAATGCTGATTGCGTATATCTTGTGTACTTATCATTGGCAAGGGATGCCAAAAATGGAATTCTATTCGGTTATTTTGGTATGAAGCGTGGCAGGATAATGCGAACAACTCCTTTCCTGGAGCGGTATGTCACTGGTATAGATATAGCCGTCGCAGGGTGCCTGCCACGCTGTAATTATTTTAAATTCAAAGATAAATAATCACTCCAGAGGGCCGATCTCTTTTTCAACTTCATCCAGAATTTCGCACGATTTTACCAGCTCTTTCATCGCAGTATGATCGGGATACAAGGGGCGGTCTTCGTCAATGAAATCGACATACCGCCGGATAACTTCTTTGGCCCGCGAGGTTCCTTTGCCAAAATTATATTCGCGAAAATCGAGGGCCTGGGCGGCGGCCATAAATTCTATGCCCAAAATTCCATAAGCGTTATCGAGAATCTGAAAATTCTTAATAGCCGTATTCATTCCCATCGAGACGAAATCTTCCTGATCGGCCGCGGCGGGAATAGATTGTATTGATGCCGGAGCCGAAAGAATTCTCTGCTCGACGATCAGCGTATCAGCCGTGTACTGACTGAGCATCATCCCGGAGAACATCCCGGCGCCTTTGGTCAAAAATGGCGGCAAACCGACACTCAGGGCCGAATTGTTCAATCGATTCATTCGCCTTTCCGACAATACGCTGACCATGGTAACGCAATATCCGGCCATATCCATCGGTACCGCCACGGGCGTGCCCTGGAAATTCGCCCCGGATAATTGCAAATCTTCATCAGGGAAAAATATCGGATTGTCGCCGACGCCATTAAGCTCGATTTCTACCTGTGAGCGGGCATATTCCAAAGCGTCATGCGCCGAGCCGATTACCTGTGGAGTTGAGCGCATTGAATAAGCATCCTGAACTTTACAGGGGATTTTTCCCTCGACCAAATCACCTCCGGCGATCACTTTATTTATCGCGCGCGCGGCGCGTACGGCTCCTTTGAATCCGCGAATTGTGTGAATCCGTTCGTCGTATGGCTTCATATTTGCTTTTAGAGCTTCCAGAGACATGGCCGCGGCTATTTCGGATTGAATAAGCCAGCGATTGGCATCATACAGGAAAATAGCGCTCATTGCCGTTAGTAAATTTGAGCCGTTTATGATGGCCAGACCATCCCGGGCTTTTAACCCGGGGATAGGAATGCCGGCTTTATCCATCGCTTCTTTGCCGTCGTATAGTATGCCCTGAAAATAGGCTTTGCCTTCGCCCATCATAAGAAGAGCAATCTGTGACATGGGCGCCAGATCACCGCAGGCCCCGACCGAACCTTTTTGGCAAACAAATGGCGTAACGCCTTTATTAAGCATGTCGATTAGAGTTTGCGTTATTTCCAATCGGCATCCCGAATTGCCATGAGCATGAACATTTATCCGGCCTGCCATCGCGCCCCGGACGTAATCAATCGGCGCCGGATCGCCGATTCCCGCGCTGTGATTGTAAATTAGATAACGCTGGAAATCTTTGACCTGATTATCAGACAGGACAACTTCGGAGAATTCACCGATTCCGGTATTGACCCCGTACATTATTTCCCCGGCCTCAATTTTATTATTGAGCATGGCGCGGCATTTCTTAATGCGCTCGATTGCCTGAGGATGAAGTTCAACCGCTTCTCTATTGCGGGCGATGGCAACCAGTTTTTCTATACTTAAATCAGAACCATTCAGCACAACAGCCATAAATACCTCTCAAATAAAAAATGCGTCAATTTGAAAATATAATGGAGTAATATAAGAAGGTTTTAACCGCTTTGACAACCCATGATGAGAGAATATTCAAAATTAAAAAGTTTTTGCAGTAAGGCATCATTGACTATTAATTCGACTGAGGCTATCTTAATTTGATGATCAATAAAGAAACGGTATTTATCGCCTTTGACACCGAAACGACCGGCTTGTCAGCATCCGACGGCAAAATAGTTGAAATTGCCGCGCTCAAGTTTGATTTCCAGAAAAATGAAATCGCGCGGCTTTCAGAATTGGTCAATCCGGGAATAGAAATTCCTGTCGAGGCTATGAATGTCCATCATATAAGCGATGAAGAAGTTGCCAATAAGCCAATGATTAGTGAAATTCTGTTGAAATTTCTGGATTTTATCGGTGATGACAAAACGGTTCTTATTGCCCAAAATGCCATATTTGATATCGGTTTTGTAAACCATGAAGGCTTGCGCAATAACATAAAACTGCCTCAAAATGTTATCCTCGATCAAATCGACCTGACGAAAAAATCGTTTCCACAGTTGATGTCATATGGATTGGAAAGTACTTGCCGCCAGTTTAATCTTGTCGATAATCAAACCCACCGCGCCATGGCCGATGCGATTTTAGTCAAAAGGTTGTTTTTCCATTGCCTGAAAAAATGGAAAACGATCGAGGAAAAAATCAAAATCCTGAATGCTCTTTATCATTATTCTTTTGGCGGACCAATGATCGTCAAAGTTAATCAGGGACTCTTAGATATTATCGAGTCTGCTCTTGAAAAGAGCGCTAAACTCAAAATTCTGTATGACGGCGGTTCAAAGCGGAATACGCCTCGAGAGATAATGCCAATCATAATGTACAATCGCGATGGAGTCATGTTTTTGACAGCGCACTGTCTTATATCAAATATCAAAAAACAATTTCGCGTAGATAGAATCAAACAATGCGAAATCGTAAAATGAAATTTCAGAGGAGGTGTTTTTATGGGTGATAAAACCAATCCATCGACTGCAGAAATTCTCGTTAGACAAATGCGAATGATATCTTCCTGGATGCCCGAGAAAGTTAAGGATTTTTCTAAAGAAGAGCTTTTATATCGGGCAGGGGGAGAGCGCGCTCATATTATCTGGCTTTTGGGTCATGTTATCGTGGGAAGCGATATAATCCAGTATATATCAGACGGAAAATTACAGGCGCCAAAAAAATACCGTGGACTGTTCGATGTCGGCTCCGCCCCGACAGATAAAATGGAAGATTATCCCCCAATCACGGATATATTTGATGTGTATAAAAGCCTGATTGAGAAAGTAAATGAGTCAATTCAAACCTTAAATGATGAAGAGCTTTTTTCGCCCTTAACCGGGAATCCCTCGGAGGGATTGGCCAATTATTTTAAAACGCGCTTAGATTTGATTACCGGTACAATTGGACATCTGTCTTATCACATCGGCCAGATATATTTCATAATGCGGATGCTGGGCAAAGAGGGAGTGGGATGATTTAATAAAACTATGCTTAACAAAATATTGGGGATAGTAGAGAAGGGGATCGTATCGCGCTCGTCAAAAAGAGCTGTTATTATTGGCGTTAATGGCATTGACGCATCTGGTAAAACTAAATTCGCAGTGTCATTGTCCGAGTATTTGTCAAAAACCGGCCATCACACTCAGTTAATTCACCTGGACGATTTTCACAATCAAAAAAGTATTCGCCATCAGGGAATAAACGAGATTGATGCCTATATAAACAATGCCTTTAATTCGGATTTGTTAATAAATGAATTATTGAAACCAATCAGGGATAAAAATGCTGTCGATAAGAAGTTGACATTACTCGATCTTGAATCTGACGAATACAATGTCGTCAAAAGATTTAATATTCAAAAGGATACGTTGGTAATAGTCGAAGGAGTCCTTTTATTTCGCCCACCGCTGAATGATTATTTTGATTATCGCATCTTTCTCGATATCAGCTTTGATAAAATGCTCAAGCGGGCATCCAAAAGAGATATTCCCCGATTAGGCCAATCATTTATGGAACGGTATCACACCAAATATATACCGATACAAAAATGGTATCTGGAAAAATTCGAGCCAGCGAAAATATCAGATCTTTTAATCGATAATAACGATCATACCCGGTCTCGAATTATCAAAACGTAATCACGTGATAGCCGATTTTAATAAAATCAGTCAAGTCAGTACCCATATATTTGACCTCAATTCCAATAGCGGTTAATGCCTCCGATACTTCATACATGTCGGCGCAGGCTTTGCAGGCTTTGAATTCAATACCATCGCCAATCATTTTCCTGATATATTCCTGAATTTCGGTGTCTTCCGACGCGAGCTTAGATGATGGTCCCCAGACGATTAGAGTAATATCCTCCCACCATCCGTATTTCTTGGCATTATAGACATACATGAAGACCATCTTCATGGCAACTTCTTTGTCTCCAGAAGTCCAGAGTACGACAAGATGATTATCGATTTGTTCACTGAGCTGTTTAATACTATCCTTATCGCCTTCACCTTGTCCTTTATCTGAATCGGCAAGACAGAGGGATTGCGGCAACGATGATAATAACAACATCAGGATAATTGCTAAAACTGTAACGCTTCTCATTATAATTCCTCCCAGGGAAAATGTTAATTAAGTGGGAGGTAAAGTATAGAATCTAAAACCAAAGGGGCAAGTATAAAACTTAGTACTTCGTGAGTACAAGATGCCGATTATCCTGTCTTTCAAGTAAAAGTAAAATTTACTTCTTTTCAATCGGCTGGCACGGAGGCGGACCGTACTTGAATATAAAATTTATCAGATAAACAGGATCGCCAACATTGACCCATCCATCGCCATTAACATCGCCACATTTAAATTCACCGGTCGATTCGCAAACATCACCGATATTATTGCCGTTCAAATCGGCCTGGTCGGCATTTGCAACCAATGGACAATTATCGACATCCCCGCAGACTAAGTCACCGTCAATATCATTTTCGAAATCGTTGGGGCAGGCGTCGCAGATATCTCCCAGTCCGTCACCGTCGCTGTCGGTCAGATCTTCCCCGGCCAGGTTAGGGCAGTTATCGCATAGATCGCCGTATATATCACCATCATCATTTGCCTGATCGGGATTGGGCACAAAAGGACAATTATCATAAGCGTCATAAATACCGTCATCATCACTATCCTGATTCAGCACATCATCGGGAAAATATTTTATACCGGGGATGGCCGCTTCATGATTGGGCTGATTTTTGGAAAGGAGAACATAATTGTTGGGCGATATCTGAGTTGTATCAAAAACAATCTCCTGTTCCTCGGCCTCGTTGACTGTTTCGACATGAAACCATAGCGACGCAATATCAAATTCACCCGGGCCGGTCAAACCATCCGAAACGATAGTACCCAAAAGCGTCAGGACTTTATTCGAGGAGTTATCAATTACGCTATTCTGAATCGTAAAATCGTTTTCATATGACCCTTGCGGGAAGGTGACCGAGTCGCAAACAACCTCAGAAGTAACGCATGAAAAGCTCAAAGGTAATGCCATTCCATAAATATGTTCATTGGTTTTGATTTTCAATCCCACTTCTATATCACGAACTCCGGGCATCACGAGCCCGCCGGATACGAATATGCTATCGTCCGACACTTCAATTGTCGTATCGGGAACAGTTTCGCAGTTCAGGTCAATACCGTACATCCAAAGGTCAATAATAGCCTGATTATCATTTATCGTAATTCCGGGAATCTGGTCAACATCAGCCGCGTCAGGATTAGGAGGAGGTCCCGTTCTGCTCAATAGAAAATCAACAACTGCTACGAAATCCTGAACGGTGATTATCCCATTATTAGTAGCATCGCCGCAAATAAATTCCTGTGCCCGCAATGCGCCGCATAGAGTAAAGTAAAACAGAATTACAAAAATAATCGAGAGTGATTTTAATCTAAACATAATAAGCCCCTTCCGCAGAAAACCAGATATTTTATTATCGCCCAAAATAGGCCGGAATAATTATAATAGAGGCGATTTGATACTCACTAAAAGATATTCATTTATTCCAATGTGTCAAAGCATTTATTTGGCAAAAAGTAACCGGTTCCAAAGTTCATGTGGAATCGCCAAATCGTCTTCTGGTTTCCTGCTCCAAAGTAGTCGGAGCATATTCAAAAGTATCTAATAGCTTTTGGTAATCTTTGGGAATATCGTCAATCAAGTCTTGAGGAAAATTACTCAATATCCGGATAAAATTGATCATTTGATTTATGAAATAAAATCGGTCGCTGAAAGGTGCGACTGGATAAATTATTTTTTGAACCAGTCTTGGAAAAAACATGGGGATTTTACGGAACGCGATATTCTTGCCGACAGCTCTGCCTATAAGTCCGGCGGCCTCTTTGAACGACAACGCCTTAGGGCCGGTCATTCGAAACCTTTTGCCTTTTAGGTCATTTCGGAAAACAGCCTGGGCAGCTATTTCACCCAAATCCAACGGCGAGATATTAAATAGCGCAGGGGGGCTGCCGCCGGGAACAAACATCGAATTGCCCCGCATCATCGCGAAAAATATTTCCATCGAAGCCGGTGCGCCCAGAATCGTAAAGTTTAGTTTTGACTCGCCCAGAGCGTTTTCGACATCGAGTTTTAACCGGGCTATTCGCTTTCTGAGCATGAAATCAAAATCTCCCGGCAATTCTAATTTTATGTCATATATGGAAATATATACGATTCGGGAAACGCCGAGTTTTTCTGCTTCAGCCAGAACCATCAGAACGGCTTCCCGCTCGATCTGTTCCATCTTACGAATCAATTTTGGTGAAAAGGCAGATATGCTTATAATGACGCCGCCGGCGGCGTCCAATGATTGCCTTACCGATTCTTTCGATGTGATATCGCCTTCGATTATTTCGGGTGCGTCGCCCAGAATTTTTCGGGCCTTGGCGGCATTTCGGGACAGTACTCTGACTTTTGCGCTTTTGTTCAAAAGCCTATTGACGATATAACTCCCGTAATGCCCTGTCCCGCCGATGACAAGAATCGGTTTATCTCGCATGACATTCATATCACTAATAAAGACAAAAATAAATTGTTTTGAAACAGTAAATATCAGGGGAATAAGCCATTCATTTATAGGGTCACTCATTAAGAGTGCACATGAAATATGAGTTTATTATATGCTATAACATAATGTATTATGTACGTATAATATATAAAATAACCACAATGACATGGAGGTTATATGAAATATTATGTGGCAATACTGTTAATCATAATATTCTTGGGGCAACCTCGCAGCGCCTTCGGTGGGCAGAGGGATACTTTTCTTGACATAATTGGCGAATATGAGGGTGGTGATACTTTTGGATTGAAAGCATTTGTCCATCCGGGAATTGCCTGGGCGACCAAAGACGGGGCAGATTTTAGTTTTTTCATGGGTGTCAAGTTTTCCATTCGCAAACCTAAAGGAGAAAAATATAATTGGTCGCAGTCGCGCGCTGAGGAATTTTACAAAAGTGAATTTATGGGGTACAGCGATGTGAAGTATCTGGGATTAAACACCGGACTATCATTTTACTTATTTAAAGGGCAATTGTGCTTATATGGTGGCGGAGGTGTTACTAACTCAAGGCAATACAGATGCTATCATGATGACACATTTACGAAATGGAGTAATGATTACTATCTTGAAAGCGGCATGATTGAGGAGTATATTTTTGATGGCGTGTTCGGAAGTAATATAATCATAAATCAGTTTGTTATTGGTGTGGGATATAGTACCGGCTTATCGACGGCCGTTTTTGGAGCTGGATTTAGGATTTAGATTGAACCAGTTATAGAAACCCAATTAAAATAGACATGAAATCCCCAATCTGAATTCGATTGCCTTATCCATTATTCTTATTATATTCGACATAGGTTTATAGGGATGCATCAAAAGAATTTCAATCTTGGTCCCGGGATCGGCTTAAGCCCGTATGACGATTGAGTACGATATTTGAGGGAACTGCCAATATGAGAATACGATCATCGAGTTTATTTGTCATAATTGCTTTGGCGGTGTTAACATTTTCTTCAAGGCTGGCCTTTCTCCTGTTCCCGGACAATCGTACATGGGGAATAGATCACCTGCAATTTCTCCCAGAAACATATACGATTATCTATATCTGTTGTTTTTTCATTCTTTGCCCGCTTTTAATTCCCAGAATTAATTCATCGGCCGTTCTTATATTTGAAAATCTTTCAAAACTGTTTGATGAAAAATATTATTCAAAGTGGGCGATTATATCACTCGTTAGCATTCCAATCTTATGGTTTTTCAGGATGCCGACGAATCTTCTCGGTGATGGTTATGCAATAATCAACAATATTGGAAATGAGATACCGGTGATATACAAATGGACCGAAATTGGCGCGATTGCAGTCGCCGATTTTATAAATAAATTATTACCGTATTCCGGCCTACAGAGCGCCACTTACGCATACTCTATCGTGTCTGTTCTGTCTGGTGCTATTTCAATATTTTTCTTTTGCGGCATTGCCCATGAATTGAGTGAGGATAAGAGCTACCGTCTATTTATCCTGAGTACTCTGATTTTCAGCGGCTGGACCTTGCTCTTTTTTGGATACGTGGAAAATTATCCTTTATTATGGGCGCCTATGACCGGTTATTTGTACTTTGCGATTAAATATATGAATAAAAAATGCAGCCTGTTCTGGCCAACACTATTACTAATTGTTTGTCACATTATCCATTTGCAGAGTCTGTTTTTTGCGATTTCATTTCCACTGCTTCTTATATCCAGAGACCCTGGAAGAAGAATCTTCCATCGATATAAGAAAGTAATATTATCAATCGCCGGCGCAGCGGTCATTTCCGGGATTGCGGCTTTCTTATATAAATATCTCCAATCATTGGCAATTCAAGCCCATTTCCTGCCTTTATTGCAGGGAAAGCCGCCCGCCGATGATTATAAGCTTATATCGATCCCCCATATTATTGATATCCTCAATGAGTATAGCCTGTTGATACCACTATGGCCCATACTCCTGTATTTAAGCATCATAGGTTTCAAATCTATGAAAAGAGATTCAATTTGGCGGTTCCTGGCATCTTTCAGCCTTGGCGGATTGATATTGATTTTAATTCTTGACCCTCGCATTGGCATGAGCCGGGATTGGGATTTATTCGCGCTCAGCGGATTAGGCCCGGCGTTACTTATGCTAATTACGATTGACATTTCAAAAATACAGATTACAAAATACTGTCCAATTCTGGCTCTGTTGTCTTTATTAATGGTTGCCCCTTATTTTATAGTCAATTTGCAATACCAACCATCAATTGAATATTACACTTCACTGCTGGAGCTTGACCGGGAGAAAAGTAAATCAGGGATGGGAACTCTGCGAGATTATTATTTTAGGGCCGGAGAAAAACCAATGGCCGACAGCATCAATCTGAAAATGAGTGAATACTTCCCCAATATTCTCCTGGTAAGATATGGTCAGCAATTAATTGACTCCGGGAAAGTTGAACAGGCTCTTGTTGTTGCCGAAAAAATACTAAAAAACGAGCCATATAGCCCGGAGGGGTACTCATTGCGAGGATCAGCCTATTTGAAAACTTATAATTATGAGAATGCTCTTCGTGATTACAGGCTGGCATTGGAGTTGGAACCATATAATCAGGGGCATCATCTGAATTTTGCGGGGTTGTATTTATATCAAAAAAAATATAGCGAAATGTTGAAATATTGCCGTTCTGCGCTTGCCCTTAATCCAAATTCTTTGGATGCGCATTTGTATCTGGGTACCGGATATTACACGATGCAGCGATATGATTCAGCCTTGGTATATTTTGAAAAAGTAATTCAGGCCAATCCGGCAGAGATGAAAAACTACAAAACAGCCGGATACTGCGCCTATTATTTAAGAAATAAAGCCAAGACAAAAAGGTATCTGTCTTACTATTTGGAGAATGTCCCCAACGACCCGGACAGGGATTTTATGCTTCAAGTACTTGCGACGATTAATTAACTTTAAAGGTCGAAACTACTACAGTTTCGACAATAGTGTCTTCCCCAGTTACCACGCCATACTTTATACCTGTCATTCCCGAGAGCGATGCCTGTCAGGGGCAAAGCGAGTCGGGAATCCAGTCTGAGTTATCAAAAAATAGCAAGTTCTATACTTTCATCATCGCTGTATGGATTCCAGCTTCCGTTTCGCTATGGCGAAACTTGCTGGAATGACAATAAATTCATTATTTGCGTGGTAGCAAAATGTCGGGTTGTCGCCGCAGATATATATTTTGAGTAAAAAGTTAATTTATATAAAAATTCTGTATCTGCCTGGTACAGAACAAATAGTCGATTTATTATTTGACAAAATAATCGCTGAATCGTCAAATTATTAACTGAATAAGTTTTTATAAACAAATTTATAAACTGTTATCTTGAAGGCCATTTGATCCTGATTTTAGGGGCAACAAGACAATGGCATGGACAGTGGAGGTTTCAGTGCATATTAATTCATTACTTGTCATCGCCGGAGTAGTTATTTTGACAAATGTAATGTTACAGAGCATTAATGCAAAGATTGATGATTTATATACAGGTCAGCATCAAGAATCTTTCCCCATAGCAAATCATCAAGGGACTAAAGAAGCAAATTCGTTTATTACCATAAATGGGGATGAGTGGAAAATCATCTGGAATTTAGATAGTACAAACACCGACAATCCGAATGAGAATAGCCAGCAGAAAAATAATGATTGCGAGGTATTGATAGCGGTCATTGATAGCAGTGACACCGAGGATTCTTATCATATTAATGGCATCGGTGAACTGATTGCATTGTCCGATAATAACAATTCCAGTAATCGATATTGTCTACTTAAGGGTCAAATTAGAGGTACTAAGGTTAGAAATGATAAAACAGACCGGCCTGATAGCCCTGACCAAGATGGGAATGAATGCATTTGCTATAAAGTAAGTTATAAATTTGACGTCTATGAGCGATACTTCATTGGAAATTATTCAGATGCGTCTTATCCATTAAAAATATATGGATTCAGATATTTGGGTGACATAACCTTAGTTACAACCTATTGTGAGGAATGGAAATTGAAACTCCGCGGAGGCCCAATAACAATAAATCCATTTGCCGTTGATCCTGTTGAACAGAGTCCAATACATTTGGGTTTTGTTGGCCCCCTCGAACCAGTGTATAAATGGGAGGGTTATTCTTCCGTGAAAGAAGCCATTGACGACTTCAATAAACATGATCTGGAGTCCATTGACCCGGAGATGGCTAAGCGCATGAAATATATAGCCGAAAAAGCCAGATTAATCTCTGCATTATTACGGAGCTCAATAAAGAAATAACTAATGGTTTGCATGCTTAAATGAAATTTGTAATTGGCCTTCATTTCTTCATCAACTCCCCGTTTACAGCATTCGTGGGAATGACGCAAGCGGGATCTGTTTTATTGTCAAAACCGTCGGGGTGTATATCTACAAAACTTGTTAATTATTGCATACATACCCCCAAATCCGTATATATGGCGTCTTAGCATGGAAAACAAAATGAACTGTATTTTTTGCGACATAATCAATAAAACCTCTCCAGCTCGCATTGTCTTCGAAAACGAACGGGTAATAATATTCCATGACTATCGCCCTCAAGCTAATATCCATCTTTTGATCTGCCCCAAAAAGCACTTCGCCACATTTATGGACGCCCCAAACGACGAAGTCGCTTATTTACATAAGGTTTGCCGGAAATTGGCCGAATATTTGAAGGTGGAGAACGGCTTTAGGATGACAATTAACAATGGCCCCAAAGGCGGTCAAATTGTCTATCATCTTCATGTTCATTTTCTGTCCTGGATAAAAGAATTGGAAGAAGAAAAAATTGAGCTTGATTTGTGTTAATTTGGTTTGACTAACCCCAAAAATAGAGTATCTTCAAGTCGGAAAGTTATATCTATAACCCTAATACGTTTTGAAGGGAGTGATTATTTAGAATGACAGGCGTTAAGGTTCGCGATGACGAATCATTCGAAAAAGCCTTGCGGAGATTCAACAAGTTTTGTGAAAAGATGGGAATACTATCTGATATCAAAAAGCATCAGCATTTCGAAAAACCGTCCGAACGAAAAAAACGGAAACTCAATGCGGCCAAAAGAAAAATGCGTAAGCTCATGAAGGAGAACCAGTCCTAAATGTCTCTCCAAAAACGTATTGACGAAGATGTTATTAAGGCCCTTAAGAGCGGCGAAAAAGACACCGTGACGACTCTTAGGGGCCTTAATTCTGATATTAAGTACTATCGCATCAACAATCAAATCGAAGAACTAAAAGACGACGATATCATCAAAGTCTTATCTTCTGCCGCAAAACAGCGGCGCGATTCAATTGAGAAATTTCAACAGGGGGGCCGTGACGATCTGGTACAAAAAGAAACGGCCGAATTGGCTCTTATTACTGCCTACCTGCCTGAGCAACTATCGCCTGAAGAAATCGAAAGGCTCGTGGTCGAGGTCATCGGGGAAACCGGGGCGGCAGGTATGTCGGATATGGGAAAAGTCATGAAAGCGGTCATGCCGCGAACCAAAGGCCAGGCTGACGGCAAGGTTATCAAAGAGATAGTTTCTCGATTGTTATCACAGGCGTGATAATACTCTCCAAATTCAGTTCATTTTTTTATTGCCTCTATTTTTCAAATTCACCATTTTTCAATATCAACCGTATAAAGGATGGGTGATTATATGAATATTGTTGACTATATATTGCTGGGGCTTTTGGTGGCCATGATTATCATTGGCTCCAAAAAAGGCTTGCTCCGTGAGCTAACGGCTTTCTTTACATTAATCCCCGCGGTTATTGTCTCAATCAATTTTATGGATACTTTTTCTGTCGTGGTCTATGAAAAAATTGGCGGTTCGCCGATGGTCGTCGCCTTCTTAAGTTTTATTTTATTACTGGGGCTCACCTACGCCGCTTTCAAGCTGATGGGAATCGGTTTGGCGAGAATTGTGAATATTCAGCGAAAAGGCAAAAAGGATCAAATGGGTGGAGCTTTTATCGGATTCGCCCGCGGCTGGATAGTAATCGCATTTG
The DNA here is from genome assembly GCA_043819555.1 of Candidatus Zixiibacteriota bacterium. Classification (GTDB taxonomy): domain Bacteria; phylum Zixibacteria; class MSB-5A5; order GN15; family JAAZOE01; genus JAZGGI01. The sequence continues at coordinate 91,257 of JBDREQ010000076.1, read as the reverse complement.
TATTTTTCCTTCTCTTTTTGCTTCCCATGCCGGCGAGTTTTTATCTCGTGGTTGAAGAATCTCTATTCGGCCCTTCTCTGATTAAAACCATTCCTTTTATTTATGAATCTTCAAGCGCCGTTCACCCCAAAAGCCCATCATTTTATAATAAGGTTGAATCAGCTTTGATGCTGAAAAACTCCAAATTGCGGCCAACTGGCGAAACTCGAGCGGAAGTAGAGCTTGTTCTTATGCAAATAAACAGATTTTTCAGCGCAACCGCGACGCCCTGATTGAAATCATTGGCAATATTCAAAATATTTTGTATGTTACCGGCGGTTTGATTTAAATTGCCGGTTTTTTATGCAGGAAATTGATGCCCATACAATCAAAGTCCTCGAATTCCCAAAGATTTCTGAATTAATTCGAGGCTTGACCCTATCTCCCTTCGGACAAATACGTGCCGAAAATTTACGACCGTTATTTGACCGGGATGAGATAAGCCTGCGCCATAAGCAATCATCGCAAATGAGGGAAATAATTCGCTTTGAGGAAGCTCTTCCCCTTATTCGAATAGATGATATCTCGGGATTGATAGAAAAATCCCGTATTGAAGGTTTGAATCTCGAACCCAGTTCGTTGCTGCAAATCAAACTATTCCTTGATGCCGTTAGTGATCTTGTAAGATACGGCAAGTCTGAAAACCGTCATGAAAAATTCCCCGATATTGCAGACATTATAAAAGTATTTCATCCCAGGCGTGAAATATCAAAAGCCATTGGAAAGGCCATTGATTCTTCCGGTGAAATTCTTGATAAAGCATCAAGCGCTCTGGCGAAAATTCGCAGAGATATCAGTGAATCCGACGCCAAAATAAAAAACCATCTTAGTAAAATCTTGTCAGGTAGAAAAAAACATACCGGCTGGCAGGATGATGTCATTACTATTCGCGATGGCCGTTTTGTAATTCCCGTCCTGTCTTCAGATTTTAATCATAACAAGGGAATCATTCATGATAAATCCCACAGTGGCGCGACCCTCTTTGTTGAACCGGATTCGGCGATCCCAATAAATAATAAACTGCGCCAACTGCAACAGGATGAAAAAATAGAAATCAGCCGAATACTCCGTGAACTCACGTCCATGGTTGGACAGTCGGCGGACGATATTATATGCGATATTGACGCCTACGGAAAACTCGATTTTGTCCATGCCTGCGCCGGATTTGCCCTTAAAATTGAGGCCGCATCCCCCGAAATTTCCCGCACCGGTGAATTAAACCTAATCGATGCCCGCCACCCTCTTCTTATGCATGGGGCCGAATCTTTCTCAGATATCATCCCTCTAAGTATTGTCCTCGACAAAGATAATCAGGGTATTCTGGTGACGGGTCCCAATACGGGTGGCAAAACCGTGGCCATAAAAGCCATTGGTCTTTTGACCTTAATGGCCATGTCCGGTCTTGAAATTCCGGCTGATCCGAAAAGCCGCGTTGGAATTTACAGTAAAATATTCGCAGATATCGGCGATGAACAATCACTCGAATTATCTCTTTCTACTTTTTCTTCGCATATCAGAAATATCATCGCGGCCATTAATGATGCTGATAAAAACACGCTGGTCCTTTTTGATGAAATCGGAGCTGGAACCGATCCCAAAGAAGGCGCCGCCCTCGCCGAAGTTATTATCCTGACGCTTCTGGAACGGGGGTGCAATCTCCTGGCAACGACCCATTATTCACAATTGAAAACTTTGCCACTGGAATATCCGGGCCTTATAAATGCATCACTTGAGTTTGACCGAGAACAACTAAAGCCGACTTTTAGATTGAAACTGGGCATTCCCGGAGCCAGTTATGCTATTGATATTGCCCGCCGCCTTGGACTGCCCGATGAAATGGCCGACAGATCGGCTAAACTGCTTGGAACTCAATCACGCTCCCTCGATAAACTGATTGAAAAACTTGACACCGATCTGGAACATATTCGAAAGGAAAGAGTCGAGCTTGATGAGCGTCTTGAAAAGGCTAAAACCCTCGAAGAATATTATATTGCCCGCAAAAATCATCTTGATGATAAGGAAAAAGAATTCGCCGAAAAGCATATTCAGGAACTTGAAAAACAGGTCGAAGACGGCCGCAGAGAAATTGACAAATTAGTCAAGGGCATTCGGGAATCGCAGGCCGATTCAAAGCAGGTTAAGAATTCACATAACCTCCTGAAAAATCGATCGAAAGAAATCGCGGACCAAAAACAAAAATTAAAATCAAAAAAACTTCAGGATGCCAAAATTCTCTCCCCCGGTGAAACCGTTTGGATAGAAAAAATCAATACTGAGGGAGAAGTGATAGAAATGCTCGATGCCAAACGGGCTAAAGTCATCATCGGCAAGGCGACCATGATTATCGATACCATCGACGTCACACGCCGAAACAATAAGCCTGATGTCCCGAAAAAAAAGCAATTTAAATCATCCGGGACCGTTAACGCCTCTACCAGTGATAATTTTCGCCCGGAAATAATGCTTCGCGGAATGACGGTCGAAGAAGCCCTGGAACTACTGGATAAATTCCTTGATGACGCGATTATCGCCGGCGCGCCTCAGGTATATGTAATTCATGGCAAAGGAGCCGGCATCCTTCGCAAAAACCTGACAGCCTATTTAAAAAACCACCGGGCTGTGGAATCTCTGCGTATTGGTAATTGGAATGAGGGCGGGCATGGGGTCACCATCGCCCGGCTTAAAACATAATGGCAGCGCGTATTCCTGAAAATAAGATCGATGAAGTCCGCATGGCGGCCGACATTGTGGAAATACTATCCGGTTATCTCCCGCTAAAAAAACGCGGCAGGAATTTCATGGCCATCTGCCCCTTCCACGATGAAAAAACGCCGTCTTTTTCGGTCTCACCCGAAAAGCAAATCTTCCACTGCTTCGGATGCGGCAAAGGCGGCAATGTCTTTACGTTTTTAATGGAACATGAAAAACTGAGTTTTATCGAGGCCATTAAATTGCTCGCCGATCGTTACGGAATCGTTCTTCCTAAATATGAAAAAGAAAAAGATACTCGCACCGAACGCCTGCTTTATGCTAATCTGACTGCGGCCGAGTATTTTCAATCTAACCTTTTTGATTCCAGATACAGGCAAAAAATTGAAAATTATTTGTATAAAGTCAGGGGACTCGAAAAATCAACAGTTGAGAAATTTCAAATTGGTTTGGCAACCGACGACTGGCAAGGACTTGTTGATTACGCCCGCAAAAAGGATATAAAGCCGGAAGAATTGGTCGAAGCTGGCCTTGCCACAAAATCCAACAAGACCGGTGATTATTACGACCGATTTCGCATGCGGCTAATAATCCCCATTTTTGATATTATGGGGAAAACAGTCGCTTTTGGAGGGCGCGCCCTCAAAAAAGGTGAACCGGCCAAATACGTCAATTCCCCTGAAACACCGCTTTACAATAAGTCATTCATACTCTATGGCCTTAATTTTGCCAAACAATCCATCCGGGAGGCCGGCTCAGCAATATTGGTCGAAGGTTATTTTGACCTTATTGCCTTGCATCAGGCAGGGATAGAAAACGTCATCGCCGTATCGGGGACATCGTTTACGCCGCAGCAGGCACGTTTGATATCAAGATTCGCTCAAAAGACCTACATCTTTTTTGATGCCGATTCGGCAGGACGGAGTGCGGCCTTACGATCTGTTGAGAATTTTTATAATGCCGGAATTGAGCCGATGATTGTCTCTTCTCCACCCGAAAAAGACCCCGATTCATTCGTTCGCGAACATGGCCCGGAAGCTGTGTATAAGCTGGTCGAAAACTCAGAAGATTTTATAACCTTTCGTTTCAACCGAATTGATAGTCATGAACTTTCGATTAGAGAAAAAGAAAACATCGCCCGCGAAATAAAATCTTTAGCTTCCAGAATAGATGATTCCCTCAAACGAGATATATTTATTTCTTCCGCCTCGGAAAAGCTTAATCTTTCCCGGGCTTCATTGCAATCGGGGATACAAGAGTCATCCATTCAGCCCGCTCCCGAGCACACCCGCAACATCAACATCCTTGAATCAGAATTGTTGTCACTCTGCGTTAATCATCCGCCGCTGATTGAACTAATCTGGAATGATATTTCTCCCGATGATTTTTCCGGTCCCGGTCATGGCGAAATATATAAAAAAATGCTCGACTCCTACAAAAGTTCCGGCGAAATAAATCCGGACAAAATGATTGAATCTATAAAGGACGAATCGTTAGTTTCGGGATTGGCCTTTATTTCAACTTTGGATTGGGGCGATATCGACCAGGCCGGAGTAATCAAGGAATACCGGCAAATGCTGTTAAATCAAAAACGAAACCGCCAGATTACTCAGTTAAAAGAACAACTTGCCGCGGCTGAAGAAAGTGCCGACAAGGATTTGGCGATAAAATTACAGACCGAAATAAAATATCTGCTTGAAAAGAAGGTTTAAATCAGTTTTATTACGGGCTGTAATTCAGGTCATGTAAAATTTTTATTCGAGGTTTTAAATGCTGTTATTTAAGAAAGAAGAATTTGATGATATAAAAATGGGGAGAACCACAGTGACTTTTCGCGATTGGGATAAGCTGCGGGTTGAAGCCGGTAAAGAATACAAGTCTTTCGGGCTTGGATTTGTTCGGGTCGAGGAAATTGAATTCGTCGATTTCAAGAAAATTGCGGAAGAGGATTTGGAGGCCGCCGGTTTTTACGACCAGGACGAATTTAAAAAAGCTTTTCGCAAACGCAATCCCGGATTCAATTTCGGCTCGGGCCGATTAATCAGGATAAAATACACCTACCTGGGATCGGAAGATCGTACTGCCGGAGGTGTAAAACCGGCCGAACGGGATATGATAAAAATCATGGAACGCCTGGTAGAAATCGACGTCCTCTCTGATGTTGAGGTGAAATCGGAAGACCTCCTTGGATTTTTGGATGTGGAAGCACCCCATAATTCAGTTTCAATTGCGAAAAAATTTAATATTTCCCGAAATGATGTCATGAAACGGATGACCGCGCTAAAGAACGAAGGATTGATCAACTCCAGGCGCAATGGCTACACTATATCCATTCGAGGAAAAGCGTATTTAGATAGTCAAATTTAGCCTTGCTAAAAAAACTCTATATCAAAAACTATGCTCTGGTTGACGAGATCGAAATCGATTTTAAACCGGGGCTGACTGTCCTGACCGGTGAAACCGGGGCAGGCAAATCGGTCATTATTGGCGGTCTCAAACTTGCCCTTGGCGGCCGCGCAGATAGAGATTTAATTCGTCACGGCGCAAAAAAATCTTCCGCGCTTGCCGTTTTTAATTTGGACTCCAAATCTTTGGAGAAGTTAAATGGTGATTTCAAGACAGATTCAGAAATAACTTTTCTTCGCGAAGTATCGGCGACGGGGGCATCACGAGTCTATATCAATGATAAACTCGCCAATCTTAGTATCACTCAAAAAATCGTAAATGACCTATGCGAAATGCACTCTCAGCAGGACCAGCGAGGATTGCTCGAGCAGGAGCGCCACTTATTCTTTCTCGATAGCTACGCCGGATTGGACACAAAGGGCGAAAAACTTTCGCGATTATTTGATTCTCTTACTACCGTCGAGAAGAGATTGAAAAATACTCAGGAAAATGCTCAGGCGGCCCGTGAAAAGCTGGACTTGATGAATTTTCAGATTGATGAGTTGTCTAAATCGAATCTCAGAATTGGCGAAGAAGCCGAACTTGAAATTGAAAAAAAGAAGCTTGAGTCGGTACAGATACTCCTGGATACGTCACAGGCGATTATCAACTCTCTCAGCGAAAACGACAATTCAATCATCTCAGTTCTTTCCAGACTTGAATCTCGTCTTAATGATGCCGCCGGTATTGACCAGAGGCTTTCTGAAGAAGCCAAACTTCTTTCAGAGAGCCGCATCAATCTTAATGAATTGACAAGTAATATTGAATCATATCTCTCGCGTCTTGACGATAATCCCCAGCGGTTGGACGATATAAATGCACGACTTGCCGAATTATATCGCCTTAAGAAAAAATACAATAGCGACGAAACCGGATTGATAAAATTGCTTGCCGATCTGCAGAGCGAAAGTTTATCATCGACTGATATTCAAACACTGATTGCCGAGTTAAGAAGTAAACTCGCCGAAATCCGCCGCGAATACTACGAGCTGGCTCTTGAAATTTCAAAAAAACGCCGCAAAGCCGCGTTTGCATTTGAGAAGATAATAATCAAACAGCTAAACGACCTGGCTATTGAGGACGCCCAGTTCAAAATCAATTTTGCATCAGAAGGCGATGATAGCGGATTTGAAGTTAACGGAGAAAAGTTAAAAGCCAATAATTACGGTTTTGAGACGGCTGAATTTTTGATTTCGACCAATCCCAAAGAACCTTTGCGGCCTATGTCAAAGATCGCTTCGGGAGGAGAAATCTCTCGAATTATGCTGGCGATTCTAACCGTAATCGCGGGCAAATACAAACTTCCAACCATTATTTTTGATGAAATCGATACCGGTATTGGCGGCCAGACTGCCCATAAATTGGCGGAAAAACTAAAAGAGCTTTCCCAAAATCATCAAGTTATCACCATTAGCCATCTTCCCGCCGTAGCTTCCCAGGCTGATAACCATCTGGCTATAAGCAAAAAAACGTCAAAAGGCCGCAACATAATCGATGCTAATTCCCTTAACGCCACGGAAATAAAAAAAGAACTTAAGCGAATGCGGGGCAATTAATTCCCTGATATTGTATTATTTCTTGAAATTGGTCTATTCATAGATTTTTGTTTCAATTCGTGCACGCTGAAATTATATTTTTTTCAGGTATTTAAGATGAATTAAATTTTGAATAATTTGTCTTCGGTCGGGTATATCTTTTAGTCATGAGCTTAGATGATAACAAAATAATGGTTCAGCTTAAAAAGGGCAAAGCCAGGGCTTTGGCTGGGCTGGTGGAAAGGTACAAAAAGCAGGCCTATTTTCTGGCTCTGGGCATGGTCGGAAATTCCGATGATGCCTATGATGTTTCTCAGGAGGCGTTTCTTCGCGTGTATAACTCGGCATCGACATTTGACGAATCTCAAAGCTTCTTTCCCTGGTTTTATTCAATTGTCACCAATCTATGCCGCAATGTCCTCCGCAAAAGACAGGTTGCCGCCGCTCGCACGGTCGATATTGCTGATGTCGAGTATATGCTGGCTGACCGCGAAACCCCGGAATCCGATTATCTGGAGAACGAGCAAAAGCAGCAATTGTACGCGGCTGTCATGAAATTGAATTTCGCCGACCGGGAGATTATCAATCTCAACCATTTTCGGATGATGAGCTATGATGAAATCTCCAGTCTTTTGGGCATCCCTAAGGGGACGGTGATGTCGCGATTGTATTACGCCAGAAAACGCTTGGCCGAACTAATGGAAGAAGAGGTATAACTTATTATGAACCGGGATGATATGAAATTTTTGCTGGCAGGGTATCAGGATGGGGAGCTTGACCCAAAGCAGCTTGAGCTGGTTTCAAAAAAACTGGCCGAATCGCCCGAATGGCGCGATGAACTTGCCCGGTTGCAAAAAGTCAGGGAGGTAACCGACAAAGTGACGTACAAAGATTTGCCGCTGGAAGTCTGGGAAGGGTATTGGCAAAACCTGTATCGCCATTTCGAACGCGGCATCGGGTGGATTTTCACTTCACTGGGAGCGATAATTCTGCTCGGCTGTGGAGGATTCTATCTTGTGCGCGATTATTTTTTGGATCCATCCGTTGCTTTATTTCCTAAACTGGGAGTGGGGGGACTTATCATTGGGGCCGTTGTCCTTTTGGTTTCAGTTGCGCGCGAGCGATTGTTTGCTTATAATCGGGACAGGTATAAGGAGATCGAGCGATGATTCTGGTGACATCAGACGATATTTGTGGGAAAAAAATAGTCAAGGTTCTAGGATTAGTTAAAGGCAATACCATTCGTGCCCGTCATGTGGGACGCGATATCCTGGCTGGCCTTCGTAACATGATCGGGGGCGAAATAACCGATTACACTAAAATGATTGCCGAATCGCGCGAGCAGTCTCTGGATCGCATGGTCGCCGAAGCCGAAAAACTTGGCGCTAACGCGGTTATAACCGTACGCTTTTCGACCTCGTCGATGATGCAGGGCGCCGCCGAACTTTTATGCTATGGCACCGCTGTTGTTGTTGAGGAATAGTAGAAAACGGCGTTGATTTTCAATCACCTGATGACCTCGCATCATAGAATTTCCCAAAGGTCGGGATCCCCGGCCTTTTTTATTGCCATTTAGTTACCTCCCTTTTTTTGTTAAATTTGGCGTCGAAAATGGGTTTGTTTTCTCATATTAACGTTTTTGGTCATATCAACTCGGTGGTGATTATGAACACACCCCGTCTCTCTCTGAGCCACCCCTCTCGAAGAGGGGAAAAGACAAAAGTCCATAAATTGCCATACTCGCGAGAGCGGGAATCCATGAATATATCGACGCTGTCTGGATTCCCGACTCGCTTCGCCCCTGACGGGGCTTCGCTCTCGGGAATGACAGTAGAAATGCACTTTTCAGTAGGGGTCGCTCGCGCGCGCCCCGGAACTATCTGTAAGAAACCAAATGCGGGCTTGTCGCGACAAGCCCCTACGGGTGAATATTCGTATTTCATCATAATAATGGAGATGATTTCGGAAATAGCGGTGGGATTGTGGGGTAATTGCTGGTGGGATAAGCGATGGTGAGATTTAAATTTATTGACATGGTGGGGTTTATACACTTATTTGATATCCAATATTGACAATGATGAAGGAAATATGTCTGATAATAACAAGGATAAGGGTAAAGACAAGTACGATGATAGGCCGAGGCCGAGATGGGTTCCACGATATAAAGGTATTATTGAGATTGGTGTAATTATAGCCGCTTGTATAATAGTCTATTCCAGCTTAGATGCAGTTTGGGATCAACTAGACTTGACAAATTCTCAGTTGGAAATGACTCAATCTCAATTGGAGCTATCTGAGGCTCAGTTGGAATTATCGTCAAAGCAGTTGCTGTATGCTGAAGGTCCATCATTAACCATTCAACCTATTAAACAACTGGAAGATTTTAAACCTTACTCAGGAAATCTAACACAGTTAGACGGAAGCATAATAAAAGCAAATCCTGAACATAGTTATACTGTGTTTTTCACACTAGAGAATATTGGAAAATCTAATGCTACTATAGACACAATTTGGTATGAGCTTCTTTCAGCTGGCCACTCCTATAATGAAGAAATATCTTTCGGCGGCAGTATATTGTTTCCACACCAACCATTAGTGGTGAGTAGTTCCCTAAAAATCAACAAAATGCTTTCGTATAATCACTTACGGATTGTGATTAAATACAGGTGGGGAGACTCCCAGTATATTATTACACCATTAGACCGTGCCTACACCTTCAAGTGGGACTTCGAAAAAAACGTTTGGCGTACTGCATTTACTTCCCCTCAAGAGTGGGATGATGCTGTTGCTGAGTTGGAGAATTAGATATTAGTCAGTAGGGCAGCATCCCTGTGATGCTGCCATTATTAATATTATCCCTCCTTTTGCCGGGGATTGGCGGGATCGCGGGGATCCCGCCCTTGTGTCAATATTATCCTCACTCACATCCGGCACAGGGGGCGGGGCCGAATTTGAAGACGTGGTTAATCATGTAAACGGCATCACCGGCATTTATATCGTCATCACAATTGGCGTTTCCCGCATAGAATGAACCGGGAGCCGGGCCTCCTTTGAATACGTGATTTATTATAAAAACAGCATCTCCAATGTTTGCCTGTGCATCGGAATTCGCATCACCGCAAATATAATCAGAATAAACCGTCAGCGTTTTTTCTGACATGTTATTTGTGTCATTTGATTCTATTTTTATATTCTCTTCATCGACAATGACAGTAAAAGTGTAACCGCCCGTTTCAGTTGGAATAAATTCGATATTGATTATGGTTGAGTCCAGAGCATTGATGTTAATCGTGTCGATTAAAATCGGCGTTCCACCGTTGTAGATATTTACGGAAATTGTATTAAGGCCAAAATCAGCCGAGTTATAAATAGTGGTAATAAGATCAATGGTTTCATTGACCAACGGGTATTCAGTAGAATAATCTATCGTGGCTGTCAAATCAGCATACCAGTCCAAACTCTCCCAGTACCTCACGCCCCAGCCGGGGCCATTAGGGCCGTCATATCTAAAGACAGCCTGAATTTCATCAAATGTCATTCCGCACATTCGGCCGAATATATCTATGATGCAGGCATCCGTAAAATAGCTGTAATGATCACCACCGTCTAATTCATGAGCTTTGTTTAAGGTCTCATGATTATTATTCAGTAAATCGTAAAATTCACTCCAATTCAGACCATAATTTTCTCTCAGCATCGTAAACATCCAAGCAGAGATGTCGTACCCCAGACTATTTTGAATATCGCTTCCATAGATTGAAGTGTCATGATAATCATTAGCCACATAATCTTCCCAATTATAATAGACGCTTGATCCCTGATGGATATAATAATTCGCGGTCTCCTGATTAATATCATTAAACGCGACTAAGATATTTCTAGAATGATATTCCGCCAATCCTTCTCTAAGCCAACTTCTATTGAAAATCGGCTGGGGAGTTATTGAATGCAATGATTCATGCAAAGCGGTCAGCATATAAGTCCATTGATCGCCTAATTCTCCCGGATTATCATAAAGGGGGAGTCCGTCTTCATAATATGGAAGGACGCAGGCATCATGATCGGAAAGGTCTGAATTTATATAAATATGCGCTTCCCCGGCCAAAGCCCATCCATGCCCGCAATCCGAGACTCCTTCAAAATATATCTCGAGTTTCTTTCCGTAGAATTTTTCGGCACTCCATTTGGTCAAAGATTCCATCGCTTCATATCTTTGTTCAAATTTATCAATGAAAAGCTCTAATTGGGCAGTGTTATTATTGTACAATCCGGTATCCGCGTAAATATCAAAACGGTCATACTCCAGATAAAGCCGGGCGTCCGCATTTTTCGCCGCGAAATCCTTTATTCTCTGATGATATTTGACAGTATCGACGCTTTCTTTACATTCGTGACACTCTGGATAATCTATGGTGATGGGGATATCCTTTTCATTGACAGTAAATATCCGTCGATCATAATCAACAGTCATTTCGAAACCATTATTGCCGTGTACAGTTTTACAATAATTATCAGAGCTCAACGCTAATGAAAAAGACAGCAGAATGATAAAAAGACCGATGAATATTCCGAATAATTTCATATGCGATCCCACGGCAATTTTCTATCGTAACCGGTGTACATTCATGCTCTCCACTAACTATTAATACGGAAGACGAGGACATCTGATATTCATAAATAAAATACCTAATATGTCGATTTTGTCAATTGTTTTGCTCCAAGCCCCGATTTATTGGAATAATGCCGCCAGGCCACAATTTCGCTTTGCGAAATCAGGACCCGGCAGCGCGTTTAGCAGAGTAACAATGACGACAGCTCGAGAATTAAGGCTACGCGAAGATAACATGCCCGGCCCCTCTCCAGAGGGGAAAACATAATTAGCGCAATGTGATTATAAATTGTTATTATCCGGGGTATTGTAAAAAGTGATTTTTGGACATATATTGCTATTGCCAACAGGTTATCTTTTGGCTACTATAATATGTTAAAATTGATTTACTGTTTCTGCATAAATCGGAGGAGTTATGTCCGGTCACTCAAAATGGGCTACGATTAAGCGTAAAAAAGGCAAAGCCGATGCAGCTCGAGGCCGCATGTTTACCAGGTTGATAAAAGAAATTACGGTTGTCGCTCGGGACGGCGGCGGTGATCCCGAGGCCAATCCTCGACTGCGCACCGCGATTTCCATCGCAAAAGCGGCAAATATGCCGGCGGATAATATTAAGAAGGCAATTAAAAAGGGTACCGGCGAACTTCCGGGAGCGATTTATGAGGAAGCCACATACGAAGGTTACGGTCCCGGCGGGGTGGCGATTTTTATTGATACGCTGACGGATAATAAAAACCGAACCGTGGCCGAAATCAGACATGTCTTTTCCAAGTACAATGGCAATCTTGGCGAAAACGGCTGCGTGGCATGGATGTTTGATACTAAAGGAATAATTACCGTCAATAAAGATGGCATTGATGAAGATAATTTAATGGAAGTGGCGCTGGAAGCCGGAGCTTCGGATATGGACAGCCAGGAAGACGCTTTTGAAATCACGACTGAACCCGGGGATTTGGAAAGTGTTCGTTCCGCAATTGAAAAGGCAGAGTTTCCGATTTTAGAGGCTGAAGTTCGCCGCCTGCCTCAAAATACTGTCAAACTGGAAAAGAAACAGGCGGAATCTCTCTTGAAACTTCTGGATGGAATTGAAAATCAGGAAGATGTCCAGAAGGTTTCGGCGAATTTTGATATCGATGATAAGATAATGGATGAATTGTCCGGCGGATGATATGATCGTTTTAGGGATAGACCCCGGTTTGCGTACGGTTGGATATGGGTTGGTTGAGAAAATATCTGAAAAAATATGTTTGATTGAGGGGGGCGTTTTGCGGCCTGAGATTGAAACCGATTTGGTAAGCCGAGTCGGAGAGATTTTTTCGGGCATAACCAATATTATTACCGAATTCAAACCGGATTTTATGGCCATGGAAGATTTGTATTCGCATTATAAGCATCCTAAAACAGCCATAATTATGGCTCATGCCCGGGGAGCGATACTGGCCGCGGCGAATCAATTAAATTTACCGGTTTCTCATTATCCCGCGACAATGATAAAAAATTCTCTGGTGGGACAGGGAAGAGCGACGAAGGAACAGGTGCGCGAAATGGCATCGAGTATTCTGGGATTGAACGGCCCGGCAGAACCGCTCGATACTTATGATGCCATAGCCGTGGCCTTGTGTCATATTAATCAGAATTCAAGGATGATATTGGCGTGATAAATAAAATTCGAGGCAGAATCGACAGCGTTGGAATTGATTCGGTGACGCTGGAGCTGGAAGGGATATTTTACGAAGTATTGATACCATCAGGATTGACCGAACCGCTCAAACGACAGGCCCGCGAAGATAATCCGGTAATATTATACACTCATTACTACATTGAATCATCGAGCGGCGGCGGGAATATGTTTCCGAGATTGATCGGATTTACGGTATCTTCCGATAGAGAATTTTTTAAATTGTTTACCACAGTATCGGGTATCGGGGTGCGAAAGGCTCTTAAATGTCTGACGCTGCCGGTCCGGGATATTGCCCGCTCGATTGAAAATAAAGATACGACATTGCTGAAGAAACTGCCCGGCATCGGGCCTCGCATGGCGGAAAAGATTGTGGCGGAATTATCGGGTAAGACAACAAAATTCGCATTATCGCGCAGCGATCGTCCTCTTTCGATTCCTGATAAACTCAAAGTTGATTTTGAGGATGAGATTTTTGAGGTGCTGAGTCAGCTTGGTTATAAGCCGGCCGAAATCGATAATATGCTGAAAAAAGTTATGGAATTAAATCCCGATGTTAAATCGACCGAAGAGATGATGAATATAATTTTCACGATGGAAACTAAGGCAGTGACATGAAACGCGATCGTGTTATTTCACCAGAAGCAGGAAAACCGGACGAGGAAAAAGCGATATTATCCCTGCGTCCGGAAACGCTGGATGAGTATATCGGGCAGACCAATCTGGTTGAGAAAATGCGCCTATCAATTCAGGCCGCCCAAGGGCGCGATGAGCCGCACGAGCATATCCTTTATTATGGCCCGCCCGGACTGGGGAAAACTACCCTGGCGTTTATCCTGGCCAAAGAAATGGGCGCCAATATTGTCTGCACTTCGGGACCGTCGTTGACCAGATCCGGCGACTTGATGGGTATTTTGACCAACCTCAAGCGGGGAGATGTTTTATTCATTGATGAAATACATCGATTGAATCCGGTCGTGGAAGAGTTTTTGTACCCTGCCCTTGAAGATTTTAGAATTGAATTTTTGGTTGATAAAGGCGCGTTTTCCAGAGTAATAAATATGCCGTTGAAGCAATTTACGATGGTTGGGGCTACTACCCGGGCGGGGATGCTGTCGGCGCCGCTGCGCGACCGTTTCGGGATTTATCATCATATTGATTTCTATGGAACTGAAGAGTTGGCGGAAGTGGTCAGGCGATCATCGGGATTAATGGAAATAAATATTGATGAGGAAGCGTCATTTATTATAGGAAAACGGAGCCGAGGAACTCCTCGAGTAGCCAATCGTCTGCTGCGCCGTGTTCGGGATTATTGCCAGGTCAAAGGCGATGGAACGATAGATGCCGGTATTGCTGAGAAAGCGCTGAGACTCGAAGGGATCGATAATATCGGACTGGATAAGCTCGACCGGAGTTACATCAAAGTGATAATTGATTATTACAAAGGCGGTCCGGTGGGACTTGATACAATCGCGACAACACTCAATGAAGAAAGCGACACTCTGGTCGATATGGTCGAACCTTATCTGCTGAAAATCGGACTTATCCAGAGAACCAGGCGGGGCAGAGTGGCGACCGATATGGCCTATGAACATCTTGGAATCAAAAAAGGCGAATCGTCCGGTCCGCAGGAATCTTTATTCTAATCATTGTTATGAGTCGTTTATTCTCACAATCATCCTTAATCTGTTTTTGACAAAATGAAATTATCAGATTTTGATTATCAATTACCCCCAGAATTAATCGCTCAATACCCGGCTGACAAACGGTCGGAATCGAAAATGATGGTTCTCGACAGAAGCACTCATTCGATTTCAGACAGGTATTTTTATGAACTGCCGGAGATAATTGATGATTCTTATTTTTTGGTGGTTAATGATAGTAAAGTATTTAAGGCTCGATTGTTTGGAAAGCGGGGCACTGGGGGAAAAGTCGAGATATTTCTTGTTCGGCGCGAGTCGGGCAATAGATGGATAGCTCTGATTAGACCCTCAGGACGAATTAAGAAAAAAGAGAAGATCTATTTTTCTGATTTTTTATACATAACCGCAATTAATAATCCCGGGCAGGTCGAACGGATTATTGAATTTGATTCGAGCGAAATTGAAAATAAGATAATTGAGAAATTCGGGCTTGTTCCGCTGCCTCCCTATATCAAACGCACAGCGACGGAAGAAGACATAAACAGATATCAAACTATTTATGCCGATTCATCGGGATCGGTTGCGGCGCCCACGGCCGGATTGCATTTTGATAAGCTGATTATTGATAAGTTGAATTCCAACGGAATCTCAATTGAAAAATTGACTCTTCATGTCGGTCCCGGGACATTCAAACCGGTGACCTCTGAAAGCATAGAAGATCATATAATTGATGCGGAAATGGCGCATATATCGGATGAAATCGCACGGTCAATAAACGAGAAAAAAGCCTGTGGGAAAAAGCTATTGGCGGTGGGCACGACCTCAATCAGAACTTTAGAATATGCTTCTGCGACAGACGCCACACTTAAACCAATATCTAAACTTGTTGATTTATTTATATATCCCCCATACAATTATAAAATTGTTAACAGTTTGATTACGAATTTTCATTTACCCAAAACTTCACTCTTAATGCTGGTGGCTGCATTTTGCGGCAAAGAATTTTTGTTTGAAGCGTACCGGCATGCAGTTGAAAAAAAGTACCGTTTTTACAGCTATGGCGACTGCATGCTGATTTTGTAAAGCTGTTTTGACTTTACCCGATGTAAAAACTGTAGTATTATGAAACTTATGAAGACCTATGCCTTAATAGTCGCGGGAGGAAGTGGGAGGAGATTCGGCGGGGGAATACCCAAACAATATCAATTAGTTGCCGGAAAACCGGTTATAAGCTGGACGATTTCACGTTTTGAGGTCGCACAGACGATCGACGCGATTGTCATTGTAGCTGCCGAAGATTATTTGCTGTACGTTAATAATCAGGTTGTCAATCCCTACGATTTTAGAAAAGTAGCCAAAATTGTTCCAGGGGGAGAGACGAGAATGGAATCAGTGATGAAGGGATTGGAGTCACTTCCCATATCGGCCGGTTTCGTGGCCATACATGATTCCGTCAGGCCTCTGGTGAAACCTTCAGATATTGATCTGGTTACTCTGGAAGCCCGTAATAATCGAGCGGCGATATTGGCGCGGCCGGTTTCCGAAACAGTGAAGCGATCCCGAGATGGAGTAATTATGGCGACAATTGATCGCAAGAATTTGTATCTCGCCGAAACCCCGCAGGTATTTCAATATGATCTCATAAAAGAAGCATATTTGAAAGGAAAGGAAAAAGGGCTGGAGGCGACCGATGACGCCTCGCTGGTAGAAAATCTCGGTTTTATGGTCAAGCTGATTCCGTCATCCGGCCCCAATCCGAAACTGACCACTAAGGATGATCTGAAGTATTTCACAATGTTACTTGAAGGAGAAACAGGTGTCAGATTTTAGAGTTGGAAGTGGTTTTGATGTGCATGCTTTTGCCAAAAATCGCAAATTGACATTGGGCGGGGTTGAGATCGAATATGAATTTGGACTTTCGGGGCATAGCGACGCCGATGTATTAGTCCATGCCATCATAGACGCTCTTTTGGGGGCCGTTGGATTGGGCGATATTGGAGGCCATTATCCTGATAGTAATGAGGCGTATCGCAATATCAGTTCAATGTTTTTGCTTGAAAATACTGTTTTGAAAGTAAAATCGAGCGGCTGGAGTATCTCCAATATCGATGCGACAGTGATTGCCCAGAAGCCGAAACTATCGGCATATCTTGATAAAATGCGGGAGCGGTTAGCCGGAGTTTTACAAATTGACAGAAGCCGGGTTAATGTTAAAGCAACCACGACCGAAAAGCTCGGATTTGCAGGACGGGAAGAAGGGATCGCCGCTCTGGCTGCTGCGGCCGTGTATAAAGCGATATGATTGAATTTTTATCCGCCGGATTTAATGAAGCGCTGGCATTGGTTGACAGCGTTAATCCAATATATATTTATCTGATACTTTTTGGTATTGCTTTTCTCGAAAATATTTTTCCCCCGATTCCGGGCGATACATTTACTATCGTGGGCGGTTACCTGGCAGCAATCGGAAAATTGAGCCTTTTGCCAACAGCATTATTTATTACTCTGGGAACCATATCCTCGGTAATGCTGGTATATATATTAGGGTATCGAGGCGGCAAGGAATTTTTCGAAAGGAAGAATTATAGATTTTTTAATGCTCAAGATGTCAATCAGGTTGATAGCTGGTTCGATAAATATGGAGCGTTGATATTGCTTGCCAGCCGTTTTATTGTCGGCGCCCGGGTGGCGGTTGCGATAGGCGCCGGCATCAGCCGCTATCCCACAGTGCGAATGATTACTTATTCTTATATTTCGAGCGTTTTGTTTCATGGAGTACTTATCGCTACGGCGTATCTTTTTCACGCCTACGTGGATAATATTTTGGAATGGTTTAATATATATTCCAAAATAGTCTTGGTTGTAGTCGGCGGGTTTGTTATAATTTGGGTCGTTTTTGTAATCAGGCGGATAATTCATGGAAGACAAAAAACTTAATATTATCGTATTGGCCGGAGGCGAATCGGGCGAACGGGATGTATCGCTCG
This sequence comes from Candidatus Zixiibacteriota bacterium, assembly GCA_043819555.1. GTDB lineage: Bacteria > Zixibacteria > MSB-5A5 > GN15 > JAAZOE01 > JAZGGI01. Next base: position 73,612 of record JBDREQ010000076.1, on the reverse strand, counting down.
AATCGGCGAGAGCAATTGCCGCTTCTTTGATTTCAACCGGTAATTCGGTTCGCATCATCGATACTTTGTCGGGTGAGTTCTTTGAAGAATCCTTTATTCACGGGACGGAGAAAATTGCTTCTGAAGATTACTCAATTCCCGAAGGGGCTCAAGAGAAGGGCATGGAGAAATTAATCGGCAACCTATCCGAGGCTCGCGATAATGGGCTGGATGTTGCTTTTAATGGACTGCATGGCGGATTCGGTGAAAACGGAACTTTTCAGGCCATAATGGAATTTTTGCAAATTCCATATACGGGATCGCCTATGGCGGCTTCGGCGATTGCCATGAATAAAGATATATCCAAAAGGATAATGAAGACTCTGAATATTCCCACGGCATATTGGAAAGTATTTGAAAGCGGGCAGCAAGTTGTCGGAATGGTTAATCAAATATCAACTCAGTTTGATATTCCAGTGATTATCAAACCGGTTGATTGCGGTTCAACAGTTGGCTTGTCGCTGGTCGAGGATTTGGGGGACCTGGCTCCGGCATTTGAAAAAGCTTTTGGCGCGTCTCATCAGATTATGGCTGAAACATACTATTCAGGGCAGGAAATTACAATCGCAGTTCTCAATGGTTTAACTCTGCCTCCGGTCGAAATCAAACCAACTCATAAATTATATGATTATACCTGCAAATATACAAAGGGGAAATCACAGTATTTTTGCCCGGCCAATATTAGCGATGAGTTGGCCGACAGGCTCTCTGATGATGCTTCTAGGTTTTATCAGACAATCGGATGCCGGGGTTATGCGCGGGTTGATTTTATTGTCAAAGATGTCGATGATTATATCTGCCTCGAGCTAAATACCTTGCCGGGTATGACCGAATTATCGCTTTTCCCGATGGCGGCCAAAGAAGCCGGGATATCCTTTGATGAATTGCTTGTAAACCTCTGTCATCTGGCATTGGATAAGGAATAACATGCAATATCGTAACATCAGGGGCGTGATTTTTGATCTGGGATCGACTCTGATTGAATTCGAACATCGCCCCTGGCCGGAAATTACTCAGGAAGCTCAGGAGGCCGGATACAGGCAATTGGCTGAACATAACGGCGGCATTCCCGATTTTGATACTTTTAATAATCGACTTGAAGAGATAAAAAACGAGTTTCGTGAGATGGCGATGAAAACTCTGAAGGAATGGAAAATTAATACCGCATTCGAGAAGTTGTTAATGGAATTCGAAATTAGAGATCCAATTGAACAAAGCAATAAGTTTGTCGCAACATTTTATGAAATTGTTCGCAATGGAATTACTCTTTGCGACGGAGTATATGAGACTTTGAGTGGATTAAAAGAGTGCGGTATCCCGATGGGAATCATATCCAATACAATTTTCCCCGGCGACGAACATGATGTTGATTTGGTCAATTATGAGATCATGCAGTACTTTGATTTTCGGATATATTCTTACGACTTTGGATGGCGCAAACCCTGGCCGGATATTTACCGGTACGGATTAAAACTTATTGATTTGCCTCCGGAAAATACGGTTTATGTTGGCGATAGATTTATTGAGGATGTGCTCGGTCCACAGGAACTTGGGATGAACGGCGTCTTGAAATACCGTGAAGGCCGGGAGTACCCGGAACCGATGCCGGATGGCTTTCCGGTAATACATCGTCTGGATGAATTATTGAAAATTATCGCATAGAAAATAGAAAGGTTTGGTAATGGATTTTACACAGGAATTATTAAGGGATATGACCAATGCCTATGGGCCTTCGGGGCACGAAGAAGATATTACAAAGGTGATGGCGTCCTATCTGGAGGATTTGGGGGAGATTCAATACGATAAACTCGGCTCGATCATGGCTACCATGAAAGGAACATCCGATTCTCCACGCGTATTGATCGACTCGCACATGGATGAGATCGGTTTCATGGTCAAAGAGATTACCAAGGATGGCTTTATCAAATTCCTGCCGCTGGGCGGTTGGTGGGGGCATGTTGCCCTGGGACAGCGGATGAAAGTCCTGACCAGTAAAGGACCCGTGCTGGGCGTAGTCGGGAGTAAGCCGCCGCATCTGTTAAAGCCGGAAGAACGGCAGAAAGTAATGGATATTGGTGATATGTTTATTGATGTCGGCGGGATGGAGAAATTTGATATTACCAAAAAGTTGGGTGTAGAAATCGGCGATGCGATTGTACCCGATAGTGATTTTACCGTAATGAATAATAAAAGTGTTTATATGGCCAAGGCGATTGATAATAGGATTGCCTGCGCTCTCGTGGTCGAAGTTATGCGGAAGCTTAAAAAAGCCAAACATCCCAATTTGATAATTGGGGCCGGATCGGTGCAGGAAGAAGTCGGACTGCGGGGCGCCAATACGATTGCCTATGTTTCTAAACCTAATGTAGCGATTATAATAGACGTCGGTATTGCTCTTGATGTTCCTGGATATAAAGGTCGCCCGGAAAAGTTTGGCGGAGGACCGTCGATATTGATTTATGAAGGCGGCATGATTCCCAATACCCGGTTGAGGAAATTATTTATGGATACGGCTAAAAGAATGAAATTACCGTATAATCTTTCATATATGGAAAGAGGCTCTGGCGATGGATCGCGAATTCATTTGAGTCGAAGCGGGGTGCCGTCGATTTACATCGGGCCTCCGACAAGGTACATTCACAGCCATAATTCAATGATGTACCGCAAGGATTATGACAATACTTTGAAATTGATTGTGGAAGTCGTCAAGAAACTGGATAAGAAAACGGTTGACTCTCTGACCGCGAGGTAATGTGATGGCATTGAGATTTTTTAATACAATGACTCGAACCAAAGAAGAGTTCCGTCCGATTGAAGACGGCCATGTGCGGATGTACACCTGCGGACCGACGGTATATAATTTCCCGCATATCGGCAACATGCGGACGTTTATTTTTGAGGATATTCTGCGCCGGTATTTGAAGTATAGAGGGTACAAAGTTACCCAGGTTATGAATCTGACAGACATCGATGACAAGACGATAAAAGCGGCGAAAGAACAGGGTGTTCCCATCAAAGATATTACGGATCAATATATAAAAGGATTTTTTGAGGATATTGATTCTCTCAATTTTGAAAGGGCAGAACATTATCCGGCGGCAACCGATCATATTCCGGAAATGGTCGAGATCGTTAAGGCTCTTTTGGAAAAAGAATATGCTTATGAATCGGGCGGAGACATTTATTTCAGGATTTCCAAAAAGAATGATTACGGTAAGCTGTCGCACATGAAACTCGACGAGCTTCAGGCCGGGGCCAGCCGGCGGGTAGCATCCGATGAATATGAACGGGACAGTATTTCAGATTTCGCCTTGTGGAAAGGCTGGGATGAAGCCGATGGTGATGTTTTCTGGGAAACGGAAATTGGCAAAGGGCGCCCCGGGTGGCACATTGAATGTTCGGCGATGTCGATGAAATACCTTGGCGAGCAGTTTGATATTCATACCGGCGGTGTCGATAATATTTTCCCGCATCACGAGAATGAAATCGCGCAGTCGGAAGCATTCACCAGCAAGCCATTCGCTAATTACTGGATGCACAGCGCACATTTGAATCTCAAAGAAGATAAGATGTCGAAATCGCTGGGTAATTTTTATACTCTCCGCGATCTTTTGGATAAAGACCACTCGCCTCTGGCGATTCGGTACCTGTTAATCTCGACTCATTATCGGATGCAGCTTGTTTTTTCTTTTGAGTTGCTTGATGCGGCAAGAGAAGGCGTCAAACGGTATAATGATTTTATCGATAATCTGGGCGATGTCTCGTCTAATTCCGACGGGGGAGAGGTTGCAGGTTTTATCGAAAAGGCGAAGGCTGATTTTGTTGAGGCTTTAGATGATGATTTGAATATTTCCGAGGCGTTTGGAGTTGTCTTTAACTTAATTCGGGATATCAATCGCCTGAAAGCTGAAGATAAACTCTCCAAAACAGAAGCTGATGCTGTTCTGGAGGCAGTGTCTGGTTTTGACAGTGTTTTCGGACTGCGTAAAAAAGCCGAAGCCGCCTTGGATTCTGATATCGAGAAGTTGATCGAAGCGCGCAATCATGCTCGAAAAGATAAGAACTGGGCTGAAGCCGACAGCATCCGCGACGAGTTATTGGCTCAAGGCATTGTCCTTGAAGACACCCCGGCGGGCGTCAAATGGAAGAGGAAGATGTAGTTACTTCGTGGGCGTCAGACGTCCCCGTCTGCCCCATTTTTTAGACTGTCAGGTCACACTTTCGCATTCCGAGATCAGGACCTGACAGCGCGGTGAATCGGATACCGAAAAGAATTCGGTACTCAAAGATTAGTTTATTGGCCAGGTATTCCGATATAAGCCGCTCTAAATATAATCCAATTTGCCAAAGCAGGAATAGGGTGCATATATTGTTGATTCTAATGCTTTTCAAGTAATAGTTTTGATTATAGAGAATCATGGCCCAATTGAAATTATTGGATTTTTTACTTGAGAAACTCTTGCAGTAATGCCCGTCAAGAAAACCTCTTGACAAGTCGATGATAATGACTATGTTATAGCCCTGATTTTTGACAGGCCGGCGTAACTCAGATGGTAGAGTAGCTGATTTGTAATCAGCCTGTCGGGGGTTCGATTCCTCTCGCCGGCTGTAAAATCAAAACGGCCAATAGGAGATTCGACAGAAAAATTTTTTATAAATATCGGAGGGGTTCCCGAGCGGCCAAAGGGGATAGACTGTAAATCTATTGGCGATGCCTTCGAAGGTTCGAATCCTTCCCCCTCCATAAATTCAGACTCCGAATTTATAAAATTCGGAGTTTTTTTTGGATATAATAGCTAATAATTCGTCGCATATGTAATTTTGAGATTAGAAGAAAAAGTAATTGGCGCTTTGCAAAATAAATAGTAGATTGGCATCGAATATTGAATAACTGCGGGGAGTTTTGTGTCCGACCAGGAAAAATCTATAACCAATAACAAAACGAATCAAAAAAAACTGACTGATCACACCGAAGGTTCGATTATCGGTTCGATATTAAAAATGGGCCTTCCTTCAATGATTGGTTTTGGCCTTGGCAATATATATAGCCTGGTAGATATGTATTGGCTTTCAGGTCTGGGGCCGGAGGCGGTCGCGGCGCTGACGATCGCGGGGCCAATGTTGTGGGTGGCACACTCAGCCAATCATATTGTTGGAGTCGGTTCTGTCGCGATTATATCGAGACGCTATGGGGAGAAAAATGTCGAACGTACTGAGAGGTCAATAAAAGATACTATTTTGCTAAAATGGATAGCGGCTTTGTTTTTTGGTTTTCTCGGATATTTACTGGCGCCCTGGGCATTGGATTTGTTGGGGGCCGAGGGCGAGGTTCATAAAATCGCGGTTATCTATTCGCGGATAATCTTTATCGGTCTGGGATTCAATTTTGCGACTTACTCGGTTTTTACGTCGATGCGGGGGACTTCGAATCCCAACATTGCCATGGCCTTGATGATCTCGCTATCGGTCTTTAATATAATTCTTGATCCTTTTATGATATTCGGATGGTGGATTTTTCCGGCCTGGGGCGTCAAGGGCGCCGCCTGGGCTTCGGTTATATCTTATGCCCTGGCGTTTATCGTTGGTATGATAATTATGTATGCAGGCGGGACTAATATCAAACTCAGGCTTTGGTCCAGAGAAAAAATACGATACGATACCATGTGGCGGATACTGAAAATCGGCGCTCCGGCCGCTGTCGGATCATTTTCATTTACAACGTCGCGGGCGGTAATCATGCCGATAATCGCGACCTATGGAACCGGGGTGGTAGCGGCTTATGGTGTCAGCCAGCATATCGCGGCACTGGGAGTAATGCTGATGGTTGGCATCGGATTAGGTTTATCTGCACTGATTGGACATAATCTTGGAGCAAAGAAATTTGAACGGGCAAGGGAAACAGCATCTCAGGCAATCCGGCTCGCCGTTGGAATAATGACATTTTTGGGTCTAATGACGGTGATATTCGCGCGGTATATTATGGGGCAATTTTTTGAGGAACCGGAAATAATCGAATATGGGATTACAATTTTATATGTAAGCGCCCTGGCATTGCCTTTTTTGGGCGCGTATTTTATGATGGAAAATATTTACACCGGAGTTGGGGAAAACAAGCCGATAATGACTATGGATATAACTTCCGGCTGGCTGATGCAAATCCCTTCGATATTGATATGTGTTCATTTACTGGGAATGAATCAAAACTCGGTGTGGTGGTGTATGTCAATATCGAATATTGCCATAACCTGGATATTTTACCTGTATTATCGCCGGGGCAATTGGCTGCATGTGAAAGTATAAATTTATACTCCCTCATCAAATTCAGTAAAATCAATATCCACTACCGGTACATCGTTTTCGATTTTTTCCCGGCGGCCAGCCATGAATTTGCGACACCAGTCATTCTCATCTTCCGCATTTTCTGAAACAAGAATAAGAAAGCAATCGATTTCCCGCATTTTCATAAAGAGGGGAATATGGCTTAGCCAATCAGTGTCAATTTGATTTTCAGATGAGTAACCTTCCATAAAATTCCTGAAAAATCTCCTGGCAAAAGCCGCATCGCGAGGCTCAAATCGATTTGACTGAAGTTCGTAAAATAAGGGGATAGCGATATCGTGAGCGAACCAATTGTAAGCACAATCGTCGAAATCAAAAATCGTCATATCTCTATTATTAACATAAAAATTCCAGGAATGAAGATCCGTGTGAATTAAGCCAAATGAATTATCATCTTTGGGCAATTGTTTCATATCATCAATAACCTCATGGCATCGCTTTAAGACTTCTGGGAATTTATATTTTTCCAGATCGATGTTCCTCCAATTATAAAAGCCGTCATTAAAAACATCAATTCTCTTAAACTCCGGTCTGGTTGGCTTGTATATCTTTGTGAGGGCATGCATCCGTCCTGTAATTTTGCCCCATTTGATAATTAGAGAATCGTCCCAATCATCTTCTCCGATGTGATGTCCATTTACTTTTTCAAAAGCATAGATTAAGAAGTATGAATCATCAACGTCAACTCGCTCGACCCATTTGTTATTCACCGATTGAATGGGCCGGGCGACAGAAATTCCATTATCTGACAGGTAATTGGTCCAGTCCAACTCACCCATAATCTGGTTTTCGTCTCGATGCAGACTGTGGGTGATTTTTAATATATAATCCTGATTATTTCGTTCGAATTCATAAACGAAGCTTTCAAATGAACCGAGGCGTTTGAGGTCTGATTTTTCAATGCTAAAATATTTTAATACGGCGGCGAGAATATCTTCTTCATGATCTTTATATACGGCCTTACTTCTTTGATCCAAAGTAATCCTCCAGGTTTATAATGTCATGTTGCTTATAATTGAAAAAGCAGGATCTACGCCAACCCCTTTTTCTTTAATTCACTAATTTCTCGAAAGTGCTGACGGATTTTTTTGTCCCAATTCCGGCGCAATTGCCTCTGAGCTTTTACATCTTTGCGAATTTCTATATGCGCCATTTCTTTTAACAATTTTAGATAACTATTAAACCGAGACTCATCAAGATCTCCCAATGCAATTGCATTTTGAATAGCACATCCTGGTTCGTTTTGGTGTTGACAGTCAGCAAAACGACATTGCGAAGCCAATACTTCTATATCGGAGAAGGTTCGGCTAAGGCCATCTTCATCACCGAAGGCCTGGATCTCGCGTAAACCGGGCGTGTCAATAACAATTCCTCCCGATGGTAGAACTATTAGCTCGCGGTGGATGGTTGTATGCCGACCTCTGCTATCGGCGATTCGAACGCCGCCGGTATCAAGCCTGTCCTCACCCAGTAGGCAATTTACTAAAGTCGATTTGCCAACCCCTGAGGATCCCAAAAGAACCGCTGTTTTTCCCGAAGGGATACAGGCTTGCAATTCATCAAGTCCACTGCCTTCTATGGCGCTGACTGCCAGGATTGTCACGCCGATTGCAACCGATTCGACTTCTTCGAAACAATCTTCAACATTCGGGCAAACATCAGTTTTATTCAGAACGATAACCGGAGTGGCGCCGCTGTCCCAGCCGATTGATAAATAACGTTCGATACGTCGAATATTGAAGTTGTCATCCAGTCCGCAGACAAGAAAAACTATATCAATATTGGCGGCCAGAACCTGTTCATCAGTTTTTCCTCCGCCTGTTTTTTTGCTGCCTGATAATACCGCTTTACGGCTAAAAGAAGTTTTGCGGGGGAGAAGGGCATGGATAGTTGCCCGTTTTTCATCCGGCCGAATAGACAACGCAACCCAGTCGCCGATGGCAGGATAATCGCTTAGGTTATTTGCCGAATGCATGAAGCGCCCTGATACTTCAGCCTGCAATTGCCCCAGTTCAGTTTCAACTATATATAATTTCCGATGCTCCTGAATAATGCGACCGGGGGCATAATCACCATTGTTCAGAGAATTGAATTGGCTTTCAAAAAAACTATTCCAGCCCAGTACTTCTAAACCCATTTCTTTTATTTCCTTCAATTTGGTATTAAGATATCATCGTACCTGTCAGATACACGGAAATCCATTGAGTTTTATAGAGGATATCCGCAGACATACCACGCCCGCGGCAAAAAAGAAATGAATACAACGTATGACTGCGTCAAGTAAATAAACACAGTTCACGGGCATGATATTAAATTAGAATTACCGCCCGTTCAATCATAAAATTCTCCTTTCGGAACTACATATTAAAATATGCAATATCGAAATTTACGCATTTAGTATATAAAATGTTTCAAATCTGTCAAGATAAAAGTCAGCTTTGATATTAATTAAATTACTGACAGTTGCCTCAAATTGTTTCTTGAGTTAAATTGCACGTTGCACTATTGGAGAAGTCACTTTCACTGATTGATGGAGACAACTATGAAGAATTTTGAATTTCATATCCCGACGAAAATTATTTTTGGCCGGGGAGAGATTTCCAAATTGGAAAGTATCCTGCTTCCATCCGAAGATAATATTCTAATAGTCACCGATAAAATTGTGGCTTCAAAAAGTCCTGCTGTGAAAACCATTTGTGAAAATTTAAAAGATCACATAGTTGTTATATATGATGACGTGGAAGAAAACCCATCAATCGAAACAATCACTAGAGGGAAAGAAATTGCGGTTTCGAGCAAGACAGATATTATCATTGGCATTGGGGGAGGGTCATGCATGGATGCGGCCAAAGGAATCGCGGTACTGGCGACTAATCCCGGTGATATTGGCACATATATGGCTGGTAAGCCCATCGAGAATAAACCTCTGCCTAACATTTGTATCCCCACGACTTCCGGTACGGGAAGCGAAGTGACTCCTTATGCTGTCTTTACTGATAAAGAAAATGAATCCAAGGGCGCGATAAGTAATGAAGGCATTTTTCCCCGTGTGTCGATAGTTGACCCGGAACTAACTTACACTATGCCTGAAAGTGTGATTGTAAATACCGGGATGGATGTGTTGACGCATGCCGTTGAGGCATATTTATCAACCGAATCATTTATGATGAATGACCTCCTCGCTCTGCATGCCATAGAAATTGTTCGGGATAATATTGCTAAAGCTAAATCAAAGGATAAAGATACGATGGATGCTATGGCTTATGCTTCAATGTTGGCCGGAATAACAATTGCTCATGCCAGTACGATTATGCTTCATATAATGGCGTATCCGTTGACCGTTTATCATAATATTCCGCATGGTAAAGCAAACGCTATTTTACTGCCGGAGTTTATGAATTTCATGAGGGATAACTCGACCGTTTTTGAAAAAGTGTCGCGACTCGATAATATGTTTGAGAAAGTTGGTGGTATTCAAGAGTTTGTTAATGGCCTGGGTATTTCAACTTCGTTATCGGACTATGGAATTAATCAAGGCGATTTTGAGATCTATGCCGAGAAGACAATCGTCAAGGGTGATGTCAAAATCACACCCGCTGAGATTACAAAAGACGCAATCATGGGAATTTATCAGAAGGCATTATAACGAGTAGCATGCGGAGAGTTTTTATTCTGTGAGCCAAGGTTCAATAATATCAATTATGTCAAAAAGATCGTCGGTGATAATATAATCAGAGGCCTTTCCCTTCAATTCATCGGTATAGTTTATGGCTATTGATTTACTGCAATTCTCAAAAATATCGATATCTGAATCGCTATCTCCAATTGCCGCGCACTGATCCGGACGAATACCGTATTTTTCACAAAAATCATTAAGACCATTTACCTTGCCTTTGCTTCCCAGGTGCGTTAATATCTTTCCGGTAAATTTGTTGTCTTTTACTTCATATTGACTTCCGTAAATACCATCGAAGCCATATTTTGTCCCGAGTTTATTGGCGACTTGAATTGGGCCCGCAGTTATTAGCACCAACTTTAATCCCTTATCTTTCAAGAATGTCAAAACAGGTTCCAGATTCTTAATCAGCTCAATATTATCATCGAATTTATCGTTTGCATCTTTGAGACTGATGCCTTTGATTAGTTCTGCCTTAAGATAATCGGCTTCGATCCATGAAACCATATTATTGTCTTCAAGGCTTTCGATTTTTTTAAGTTGTTCTAAACCATCATTTAGCATACAGAGGTATTTAACAGAATCGATGTTCCTGATTATTGTTCCATCTAAATCGAAAAAGAAAGCTCTTATTTTCATAGCCACCACAAACCAAATCGTTTTATATTAATTATAAGAATATTTATCTGCCAATGTCAATCGCTCAAAGCGGGAACCCACCTCAAAAAAACGCTGCGCTTATTTTTGAGATGGGCCACCAGTCCGCATATAAAATAAAATATATGTATCCTATCGCAGAAACTTCCTCACAACCGGCAATCCCACAAGCCCCAATCCGAAAAGGACTAATGTTGTTGGTTCGGGGATAGGCGGTGGCTCAATATCCACTGGTGGAGAAGGCGAAGGTATCACATCCCATTCCACAATCGACCACCAATCTCGCTGATCCGACAGAGAATTATTCCACATACCTGGGACTTGATTAGGCTTATTGGGATCAGTATCAACATCCCACATAGACATTGTTAATTCCGTTCCGAGATTATTAGGCTCTCCAGGGGCCCAATTTGTATAAATCATTTCCTCGCCAGTGATCCATTCCCAAGTATTGTTACCAACGTCTCTGGCTCCAAGCCAAGCCTGATCGCCATACAAGGGATCAATTGAATTCAGGACGAGATTTGAAAATATAAATTCGTTTTCAGCAGCAGAAGTAATTGTCGCTAAATGACCGAAGTACCCATCAACTTCAATAGTCGGAGCCGCGACGAAAGCATCCGCCCAATAGTATTGTTCCGACATGACTGCATACCAGTGATCATTGCCACCATCATCAACTGGCCATTGTACAAGATTAAGTAGACTCTGCGAGTATCCGGAACTGGATAGCACGAAAACTATTGCTAATACAAATATTATGTATTTCATAACCCCTCCAAACCTTGTAATTATGTTTTCCCGCTCGATTTTTATATTAGAATAATGCTGTGTGAGCGCAGTGGGAATATAAAGTATGAATATTAGATAGTCAATACTTATTTATTTGCGGGCGGTGACCATGACGAAGAGCGTCTCCAGTATGATTGATTTAGCCATAGTAATCTGAATTAACATTTCCAAAAATCGTATTGCGCTATTTCTTTGAAGTGATTATACTCTCGTCACCAATGCCGGAGTGGCGGAATTGGTAGACGCCAGGGACTTAAAATCCCTTGAGCCGTTAGGCTCGTGCCGGTTCAAGTCCGGCCTCCGGCATTTGAAATCTTGTTTTAATAAATCATTGGCATCGCTTTTCGTTTTATCATGCATATCGCTCGTTATATATTACTATTCTGGCGGCAAAATTTTGTGTGAACCATCGCACAGAGGTTTATTCTTTGTCTGTTTGCACCGGCAAAGTGCCATATTTTTTGTTTGCGTGACGACGAACTCGTGGGGCGTAAAATCGGTACCCTGATGAGACCCGTCGCAAAACGGCTGATTTTTTGAACGTCCGCAGGCGCACCACCAGTATCGTCCCGGCTCCAATTCGAGGATAACGGACAATCTATCGGCAATTTTGGGATCACTCATAAAAATCCCTCCACTGAATTTTGGGTTATGATAAAGTCCTCACATTAACATGATACGGATATTTTATACTCTTGTCCTTAAATGATTACGAATTTCAAAGGGTTTTGGCTTGACTATAAATTGGCCACATCGTATCATTAAAAGCTGATTTACTCAAACGCTTATGAACATAAAAGAAGATAATCAACCATTAGCAAGCCAGGGGTATTTGCCCGCGGTTGCTCAAAAACATTTTGAAGCGGGAGAATACTCGCGGGCCGTTGACATATGTCTTCGCCATATCGAAAACGATCCAGGCTCATTGTCGGCGCATTTAATAATGGCGCGTTCATTGTTTTTTGCCGGTGATTATGAGCGATCACAAAGTGAATTTCTTAAGACCTTAACCTTTGATTCAAATAACTTGACGGCCCTGAAATTTCTCGGTGATATTTCTTTGGAAGAGGGGCATGAGGCGATTGCGATGAGCTATTATCGCAAGGTTTTTGAGTTGGCTCCCAATTGTCGGGGATTATATTGCGGAATTAATAAAGTAGAAAAAGCTCAGACGCATAGGCTCAAGATTAAACGGAAAAGTGAGCGAATTCCATTGGGAGATGACAAAGTTTTGGAACCGGCTTTTGTAACTGAGACGATAGGCGATATTTATAGAGAGCAGGGGTATTATAAACTGGCCCGGGAAGTATATCGGAGATTAATAATTGATGAAGATAATTCTCGCATTTTAAGTAAACTTTCATCCGTAGAAAAAAAATTGACTGATAAAGGAAATTTCGATGAAATCTCGCCTTGGCAAGCTCAGGAAAAGATTGGCCGCGGATAATTTAGACGCGGCCGTAGTTATTATTAATGATTGTTCGGATACAACCGAGGTCCCGGGGGTGCGATGGCTATCCGGTTTTTCGGGCAGTACCGGGCTCGTATTTGTAACACTAAAATCAGCTTATTTTATATCGGACTTTCGGTACGCCGAACAGTCTCATGATGAAGTATCTGGAGCCAAGGTAATCATTTCGAAAAAAGCTCTTATTCCGTCATTGACTGATATTAACGAAACGCAGAAGAAAAATCTAAAGGTCGCCATTGAATCGCATAGGCTGACTATTGATTTAAAAAATCAATTGGCAAAGGCTATGTCCAGTGCGATATTTATTGAATATCCGAATATGCTTGAAGAAATGTGGATTATTAAGGATAAAACAGAAATTGCAAATTTGAGAAAAGCAGCCCAGATTTCTGATAAGGCATTTGAAAGAATTTTAGGATTTTTACGGCCGGGAATTTCAGAAAAAGAGGTTGGTGCGGAGCTGGAATATCAGATGAAGGTTTTGGGTGCGGAGAAAGAAGCGTTTTCCAGCACAGTTGCTTCCGGTTACAGGTCATCGATGCCTCATGCGGGAATGTCGGGCAAGTTATTGGAGAAGGGTGATTTTGTGACAATAGATTTTGGGGCAACTTATAATGGATATGTCTCTGATTGTACACGGACGGTTGTTTTAGGGAGGGCAACCTCAAGGCAGAAAAGAATTTATGATGCCGTTCTGAAGTCTCAACTGGCTGGCATAAAAAAGGCCAGAGCTGGTATAAGCGGTAAGGCGGTTGACGCGGCCTGCCGGGATTACTTCAAAAAGAAAAAACTGGCCAAGTATTTTGGCCACGGTACCGGTCACGGCATAGGAATTGAAGTACACAGCGGTCCTCGGTTATCTATGATGAGCAAAGATATTTTAAAATCAAATATGGTCGTTACAATAGAACCGGGTTTGTATTTTCCGGGTTGGGGAGGCGTCCGGATTGAGGATGATGTCGTAATTCGCCAAGGTGGTTGCGCAATCCTTACAAAAGCTCCAAAAAATTTATTGGAAATTGTATAATTTTCTGCTACCTTAACCAGATACAAAAATTTGAGGTAGAAAATGAAAGAAAAGACAATAAAGAAACTAATTCAATTGGTCGAAGAATCAAATATAGACGTCCTTGAGGTCTCCAGTTGGTGGCGAAAAGTCCGGATAACAAGGAAACTTAATGGTTCCTCGATTTCAAATGGAGATACTCAGGTAGTGACGATTGCGGCCCCTCAGCAGGCGGTTTCCAGTCCGGCGCCCGCGCATGAAACGGCTCCGATGGCCGCCGCCCCTGTGACAAATGAGGATAAATATATAGCGATAAAATCGCCTATGGTCGGTACCTTTTATGCGGCCCCCGCTCCGGATGCAAAGCCGTATGTGGAGCAGAATCAAAAGATTGAAAAGGGCCATGTCGTTTGTATCGTCGAGGCGATGAAGTTGATGAACGAAATCGAATCTGAGATTTCCGGCCGGATCGTCAAAATCTGTGTTGAAAATGCCAAACCGGTTGAGTTTGGTCAAACTTTATTTCTGGTCGATCCATCGGGGTAGGCCAAACCGACATATTAGGAGGGTTAGATGAACCTGAAAAAGATGTTGACCGAAATGCAAAAGAAAAAATCGTCTGACCTTCACCTTCGAGTCGGAATTCGCCCCTACTTAAGAACCAATGGAAATTTAGAGCAAATTGAGACCGATCCAATGACGGTCGAAAATATGCAACAGGTGATTTCCCAAATCTTATCCGAAGAGCAACAAAAGAAATTTTATAAACGGAATGAACTTGACCTGGCACTTTCGGTGGCCAAGCTTGGCCGATTCCGCATAAATCTTTTCCGCCAGCGCGGTACCGCGGGCATGGCTATTCGCTCGGTAAATACTCATATACCGAGTTTCGAGGAATTATATCTGCCCGACTCAATTAGAAAAATGGCTTATGAAAACCGGGGATTGATAATAATTACCGGGACAACAGGTTCCGGCAAATCAACCACCCTGGCGGCGATTATCGAGGAGATGAACGCCAATCGCCACAGCAACATTATGACTATTGAAGACCCTATAGAATATATTTTCAGGGATAAAAAGTCAATTATCGCTCAGCGAGAAGTAGGAGGGGATACCGAATCATTTGCGACGGCTTTAAGGCACGCCTTTCGACAGGATCCCGATACAATCCTGATTGGCGAGATTCGAGACCTGGAGACGATGTCAATCGCTCTGACGGCGGCCGATACCGGTCATCTGGTTCTTACGACCTTGCATACACTCAATACTATGGAAACGATCTCGAGAATTATCTCCTTTTTCCCGCCCCATCAGCATCAACAAATTAGGTTATTGCTGTCAGGAACACTTAAATCAATCGTATGTCAGCGATTGTTATCCCGCCATGATATACCGGGTCGCGTACCGGCCCTGGAAATTCTTGTAAATACGGCCGCGGTTCGCGATTGTCTGATGGATCCGGAAAAATTCGGAAATATACCGGATTTGATTGAGTCGGGCAAGAGTCAGTACGGAATGCAGACTTTTGATCAGTCGATTATGAATCTCTATAAGCAGGGCTTAATAAGTTATGAGGATGCTATGAGCGCCGCAAGCAATCCCGATGATTTTGATATGAGAATAAAGGGAGTAGTCGGCGCGTCTGATAGATGGGGCGAGACGAGTTCGGGTTCTGAAGTAAGTAGAGAAGGATTTTTGAAATAATAATCAATTGACAGCGCCTTTTGAGCCGCCTCTTTTGGGCGGCTTTTTTTTGTTCAAAGTTATTTTGTTTAGTTGAAATACGAACGGGGATTGGTTATTATATTGAACTTGAAGGGAAGGTAGATAGTTGTTTAAAAAAATATTAGTAGCTAACAGGGGCGAAATCGCGCTCAGGATAATACGCGCCTGTCAACACCTTGGAATCAAGACGGTGGCGGTGTATTCCGAAGCTGATGCCGATTCACTGCATGTGCGCTTTGCTGACGAAGATGTATGCATTGGCCCACCGCAGGCCCTTGAATCTTATCTGGATCCCAAACGAATCATTGCCGCGGCCGAAGTAACAAATGCGGAAGCTATCCATCCGGGATATGGTTTTTTGGCAGAAAATGCCGAATTCGCTGAAATTTGTGAAGAATGCAATATCACCTTTATCGGGCCAAGCGGCCAGATGATTCGTCAAATGGGCGCCAAGGCCAAGGCCAAAGAATTGATGCAGAAGGCTGGAGTTCCGACGATTCCCGGTTCCGATGGCTTGATACATAGTATAGACGAAGCGGCTCGTATTGCCGAACAGGTCGGTTACCCGGTTTTAATTAAAGCATCCGCCGGCGGCGGCGGTCGGGGAATGAGAATCGCCAGGGCACCGGAAGAACTGGAAACGGCATTTAATATGGCGCGAGCCGAAGCCGAGGCGGCCTTTAATGACGGGGCATTATATATAGAGAGAGTCGTATTTGAACCGCATCATGTTGAAATGCAGATTCTCGGCGATAATTATGGCAATATCGTTCATTTGGGGGAGCGTGATTGCTCCGTTCAGCGGCGCCATCAAAAATTACTGGAAGAATCACCTTCACCAATTGTCGATGCCGACTTGCGCCGCCGAATGGGTGAGGCCGCGATTAAAGGAGCCGCCTCGGTCGGATATCGAGGCGCCGGAACGATTGAGTTTTTGGTCGATAATAATGGCCAATTTTATTTCATGGAAATGAATACTCGGATCCAGGTGGAACATCCAGTGACCGAGGAGTTGACCGGAATTGATATCGTCGCCGAACAGATAAAAATCGCTTCGGGAGAGAGGCTGGAATTGCGCCAGGAAGATGTCAACTTTCGGGGTCATGTAATTGAATGCAGGATAAATGCCGAGGATCCTCAAAATGGTTTCAGACCATCTCCGGGAAAAATTACTACATTTCATCAGCCGGGGGGACATGGCGTACGAGTAGATACTCATGCGTACGGTCAATATATTATTCCCCCGTTTTACGATTCAATGATTGGCAAGCTGATTGTTAAGGGTAATGACCGGCAGCATGCGATTGTAAAAACGTTGACGGCATTGGATGAATTTATTGTGGAAGGCGTGGCAACCACAATTGATTTCCATAAATTAATTTTGACGCAACCTGATTTTGTATCAGGACATTTTGACACTTCGTTTATCGAGAAGCATTTGAGTAAGGAAGCCGGATTGAAGAAAAAGGATAAAACCAAGCAGACGTCTTGATGATATTATTGGGAGGTTATGTGAATATTCCTGAAGAATTAAAGTATACAAAAGAACATGAGTGGGTCCGCATTAAAGATGACGAGGCCGAAATCGGAATCACAGATTTTGCCCAGGGGGAGTTGGGAGATATAGTTTTTGTCGAGCTTCCGAACATCGGAAGCGATGTAAAAAAAATGGAAGCTTTTGGCACTATTGAAGCTGTAAAAGCGGTTTCGGAAATGTTCTCGCCTGTCAGCGGTACGGTTGGAGCCGTAAATGATATGATTGAAGAAGATGCTGGGATTATCAACAAGGATCCGTATGGTCAGGGCTGGATGATTAAAGTTAAAATGTCAAAACCTGAAGAAATTGACAGCTTATTAAGCGCGCACCAATACAAAGAATTGATTACGGAATAAACTGCCTATGGTATACATACCCAATAGCCCCGATGATATAAAGGCCATGCTTAAATCAATCGGGGTTTCTAAAACCGCTGATTTATTCGCCGCGGTTCCTGAAAAATTGCGTTTGAAGAAACCGCTCGAATTGCCGCCGGCTTTAAGCGAGCCGGAACTTGTTCGCCATCTGGAAGAGATGGCTGGCAGGAATAACACCTGTAAAACTAATTTTATTGGGGCCGGAATTTATAATCATTTTATTCCACCGGTAGTCTGGTCGCTGGCAATGCGTCCTGAATTTATGACAGCCTATACGCCGTATCAGGCCGAAGTCGCGCAGGGAACGCTTCAGGTTATTTATGAGTTCCAGACTCATATATGCCGCCTGACCGGATTGGATGTTGCCAACGCCTCGCTTTATGATGGGGCAACGGCTGTGACCGAAGCGGCTCTTTTGGCCGTTAACCACACGCGGCGAAATAAAATTGTGATTTCTGAAACGATCAATCCGATATATCGGGATGTATTGAAAACGTCGATTCAGGGGATGGATTTGGAAATAGTCACTGTCCCATATGCCAATGGTTCGACGGATTACAATATCTTAAACGAATTTATAGATGACCAATGTGCCTGCTTAATCTTGGGTCAGCCGAATTTCTTTGGATATCTTGAGGATATAGAGCGGGGAGAAAAGGCAATTCATGATGCCGGGGGACTGTTCGTCAATGTCTTCGACCCAATTTCACTTGGGATATTAAAGACCCCGGCCGAATACAATGCCGACATTGCCGTTGGCGAGGGGCAGTCATTTGGCATTCCGCAAAATTTCGGTGGGCCGCTTCTTGGATTATTTGCCTGCCGTAAGGAGTTTGTTCGAAAAATCCCCGGAAGACTGGCGGCTCGAACGACTGATGTTGATGGAAAATCCGGATTTGTTTTAACGCTCCAAACGCGAGAGCAGCATATTCGGCGTGATAAAGCGACTTCGAATATTTGCACCAACGAAGCCTTATGCGCAACAGCGGCGACGATTTATATGTCGCTGATGGGCAGGCACGGTATCCGGCGAGTTGCTCAAATATCAACCGAGCGGGCCCATTATCTAGCCGATAAAATCTCTCAAATCAAAGGATATCGAGTTTGGAATGAGAAGCCGTTTTTCAAAGAATTTGTAGTAGAAACCAATGCCCCCGCCGGGCAAATACTTGAACTCGCCAATGCTAAGGGTTTTGGAGCCGGGATTGATCTGAGTATTTTTTATCCCGATTTGAACAATCATTTGCTTTTGGCTGTTACAGAGATGAATAGTTTTGGGGATTGCGACGCATTAGTTGAGGTGTTGTCACACATAAATAGTGAGGAGAAACCTGCAAAGGCTTCAATACGAGATGGAACCGGAAAATAATAACATAAACGAAGAACTCTATGAGAATTCTGAGATCAGAACTAATTGGGTTGTAGTAGCGGAAGCACCCGATCGTATGACCGCTGAATTTGCTGTGAATGGTTTGAAGTCCTATGATATCCCCGCAGTATTAGATACAAAGCCGGGAGTATTTGGGTCGGCTGGGTTGCCATTAAGATCTTTATATTCGGGAAAAGTAGAAATGTTTAAGATTATGGTACCGGGCGAATATGAAGCCGAGGCATCGGAATTGGTTAAGATATTCCTTGATAGCAAGCAAGAGACATCTGAAGAGGATGAAGGGTAGTTCTATGCCGTTTTGTCCCAAATGTAAATATGAATATGAGTGGGGAATCGGCGAATGTCCCGATTGCGAAGCCAAATTGGTTGATTCTTTGCCAGTAAAAGATGAAGAAAATGAACTGGATTACGATAATTGGACTCCTCTGGTGAGATTACTCAGTGATCAACTTGCCTATATGGTGATTGAGGGATTAAAAGCAAAGGACATACCGGTGGTAATGATTTCAGGGGCGGGACATTTTGGAGCCACCGGTCAAATGGGTATATCTTCCTCACGTTCGGTTGGGGGAGGCTATACTATTCTCGTCCCGGAAGAATTTATCGAAGATGCTATGCACGAGGGCGAAGTAATTCTTGGTGACGATTGGAATAAAGCAAGATTTATAGATATAAACTAAACAAAAGTGAGGACAACATGAAGAAAGCCGTATTGGCTGTACTTTTGGTGTTATTTGCGTTTGCCGGTATAAGCGCCGCCAATGAAGTTAAATTCGTCGATTCTTATGATAATGCGCTTAAGGCAGCCAACGAACAGGGAAAGAAAGTCTTAATATCTTTTTGGCGAGTCAAATGACCATGGTGCCATGTCCTCGATACCGTGACGTATCGAAACGATGAAGTTATTGAATTGATAAGTTCTAAGCTCGTGGCCGTTAAAGTTAACGGCTGGGAAGATACTACCCTGGCTCAACATTATGGCATTAGTGGTTATCCAAGCGAGATAATTGCCAATGCTGATGGAACCGAAATTGATCGGATTTGGGGTTATGCTCCTCCCGAAGATTTCATCCAGACCGTCAATGATTATTTGATGAACAAAAATACCCTGGGAGATTATCTACAACAGGCTGAAACAGCGCCGACCATGCAATTGTATAACAAAATCGCTGAAAAATATACCAGCCGCAGCGCCTATACCGATGCTGAAACTTTCTATCGCAAGATATTACAGGGCGATCCCACCAACAAGGATGGTTATTCCGACAGTGCCCTGTATAATTTGGGTCAGATGAAAAAACGGGCCAAACAGTATGCCGGGGCCGAAGAGGCTTTTCAGAAATTGCAGACCACATATCCTGAGTCTGAATTGGTTGATGATGCCGTTTTTTCTATCGCGACGACAAAATCGCGGGCGGAAAAATATGATGAGGCTATAGCCGCATTTGAGACCTTTATGAAGGAATACCCCGATTCAGAATTGATTTTGGACGCCATGGTTTATATTCCGTATTGCCTCAAGCAAAAGGGCGATAATGATAAGGCCTTGCTTTTATTCAAAGAATTTTTGGAAAAGCACCCTGATTCCGGAGACGCAAACTGGGTTAAAGAACAAATCGAAGAAATAGAAAATCCTCCGGAGGAAACCGAAGGCAGCTGATCAAAATAATATGAACAAAGATATTTTAATTTATGAAAAATCCCGATCAGGCAGGTCGGGTTTTTCCCTGCCGGAATTGAAATCGGGTGTGGATAAAGTAACCGGATTAATCCCGGAGAAATACCGTCGTCAGGACGCTTCGGGATTGCCTGAAATATCTGAGCCGGAACTGGTGCGTCATTATATAGAATTGTCCACTCGCAATCATCATATCGACAAGGGATTCTATCCGTTGGGTTCATGCACGATGAAATATAACCCAAAAGTCAATGATGCCATGGCCGGATTGCATGGTTTCTCGAAATTACATCCATTAGCGCCGATTGAGGAATGTCAGGGAGCCTTGCGATTGATGTATGAACTTGCTGAGATGCTGGCGACAATAACCGGATTTAAGCAAGCAACATTGCAACCAGTGGCCGGGGCTCACTGTGAATTAATGGGATTGCTTCTGATACGGGCGGCAATGAAAAAGCGGGGAGATGTCCGGAAGAAAATTTTGATTCCCGATTCTGCTCATGGAACTAATCCGGCCTCAGTAATATTATCCGGGTATCAGGTGAACCAGTTCAGTTCTTCGGATAAAGGCATTATTTCGGCTGAGCATATTGCCGAGGTTATGGATAAGGAAACGGCCGGGATAATGATTACCAATCCTAATACTCTGGGGTTGTTCGAGACTGAAATTGAGAAAATAGCAAAAGTTGTTCATGCGGCCGGCGGTATGCTTTATATGGACGGCGCCAATCTCAACGCGCTAATGGGCCAATCTCGTCCAGCCGATATGGGTTTTGACATTGTCCATTATAATTTGCATAAGACGCTATCTACTCCACACGGCGGAGGCGGTCCCGGTGCCGGGGCATTGGCTGTGACCGATGAGTTGATTCCATTTTTGCCCAAACCGATTATAACCAAAAAAGACGGGAAATATTTTCTTGATTATGATCGCCCGGAGAGCATTGGCAGAATGCATTCATTCTACGGCAATTTCGCCAATATGGTTCGCGCCTATACTTATTTGAGGCATCTTGGCCCGCTCGGCGTGAAACGCGTGTCGGAAAATGCCGTTCTCAATGCCAATTATCTTAAGGAACGGCTGAAAGACGCGTTTGAAGTACCGTTTAATGGTATTTGCCAGCACGAATTTGTTCTCTCGGGAAACAGGCAGAAAAAGCGGGGCATACGAACCGCCGATATCGCCAAGCGTCTTCTTGATTTTGGGCTTCATGCGCCGACGATTTATTTTCCGCTTATTGTTCCAGAGGCGATTATGATTGAACCGACCGAAACGGAGTCAAAAGAAACGCTGGATTATTTTGCGGACGTGATGCTTCAAATTGACAAAGAAATTGACAGTGATCCGGACCTTGTAAGAGAGGCACCGCATAATACGCCGGTCAGGCGTCTTGACGAAGTTAAAGCGACCAAAACGCTGGATATTTGTTATCCTGAATGAAGATAAACGCCATTGGATAAAACCGATGTTGCCAATGGCAGCGTCGGTTTTTTATTGTCATGATTAAGTTTGAAAACGTTACATTCTCATATGGCGAAGATTCTCGCGCAATCTTGAATAAATTAAATCTATCGATTAATTCCGGTGAGCAAATCGCGATTATGGGGGGGAACGGTTCGGGAAAGACTACGCTGGGAATGCTAATGTGCGGACTTCTGAGGCCTCAAGCCGGTACGATTTCAATAAAAAATAAGGTTGAGAGCGGAATCATTCCAGGATTTGGGTTCCTGTTTCAGGACCCCGATAACGCGCTCGTGGCCACAACAGTTGAGAGAGAGATCGCCTTTACTCCCGAAAATTTAAATTATCCTCAGCCGAAGATTGAAAGAATCGTAAATCAGACTCTCATGGATTTTGGCCTTGAGATATTTCGTGATCGCCTGGTCTGGAATCTATCTGGTGGAGAAAAGCAAAGATTGTCATTGGCCGGAGTATTTGCCGCCGCTCCCAAAATTCTATTTCTCGATGAACCGTCATCATATCTTGATTTTAACAGCGCCCAAAAGCTGGATACCGTTTTGGAAGAGATGTGCGGCAAAAATGGCGGAATTACGATTATTCGAGTTACCCAATATCCATCAGTCGCTGAAAAATATTCAAGAGTCTTAATAATTGATCGCGGGCAGGTCGTAAAAGATGATTGTCCCGATAAAGTGTTTTCAGATTTGGATGCGTTGCGGCGCGCCGGATTAAGACCGCCTCTTAAATACCTGATTCCATTGGATAATAGAAAGACATACCTGAATTCAGATAGAAAAACACTGAGTACAAACATCGAAAAAATATCGTTTTCCTACGGTTCACAGAATACGGGAGTATTAAATGATTTGACTCTTACCATTAATCGCGGTGAAGTTATCGGTCTGGCCGGGGAATCAGGTTCCGGCAAATCTACTCTTGCTCAGATATTATGCGGAATATACAAACCGGATAAAGGGCGGATAAGATTCCAGACAGGTCACGGCCGGGCGGTAATGAGTTTTCAGCAACCGGAACGGCAGTTTTTTCTTGATACGGTGTATAATGAAGTCGCATATGGTATTAAAAACAACATTGAAAGTAGTTCTTTATTGGATAAGCGAGTGAAAGATAGTCTGAAATTAGCCGGTCTTACTCCGGAGTTATTCGTTAGCAGGGATCCGCATACTCTCTCCGGCGGTGAGGCCAGACGCCTGGCTTTTGCCATTGTCCTTGCTCTGGAATATGAAATGATAATATTCGATGAACCGACTTGCGGTTTGGACGAAAACGGAATACGACATTTTTCGAGGATGGTTAGAAGGCTCAAATCGGATGATAAGGCTATCTTAATTATCTCACATAATGGAGATGTGCTTGGGGAATTAGCCGACAGGATGGCATTTCTGCAAAACGGGAAGATTGAATATTGCGGAGATACGCTGGAGTTTTTCAAATCATCAAAATATAGAGAATTGCTTTCACCGCCTGAAGTGATTGCTTATCAGGTAAATAACTGCGACCGCGTATTAACTTCAGATGCGACGACTATTTTTGATCTTGATCAATTTATTGCTTGACAGTCAGAATTTGCTGAATTATTTAGATGCAACCTTTTAAACCGGTCCGGCGAGGCCATAAAGGACATTGAATTTGAAAATCATAATCTTATATAAACGATCGGGAGAGAATACATCCCGATATTTTTTGAGAGGTATCCTTGAAAAACAAGAAAAAGAGAGTAATCCTGGACAAAAGCAAAATGTCGCGGGCGATTACTCGCATTGCGCATGAAATCCTGGAGAGGAATTCGGGAGCGGAATCGTTGGTCATGGTCGGTATCCTGACGCGAGGAGCGATCCTGGCCAAACGATTGGCGGCCATTATTAAAGATATTGAAGGAGTGGATATCCCGGTTGGATTAATGGATATCAACTTGTATCGGGATGATGTCAATTCCAATCCGGATCAGCCTATTGTGCGCACGACCGAAATGCTCTTTGATATCACTGATAAAAATCTAATTCTGGTTGATGATGTCTTGTTTACAGGCCGGACAATTCGGGCGGCAATGTCGCAATTGGTAGAATTTGGCCGCGCAATGACAATCCAGTTAGCGGTTTTGGTTGACCGGGCTCACCGCCAATTACCTATACGCGCCGATTATGTGGGGAAGAATATTCCCACTAATTTTGATGATAATGTAAGAGTATATTTTCAGGATAGCGATGATGTGGATGAAGTCGTTTTATATCCGACTGGTGATAAACAATTGGAATCTGAAGGGGGGGATGGGGAATGAGGCTATCATCGCGGCATTTACTGCAGCTTGAGGGTGTTCCCAAAAGTGATCTGGAGTTAATCCTTGATTCTGCCGTTAGTTTTCGTGAAATTCTTGACAGACCGATTAAAAAAGTTCCGCCGCTTAGAGGGAAAACGGTCGTCAATTTGTTTTATGAACCATCGACAAGAACGAGAATTTCATTTGATCTGGCCGAAAAACGACTCTCGGCTGACACGATAAGTTTTTCGGCATCGACTTCATCGGTTAAAAAGGGGGAGTCTCTAAAGGATACCGTCAGGAATATCGAAGCGATGAAAATTGATATGGTCGTTGCGCGGCACAGCTCGCCGGGAGTGCCATATTATTTGACGCAATGCCTTGACGCCAATATTATAAATGCCGGAGACGGCACGCACGAACATCCGACCCAGGGATTGCTCGATATTTTCACAATTCGCCAGAAATATAAAAAAATCAAGGGACTGCGAGTCCTTTTGGTCGGGGATATCAAGCATTCTCGGGTAGCTCGGTCGAATATTTGGGGGCTAAAAACACTGGGAGCATCGGTGGCGATCTGCGGACCGACGACGCTATTGCCGTACGAAGCTGAGCGATTCGGGGTTGACATTTATACCGATATCGATGAAGCGTTGGAGGGCGTGGACGTTGTTAATATCCTCCGCATTCAACTGGAACGGCAAAAGGCCGGATTATTTCCATCCCAACGCGAATACACTAATCTTTTTGGCATTTCAAGCGAGAGGTTGAAACGCCTGAATAAAAATTTCACGATTATGCACCCTGGCCCGATGAATCGAGGCGTTGAGATTACGAACGAAGTTGCCGATTGTCCTGCCTCGGTTATACTGGAACAAGTAACCAATGGACAAGCGGTGCGAATGGCGGTATTGTATTTATTATCCGGCGTGGACGAACGAGAATCCACGGGAGATTCTGAATAGAAAAGGGTAAAAGATGAAATTTGACCTGTTAATAATAAATGGAAAACTGATTGACCCCGCCTTTGGATTTTCAAAAAAAGGCGATATCGGCATCAAAAATGGAAAAATCGAGAAAATATATGAGCCGGGGAAATTAACGAAGAAAGTAATATCGACTTTCCCGGAAGAATCAATTCTCGACGCTAAAGGCGCCGTAGTGACTCCCGGGCTGGTTGATATCCATGTTCATCTTCGCGAGCCTGGGCGGGAAGATGAAGAAACGATTGTCTCCGGATGCCAGGCTGCGGCGGCAGGCGGATTTACTTCGATTTGCTGTATGCCCAATACACAGCCCGCGATTGATAATCAGGAAACAGTTAAATTCGTTACTTCGTTGGCCGAGAATGCCGATTGCCGTGTGCACTGCATTGGAGCCATAACAAAAAACCGCGAAGGCAAAGAACTTTCTGAAATCGGAGATCTGGTAAAGGCGGGGATTGTGGCGATTTCCGATGATGGCAATTATGTCCAAAACCCGGATATGATGAGACGGGCTCTTGAATATGCCCGGATGTTTGATATACCGGTCATCTCACATGCCGAGGATGAGTTCCTCGCCGCCGGCGGCGTTATGAATGAATCGTTTCAATCAACCAGACTCGGCATGCCCGGAACCCCCGCCGTTGCCGAAGAGATCGCTATCATCCGCGATATTAAGCTGGCCGGGTTAACTGGCAGCAGGCTGCATATTGCCCACGTTTCAACTTCGGGTGGAGTTGAGGCAATTCGCAGGGGTAAGGCGGAGGGCGTCAAAGTAACCGCGGAAGCGACGCCGCACCATTTCACTCTGACCGATGATATGATTGCTGAACGGTTTGATACCAATTTACGCGTAAGTCCTCCCATAAGAACAGAAGCAGACAGGCAGTCAATCATCGAGGGTCTGATTGACGGCACTATTGATTGTATCGCGACCGATCATGCGCCTCATACTGATGAGGAGAAAGATACTGTTTTTGATCAGGCGCCTCCCGGAATAATCGGTTTGGAGACATCGCTGGGATTAGCGATTACGCAATTGGTAGGCAAAGGTTATTTGTCTCTATCCGATATGCTGGCCAAAATGAGCGTTAATCCAACTCAGATTATGGGGCTTACAACTAATAGACTCAGAGAAGGCGAAATAGCCGATCTTTTAATATTTAATCCAGATGCGGCTTGGGTTGTAAAAGAGAATAAGTTCAAATCAAAATGCAAGAATTCACCTTTTGTCGGGAGAAAACTCAAAGGAAAAGTGCTTGCTACTATAATGAATGGACGCGTAACCCTTAAAGCTGAATAACGTATTGGAAAATAGAATTATGGATAAAACAAGACCTTTTAGATTTCTGGCGTTTATGACATATGCGCCCATACCTCTTTTGGGGATTATGATAATCTTTGGATTTATGGGCAAAGTATTGGGAGTCGGCTGGCTGGAATCTGCCCCCGATGTGCTTTTGATTCCAACGCTTTTGGCATATTATATATCTCTTATTTTTGGGGCCATCTATGGTTATCTCAAAAATAAAAGTAAAGTATATCAGCCAGCTCTGGCCGGAATCGGCGCCTGGATTATCGGGATGATATTCAGCGCTTTTATATCTTTGTCCAATAGCGTGATGATTGTGATAAATTCGGTGTTTGTGATTATTTTTCTTGTTTTACATATTTTGCAATATATGGCAACCCGAAAATGGGAAAATAGAATTTTATCATCGAAGAATTAGTTTTTGATTTTATAATTATGGCCGGATATAAATTTTGAAATCCGGCCTTTTTATTTTGAATATGTCTAATACTAAATGTCATTTTGATTGGTTCCCGAAAGGAGCATTAAAGGCGGCTGACCAGGGAGATATAGTAATAATTGTCGATGTCCTGAGTTTTTCGACAACGGTTGCCTATGCCGTTAGCAATAGTGCGATAATAATTCCGTACTATCATCCGAATATGGCGGAAGAAATAGCTTTCCGTGAAAAGGCGATAATTTCTGTCTCGCGTTCGGAAGTGCCGTCCAAAGGGAAATATTCCCTCTCACCCGCGACCTTTCTGGATATCAAAGCAGGCGAAAAAGTCGTTCTGGTTTCTCCCAACGGGGCCAGATGTTGCCTGAATTCAAATGGGGCGTTCGAAATAATTATTGGAGGATTTATAAACGCCAAGGCTGTCTGCGTATATGCAATGGAAATTATGAAATCGTCCGGAAAATCGGTTACGGTGATTGCGTGCGGAGAACGGGAATATGAAAGCTTTGAAGGTGAACTCAGAAAGGCCGATGAAGATTATCTGGGTGCTGGTGCGATCATATCTCAGTTGCCATGTGAAAAGACTAATGAAGCCGCACTTTGTGAAAACTATTTTATTAAACATAAGGATAATCTTGAGAACGAAGTTTCCAAATGCAAAAGCGGATTGGAATTGAGTGAATGGGGATATAATAAAGATGTAGAGTTGGCGATAAAGCTAAATTGTCTGGAAGTTGTTCCGGTTTATAAAAATGGAATTATTGCTTCATTTGATTAACAGCCTTAACATTTAATGGTTTTGATATAACTTGCCCTTTTTTATCAGTGTGTATTGATTTTTCCGGCCATCCAAAATCCCGCCTTTTCCCAGTCCGATTGAGCAGAGATATCAATATATTGTTCTTATTAATAGATTTGGCCGTTATTTTGTATAATGTTTATCCCAAGTTAAATGAACTGGCGACAAATATTTGTATGATTTGAGAGTGGATATTTCTGGCTTGGTTTTTTATATTCACACATTATTAGGAAGAATATATATTGCCGGCGAGTAATTTGGATTTTTCATTTATCTAACCGGTTTTTCGGGTCACGAAAGGATTTGCTAATATTAATTACAGCTTCAGCTTAATTTGACGAAAGATTCTATAAGGATAGCTTTGGGCAATAGGATATGGAAATGACGACTTCGCCAAAAACTCCATATGTGTCTATCATAATTCCGGCTTTCAATGAAGAAGGCAATATCGAGGAATTGTGCCGTCAGTTTGAACAGATGGGCCGGGAGGCGCGATTTTCGTTTGAAGTGATTATTATTGACGACGGCTCAACCGATACAACGCCTCAGATATTGGGTCAAATGTCAAAAACTCATTCGTTTCTCCGTACCGCTTCTCATGGCAACAATCGTGGATTAACTCAGGCTTTGCAGACAGGATTTTCAATGGCCCGAGGAGATATTTTTGTTTTTTATCCTGCGGACCTGCAATATAAACCTGAAAATATTCCCGCTATGATTGAAAAAATTAACGAAGGCAACGATCTGGTAACAGGGTGGAAACAGGGAAAATACTCTAAGCGGCTTGTATCACGGGTTTATAATGGTCTGTCGAGAAAACTATTCGGCTTAAAAGTGCATGATTTGAATTCGGTTAAAGCTTTTCGTCGGAATATTGTCGAAGATATTTTCCTGCGCAAAGACTGGCATCGGTATCTGGTCGCTCTTGCCGTTGAACGAGGATATCGCGTCGATGAAGTAAAAATACCTCTCTATGACCGGTACAGCGGATCATCCAAATTTTCCGGTTTGGGACGGATACCGATCGGGATTCTTGATATGCTGGCCGTTAAATCGCAACTGACCCTGCTCAGAAAACCCCTGCTGTTTTTTGGAATTATTGGGGGTTTGCTAATCGGTTTGGGCCTTTTTGCCGGTTTAAGCGCCATCTATCTGAGATTTTTCCATGATATCGGATTCAGGCCTTTATTATATCTCGTTATATTACTTATGGTACTGGGAGCGTTATCATTTATTCTCGGATTTTTGGCTGAGGGATTGACAGCCATTAAAGAAGAATTGTCGGGAGTCAGGCAGTCGGTGCGACGCCTGGAAAATCAATTCAAGAATAACAATAAGGATAATAACGGCCATTGAAAGTCGTTGTCATTACCCATAATTATATCCGTCGCCAGGGGGATTTGACCGCCCTGTATCTCCACCGATTATCATCAGGATTAGTCTCAAAAGGAATAGAGCTCACGATAGTTTGCCCTCACGCCGAAGGGCTTCTCAAAGAAGATGTAATAGATGGCGTGCGCATTAAGAGGTTCGGTTATCCATTTTCAAATAAAAAGCCAATAGTATACGCCGGGAATATGCATGAAATTGTATCCCGGTCGTTATTTGCCAAAATGGTGTTTATAGGCTTTTTATATTCGATATATCGTTTTGGATTGCGGGTTTGCCGCGAAGAAAAACCCGATTTAATCTGGGCCAATTGGTGGATTCCTCCGGGATTGGCAGCCTCGAAGATTGCTGCAAAGTTAAATCTTCCCCTGATTATATCATCTCATGGGACGGATATTGCACTGCTTGGTAAGCCCGGAATTATTCAAAGATTATCGAAATATGTCTATCGACGAACACAGCGGGCAACAGTTGTGTCGAGCTTTCTTAACGATATATTAATTAATAACTTGTCCGTTTTATCTAAAGATATAGTTGAAGTAATTCCGATGCCGGTCGGAATGGAGACATTTCCCAGAAAACCATTTAATGACGAAGGCGCACCGGTCTTTTTGTCCGTTGCACGCTATACAAAACAAAAGCATTTGGATAGTATTATCGAAGCCGCTGAAGTACTTAATAATGCTGGGTTCGAATTCA
This sequence comes from Candidatus Zixiibacteriota bacterium, assembly GCA_043819555.1. Classification (GTDB taxonomy): domain Bacteria; phylum Zixibacteria; class MSB-5A5; order GN15; family JAAZOE01; genus JAZGGI01. The sequence goes on along the minus strand of JBDREQ010000076.1, from coordinate 43,564 downwards.
GGATTATCATGGTTGGCGAAGGGCCTCTGGAAGAAAAATTGAAGAGTTTAATAGCCGAAAATAATCTTGAAGATAAAATCAAATTAGGTCCCCTGGTGGCTCAACAGAAACTGGCAAAACTATATCAGGCATGTGACGCGGTGTTGCTCGTTTCCGAAAATGAAGGATTTGGATTAGTTCTTGTTGAAGCCGGACTCACGGGGCGGCCGACAATCGGAGCAAATTCGGGTGGGATTGTCGATTTTATCGAGCATGATAAAAATGGATTACTAATTGAAATCGGCGATTATATGGCATTGGCTGAATGTATGAAATCAATTATTACCGATAAACAACTGCGAAATCGGCTTGGAGATGGCGCATATCATACAGCGCGGGATAAATTCGCGACGCCTGTTTTGGTCGATAAAATGTATAACCTCTTTGAAACGACCGCAAACTATTGGAAGCGGAAATAATTGCTTTGAATAAGAGTGTAAGAAAAACCACATGGAGATTATTGCAGGCAATTATACTCGGCCTGATTTTTTATTTTCTCGGGAAGCAGATTTATACCAATTGGGATCTTGTATCCGCCTTTCATTGGGAGATTAATTATTTCTGGCTTGGGGCAGCCATGTTATCAGTCATAATAACATTTTTTCTTTTCTCTTCAGTGTGGAAACTAATCGCAAAATCATTGGGAAAAGATATACGATTTTTGGCATCATTCAAGATTGCCTACCTCGCCAATCTCGGTCGTTATATTCCGGGCAAGATCTGGCAGATATTCGGCATGATATATCTTGCCAAAAAAGAGGGGATGACCGAAGAGGAATCAGTGGCGTCATTTGGATTGTCCCAAATATTCGCTATTCCTTCAGGGTTGCTTTCGGGGCTACTGTTTTTGGGTCTGTATCCTCAGGTATATGAAAACTATTCCTATTCTTCCCGGGCGACTGCCGGATTGATTGGCGTTGCAGTTATGATTTTTGCAATTTCCTTATCAGTTATCTTTTTCCCATCTCCAATTGAGAAAACCGCCAACCGATTACTCAAATTTATAAAACGTCGTCCCATTAAATTTGGCATGAATAAATCTCTTGCGGCCGTTATTTACGGCGGTTATTTTCTAAGCTGGAGCATGTACGGCCTTTCGTTCTGGTTATTCCTGAAAGGGATAACAACGCAGGAAGCATTATTATTCCCGATGGCGGGAATCTTTATTATTGCCTACCAGATCGGATATTTGATGCTCTTTGCTCCCGGCGGCCTTGGACCCCGCGAGGCGGTAATGGAGATTATGCTGGCGCCGTTTTTCGGAGCGGGAGTGGCAACCGCGATCGCCATCACAGCTCGGCTGTGGTTGATTATGGCGGAAGCGATTTCAGCCTTGATTGCGTTGACAATAAAATCAACGGAGAAGACAAGTGACAAAGTCAAAAATAAATAATTCCGGAAACGTAAAACTAAAGCCGTGGCTGTTTAATATTATTTTGTTTGGGGCGTTGTTGATAGCGGTTATTGCCCTTTTCAGCTCATTCGTATTCTCCGACAAAGGACTATATGGTTCTGATGCGATTCAGGCCGGTATGTTTTTCCGGGGCTTCTATGCGGATTATTATCAGGAAACTGGTGAAGTTCCGGTGTGGAATCCTTATCAATTTTGCGGGATACCATATATAGACGGTTTTCACGGCGATACTTTTTATCCTTTTTCAAAACTCTTATTGTTTACCAATATCTTCCGCGCCTGGGGTTGGAATCTTCTTATTCATGTCTTTATCGCCGGAATAACAATGTTTTTCTGCGCCCGGGTTTTTCGCAGATCGCAGATGGCTTCGGCGCTGGCTGCGGTTTCTTATATGTTCGCCGCATATTTTATATCTCAGATGGCACCGGGCCATGACGGAAAAATGTTTGTCACGTCCCTATTTCCGCTGACGATTATGTTTATTGAGCTGGCATTCAGGCGAAAACCGATTTTGTATTTTTCTCTTCTCGGACTGACCATTGGAATTATCATCCTGACACCCCACCCGCAGATGGCCTATTATACGCTCTGGGCGTGTGCTTTCTATACGGCATATAAATTAATCTTTCTCTATATCGATACAAAGTCTGTTCTCGGATTAATCAAGCCGACTTCTTTATTTGTCGGTGCTGTTGTTATCGGTCTGGCGATATCGGCAATTCATTTTTATCCGGGCTATCAATACATCAAAAAATATTCGCCGCGAAGCAGTGAGAAGCGGGGAGAGGAGTGGGCGCGGTCGTTTTCGCTTCATCCTGAAGAAACTTTTTCACTAATTGTTCCCGAGTTTTGCGGTGTTTCCGGAGAAAAGGGAAACAGCTATTGGGGACGCAATGGTTTTAAAGACAATTCCGAATATACCGGAGTCATTCCTCTGATGCTTGCCATTGTCGCGGTAGCAATGATTCGTAATCGCAAAACCTGGTTCTTTGGAGGATTAGCGATCTTCGCGCTGATACATGCATTGGCCGGCAATACATGGTTTTTCTATCTGTTCTTTCATCTGATACCCAACGTGAAATCAATGCGGGCATGGTCGATGATAATGTTTTTATTTTCGTTTTCGTCTGCTTTGCTGGCAGCGTTTGCGCTTGATTTTATTATCGAGCAGGGACAAAAACTGAAAGCGAAAGATAAACGAATGCTTGTGCTGACGCTGTTTAGTATTCCGGCCTTGACCTTTCTGGGAGGTCTGATGTTTTCGGCCGCTCCCGAATCAGCCATCAGTATCTATATATCGATATTCTATAATGTTATTCCATCGCAGCAGGCAATCGCGCTGCGCAGCCATCTTGAGACAATTGCGAGCGGATTCTGGACGACATTTTTATTTACGACCGTCGCCGCTGTTTTTATATGGCTATTCGCTCAGAAAAAAATTAAAGTCTTCCTCCTATGGGCGGTTGTTTTGGTTGCCTTGGTTGACGCCTATCGTTTCGATAAGCAGTTTGTCAAAACATACGACCCGGCGACAATATTTACAAAAAATCCCATCGTAGAGTTCTTTAAATCTCAACCGGGTAAATTCAGAGTTTTGGATACTACCGGACAATATTATCTGCCGACCAATTATCTTCCATTCTTCGGCGTGGAGGAAGTGACCTCGTATCATGGCAGCGAACCCAATTGGTTCTATAAATTAATTGGTGGTACCGGGACTCCAAATATTTTTAATCGCAATATGCTCGATATGACCAATACGCGGTATATATTAATCTCACCGGCTTCTCCGATTAAAGGCAATCAATTTGAAAGCGCCGGATTTGGCCGAGCGTTCCAATGGCAGAATTTTGAAGTGTTTGAAAATCCAAATGCCAATGACAGGGCTATTATGGTTCATGAATGGGTTGTCGAACCGGATACTTCCCGGATTGACAGTTTGGTTTTAATGCGGTCATTCAATCCTAAAACCACGGCGGCCCTGTTCCATGACCCTGGTATTGAACCTGCGACCGACACAGCGCTTTTGGCCGGGGATAAGGTGACTATTACCGAGTACAAAAACGATTATATATCCCTTCAGGTTTCGACCGACGCCGATGGCTTATTAGTCCTGGCCGACAACTGGTATCCGGCCTGGAAGGCATTTATTGATGGAAGCGAAGTCGAAGTAATGATGGCCAATGCAGCTTTCCGTGGTGTGGTTGTTTCTGCCGGCGAGCATACGGTTGAATTTAAGTATATTTCCGAAGCATATTCAACCGGTAAAATGCTGACTCTTTTTGGATTTATATTTGCCCTGGCGGGTATTGTTATTGGCGGTTTTGTAATTAAAGGCACAAGCGGGGCAGTGGAGGAACATCCGGATGAATGAACGGGATAAACGGGCTCTGGTAATTTTCCCAACTTACAACGAAATGGATAATATCGAAAAAATCGTATCTGCCGTTCTCAGGGTCGATAATAGGCTTCATATTCTGATTGTCGATGACAATTCCCCCGACGGCACCGGTTTGATTGCGGATAATATGGCATCCCAAAATGATCGCATAAATGTTGAACACCGTCCCGGAAAGGCCGGACTGGGCAAGGCATACTTGCACGGATTCAAATGGGCTATCGAAAAGAAATTCGATTACATTTTTGAGATGGATGCCGATTTTTCGCATGACCCGGAATTCCTCCCCGATTTTCTGAAGGCAATAAAAGATAATGACCTGGTATTGGGATCCCGATACATCAGCGGAGTCAATGTTATCAACTGGCCAATGTCAAGATTGTTACTATCGTATTTCGCGAATAAATATACAGGAATAGTGACCGGTCTTAAAATTAAAGACGCTACCGGCGGATTTAAATGTTTTCGGCGAGAGGTACTCGAAGCGATAAATCTCGATGAGGTCAAATCAAATGGATATACATTTCAAATAGAAATAACGATGCGGGCGTCAATTAGAAAATTCAGAATTAAGGAAATCCCTATTATTTTCTATGAACGCCAGGCGGGCGCTTCCAAAATGTCTAAAAAAATTGTACGGGAAGCTATCTGGATGGTTTGGTGGCTGCGGTTGGCAAAAATTCTGGGGAAGCTATAATCTAAATTGGAAATCCCGTGACAGACTCTCAAACAATTTCAATTATTATTGTAAATCATCGGGCTGATGATATTCTCGATGAGTGCCTTGAACATATCGCGGCTGGAGAGCAAAATCTAAATTTGGAAATTATTATTGTTGATAATCCTCCGATTTCATCGCCCAAAGATTATTCAGGAGACTTTGATTTTGGAGTAACCAGAATTTCAACCGAGAAAAACATTGGTTTTGCGGCGGCCTGTAATCTTGGAGCGTCAAATTCTTCAGGAGACTACTTACTTTTTCTGAATCCTGATTTATTAATATCCCCGGAAAGCATAACGATACTATTTAAAGCATTAATGAAAAATGCCCCCGATGGAATCGCGGCCGGTAAATTAATCGGCCGCGCCGGTGAATTTCAACCGTCGTGTCGCCGATTTCCGACGATGAAAAATATACTATTTTCGAGGGGATCAATTTTGGGCAGATTATTCAATCCTGAAAAATCTATTTATACATACCCCGATTCCAATGAAATCATACAGGTCGACGCGACCGCGGCGGCGCTTATGATGATTTCCAGAGAAGTATTTAAAAAGCTGTCGGGTTTCGACGAATCATTTTTTATGTATTTTGAAGATACTGACCTTTGCTATCGGGCATTTAAAATGCAGCGGAGTGTAATTTTTGTTCCGAATGCCCGGGGTAAGCATTATTGGGGTTATTCTACAAAATGGTATCGTTTTCGGCGCATCTTTTGGCAGCATCATTCGGCGCTTTTTTATTTTTTTAAACATAATGGAAAATTTAGAACCGCATTAATTCTGTTTCCCATTATTTTATTCAACTGCGTCTTGTCTTTGGCCTTTGAATTATTTAGATTTCGCAAGTGAACTGGTTTGATCTGGCAAAAATCTTCGCCGTGGCCGCCGCCGTTACCGCGATATTAGTTCCCGCAATCAGTCGTTTATGTTTCCGACTGGGGTTGCTCGATATGCCCGGACAGCATAAGCGGCACCGATTTCCGACCCCCAATTTGGGCGGTCTGGCGATATTTATCGGATTTTGCGCGGCCGTGATTTATTCGAATTCTCAATTTAATTTTCTATCCGAGGAATTAGCCGGGATTTTATATTATGTTGTGGCGGGAGGTATCCTGATATTTCTGATCGGTATTGTTGATGATATCAGCGGACTTTCCGCTCCGTTTAAGCTGGTCGGTCAAATCATGGCGGGCTTTATCGTATATCTGGGTGGTCTTAAAATCTCAATTCTATTTATTCCCCTTTACGGCGCGATTGAGTTGAACGGTTGGGCATTGCCGGTGACTTTGATCTGGATAGTGGGCGTAACCAATTGCATTAACCTCATTGATGGACTTGACGGGCTTGCCGCCGGAGTATCGGCTATTGCCGCATTGGCGATTTTATTTATCGGCATAACTTTTAGTCTGACTTCTGTTACCGTTTTTTCGATAAGTATCATGGGCACATGCCTGGCATTTTTATATTTCAATCATTATCCGGCCAAAATATTTATGGGTGACAGCGGTTCGTTATTTCTGGGTTATCTCTTCGCAATCATTTCAATAATATTTCCAATCAAGTCTTACACGACAGCGGCGGTATTTATCCCATTAATTGCCCTTGCAGTGCCAATTATCGAAACCCTGATTTCATTTACTCGCCGAATTGCTTCCGGGCACAGCTTTTACAGGGCCGATACCCGCCATTTATTTCACTACCTGACCGCCTATGGCTTATCGAAATCAAAAGTCGTTTGGTTATTTTATCTTATGTCCTCGGTTTTTGCCATATTGTCAGGGGCAATGATAATTTTTGATAAACGGTTAGTTATTACGGTTTTGGTCATTTTTATGGTTGTAATTTTCGCTATTTTGTTTAGATTTAGGCTTGCGTATAACAGGAAGTTAACGGAAGATAAGTAATTATGGCAAACGGGTCACATCTGGAATTTGAAAAACCGATTTTAGAACTCCAGAAGAAAATTTCTGATATGCAGGAGTTTAGTCGGGTAGAAAATATTGAGCTTGATAGCGAAATAAAATCGCTCCAAAATAAACTAAGGAAAATGCAGGATGGCATATTTGCCAATTTGACACGGTGGCAGAAAGTACAGCTGGCGCGTCATCCTATGCGCCCCTATACGCTGGATTATATAGAGTTGATAACAACCGATTTCATCGAATTACATGGAGACAGGTGTTTTGCTGATGACAGCGCTATGGTTGGAGGATTCGCGAAATTGGACGGGAAGCCAATTATGATCCTGGGGCAGCAAAAAGGACGGGATACCAAAAGCAAGCTTTTTCGAAATTTCGGGATGGCCAATCCCGAAGGATATCGCAAAGCCCTGCGTTTAATGGAAATGGCGTCTAAATTTGGCCGCCCGATTGTAATTTTGATAGATACGCCCGGAGCCTTTCCCGGCATCGGGGCCGAGGAGAGGGGGCAGGCCGAATCAATCGCCAGAAATTTGAGAGAAATGACGACCCTTGAAGTCCCGATTGTTATCGTAATTATAGGCGAGGGAGCTTCAGGCGGAGCTCTTGGGATCGGGCTTGGTAATCGGCTGTATATGATGGAGAATTCGTGGTACTCGGTCATTTCTCCGGAAGGATGTGCCGCGATTTTATGGCGTGATGCCTCCAAAGCGCCGCAGGCCGCGGAAGCGTTAAAACTAACGGCCGAAGACGTTCAAAAACTCAATCTCATTGACGGCATTATTCCTGAACCTAAAGGCGGCGCCCATCGGGATCACGAATTAGCGGCGGCGAATCTGAAGAAACAGGTTCTGGAGGCTTTGGATGAATTGAAGGATATGTCCCCTGAGGAATTGATCAAAGAACGAATTGACAAATATAGAGCAATGGGAGTTTTTCGGGAGCAATAAAACTAATAATTTTGGATTTCGGGGGGCCAAAATAATTGATGAAATTAAAGGAACAAAAGTAATATGAAACTTTCTAAATTCTGCGATGAAAATCTAATAACATTTGATCTAAAAGCATCCGACAAGAATTCTGTCATAGAGGAATTAGTTGACGTGGCGGCAGGATCTTCTCTTGTCAAAGACCGCGATCAATTATTGGCCGATATTTATCATCGGGAACAAATGGTGACAACCGGTATCGGGTACGGAGTCGCGTTTCCTCATGCCAAAACAAAGGCGACCAAGGGAATTGTAATAACCTTCGGCCGCCACAACGAGGGAATAGATTTTGAAGCGATGGATAAAAAGCCGGTCCATGTATTTTTTCTTATTGCCGCTCCTGAAGACGCTATCGGAGCGCATCTGAATGTCATGGCTCGGTTGTCGTTTATAATGAAATCCGAGGATAATCGTCAAAAACTTATGAACGTAAATTCTCCGGGAGAATTATTATCAATTCTTGATTCGGTAGAATAATACCTGCGGGGAATTCCGCCAATGGATTGGCAGCAATCCTGGTTAAAAGAAAAACAAGACGCGGTTCATACCGTTGCTGTGCTACTGATAGCAGTTTTTTTATTAATTACTGGAGGCGGCATCTCGAAATTTATCTGTAATATCAGTGCGTCTGTTTTTTTTAATCCATTTCAAAAAATCAAAAATAGCCTGATTATCCTTTCCGATAAACAGGATGCAAATGACATCCTCAATTCTAAATTGGCCGAACTATCGGTACAAATGCAATTCTACAATGAAACGATTGAGGAAAACCAGCGGCTGAGATCTCTGCTTGGTTTTGTCCCACCGCCATCTTTTAAGATTGTCCCGGCCGAAATAATCGGCGTTTCAGGTCCCAGTATTCCCAATACGGTTCTTATTAATCTCGGGCTGTCCGATTCGATTGAAGTTAACCAGACAATAATCAATCAAAATGGTGTTGCCGGTCGAATTGGTGAAGTTCTGGAAGATTACGCGACGGTTTATTTATTGACCGAACCACGCTGCCGCGTCGCGGCCCGCGTAAAACGTAGCCGTGAGCAGGGAATAATCAGATATAGCCTCAGTAAAGGATTATTTCTTGATAATTTGCCGCAACAGGGTGATGTTGCTGTCGGGGATACAGTAATAACTTCGGGTTTGGGCGGGATATTTCCCGAGGGTTTGGTGATTGGAATTATAAGGGAAATCGAAGATCCGGGAAAAGAATTTTTCTACAATATAAAAATTAATCCGGCCGTGAATTTTAACGGTCTCGATGAGTTGTATGTATTGGCGAAGGAGGAGTTGTGAAATACATTCCCTTTGTCCTTTATTTATTCTTAATCGGATTTTACCGGACCCTGTTAGTCGATTCTTTGGCCATTGGAGGGGCACAGATTTATTTAACAGCCCTGATAGTTATTCTTCTGAGCCTGAATAAAAATTATCTGACAGCCTTATGGTTTGGTTTCGCGGCAGGAATAGTCATTGACGCTTTGACTCCTGCGTTTCTCGGTGTGCAAATAATCATTCTATCTTTGATCGGTATTGGCGCCGCTCAGGCTAAGGAACGATTTAATCTTGAATCGTTAAAAAGTCTGATCCTTCTGGTTGCCATCGGTCTTATTGCCTTTTCAATACCATATCAAATAATCTATGTTACCTCCGGCGCTTCCGAATTCGGCGGGGTATTATTACGTTCCACTATTCCCAGCATAATATATACATTGGTTGTTGCCTGGCTTTACTTTCTAATCCATTTGGGTCGTATATCATTTAAAAAACTTAAAACATTATTCTAATATGACACAGGGGCGCACCAGCAAACAGCAAAGATTTATAATTGGAATTATAGTTATCTCTTTTATGCTTGGTTTATTAATGGCTCGAATGCTTTATCTGCAAACTTTTCGTCATGTCGAATTATACACTCAATCGGAAAATAACAGGATTCGAATTCAGCCGGTTGTTCCCAAACGCGGCGTTGTAATGGATAGAGAGAGGCGCATGATTATTGATAACCGGGCTTCATATTCATTGGGATTAGTCCCGTCCGAGATTAACAAAACCCCAACAGCGAATTTAATTGCCGACGTTCTGGGAATAAGCGAGGCGGAACTTGATCGTCGCATTCGCAAGAATTTTACAGGTCATTTCCAACCTGCACTTGTCAAGCGGGATCTTGCTTTTGAAAAGGTCGCGATATTGGAAGAGCAAAACGAACTTTTCCCCGGGGCGGTTTACCGTAAGGATCAGGCTCGTAAATATACGACCGGTTTGGGAAGCGAATGCTATACCGGTTATGTTGGCGAGATTTCTTCTGAAGAAATTGAGAAATTGGCTCATTCGATTTATCGCGCCGGTGCGGTTATCGGTAAAGCGGGAATTGAAAAATACTATGATCGTGAATTAAGAGGTATTGAGGGCACCGAATATATGGAAATTGCCGCTTCGGGACAAATTTTGGGAATTTTAGAGAGCCATCCTGGTGTCCCCGAGGAACCTGGCAATGATTTGATCCTGACGATTGATATCGATATTCAGAATGCGGCCGTTGAGTCATTCGGCGAATTTTGCTGCGGCGCCGCCATTGTTATCGATCCAAGAAATGGCGAGGTTCTGGCAATGGTTTCCAAGCCTTCCAACGATGCCAATATTTTTTCCACGGTAATACCTTCCGATGTCTGGGACTCCATTGTATCCGATACCAATAATCCACTCTTAAATCGTCCTCTGGTGGGCTTATATCCCCCCGGTTCGATTTATAAGCTGGTAATTGCCGGAGCCGGTCTGGAGCTTGGTCTTATAGATAGAAATTCAGTTTTCCCGTCAGCTTGCAATGGCTGGTATCAATTCGGCATCAGGCCTTTCGGGTGCTGGGATAAATCAGGCCATGGTAAGACAAATATAATTCGAGCAATTGAACAGTCATGCGATGTTTATTTTTATCAGCTTGGTCTTCAACTGGGATTGGAAGAATTTTATAATTTTTCGCAGGCATGCGGATTTGGAAAAAAGACAGGGATTGATTTGCCGATTGAGGCCGCGGGAAACACTCCCAATAAGGAGTGGTATGATAAACGCATCGGCAAAGGTCAGTGGACTCAGGCAGTTCTATTGAATCTGGCGATTGGACAGGGAGAGATTTTGGCGACTCCATTGCAAATTGCCCAGTTTTATTGCGGTCTGGCCAATAACGGTCGAGTTTATAAATCCCATCTATTAAAATCTGAAATCGGTCCCGATGGCCGAGAGACTTCACGGGGAGGAGAATTCTCATTCAATCTTCCATTTTCTCAAAATACTCGTAATATATTAAATGAGGCCATCATTGCGGTATTCCATGGCGAGAAAGGAACCGCCCGGGGTTCGAAAATTGATGGAGTGACTATGGCCGGGAAAACCGGGACAGCTCAAAATCCTCATGGTGAAAACCATTCCTGGTTTGCTGGGTTCGCACCGGCAGAAGATCCGGCTATTGTAGTTTGTATTATCATTGAAAACGCGGGGCATGGTTCCGATTATGCCGCCCCTGCCGCACGGAAAATTATCCAAACGTATTTGATAAAACATAATATGCTGGCGGATGACTTTAAGCTGACAAAGGCGAATTAAAATATGTCTATTTATGCGGTAAAATCATATGAATTTGACTGGAAGCTGGTCACCGCGGCATTGCTTCTTTCGTTATTTGGAATCATGCTAATTTTTTCGGCGCAATACTACAACGATGATCCCGGCGCTCAGAACTATTTTGTTAAACAGATAATCTGGCTTGTTGTCGCGCTTGTCGCTTTTGCAATAATAGTCAATTTACCTCAAAGGTTTTACGATTTCGGCGCCTATATTTTTTATGCATCGATTATTTTTCTGCTTGTCGCGGTGTTATTTGTAGGGGCGCAGTCAGGTGTTTCGCGGTGGTTTTCATTAGGACCGGTGAATTTTCAGCCATCTGAGTTTGCGAAAGTGGCGGTTCTACTCGCCCTGGCCAGATATTTCGCTTATTCCAAATTGCCCCCTGAATCGGTCAAACGATTATTCTTTTCATTTGCAATTGTCGCCGTGCCGGTTGCTTTAATATTAAAACAACCGGATTTGGGCACGTCTCTCGTTTTCTTTGTATTGCTTTTCTCTCTCTGGTTTTTTTCCGGTTTATCGCCGCTCTATTTATTTCTGATAATATCTCCGCTGATTTCACTGGTGGCCGCATTTCACTGGATTGCCTGGGTGATTTATTTAACCATACTTTTGATTATTTTGGTAATCGGCCGCCCCGGTTTGCTATTCAGCGTTTTGATAACCATAGTCAATTTGGCCTTTGGGGTTTTAACCCCTTTGGTTTGGAATAAACTGGCTGAGTATCAGAAAATGAGAATCCTTATTTTTCTTGACCCGGGTCGCGACCCGTATCGAGCCGGTTATCAAATCATCCAATCGATTATTTCTGTCGGCTCCGGCGGCCTTTTCGGAAAGGGATACCTTGGCGGTTCGCAAACCCGCCTGGAATATCTGCCGGTCAGGCATACGGATTTTGTTTTTTCGGTGCTGGGCGAGGAATTAGGATTTCTGGGCGGTCTGGTAATGCTGATAATTTTTGGTTTTATTTTAATCCGGGGGATGCGAATAGCCATAAAATGCCGTTCGATGTTTATGGGCATGGTGTCATGGGGGGCGGTGACAATAATATTTTTTCAAATGCTGGTGAATGTCGGAATGACATTAGGATTAATGCCGGTAACCGGTTTGCCCCTGCCTTTTGTCAGCTATGGTGGAACATCCCTGGTCTTTTTCTGGATTTTAATCGGGTTATTGGTCCTCGCGGATCGCCGCTGGCAGGAATATTAATGGCGGATTCTAAGTGATTGGAATTTTAATTTGAAACGTTATTCTTTTATCTATACAAAATTGATAGGTATGTGCGTATGCTTTGTCAGCGGCATATTCGCCGCCAGCCCGGGAGATATTCTCAAATTTCATTTAGATGCCCTGGGAGGCAGGGAAAATGTCGCCAGAGTATATTCAATAAAGGGATATGCTTCAGCCGATTATATGGGCTCTCCGGCAAAGTTAGAAGTGTATATGAAATTTCCTAATCAGTCTTTTGTCAAATACGATATGGGACAGGCATCAATTATGGTTCTGACCGACGGCCTTCAGGGATGGACGACTGATATTAATGGCATGACAAAAGCCAATTCACCGGAAGAGCTTAAATCTTTCTACAATGATGCTTATATCAACACATATTCATATCTTTTGCCAGATCGCAATCCGGGTCGGACTGAATATCGCGGCGATACATTAATCAACGATGCGAATTTTCATCAATTTGCCCTGTTTCCCGAAGCGGGAGATTCCACTTCGATTTTTATAAATAGCGTGTCGGGATTAATAGATTATCGTCTGGAAATCCTATCCGGATTGAAGATACAAACATCATATAGCGATAATCGCGAAGTTGATGGCGTCGTGATGCCTTTTGAATCAGTGTCCGAGGCTATCGGGACCTCTTTTTTAATCAGTTCGCGATTGGATTCGGTTTTCCTGAATGTTGATATTTCGGATACCATCTTTTCGAATCCATCCGGAAATGATGATATTTACAGTTTTGGAAATGGCAGGAATTATATGGACGTCGCATTTGCCATAAAACGCGGGCATATTACATTAAAGGCTTTAGTGAATGGGCAGGGTCCGTTTGATTTTATTCTCGACAGCGGAGCCGGCAGCAGCCTTTTGTCACAGGGAACGGTTCAGGCGCTGGGCTTGGAACCGTTTGGCGCCCTGCCTGCTCGCGGGGTAGGCGGACTGAACAATATTACTATTGTGGAGATCGATTCAATTAATATTGAGAATCTCACTCTAAAATATAATCGCATTGGAGTTTATAATTCTGAACCCAAAACCGGAAATTTATTTGCCGGGATCGACGGAATACTGGGTTATGATTTCATTTCTCGATTCCCCCTTAAAATTGATTTTGACAGGGATATTTTGACGGCATATCATAAAGATCTTGCTCCCAGAAATCCCAGGGGAATACCGATTAATCTGGACATACAGTTTCAATTGCCTTTAATTAATGTCGAAGTCGATGGGATGATGACTCGAACCGCTATCGATCTTGGAGCACAGGTCGAATTCGTAATGCGTTCAAATGCAAAGGCATACTCCCTTATAATAAATAAATTCGATTCTTCGAGTCAGAATTTAAGAATAACCGGGGTAGGCGGCGTAGAAAGAGTAAAAACAGCCCGGCTTGACTCGATCAAAATAGGCCGGCTTATTATTGAGAACCCGAAAACTTTATTATTTGATACAGGAAATGCGTTCCCTCTTCCGGATTATATTGAGGGTTTGATTGGTCTGGAACTGCTCGATGATTTTAATCTGTTTATTGATTATAATCTGAGAACAATATATTTCGAAGCCAGGCATGGGTTAAAAAACTAGAATAAAACTATGGCATCAAATTTGCAAATAGGGATTTCACTTGACAGACAGGTTCCAGCTGACTTATTTGCGTGCGAAATTCAGCAACGGAGGAAGAATTGAAAGTAGGAGTTTTAACAGGCGGCGGTGATTGCCCGGGACTTAATGCCGTGATTCGTGCCATCGCCAGAAAAGGCATCATCAGATACGGTTACGTAATTTACGGTATTTATCAGGGATGGAAAGGCCTATTAGAAGAAGGGAATATTGAGACTCTCGACCTTGCGGCCACCAGCGGTATTTTGCATAAAGGCGGAACGATTCTAAAAACATCCCGCACAAATCCGTTTAAGGTAGAAGGCGGGCCGGAAAAAGTTATCGAAATGCTTAAGAAACATGATATCGACGCGCTAATCGCCATAGGTGGCGACGATACTCTTGGAGTCGCGGCAAAATTGCATCGCATGGGCGTAAAAGTTGTCGGAGTTCCCAAAACCATTGATAATGATATTGTCGGAACCGATCGCACCTTTGGGTTTGATACCGCCGTCGGCGTGGCGACCGAAGCTATTGATCGAATTCACACCACGGCTGAAGCGCATAATCGTGTTATGGTTGTCGAGGTGATGGGGCGACATGCCGGATGGATCGCCCTCGAATCAGGCATGGCTGGAGGGGCCGACGTCATCCTTATTCCGGAACGGCCGGTAGACATTGAAGCGGTGTCTAAATTGATTAAACGGCGGCATGAACGCGGTAAAGATTTTTCGATTGTTGTCGTGGCTGAAGGTACCAGGATAAAGACCGCCGAACATCCGGAAGGTGAGTTTGTAACGCAGGATGAATCTTTGGACCAATTTGGAAATATCAGATTGGGAGGAATCTCCAATTATATCGCCCATGAATTAGAAACACGACTGGGCTTTGAATCACGGGTCGTCATACTCGGACATATACAGCGGGGGGGGTCACCGACCGCTTCCGACCGTATGCTGGCTACCCGATATGGCATTAGCGCTATTGATTTGGTTCATCAGAAAAAATTCGGTTATTTTACAGCCCTTCGCGGCAATGATATTGTCCCGGTTTCGCTCGAAGAATCGGCTGGAAAAACGAGGACGGTCAGCAATGAACTGTACGAAATGGCTGAGGTATTTTTTGGATAATCGAATTCTTGGAATTCTCCTGATCTTTAGCTTATCGTTTTCCGCGAATTTATCATTGGCTCAGGAAGAAATTTACGATCATGATAAACGGTTCGAGGCGGAATATTCTATGATTGGAGCGCGTCTCGGGACCTGGGTTGATCAGGGTGGTGAGGTGGAAATCAATGATCCCAACATTAAAGCTGATTTGCCCGATGCCGGTTTTTTCACTGAGATATTTTATTGCCATCGATTTGCCCGAACATTAATGACTGAAATTTCAATGGGAATCGCCAGCAGGGGAGAAGCGGTAATATTGCATTTGGGTGAAAGATACATCGGTACAATAAATATGTATCCGGTAATGGTCCAGCTAAAGTTCTCCCCGCTTTCGGGTCGAAACCGGGTATATCATCCATATATTTTAGGCGGTGCCGGTTTTGTCTTTGGACGGCATAATAGCCAGATAATTCAATCTCAATATCAGTATTACAACTCAGCCTTTGCTGAGCGCACCGAAACCGATTTTGTCGGCGTTTTCGGCGGGGGCATGGATTTTGCGGTATCTGAACAATTTGGACTTAATCTCTCGGCTAAATATTATTCAATTGAATTCAAAAAAGGACTTGCCGGGGTAAAGGATAACACGGGAATTTCAATTACTTTTGGTTTTTCATATCACCTTTTCAAGAAGAGTAAGGAACTCAAAAACGGAGGGTAATATGCCTGTTAAGGTAGGGATTAATGGATTTGGCAGGATCGGCCGTTTGGTATTTCGCGCCGCCTGCGATAATAACGACATTGATGTCGTGGGAATAAATGATATTGCCAGCGCTGAAACAATGGCGCATCTTTTGAAATATGACTCATCGCAAGGAATTTTTGCAAGAAACGTTTCCAGCGAGGAGGGAATCATCATTGTCGACGGCAAGAAGATTCCTCTCAGCGCCGAGAGAGATCCGGCCAAACTTCCGTGGGGGAAATTAGGCGCGGATATTGTCGTTGAATCAACCGGTTTATTCAGGAGCAAGGCCGATGCTTCCAAGCATATTACGGCCGGAGCCAAAAAAGTATTAATTTCGGCCCCGGGCAAAGATATCGATGGCACGTTTATCCTGGGCGTCAATGACGGTGATTATAACCCGAAAAATCATGATGTCATTACAATCGGGTCATGCACGACAAATTGCCTCGCTCCCGTTTGCAAAGTATTGGTGGATAATTTCGGGATTGAAAAAGGATTTATGACCACAACGCATGCTTATACCAGCGACCAGCGTTTGCTTGATGCGCCTCATAAAGACCTGCGACGCGCCCGATCTGCGGCGCTGTCGATGATTCCGACGACGACCGGAGCGGCCAAGGCAATCGCTCTGGTTTTACCGCAGTTAAAAGGTAAGATGGACGGCTGTGCCATCCGCGTTCCAACTCCGACGGGTTCTATTGTGGATCTGGCCGTTATTCTCAAAAAAGAAACCACCAAAGAAGAACTTAATGCCGCGGTCAAGAAAGCCGCCAATGGACCGCTAAAAGGTATTCTTGAATATACGGAAGTGCCAATAGTCTCGATTGACATAGCAGGAAATCCGCATTCTTCAGTATTTGATGCGCCAATGACTATGGTCTCCGGCAATTTTGCCAAAGTATTCAGCTGGTACGATAATGAATGGGGTTTTTCCAATCGCATGGTCGAGATGGTTGCCCGCATGATGGGTTGATTTTCCTCCGTGAAATAGTATAAAAAAACCCCCTGATGTTTGATACGCCAGGCGGTTTATATGAGGTGGTTATGAATAAGCTGACAATCAGGGATATAAACTATTCGGGCAAAAAAGTGCTCGTCCGGGTCGATTACAATGTTCCGCTGGATGCCAATCAGAAAATAACGGATGATACCCGTATTGCCGCTTCCCTTCCCACCATAAAAAAGATATTGGGCGACGGCGGACGGATTATCCTGTGCAGTCATCTGGGGCGCCCCAAAGGGAAGGTCGTTCCGGAAATGAGCCTGCGGCCGGTTGCCGAGCATCTTGCCGATTTACTTGGCAAGCCGGTAAAATTCGCATCTGATTGCATTGGAACCGAAGCTGAACAAAAAGCATCATCTCTTCAGGATGGCCAATGTCTTCTTTTGGAGAATCTCCGTTATTATAAAGAAGAAACTGACAATGATTCCGATTTTGCCAAAAAACTGGCCGGGCTGGCGGACATGTATGTTAACGACGCTTTTGGAACCGCGCATCGAGCGCATGCCTCGACCGAGGGTGTTACGAAATATTTCAAAAAGGCGGCGGCCGGATATTTGATTGAAAAGGAACTGAAGTACCTCGGGCAGGCGTTATCGTCGCCGGCAAAACCGTTTACCGCAATTCTCGGCGGAGCAAAGATATCAGGCAAAATCGATGTTATCAATAATCTTTTTGATAAAGTCGACAATTTGTTAATTGGCGGTGGAATGATGTTTACTTTTCTCAAAGCAATGGGGAAAGAAATTGGCGGTTCATTGCTTGAAGAAGACAAACTTGATTTGGCCAAAAGCATTTTAGAAAAAGCCGAAAACAGTTCGGTGAATTTTTTAATCCCCAGCGATTGTGTCGTTGCCGATGAATTGGCCGAAGATGCCGATGTGATGATCGTCAGCGTCGATGATATACCGGCCGATCAAAAAGGATTCGATATTGGACCGGATACTTTGAAAAAGTTTTCCGAGGTTATCGCATCATCCAAAACAATTGTATGGAACGGTCCCATGGGTGTATTTGAAATTGAGAAGTTTTCTTTGGGTACTATCGGACTTGCCGGACAATTGGCGCAGGCAACCGATAATGGGGCCATATCCATAATCGGGGGAGGCGACTCATCAGCTGCCGCGATTAAGGCTGGCGTTAAAGACAGGATTTCGCATATATCGACCGGGGGCGGGGCTTCGCTGGAATTTCTGGAGGGCAAATCCCTGCCCGGAATAGCCGCTCTGACTGACGCCGACTGAGTATAAAAGGAGTATGACGTGAGACAGAATATAATTGCCGGTAACTGGAAAATGAATAAAACCATCGTCGAAGCCAAAGCACTGGCCGATGGTATCAAAAAAGAGGTCGGTTCGACTAAAGATCCGATTGTTCTCGTTTGCCCTGCATTTACTGCTTTAACTGAAGTTTCTATGTCCCTCAAAGACAGCGACATACAAATTGGCGGACAAAACATGAGCGAGGCCGATTCGGGGGCTTATACCGGCGAGATATCGGCTGAAATGCTGTTGACAAGCGGATGCACCTATGTTATATTGGGCCACTCTGAGAGACGGATCCTGTTTGCGGAGACGGATAAAGCGGTTAATACCAAGGCCAAAAAGGCTTTGGAAGCGGGACTGATTCCGATTGTTTGCGTCGGGGAAACTCTGGAACAAAGAGAAGCGGGGAAAATGGAAAATGTAATCGAGGAGCAGATTTACGGCTCGCTCGATTCTTTTTCTGAAAAGGATTTGCATAAAGCGGTGATTGCGTATGAACCGGTTTGGGCTATCGGAACCGGCAAGACGGCGTCGCCGGAACAGGCCGAAGAGGTTCACGTTTATATCCGTAAGCTTCTGGCCGATAGATTTGATAAGACGATTGCTGAAGAGGTGTCGATTCTGTACGGCGGATCGGTAAAATCATCGAACGCCGAAGGATTATTTGCCAAAGATAATATTGATGGTGCGCTGATTGGCGGAGCCAGTTTGAAAGCGGATGAATTCGCGGCGATTGTCAAGGCGATGATGAAATAACTGGAGGTATTTACTGTGTTCGCATTATTTATTGTGATTCATGTGATAATCTGCGTTCTGCTTGTTATCGTGGTTTTGATGCAGTCGTCCAAGGGCGAAGGTTTAGCCGGCGCGTTCGGCGGTGGCGCTTTGTCGGGAGCAGTTTTCGGTGGTCGCGGTGCGGCTTCGTTCTTATCCAAGGCGACGACGTTTCTGGCGGTATTTTTTATGATATCATGCCTGGGATTGTCGTTGATGTCAGCCGGGCGCGGCGGTTCTACGGCGGTTCTCCCCGGAGATTCAGCCATAACCCGCGAGGCTCAGGAAGATATGCAGCGACAGCAGGAAGCGGCAGCACAGCAGCAGGCGACGCAGGGAGCGCAGCAGCAGGGCGAAGCGGCCGACAATATTTTCAATATTCCCGCTACGGATGATCCGGTACCTGATTCCCAGTAAAATAAGATTATTCTAATGCGGAAGTGGCGGAATCGGTAGACGCACCATCTTGAGGGGGTGGCGGGGAAACCTGTGGGGGTTCAAATCCCCCCTTCCGCATTAAATCATTGTACCACATAAAGATACAGAATTAATATAAAATAATCAATTAGCTTACATATTATTTTGCCATAAAGCGTGTGGCAATTTTTGCCATTAGTACCTGATTCAATCGATACATTATAGATGGTTTTTGCTTGGATTCATGTATCCATTTTATTTAATTTAAATTACATTTACTCTTAAGCTTTTGGAGGGGCGTTATGCTAAACCGTAAGCAAAAGATAGTGGTTTGGATTTGGGCGATTTCAATATCTTTATTACTATTGTTTCCCTATAAGGCAGCTCCCGGAATCACATTCAGGCCAATACCCAGAGGTCATAAGTTTTTCCTCGGTTCCGGCAAGGTTGTAATAGAAACTTTCCTAATTGAGGCTGCAATACCAACGTTAATTTGTGGAGCATTTGTATTCACTTTTTATAAGAGAAAACCGCGAGAAAAATAAACTCAAACCTCTTGGAGGGGCGTCATGGAAAAGAACGGAGATAAAAAAGTACCTGATCAATTATCAAAAGGGGGACAGACTCCACAATTTACGCCATCTATGCCAATGGCAACCGGTTCCGTATTGTATCAAGCATTGTCCCAATTCCAGTCAATATCTATGCAAAAGGAACCAGATCCTGCTGTCGTGAAAGAGATTGGATCGGTAGTAAAGCAGTTATCCTCCGACGCACTCGAGGATAGTTTAAGTATTACTGCAAGGGGGTCTAAAAGCGATGATGATTTATATAAGATGGTATCTGCATCTGCGAGCCGCGATTTCATTATTACAACAATCTTAATTGTTATAATGTTTCTTATGCTCGCATTTGGTTCCATTTTGGTAATCTATGATAAGACCGAAATAGGTATCCCAATTATAACTGCGGCTGCCGGAGCGATATTTGGCTTTTGGGCTGGATCTGGTTATGCAAGTAAAAAACCAAATGTCTAATAGATTGCCGTAGACTTAATCGCCGTAATCCATTGACCGGTGGCCCACTTTAAAAATAAGCGAAGCGTTTTTTTGAGGTGGGTTCCCGCATAGAGCGCCTGCAATAATTCCTCAGTTCTTCAGTTATTTCTGAAAATCCACATCTATTGAAGGCAAATGGCGTTTGTTGAAAATTTGATGATGTGAAACGCGAAAAACAAAAAACGACAAAACGAACCCAATTCTCTGTAACTCTTATTGGCGTATTTAAGTATAAGGAATCTTTGAATTTGCGATTGTGGATAACTCCAACCCACAGATTGCCACGCTCATTTCACTCGCTCGCAATGACGCTTTGCATGTTTGTATTGAATATCTCTTTGAGTTTGCGGTATAAATATATACCAAACACAAGGAGGGCTTAATGCTAACAAAACGAAATTTATTTAAATCTATTTCTATCATTTCAAGTTTATCGGTTCTAATATTCTGTTTTTCCACCGCGCCATGTCTGGGCGGCGAAGAGAAATCGGATGTGTACGGTCAGTGGATGAAAAAGCCCCAAAGTGAATGGCCGCAAATCACGATGATTAATCAGATTGATTACACCGATAAAAACCACCCTATTGCCGGATGCGGTTTTTTGTTGGATACCGGCGATGAGATTCTCGCGGCTACGGCCAAACACATTTTGATTTACTTCAAATCGGAGAGTATGAAGGCTGTTGATTTTAATAATACTTTGAAACTCTGGAAGATGTTTCCAAAAGACAATCCCAATGATGTTGTGATACTGGATAAATTAATAAATGCAAACCCAGACGAACTTCTGGGACAGCAAGTGCCTCCGGCAAAAGACTGGCTGTTGTTTGATATTAAGGAGAAATCAAATAGCATTCAGCCCCTTAAATTTCGAACCGGCGCGATGCAAGAAGGCGAACCAGTATATATAATTGGCTGGAGATATACCGATAAAGATTGTCCGCAGGTAATTTATGAGGGCAATTTCGTGCGGGCCGAGGACGGTTCCGTTCTTTTAACCACAAAAGAATTATCAGATAATACCATGCCGGGATTGAGCGGTTCTCCGGTGGTCGATTCCAAAGGTTTCTTGATTGGCCTGATGTCTCAAAAGGCCGGCAAGATGGAGCGACTATCATCAATTGATTACCCAAAAGAGATTTTAGGAGAAAGAGCCGAAGAGAGATAGAATATCGTAAGCCCGCCATTGGCAGGCTGGAGGATATCTGGGGTTTGGCAAAACCTCTTATCATAACATTAATTATAGTTATATGCATTTCAGTATACTATTAGGCGGAGTTGCGTTTTAGAATTATCTCAAGTGTTTAAACTAAACCCATGAATGAAAAATCATCCATGGGTTATTTGTGCAAAATTCTAATTTTCTAATTGCTGTACAAGACCAGATCAGGTGTCCAGTCGCAATGGCCGGGGCCGATATGGCCATTGTTGTAATCATCGAGAGTGGATTTCCAGCCATTGACCATTTGCTGGTCTTCTTTGGATAAATCACCCCAGTCGTTCCAATCATACATAGCGAGAAATTCATCGGCATCGGATATGATATCGTCGATATCAGTATCATCAGCGCCGTTGGCAATATTCAATTTGGCCGCCAAAAGCTGAGCATATAATTTGGTAATACCGTTGCTGGGGTGTCCGTAAGTGTGCTGAGTCAGAAGATCAACCGCGATAGTATCAGTTGTAACGGCAAAGCTCTTGTCACCATCGTCATCGCCGAGCCAGATTGGCAGATGTTGCGTCAGGACATCATCCTGAGGGCCAAATCCCGCATGGTTTTTCCAATACCCTTTGGAATAGGTGCAACCCGGATCAACCTCTTCAAAATAAACTCCCGCATCGACTGATTTATTCATTTGACCTTCTTCCAGAGTGATACAATCAGTCCAGCCGACTTCCGGTTTCATCACGTCGCTATCGAGTTCATCATCCATACCCTGGTTGGCCAGACTAAAGACAGGACCGTCGGGAAGTATAAACTGAACGATGTAATTGCCCGGATCTAAATCCATAAAGCAATAATAGCCGGAAGTGTCGGTTATTGTTTGAGCCAATACATTATTGCTATCGCAATCAAGCAAGTTTACCATAATATCTTCCAAGCCGAATTCTGACGTATCCTGAATACCGTTCATATTTTTATCCCACCAGACGTAATCTCCGATGGATGAAGTCTGTTCCATCACCTCAATATCAAACCACAGCAGACTTTGCATTTCGGCTTCGGTTTCGGATATATAGCCGGTACGGAGACTTTCGGCCAGGCCGTAATTCATATCAGGTTCTGACTGGAAAATATATGTATCCATCATCGGCATCAGAGTATCGCAAAATACCGCGGAACCGGTGTTGTAACAAATAACCAGAATAGGCTGATTGGCCGAATCCTGATAACTGGAATAAAACGTCAATGAATTCTCAACGATTTCCTGATCGAGAAGAAGTCCGAAATTATCATACTTGCCGGTTGACCAGCCACTGACTAAAACGGTGACATCAACAATCTGCCAGCCCATCATATTGACGTCGAAAGTTCCTTTTACTTCAGGATCAAAAGCACCCGCGAAGCTATTCCACGTAACAGATAAATGATCCCAGGATGATGTCACGCGATGAACATTAACCGTTTGCATGGAAGGTATCCTGGCATAAATATGTAATTGCGCTGATTCCACGACTGCATCTGCCGGCGAGAGGGCGAATTCGGAAGTCATCAGAGGGGAATTTACAATATTATTATCCTCTGAGTTTTTATCTGAGCACCCGGCAATTAGCATTACTGTCAGGCAAAAGATTAAACCTATCCCCACATACATTTTCATAATTATTACCTCTTTCTTAATAATCTACTACTTAAGTGTCGCATTTAATACCAATTGTTTATACGTTGCGTTTACTTCAGACCGTTGTGTATTCTTATCGTAAGTAGCGCAGTAATAAAGGGCCTTGACTGTAGTCAACCTTAATATATTTCGGCTGTATTGCTAATGCAAATTAAAAATATATGGGATAAATTGCGACCTGTGCAATTTTTGAACACAAATTGTAATAAAAAAAGCCCACCGGATGATACCGACAGGCTTTATTGCTCTCAAATTAGAGCTTAGTTTTCACAACTATATCATTGCATCGGACAAAGCTGGCCGCCGTCCTTGCTATAGCCATCCAGAATCTCAAAATCACCGCTGACCATTCCTATATAAATCGGCTGTGAACAACTTGTGTGAATCTTTGTATTCAATGAACCATCAACAAAAATGCTGATCTCTGTGCCCATGGTACCGTCCTTATCATATCCGACAAAACTGAAGCTGCCACCCGGCAGTACCTGTTCTGAGAACAATACTGTACCGAGGGTGCCCTTCCTGCCTTTGGCATACACCTCAACTGTAGCCTCGGAAGCGCCCATATACCCCAGAGTCAATTCCGTAATTTTACCATCACAATCGGAGCAATCATCTCCGTTGCCGTTGCCGCCGTCATCCATGCACAGACGTCCGCCAAAGCGGCTGTAGCCATCCAGGATCTCAAAATCACCGCTGACCATACCAATATATATAGGCTGCGAACAACTTGTATGGATTTTAGTATTCACTGAACCATTCACAAGAATACTGATCTCTGTGCCAACAGTACCGTTCTTGTCGTATCCATTGACATCGAAGCTGCTGCCATGGAGTACCATTCCTGAGAACAATACTTCACCGGGGGTGCCCTTCTTGCCTTTGGCAAGCACTTCAATCATAGCTTCGGAAGCGCCTTGATACTCCAAAGTCAGACTGGTAATCTTACCGTCACATTCGGCACACTCATCCATAACCGGCATGAGACCGGCATCAACTGTAAGATTAATTTCGCCGGCAACAAGAGTATAGCATCCAGTCATTCCCGTACTCGGATCGGCGTCACTGTCCATAGCATCATCCATACCCTGATCCATCGGGCTAAATGTATAACCTTCGGGGACTACGAAATGCACGCTGTAATCGCCCGGCTGAAGATCGGTAAAGAGGTAATATCCATCAGCGTCAGTCATAGTTTGGGCCAGCATATTTCCAAAACAATCCATCAGATGAACAACGACTCCTTCCATCCCCATTTCGCCTTCATCCTGGATACCGTTATTGTTTTCATCGAGCCAGACATAGTCGCCCAAGGAAGCCTTCTGTTGTATTTCAGGAGCGTCAAAGGCCAGGAGTCCCAGCTTTTCTTTTCCGGAAACCCATCCCGTTAGAATTTCAGTATCAGTGCCGTTATTCTCATCGGGGAAAATTTCCCAAATGTGTGAATCTCCAATGACCTCGGATGTTTCGCACATCGTGGAACTGCCTGAAGAATAACAAATATCAAGATAGGGGTGATTAACCGCGTTTTCTCTGCTATAAATTCCCAATCTGACTAAGTCTGTCTGATCCTGCTTTAACAACAGGCCAAGATTTTCATAAGTATCATTCATCCATCCGCCAACTACTGCGGTTACATCAACGGAGTACCATCCCGGAACCGTAGCGGTAAAGGAACCAATAACGGTGGCATCATATGCTTCACCAAAGTTGTTCCAGGTTACAACGGTTTCTTCCCAGGGGCCGGTTACCCGGTGCACATAGGTAGCTTGACCATTAATTGGATAATCTACATATACATACAGCATGGCTGACTCAAAAGTCGATCCGGCCGGAATCGTGACCTTTGCCGCGGCCAGCGAAATTGTTAGCTCACTGCTTGGCTCAACGATGCCGGAATCATCCTGGCACCCAACCAACACAATGGCCAGCAATGAAATACATAACAGTAATTGTGCAATTCTTTTCATGAGAACTGATTCCTTTTGCTTAAATATTTCTATATGGTTAGTTTATTTTTATATACCAATTCGACTTAAGCCTCCTTGCTCTGTAATAGTGCAAAATAAATGCCTAAGATTATATTTAATTGCCTTAATTTCTTTTTTGTCAAACGTTACAAGCAATACGAAGGAATGCTGGAAATATGAATGATTATTTTGTAAAGCGATAATTTATAAACTCACTGACAATTAATCGCAATAAGACGAGAATTATTCCCGTATTTATTTGTGATGGGCTAGGATGAAATAATCCAGCGCCACGGTCAGACCTTCAGGTCACAAAGCGAATCTATGATGAAAAGTTGTGACCCCGTCCGGATTGGCGCTGGTTTTTTATTTGGGCATGTGCTTGTCTAGAAAATTCTTGATACCGTTTTTATAATGATTCCCCGACGACAGGAATCCTTCATTATGGCTGCCTGAAATTTCAAGGAATTCCCTGGGCTCATTGGCTACTTCGAATAGTTTCTTCCCCAAATCATAAGCAACCAGATCGTCATCGGGGCTATGAATAAACAAGACCGGGGATTTTATACCCTTGATATATTCTTTGGAATCATACTTATATCGAGCAATCAGCCTTATGGGGAGGTAGGGATATAATTTGGCGGCGATGTCTGGTATTGATGTGAAAGAAGATTCAACGATCAGGACAGCCGGACTTTTTTCCCGGGCCAGCCAGCAGGCGACAGCGCCCCCCAATGACCGTCCAAAGATTATTATATTTTCGGGCGGGACATTTTTGGTTTTAATCAAATAATCCCAGGCCGCTTCAGCATCCTTATACGTTCCGTCTTCGGTCGTTTTGCCTTCGCTCCTGCCATAACCGCGATAATCAAAGATAAGAACGGATAAATTCAATTGATTGAATAATTCAATGGTTTCCAGCCGATGAGATATATTCCCGCCATTGCCATGGCATATTATAATAGTAGCTTGTGAGGCGACGGCCGGAACATACCAAGCGTTTATATTCACCCCGTCAGAGGTTGTCAAATATAAATCTTCGAATTCGAGATTGGCATCCCGCGGTGTTACAGAAATTGTATGAGACGGGAAATACACCATTTTATGCTGAATAATATAGACAAAAATCAAAATGATGAGATAAATAACAATAATGGTCCCGAAAATGGTTATAAGCATACGCCGCACGGAAATCCTTTTTAACCCCAAATGTATGTTTACGGGTCAAGTTAGTGAATTATTGTCACATTGTCAACCGGACGCGATTTTGTGTTTTTAAGTTGACGGAAACTTTGAACGCATTTAGTTTATTCGACATGAAAAGAATAATTCTTAGCCTATCGCTTATGATGCTTTTGTGCGGTCGAATTATCGCACAGGGACCTGCTCTCGATAAGGAAATCTGTATTACTTTCGATGATTTACCAGTTGTGCGGGTGAATAATCCAGATGAGCGGGCGAAGTTAACCGATGATATTTTGAATGCCCTTGCGGAATTTAATGCACCCGCCGCAGGGTTCGTCGTGGGCGACAATATCGACGGTCAATGGGGCATACTCGAAGCCTGGCTGGCCGCCGGGCATATTCTCGGAAATCATACTTTTATGCATTCTGATCTTAATAAACTGCCGTATAAATTATTTATGGACGATATTGAATGGGGGCATCTGGCCATTGACAGTCTTCTCAAAAAGTATAAGCAAAGAAATCGTTATTTTCGTTATCCATATCTTCATTATGGACGTACCCTAAATATAAAAAAAGGGATAGTTGATTATTTGAATGCGCAGGATTATATTATTGCTCACGTTTCAATTGATACTGATGACTATGTTTATAATCTTCAATTTGACAAAATCTGTGGAACCGCCGATTCGAGCAAAATAATCCAATTTGAAAATGAATATATCGATCATATAATGGAGAGACTGGAGGGAGCCGAAAAACTGTCACAGGATTTGCTTGGCCGACAGGTAAAGCATATTTTGCTTCTTCATGCCAATCGATTAAACAGTTGTTTTCTTTATGATTTACTTCTTGAAATAGAAACCCGGGGGTATAAATTCATTTCGCTCGATAAAGCTCTTGCCGATCCAGTGTACAAGATGCAAGATTCGTATATTGGTCCCAAAGGATTATCGTATCTGGAAAGGCTGGCCGAAGGCGATCCCGATATGCTGCCTGCAAAAGAATAAATTAGTTGATTCTTTGAGTTATGCTATTTCACTGATACAACGCAATTGATACTACGATTTACGTTCAACTTGTTGCGGAATAATATAGTCATCTATTTTAGTCCTGTATCGTGAGGCGGGTTAGAAATTGAAATATAGTGATAGTTTTCACAACTGAACTTGACTTTGGGCCGGTATTATTAGATATTGGTACAGAGAGACCCAGGAGGTTCTTTTGAAGGCGTCCGGGGATTACTTTCAACAGCTGAGTTGATGATATGGCATCGTTGATGTTGACAGTACCCAATAACGAAGGTAATGCCGTTTTGGATATAAAATTTCCTTCAATAACCAAGCAAATAGTTATTATCGTTGGTGGCTTTGGGAGCGGCAAAACCGAAGTTTCTGTAAATCTGGCCAAGTATTTATACGCTTCGGGCCATCAAAAGGTAACCCTTGTCGATCTGGATTTGGTAAATCCATATTTCCGGACCCGCGAAGCCAAAGAAGAATTGAAGGAATTGGGTATTTCCCTGATTGCCCCCGAAGGCGGGAAATTTTATGCTGATTTACCGATTTTGCTCCCGCAGGTCAGAGGGTTGATTGAGAATCACGAGGGACTTCTGATATTTGACGTGGGGGGAGACGCGCAGGGAACTAAGGCTTTGGGCTCGCTCTCCGATTTATTTGCAGATAATTCTTACGAAATGCTGATGGTCTTAAATAGCCGGCGCCCCCAGACGTCGAGCCTTGCATCTGCGCTTGCGACTATGGAACGAATTGAGGAAACTTCCCGGTTGAAATTTACCGGTTTGATATCCAATAGTCATATGATTGACGATACCGATGCCGATATTGTCAAAGAGGGATACGACCTGAGTTTGGAAATCAAAAAGAAGACCGGTCTAACGATTCGACTTGTCAGCCTTAAGAAAACATTGATTAACTCACTGGATTTAAGCGATTTTAATTGTCCGATTTTACCGTTAACCCGATCTTTATTGAAACCGTGGGAACGTAAAGAAAACAATTCCCATGAAGAAAATAAGTAGCGAAGGGAATGCAATTTATGCCCGGAATAAAAATAGATAAAAATTACTGCAAAGGCTGCGAATTGTGCGTTGTCGCCTGCCCCATGCAAATATTGAAAATGTCAAAAGATATTAATCTCAAGGGGTATTTTTATGCGCAATTGTTTGAACCGACCAAATGCATCGGTTGCCGCATTTGCGCCATTACCTGCCCCGATGTTGCGATCAATGTTTTGACCCACGGAACTCATTATGCCCTTTTCGACTATTAACGGAGATAGATATAAATGGCTAAGAGATTAATGAAAGGTAATGAGGCGATTGGAGAGGCTGCCATAGCGGCCGGAGCATTAAATTACTTTGCCTATCCGATAACTCCTCAAAGCGAAGTCGCGGAATATCTTTGCTGGCGTTTGCCCGAAGTTGGCGGTGTGTTTCTTCAGGCCGAATCAGAAGTCGCTGTTGGTAATATGCTTTTCGGAGCGGCCGCATCGGGAAAACGAGTTTTTACAACGTCCTCAAGCCCCGGGATTAGTTTGATGCAGGAGGCATTATCATATATGGCAGGGGCTCATCTGCCGGTGGTAATGGTCAATATTATGAGGGGCGGTCCCGGTCTTGGAGGAATTTTACCCGCCCAGTCTGATTATTTTCAGGCCGTCAAAGGAGGCGGGCATGGCGATTATCGACTGATAGTCCTGGCGCCTTCTTCGGTTCAGGAAGCGGTTGACCTGACAATCCTGGCTTTTGATTTGGCTGATAAGTATCGAAATCCGGTAATGATTATCGGCGACGGAATGATCGGGCAAATGATGGAATCGGTTGAATTTCCTGAAAAATACAGGGCTCAAAACAATCCCGATGATGCCGACTGGGCATTGACCGGAGCCGAAGGACGCGAAGCGAGGATTACTCGCTCGCTGTTTCTGGACCCGGAGAAATTAGAAGCTAATAGTTTTTCGCTGGATAGAAAATATAAGGAGATTAGAAAAAACGAGCGGCGCTGCGAGCTTTATAAAATGTCAGATAAAGCCCAATTAATGATAGTTTCATATGGAACTATGGCTCGTATTTGTCAAACAGCGATTGACGAATTAGAAATTGAAGGGATTCATGTCGGCCTCTTTCGACCCATTACTCTTTTCCCCTACCCCGAACAGGAAATTTATACTGAGGGCACAAAAAAGAATATTAAGAAAATTTTGACGGTTGAGATGAGCACAGGTCAGATGGTGGAAGATGTCGAGCGGTGCATCAAAGGCAAAAAACCGATTGAGTTTTTTGGCCGGACAGGTGGAATTGTTCCAACCCCCAATGAGGTCAAAGATAAAGTCCGCCAGATGCTGCGGATAAGAGAGAAAAAATAATATCGAGGATATCATGTCAAATTCGGAAACGACAATATTCAAGCGGCCCGAATCGCTGAGTGAAAATATTACTCATTATTGCCCCGGGTGTACCCACGGCGTCATTCACCGCATCGTCGCGGAATCTCTGGATGAGTTGGGCGTTAAGGGCAGATCAGTCGGAGTTGCGCCAGTGGGCTGCTCGGTATTGATATACAATTATTTCAATATTGATTTTATGGAATCGCCCCATGGCCGGGCGCCTGCATTGGCAACCGGTTTCAAACGGGTTCGTCCCGACATGATCGTATTTACTTATCAGGGAGATGGCGACCTGGCATCGATTGGCATGGCAGAGATTATTCATGCCGCCAATCGAGGAGAAAAATTTACGACAATCTTCGTCAACAACGCCATTTACGGGATGACCGGCGGACAGATGGCGCCGACAACTATGCCGGGGCAGAGAACGACCACTTCTCCGGCAGGGCGTGATGTAAATACAGCCGGGCATCCGATACGGATGTCGGAATTGTTGGCGACCTTGAAAACCCCGTCTTTTATCGCGCGCACTTCGGTTCATTCACCCATGCACGTTATCAATACGAAAAAGATTATTAAAAAGGCGTTTCGTCTTCAAAAAGAAAATAAATGTTTTTCGTTGGTCGAAGTTTTGTCAACCTGTCCGACTAACTGGGGTATCCCTCCATGCGAAGCGACCAAATGGGTTGCTTCTGATATGGAGCCATATTATCCTCTGGGGATTTATAAAGATTATTTAGAGGGAGAAGAATAATTATGGCCGGGCAAATTGAAGTTGTATTCGCCGGATTTGGCGGGCAGGGGGTTATGACGGCCGGGCAACTTTTAGCTTATACGGCTATGGAGGAAGGCAAAAAAGTTTGCTGGATTCCATCTTATGGACCGGAGATGAGGGGGGGAACGGCTAATTGCACAGTTGTGGTTTCCGACGTTCGTATTGGATCGCCAATCATAAACAATCCCATGTCGGCTTGCGTTTTTAATCGTCCGTCTCTTGATAAATTCGCGCCGCTGCTTAAAAAAGGCGGTTTACTCCTGATAAATAGTTCACTTATTGACGTTAAGTCAGGGCGGGACGATATCAACGAACTTCTGGTGCCGGTCAATGAAATTGCCATTAAAGTCGGGAGTCCGAAAGTAGCCAATATGGTTATGCTGGCGGCTTTTGTCGGAGCGACCGATATCGTGAATTTTAAATCTTTGAAAGATATGTTTCTAAAGAAAATGGGGAAGAAGAAGAGTCTTATTGAGATTAATTATGCGGCTCTGGATGAGGGCCGCAAATTGGGGAAGGCCGTAAAGGTTTAAGGAAATAGGGATGTCTAAGCATACTGCCAGATTGGAATCAATTTTAGATCGCAATCCGCGGGATCCATCGTCGTTGATAACTGTTCTTCAGGATATACAAAAGGAATTTCGTTATTTGCCGGTAGAGGTACTGTCTGATGCCTCCAAAGCCCTCAATGTTCCCTTAAGTAAAATATTCAGTGCTTCTACTTTTTATAAAGCCTTCAGCCTGACGCCGCGGGGCGAGAAAATAATCAGAATTTGCAAAGGAACAGCCTGCCATATCAAAGGCGCCGATTTGCTACTGGAGCAATTGGAATCCGATCTTAACATCCGCGCCGGCGAAACAAGTTCGGATTTGAAATTTACGATTGAAGTTGTCAACTGCGTCGGGGCTTGCGCTATGGCTCCGGTTATGATAGTCAATGAGAAATATCATGGGCATGTCCGGGTTGACAGGGCGGTCAGACTGGCCAAGAAGGGTTGAAATGCGGATAGATACGATTGAAAAATTAAATAAATTTCGGGCGAAATGCGAAAGGCAGTTTAAGGCTCAGAAGAAAAAGATAATGGTTTGTCTTGGACCGGGATGTCTCGCCTCCGGCTCTGATAAAATACTTGATGAAGTCAAATCAGTCCTGAAGAAAAATGAAATAAAAGGCGTAACCGTTGAAGCGGTTAAAAAAACCGGATGTCACGGCTTCTGCGCCTGTGGTCCGCTGGTCGTCATTGAACCGGAAAGCATTTTTTACGCCAAAGTCAAAAAGATTCATGTTAAGGATATCATCGAGAAAACTCTTCTTAAGGGTGAGATAATAGAAAAGTTACTCTACACCGATCCTCATGATGAAACTAAAAAATACACTGATTATAAATCAATTCCATTTTACAAATATCAAAAACGGATTTCACTTCGCAATGTCGGCCAGATCGATCCCGATGAAATTACCGACTATATCGCTTTGGGGGGATACGCGGCTTTAGCCAAAGGGCTGACTAAAATGAAACCCCGGAAAATAATTGATGAAGTCAGCAAGTCGGGGCTTCGCGGACGGGGAGGCGGGGGATTTTCTACCGGCCGCAAGTGGGACACTTGTGCCAGGGTTGACGATGAACCTCGTTTTGTTATATGCAATGGCGATGAAGGCGATCCCGGCGCTTTTATGGATCGATGCATTATGGAAGGCGATCCCCACTCGGTTCTGGAAGGCATGATAATCTGCGCTTTCGCGGTCGGGTCGCATGATGGCTACATTTATGTTCGCGAAGAATATCCGTTGGCGGTTGTTAATCTTCAGAGAGCTATCGAAGCCGCGCGTGATAAAGGATTTTTGGGCGAGAATATTCTCGGTACCGGGTTTAATTATGATATAAAAATAATTCGTGGCGGCGGAGCCTTTGTTTGCGGCGAATCGTCGGCATTGATGAAATCGGTCGCGGGAGAAATAGGTGAGCCGCGGGCTAAGTATATTCGTTCGGTTGTTAAGGGTGTCTATGATAAGCCGACCGTACTAAATAATGTCGAAACATTCGCTACCGTCCCGGTCATAATCGAAAAAGGCTCAAAATGGTTTGCCTCAATAGGCACCGAAAAAAGCACTGGCACCAAAGCATTTTCATTGGCGGGAAAAGTGCGCAATACGGGATTGATTGAAGTGCCGATGGGGATGACTCTCCGAGACATAATTTATAAGATCGGCGGAGGAATTGAGGGGGATCGGGGATTTAAGGCAGTGCAAACGGGCGGTCCATCCGGAGGTTGTTTGCCTGAGGAAAAACTGGATTTACCGGTTGATTTTGATACTTTGACCAAAGCCGGTTCAATGATGGGTTCGGGCGGCATGATTGTTATGGATGAACGCATCTGTATGGTCGAGATAGCCCGATATTTTCTTGATTTTCTGGTATCTGAATCATGCGGCAAATGCGTTCCGTGCCGGGAAGGACTCCGCCAACTGCTTAACCTATGCACAAAAATCACCAAAGGAGAGGCATTGGAAAAAGATCTGGATCTAATGGAAAAATTATCAAAAGTCATCCAGGTCGGTTCATTATGCGGTCTGGGCCAATCCGGCCCCAATCCGTTTATGAGTACGGTCCAGTATTTCCGCGATGAGTACTTGAGTCACATAGAAGAAAGCAAGTGTCCGGGAAAATCATGCCGGGCTCTTATTACTTATATAATCAATGATAAGTGTACCGGATGTTTGGCTTGCATCGGGGTTTGCCCGGAGCAGGCGATAACGGGAGAGAAAAAGAAACTGCATGTTATCAACCAGGATAAATGCTCGCAATGCGGTTCCTGCGAGGTAGTATGCAAATATGATGCGATAGATATTACTTAATGGGTGTTCTATGTTGAATATGCAGATAAATGGCAAAATTGTTAAAGCCGTCGATGGCGAATATATCCTGAATACAATGCGCCGCGAAGGGATTGATATTCCGGCCCTGTGCGAACATAAGGCATTGGAACCGTGTGGAGCGTGTCGATTGTGCATGGTGGAAATATCAAAACCTGAATGGGACGGATGGACCAAACATGTGACTTCATGTTTGTACCCCGCCGAAGAGGGTTTGATTATAAATACGCATACGCCGCAGGTGATAGAGATTCGTCGGACGATTCTGGATTTGTATCTGGCTCGATGCCCCAATTCAGATGTGATTCAAAAAATGGCCGGCGAATACGGGATTCAGAAAACAAGCTTTGATACAATTCCTGACGGCGACAACTGTATTATGTGCTACGCCTGCACTCGCGCCTGTGAAGTTCTTGGTAAAAGCGCTATCTCGGCCGTCATGCGCGGCCCCGATAAAGCTATTGCTCCGCCGTTTGGCATTGAACCGCCCGATTGCGTCGGATGCTTGAGCTGCGCCATGGTATGTCCGACCAATGTCATCGAATGGAGTGAAGGCAACGGTACACGGACAATTTGGAATAAGAAATTCGAGATGATTTCGTGTACAAGATGCGGAAAGGCGACCACAACCCGGGAATTCGCCAATTATATTATCGAGAAAAGGGAATTACCGAAAGAATATTTTGAAATTTGCGACGATTGTAAACGAACGGAACTGGCTCAAAAGATGGGCCGCTTAGTCGACGGGGCAAGGGAGGTGGCGATATGATTACTTACCGGTTTATCGTCAATCCTTCATTGTGCACCGGATGCCGAACCTGTGAGCTGGCTTGCGCCTTTACCCATACCCAGAATCGAAAACCGGGCCGGAGCAGAATCTATCCGATTGCTTATGGTCCCGATAAATACGTTCCGATTGCTTGCCTGCAATGCGATGATCCCGCCTGTGTCAAATCCTGCATGTTTGACGCCCTGGCACGAAACGAAATCACCGGAGCGATTGACCTCGACCGCGAACGGTGCGTCAAGTGCCTGGCATGCGTGGCCGCCTGTCCTTTTGGATGCGCTCTGGCCGATGATGTTCACAATGAAGTCGTTAAATGCGATATTTGCCACGGCTCGCCGGCCTGTGTACAGTTTTGTCCGACCAAAGCTTTGGAGTACAAAAAAATAGGCTGAGAATATTCTTTTGGCTTAATTTAGCATTGAAGCACATAAAGCCGGTTGATCGTCAATCGGCTTTTGTGATTAGATAGCATGAATATCTTCACGGTTGACTAATTGGGATAAACTATTTATATAAGTATCTGAGAGTGAGGAAACTCGGACTTTGTGAGGCCGTCTTGTGATAAAATTTATATTCGCTGGCGAAAAGGGCATAGTCTACTTGGCATTAATTCTGTTTGCCATCCTGGTTTTCAGCGCATGCGATGAAAATGAATCCAGGATAGAGGAATCAAAATATAAGAATTGGGCCGTCATTCCGCATGGTCATTTTGTTTTCCATATTTCTCCGAAATCAAGATGGAGCGTTAATAATAAAGAAATTTCCGAAGGATATGAAAGGTTCTTGAGAGAAATATGCGCATTGTTTGAAATGCCTGTTCCGGCTGACACGATTCATATGTATATCTATAATCCCGGAAAAGAAGCGGAGGAGATAGCCGGACGACCGACACCATGGTCTAACGAAAATGAAATACATTGGGGGGATAAATACCCTTACGGGTATGAATTGACCAAATTCATTTTGAGGAAAAGGGGAATGGCTGGCAGCAATTTTAAGGCTATGGGGGAAGGGATTCCTTTTCTTCTGGATTTTTCATCCAAAAACTATCATGACAAAACCAATCGTCGGGTCAATTCAGGTACTTTTGTAAGCTTGGCCGATCTGGGCAATAATAATAAATTTGATTCACTCGATTTCGGAACAAAAAGGTCAGAGTCAGCATCATTCTGCGGTTTTATAATGTTCAACTATGGTTTGGAACGATTATTTATGCTTTATCAAACTTCTGCCGATTGGAATGACGCGATTGAGACAATATTTCAAATGCCTATCGAAAAATTCGAGAAGATGTGGCTGGAATTTGCCCGCGAAAATAGCAATGATCCGGACGGATTAGTTGAGGATGACCCGGATCCGGATACGAGAATAATCAGGAATGAATAATACGGCATACCCGTGCATCCGATATCGGGTCGGAACGCATCAGTGTCGCGGGTTATTATATTGCCGATTTCATCAATAAGTTTTTATCTGAACCAGATTTTGAACCAGAAGATTATGATTTTGTATAAATAATTAAGAGGGACGAATCAGGTTAGACTCTAATATTCCCAAAAGGAGTTTATGTGAAAATAATATTTCAACTCGTATTTTTCATCGTTACAATTTCTTCCTTATTGATGGCGTGCGGCCCCAAAACCGGCTCTGATTTAGGCGAAGGCAAATTATGCAATCCCCATTCTCTTGAAATTGATTCCGTCGGCAGCCATTATCTCCGTATTGCCTGGAATACGGGATGCCCCGGATTTCGCATAATGCGGGGATTTAATATATATCTGTCGCCCGCTCCATTAGCGGGCCAATACTCAGGATATGATTTGCCTCAATCAATAAAGCCATATAATAATGAAGCGTACCCTGGAGATCCCGAAGGTAATGAAAAACATGAGACTTTTGAATTTAGAGAATTGCCGTTGGCGGAAAAATATTATATTCACGTCAGAGTGATAAACAGCGACGGAACTCTGTCTCTTCCATCAAATGAAATTGAAATCGTCCAAATGCCTCAGGGAGTAATATCTTTGGGCATATCTTATAGCGGGAATAATGACGGCTTTAGTTTTGAAAACGATGCTTATTGCGGAACCGATGACGTCGAAAATGATCTTTATTTCTATTCAAAGGACGGAACCGACTATCTTTGTTCCCCACGGTTCGTATTAGTGCCGTCAACCGCGGCAATAAAATATATTATATTGGCCAGAGCGAATCTTTGGGGGATATCTCGAATATAAAATTCAGGGGAGAGGCAGTCGAAAAAATTGCAATGGTCCCGGGCGGATTATTTATCATTGAAACTGAAGACGGGTACTTTGTAAAACTGCGTTTGATAGAAATGACCGGTTCCGGAGATAATCGAACAGCCATATTCGAATATTTTTATCAAGCTCCGCTCAAAAGGGGGGCAGTATAAATTCCGGCAGCCAGATTATCTACTTGTATCCGATCTTCAAAATCATTTATAATGTAAAATGCTGATAATTTATGGCGTTGCAATCCTGATAGTCATTTCATATTGGTCCGGCTGGTTTTTCTGGCGAAATAAACCGCCCCTTCGCAGACGAACCATATGGGCAGTAGCCGTAATCATTATATTTCTTTCCGGCATATTGATTTTCTGCAATTCATTCATTCTTTTAAATAATGCTTTGGCTAAATCAAGCTGGCCGTCTGTAAGGGGCATTATTATTTCATCAAATATAGCCGGGGAAAGGGCTATTCATCCGGATATCGTTTATGAATATGAAATACAGGGAGTTTTATATTCCGGAGTGAGCAGCCTAAATACTCCGCCGTTCGGCAATAAAAGAAAGCGATATGACATCGCCTCCAAAGAAATAATAAATTTCAGTGTGGGAGATACCATAAATGTTCTGATTAATCCCAAGGATCCTTCTGAATCGTACATTAAACATCAATTTACGGTTGATATTTATGTGAAACTGGCCTTGGGTGCTACGTTACTAATGCTATCTGGATTCTTTAGTCCGTCGGTAATGCGCTGGAAATCAATCCGCTAAAAATCCATGCCGTTTTAAGATTGCCAGCACAGCTTTGGCGTGCGAACCATGCCAATATATCTTTTGACACAGTGGGCATCGCCGGAAATTATCATGATACTCATAAATAAAAGGATAGACCTCGTTCTTAATCGCCTCCTTTTTCACTTGCAGAGTAACAGTGTTGTCTTCCGAGCATCTCTTAAAAATACAATCCTGAACAGGAATCAAACTGAATTTTGATATCACCTGTTTGAGCTGCGATGCCCAATGATTATCTTCAACCAATAAAAAATCTCGAACAAGTGTTTTTTCAATTATTTTTCTATCCCGAGTTAATATAGTTCTGCTCTCGTCAAGAGATATCCCGAGTAAGTGGCTATTAGAAATATTTTTTTTATAAGCAACATCAAATCCTAAAAATCGCATGTATCTGGCAAGTTTTCCCAAATTGTCATCGCATATAAATTTCATATTACCTTCAAGGATTGACGTCCCGGATAATATTTTATCCCGCGCCAAATAATATACGAAAATATATTTCCAATTGCGCAAGGTCTGCTTATTGGCCATAAAATCTGGCTGATAGGTTATTATTATTCCCGAGTTCTTCATCTGATATTTCCCTTTTTTATTTCCGTAAAATGGCAAATTTTGTTATATATGGCCGGTAGATTACCGGAAAGGTATATTGATGATACAGATATTTGGAACTCGAAAATGCAAAAATACCCGGAAAGCAGAGAGATTTTTCAAGGAACGGCGCATTAAAAGTCACTTTGTGGATTTAAGAGAGAAAGCTATCAGCCACGGTGAATTACGTTCAATATCAAATTCAATCCCTATGGAAGACTTAATTGATACCGAGGGAAAAGAATATGAAAAGTGCAATCTAAAATATATGAAATTCGATATTGCCGAAGAGCTCCTAAATAACCCATTATTATTCAAAACTCCAATCGTGAGGTTTAAAGGCCGGGCAACGGTTGGATACCAACCCGAAACATGGAAAGAATTGCTTGTTGAATTGGTTTAAATAATACGCATTAGCGATAGTGCCATAGCTATTTAATGGGCGCCTTAATCTCCAAGTGGTATGCGTTCACCATTGGGATTGACCTTATAGAACTGTCCTGACTCCCAAAGTAATCCTTGAAAATAACCAAGTTCATCAAGAGGAATATCAATAGCATATATTTTCCCATCGCGCATTCGTGTAATTTCATCCACATGTGTATGTCCGACAACCATTGAACTGACGCCATAATATTTAAGAATCTGATCAATTTCTTCATCGGTTGCCAATGGGTATTTATTCTCCATTTCGTAATGAAATCCCCGGTACCAAAACGGGCCAAAACTGCCAAACAATAGCGTGGCTTCCGAATGAAAAGCTCTTTGAGAGGACCGCAATCCCAAGTATTCTCTTGCCTTTGAGTTTATTGAACCAATTGCCCAGCCGGAATCTATAAGGGGCGGATAAAGGCCGCCATGAACAAATAGAATATCGTTAATTTTCATGATAATGTTTTTGCTTAATAGCCACCTGCCGATTTCCATATCAGATCCGAATAAATCCTGATACCTGATTCTCGATTTTTTGACAATGCCATTTTTATATTTGTCATTGACGTATCGATTATCATCAATCATGATCATCAACTCGTGATTCCCCAGTAAAAAATGAACTTTTCCGCCTTTGTGATTGGCTTCCCGTTCAAGGTTATAAATCAGCCATAGACACTCGGTTACAAATTCGCCTCTATCAAAAATATCTCCATTAATTACCAAATGGCCGTTACCCCAGATCCAATGATTAAGTGAATCGATTATTTGTGCCCCTCGCAATAATTCAAGAAGTTGGAAATACTCGCCGTGAATATCACTGACCATGAATATTTTGTATACATCCTGATAAACGCCGGGAGAGGGTTCATGCTTGCCGTCAAATATCGTATATGCCGTGAGGGAATCGTGATATAGACCTCTAAACATCAGGCTGTCTTTCACTACTCGCATAGTGTTAATAAATTCATTTTCAATAATATAAAAAACCATTATAGTTGAATCATTTTCCCAGTATATATAAGGCCCATCATTAATTTTGGCCTCAATAGTGAGCGAATCATAATTGTCGTCAGCATATGAGCAATAAGGAATCAGGAAAACGAAAAGAATAAGAATAATAATATATCTTGGCCACCGGGTAAAATTGTTATTCATAATTCGCCTCGCAAATAATTGATATAATCGCTTAAATTGATCTTAAATCAATACTAATTCAGTGGGCAATAAGCAATATAAAATCGAATCAGGTTTTTTGATTGTTTTGACTTAAAAAATGCATAGATAAACCGATATAGTAATAAGTGAATTAAACTTAAGGAAGGGAATTATTTAGTTACTGGCTAAATCATTGGAAAATTGTATGGGGATTTCACGAATTTCACGCAAAGATTTATATTATCTGTACGTAAAAATAGCCTTGGCTAGCATGATTATTGCATATTTGACGGCCTATGGACTGCAAATTGGCAAGAGGCAAGGGTATAATTACATGCCATTAATTAATGCTTCTATGGAAATCAAGTTGGAAGTCACCAATGTCCGCCTATGGTTTGAAGAAATTCTTCGCGAAGACAGCAATGAAAATGTAGACTTTGTCTGGGCGTCGCTGGCAAAAGCTGATCGGTATGTTAAGGCATTACAGGAGGGGGGAGAAAACATTGAAGGAAAGGTAATTCATGGTGATAAAGATGTATTAAAAACCGATTTTGCTGTCATACGAAAAAAATTAGAGAAATTCAAACAGATTTCAAAGGAAAGGTATTTTAATCGTGCAGCATCAGAACCCGGTTCATTGATAGACAGGCAATTTGATCAAGTATTTCTTGAAATTATGGCAGTTACTGATAGAATCAAAACAGGGCTGCAGAGTTTATATCAAAAGGACCTGGTTACTTTCCGTATTATTCAGGCAGCCTTAATGATTTCATCCGTGCTCCTGGCAATTTGGGTAGCCTATATTTTATATCGCTATGAATCCGCAAAAAGAAGAGATTTTGATGCTCTTGATATTGCCAGGGATTCACTGTCCAGAGAACTTTCCTGCAGGAAAAATATTGAAATTGCATTGCGCGAATCTGAAACTCGTTACCGTAATTTAATTGAAAATGCGGATGATGTTATATATACGCTCTCGGCCGAAGGAATTATTTTATCACTGAACCTTGCTTTTGAGAGGATTACGGGATGGAATTGCAATGAATGGGTAAACAAGAGATTTGATAAGTTGATTCATCCGGAAGATCTGGAATTTGCAGGCAAAATGCTTATTGAGACTTTTGAAGGCAAAAAGATCCCAACTTATGAATTGCGAATTCTGACCAAAAATAAAAATTATTTAACAGGTGAATTTCGCGTATCATTAATTACTGATAATAATGGGCAGGTCATTATTTTGGGGATTGCGCGAGACATTTCGAAGCGCAAGGAAATGCAAACCGCCTTAAATCAAACGGAAAATGAATATCAGACACTTGTCAAAAATCTGCCAATCGGCGCCTTCCGTTCGACTACAAGCGGAGAAGTTCTTTCTGCAAATCCGGCTCTGGCAAAAATGCTGGGATACGATTCACCAGAAGAGTATGAGGCTATTCCAGCTCAGAAATCATATTTGAATCCTAAACGAAGAGAAGAATTTGTCAAGTTATTGAGGGAAAATGGAAAAGTAGATAATTTCGTCAGCCAGATGATTCGCAAAGATGGTACGGTGATCTGGGTATCATCGAGCGTTCACGGGGTTCATGATGAGGACGGCAAAACTATTTATTTCGACGGTATAGAAAAGGATATTACCGAACAAAAGATAATTGAAACGGAACGAAATACGCTCTTCGACATTTCGCGATTGTATTTAACATCTGATAAAAGTGAAACCTTTTACAATGAAATTGCCAAATTGCTTACGGCCAGATTACAATATCCCATATCTTTTATAGAATTATGGAATGAGAAAAAGGGCGAGATGACAATTATGGGGCCTCGGGATTTGAGCTGGAAAACACGAGTCCAATGCAATTCCCGATTGAAGAATCTTTATCGGGAAAAGTAATTAATAACGGAAATGTATCCAAACAAAATTGGAATGACTTACTGAAATACGAAAATAATAATTTATTGAAGAATTTGGGGATTAAATCCCTGGTTTCCATACCGATAAGAACTCGTCGTACCATAATTGGCACATTATCAATTGCAAGTACCTACGATAGGAATTTTAACGATTCCTTAGTTGGATCATTAAAAGTTGTTGGTGATTTTATCGGCCTGATCATAGATCGCTCACAAACCGAAGAAGCCCTCAAGCAGTCAGAATCTAATTTTCAGGAGGTGTTCAATTCGGTTACGGAGGGCATTGGCGTTGTTGATAAGAATGAGGTAATTCAATTTTGCAATCCGGCCTTTGTACAATTATTCGAAGAAGAATCGATTGAAAAATTAATTGGAAAGTCACTTCTTGACTATATACCCAATAATGAGAAGCGCTTCCTGCTGAAGCAAACAAATATGAGAAAACAGAATGAATCGTCACAATATGAATTGGAAGTTATTACCGCGAAAAATAACAGGAGGTCAGTTTATGCTTCGGTTTCTCCTCGCTTTGATTCCAATGGAAATTACTCAGGCGCGTTTGGAGCGGTTCTTGATATTACCGATCTAAAAAAAGCAGAAGAAGAGATACAAAAATTTAAGGCCATCTCAGATAATGCGGCATTTGGTGTGATTATTACTGATTCAAAAGGTGAAATTATATATACCAATAGTAGTTTTGCCGCAATGCATGGTTATCCTGAAAAAGACGTTTTGACAAAAAATGTAGAATTATATATCCCATCAGATGAATTGGATAGATTTAGGGATGCGATGAGAATATTAATTGAAACTGGGAATTTTGGTTCACTGGAGTTTAATCATTTGCATGCGGATGGTCATTTAATCGAGACCATGATTAATGGAGTTATAATCAGGGGTCGAGATGGGAATGTAAAGTATGTCGCTTTATTAACGACTGATATCAGCAGCATCAAACAATTGCAGGAATTTGCCGAACGCGCCAAACGCCTCGAAACAGCGGGAAAAATTGCCGGACAAGTAGCCCATGATTTTAATAATTTACTGGGTCCATTACTTGCCTATCCCGAATTAATGAAAGACGAATTGCCGGCCAATCATCCCGTTTTGGAAATGGCAAATGCAATGGAAGGCGCTGCCTCGCAAATTGCTTCCATAAACCAACAGCTACTGACCTTAAGTCGTCGCGGCCATTATAACTTGGAGCCGATTGATCTGAATAATATAATTAAACGAGTTCTGGATCAAAATATCGAAGTAACAAATAAAATTCGCATTGAGAGGCTTCTTGAAAAAAACTTGAATTTTGTAAACGGTGGAGAATCCCAAATATTCAGAGTCCTCTCTAACCTGATCAACAATGCTGTCGATTCCATCGCTGACGATGGTAAAATATCGATTAAATCAGAAAACTGGAGTACAGAATTTTATACCGGCCGTCTGACAGAAATTCCCAAAGGCGAGTATGTGAAAATATCTATTTCAGATACCGGCTGCGGTATTTCCGAAAATGTACTCTCAAGAATATTTGAGCCATTTTTTACTACCAAAGCGCCTGATAAGAATAAAGGTTCAGGCTTGGGGCTGAGCGTAGTCCATAATGTTGTCGTTGACCATAATGGATATATTGATATAGAAAGTTCTGAAGGAGGCGGTTCGGTTTTCTATCTCTATTTTCCAGCTATAAAAAAAGTTATTATCAAGAAGAATACAGATGAAATTATCGGAGG
Source organism: Candidatus Zixiibacteriota bacterium (assembly GCA_043819555.1). Lineage (GTDB taxonomy): Bacteria > Zixibacteria > MSB-5A5 > GN15 > JAAZOE01 > JAZGGI01. Next base: position 558 of record JBDREQ010000076.1, on the reverse strand, counting down.
ACAAGAGAAATTGCTGATAATTGACGATGATGATCTACAAAGAACAGTCACGTCTAAATTACTGAAGAAATTGGGGTATAGTTATAGTACGGCGGGAAGTGGCGAAGAAGCCATAGAAATATTGAAAAAGGAACAGCCTGATTTATTAATTATAGACATGGTTATGCCAAACGGAATGGATGGCACTGATACGCTGAAAGAAGCCCTAAAAATAAATCCCCATCAAAAAGCGATTATTGTATCCGGTTTTTCCGAATCAAATCGAGTAAAAATAGCCCTGAATATCGGCGCTGGGGCGTTTGTCAAGAAACCTTTGTTATTAAAAACGCTTGCCAATGCTGTACGAAGGGAACTCGATCAAAAAAAGGAAATCCGCTTCAATGGTGCGGAAGTATGCGTAACTAAATAATAATTAATGTGTACTGAACGATACTTAACTTGACAGTCACTTACCTCTGAGAGGTTTTTGGTTTAGGCCGTCAGTTTCTCTTCATTCTCCAGATTTGCATTATTTGCCAATTCCATTCCGTCAGTAAAAGTCTGAATCGGCGTTTTGCC
>JBDREQ010000075.1:0-4302 GCA_043819555.1 Candidatus Zixiibacteriota bacterium | reverse complement strand
CGTGACGCCTTCGAGCGGATCAATGCCTTCTTAAAAAAACTGGGTATTGCATGAACAATAAACTGTTTCCATTAGATTAGCCTGTCGAGTACTTCAGGATGGTGCTGGTCATCCTTATTCCTGCCCTTGAAATTTACCTTGCCCCCGACGAAATCATAAAGATCGTTTCAAATATCAAACAGCAGATATCGGAGGGCCGGCGCATGTCATTTTTTCATGAACCGCACTCACTCAGTTCAAATACAAAGTTGCACTTTTGGTTATCACGGTATATTACTGAGTACCGGATGAAATGTGGCATTTTCGGGAGACGATCGGTGTTGAGGACAACTTCCTGTACTCAATAAAAATGGTCTCTCCTTCGATATGCAAGCTTTCGATTGGTTATCAATATAATATTTCCTTGACTTCTCAACTTATTAGGGCCACAAAAAAACGTAGTTGAATAAGGCATTGTCAGTCGGTTAACAACCAATTTCACCCCTTTTTTAGAAGGGTGATGCCATGGAGAAATTATTGAAACCCCGTTTCTCGGAAGAGGGCGGGGTTTTGTGTTTGTTAAAGGTAAAAAATATCAACCTTTAGTATCGAAAGAAACCGTCTACTCGACTAAATAAATCGTAGATACCTGTGAAGGAGAGGATGGCATGGGAACAAAGATCCGGGTTGGGGCGATCCAGATGATCGCCAAGCTGGCCGCGGTTCAGGAGAATCTGAAACGGGCTGAGGAACTGGTTGAAAAGGCATTCGCTGAAGGCTGTCAGTGGGTAATGCTGCCCGAGTTCTTCACGACTGCCATGGCTTTTCATCCTTCCATGTTGAATGCATATTTACCGTTTGATGGTCCCTGCCTGGAGATGCTGCGCAGGCAAGCTACAAAACATAGCGGTTATGTTGGAGGGTCCTTCATTGCCGCCCGCGGTTCGGACCGCTACAATACTTATGTTCTTGCTTTTCCTGACGGCCGATGGACCAGCCACGACAAGGACCAACCTACCATGTGGGAAAACTGTTACTACGTCGGCGGCAAAGATGATGGATACATGGAGACTCCTGCCGGTCCGATAGGGGCGGCGGTTTGCTGGGAGTTGATCCGCACCAGGACCGTCCAACGATTGAGGGGTCGTGTGGATCTCCTTGTTGGCGGCTCTTGCTGGTGGACCGTCGCGGATTGGCCGATTCTGCGGGCCTTTAGTAGATATTTACATCGGCAAAATATCGCCATTTTGGAAGATACGCCGCGCCGCATGGCTAAACTGCTTGGATGTCCGGTGGTTCATGCCGCCCATGCAGGCTCTTTTAAAGGGATTATGCCAGGGCTGTTCGGTGCAACCTATTCGAGCTATATGCTGGGTGAAACCCAGATCGTTGATGCTAGCGGGAATATTCTTGCTCGTCTTCGCCAAGAAGATGGCGAGGGGATAGCAATTGCTGAAATTGAAATGGGACGAATTTCTCCTTCGGAGCCGGTACCGGAAGGGTTCTGGATTCCAAGTCTGCCTCTCTTTTTACGCTACTTATGGGCTACTCAGAACCTTCATGGCCGCTTGTACTATAAGCGAAAGATCGGCAGGCATTGAATAATATTTCAATACAGTAGTAAGATAACAGATGAATTTCTCTTGCAATCCTCGCTTCAGAAGGAATTGTCCGAAAAAAAAGTGGAAATAGATAAGTATCATAGTAGGATTAAGTATTATGTAACTGGAGTCAGAGGATAAACTTAAGGGCATGTCTAATTCAATTTCTCGCTTGATAAGAAAAATTCGTAATATCGGTATGTCCGACAATATTACTTCGGAAGATGCCAAATACATTTTTTTAATCAACATGTATGGTTTGGTCGCCAGTTTGATCAATCTATGTCTAATTCTTTTTTCGTTTATTGGCTATTATTTTTATAACGAGCCGTTGTTGGCTACGTTAATCACCGTGGTTTGTATAATGCTGAACCTGTTTACCTTTGTGCTTACATCAAACAAGCGATTTACCCTCGCCAGAATCTACGCTCTTACTATAACCTTTGTTGCTGTAATTGTTTCCACTTCTTATTTCGGTGTGGCTTTCCGAATCTACGACATGCTTCTCGTTGTGGCAATAGCTGCAGCGGTTTTGTTTCCCAAAAGCGAAAGAAAATGGATGGTCGGCATCATAATTTTATGCCTCGCTGGAATTATTATTATAGGACTGGGGTATAATCTCGGATACCTGAAGGCATATTACCCGATAGAAACAATCATGGCGTCCAGAGATATATTAAATGTTCGCAGTATGACGGTATTGTTCGTTTTTATAACTTCTATATTATTAGCTCTAATAGCCCACAATATGGCGATGAGTGCTGAAGATCAACTCAGGGAGGAACGTCAAAAGGTTTTGGATTTGAGCAACAAAATGAAAGTTTACCTCCCCCTTCAATTTGTCGATTCTCTGGCAAAAAACGATCAGGATGCCGGGCCTGGATATAAGCGTAAAAAACTGACCGTCTTCTTCTCGGACATTAAAGGTTTCACCGCCTGGACGGATAAATTGCAACCGGAAGATATGCAGGAGATTCTGAATCTTTACCTTTCAGAAATGAGTAAGATCGCTCATAAATGGGGCGGAACGATAGATAAATTTATCGGTGATGCGATCATGATTTTTTTCGGCGATCCCGAATTCACAAACGATAAAGATCACGCTCTTCGGTGCGTTAAAATGGCAATGGAAATGCAGACGAAAATGGGCAACTGCTGCGCTGAATGGGAAGACCGCGGTCATGACGAGCCTCTACACATCCGAATAGGCATAAACACGGGTTACGCGACCGTGGGAACATTCGGCAGCGGAGATCGATTCAACTACACCGCACTGGGCACTACCGTTAACCTTGCCTCTCGCCTTGAGACGACTTGTGTCCCTGACAAGATAACCATCAGTCATTCAACCTACTCGCTTATCAAAAATGAGATTGAATGCGTTCCCAGAGGAATGATCGAAGTAAAGGGTATCATCGAACCTGTTAAGATTTATGAGGTCGTGGGAGAAAAATCCTAAATATCATACATGGCAATGCTATGCTGCCTTTCTTTTGTTAATCTGCACTCCCATTAGCAAAAGTTCCATGTTTGTTTGTAGGTGGCCGCGAGAGATGGCGATCCTAAAAATTTCATTGAGCGATTATCCACAGTACGGGTGGAAAGGTGGAAATTCTTAACAGCCAATTTCCAGGTAATGTAGACTCAGGCTGTCTTACTGAAAGCAACAAAAAGTCGCCCTTGAAGAAAATGCGTGACTCCGAATGGTTATCAATAAAATATTTCCTTGACTTCTCGACTTATTAGGACCAAAAAAGAACCATATTTGAATAAGGCATCGTCAATCAGTTAACAACCAATTTGAACCCTTTTTAAGGGTGATGCCATGGATAGATTATTGAAACCCCGTGTCTCGAAAGAGAGCGGGGTTTTGTGTTTCTGCAGATAAGTTAAAAAATTGTCAATTTGAGGGTAAGTCCGAAATGAAACTCAGACCAGATTGTTAGTCCTTAGTGAATGTGTCTAATGTCATAGCCGGTTTTGCCATTTAGAGATGGACGCTAATTAAACATTGCGAGGATTAATAATGACCAAAAGCACGCAAAATTCTACAAGAATGACGGGAATGGATCAAATTGGATGGAATGTATGTAATGAAGATTGGTACTGTATCTGGGGGATTGCGTCACTTGAAGAACCGCTTAAGGATGATCTTATTAAAAAAGCGTTGGAATACCTTATTCAAACCATTCCGGTCTTGAATAGTAAACCTATAACAAATTGGTTGTACGGATATTGGCAATTTATTGAAAAAGAGAATGTAGAAGATTTAATTTCACGGACTAAAACCGAAACAGACGAAGAGGCTAAAGAAGAATTAAACAAAGTTTTTTTAAATCCCATCAATGCTAAAGAATTATCCATGATTCGAATTATTTCCATTGATGGACCGTTGAAACATTATTTTGCAATTCAAGTCCATCATCTTGCTGTTGATGGCGAAGGATTAAAAAGGATTTGTGTCAAGTTTTCCGAGATCTATCAAGAACTATACAAGGACAAAGAATGGAAACCTGCCGGGATACTCGATCCGTGCAGAAGTTGGTGGCAAATTGCAAGAAATTTCAACATACGCCATTTAGGCTTATTCAAAAAGCATGTATAATCAATATCTATGTAATGATTACTTCGAGCTTACAAAACAGAATAAACTATAAACTTATAGGTGATTCAAGCGTCGATGAAAAAGCAGATATCCAATCGCCACCATGCTTCGAAAGCA
>JBDREQ010000074.1:0-28831 GCA_043819555.1 Candidatus Zixiibacteriota bacterium | reverse complement strand
TGATTTGGCTACACTTACTGATGATCGCTTCTTCAAACTCATTTGCGCTTATAATAACACTCCAAGGAAATGTCTGGACTTTCGAACCCCAGCTGAGTTATTTGGAGATAAACTGTTGCACTTCAAATGTGAATCCACCTTTCTGCTTTCGCAGGAATGACAAATGAATAGGCGTTTACTTGTTCGGAATCACCATCAAACTGGTAACGAATAACTAAAAATGACAGAACAAAGCCATTTTTCCGTAACGAACAGAGACGCATCGTATTACAGGGAATTATGCAAAATAAAATGTGGATAACTATCAGATTTTCAATTCAAAATCATCTTAAACATTGCGGCGAATGTGTAGGGGCTCGTCGCGACGGGCCCGTGGGCGGCTCACAAGCCACCCCTACTGGAAATTGCATTTCTTCTGTCATTCTCGAGAGCGAAGCCCCTTCTGGGCGAAGCGAGTCGGGAATCCAGAGAAAGCCAGATATTTCCTGGATAACCGCTTTCGCGAGTATAACAATGATGAATTTTTGTTGCGTAGCGACAACCCTCGGGTTGTCGTTATGTAGAAGCCGCAGAAATCTAAACCTATGAGATTCGCAATGACAAGTCAATCGTGTAGCACAGAATCTGAATGTGAAGCATATCAAAATGAACAATTATTGTGCATTGAGTCGAGGCAATTTTTATCATATTTTGCGTAACTTACTCATTAACAACACGTAATAATCTTTGGCACAAGGCTTGCTATTTATAAAGCCGTATGGCAAAACTTAGAACCAATCGAAGTGAGGAAGTAAAAAATGAAAACCTATGCCAAATCTATCAGAACATTGTTGATCCTTCTCATCGTTACAATATTCTGTCAGCAGGCTTTCGGTGATATCGTGCGCCGCCAACGGAAAGTGAAAACCGACGAACCTTTCCGCCCCTGGACTTTTCAATTTGCCTTTGATGGTCGGATGGACAATGATGACGACGAATATGAAGGCGTGCGTTTATCGATAATGAAGAAAAACAGGTCAGGCTCCGCTCTTAGATTCAATCTCGGATTTGTCGAACGCGATAACCTGTTTTTGAATGACGGAATTGTTGAGACCCACGACGCCGATCTGATCTTTCACAACCATTATTATCCGACCAATATCGACGGGGCGAATTTATCTTTGCAATATCTTTTTTATCCCTCCCCTGGCAACACAGTCGATTTTTTCTGGGGAATGGGACCTCGCCTGAGCGCCTATGAAACCGGCCCGGGAACTATCGTCAGCCATTTCAATAATTTTCCGTTTGAATGGATGGAATCGGTGGATTCAAAAGAGGGTGTGCGGCTCGGATTCGGACTCGAAGGTTCACTGGGGATGGAATGGCATCTCGGGAGAAGCATCAGCGTGCTGGCCGAATATGGTTTCATCGCTCAGAATGAATGGTACATAATGGAGGTGGAACGATATAATCTTCATGGTCGCCTGATAACCGATCATGAATCATTCGACGACGGAATACATTTATACGGATCGCAGGCCAGAATCGGATTTTCGATTCATTTCTAAAATAGCATACTTTGCCTCATGGCATAACTCCTCAACACTAGCCCGGCGGGATTTGTAAATATCCCGCCGGGTATTATTATATCGAAATCCGGCCAAGTAAATTTACCGGGAATAATTATCTAAAGCAGGCTTTTAACTGCCTCCAACACCTCATTGTAATTTGGCTCTTCTGTGGTTTCTTCGACATACTGGATATAATTGATTTTTTTCTCCTTGTCGATAACAAAAACGGTCCGGGCCAGAAGACGGAGTTCTTTTATAAGCACGCCAAAAGCCATTCCAAATGAGGCATCGCGATGATCAGACAGCATTTTTACGTTTTCTACTCCAGCGGCGGCGCACCAGCGCGATAATGCAAAAGGAAGGTCCATACTGATACATAGAACAACGACATCGTCGGATAATTTTCCGGCTTCCTGATTAAATCTCCGAGTTTCCATATCGCAGACCGGCGTATCAATCGATGGAACGGATACGATTACAACAATTTTGCCGGCAAATGAATCCAGGTTTTTTACCGACAGGGCTTCATCGAGAATTTCAAAAGCCGGAGCGGAAGCTCCTACTTTGACCTCATTGCCAAGCAGAGTCAGGGGATTACCCTTCATCTTAACGACATTGTTTCTCTCATTCATTATTAATCCTCCAAAAATAATTTGCGTTGACTTAATTAATTCCCCGCTGATTACTACCCGCAACAACTAATTTAATAAATTGTGCCTGAGAAAAATGGTATTTCTTATTAAAAACGGATTTGTTCCAAAAAAAACTCCCCTCACGGCATTCCATGAGGGGAGCAAAAAGGAGTATATCGAATTAATTATTTGAAGCGAACTTCATTGGAACTCTGAATTACCGGTTGATCATTCGCAGTTCTCACTTCAATCGAGGCCGCACCGCCGCCGGACGGGCTGGCGCCTTCTATCGCACGAATCCGATAACGCAATTCCATCCTCTGTGACGGATCGATTCGCTCAATAGGAATTGACAATTTCTGACCATTGACAGTAACCGCTATATCATTGCCATTCATTGTCGAGCTGTTATCAATAAACTCCGCGCCATTGGGAATAATGTCAGTCAAAGTCGAATTTTCGGCCGCAATCGCGCTGGTGTTCTCAATTGTCAAAATAACTTCCCAGGTATCATCCAGTCCGGTTTCAAGCATCGCCTGAGATGCTTCAAAAACGGTGTCGAATGCAATCGGATTTAGACTCATAGTGGTTGTCTTGGACCAACCACCGGCCGGTATAGCGCCGGGATCCATGAAACCTCCGATTCCAGTTTTGATAATAACTTCCGTACGACGGTTGGGCTGTAATAATTCGGAAGTATGCACACCTTCGACAATTGGACGAGTGGCCGCGAAGCTCTCATATGAAAGGCGGTCGCTGTCAATCTTACGGTTTACCACAAGCCAATCAACCACTGCTTTGGCGCGAGCTTCACCCAATTCCCAGTTGGACGGAAATTCAGGAGTGTTAATCTTGCGATAATCGCAATGACCCTCAACTTTGATATCGGCATCAGCGTATTTCATGATCGAATCGGCCGCAGCCTCAAGCTGATGAAATGCCGGTTCAAGTAAATCCGCTTTACTGGTGATAAACAGCGCCGGTGTCAAAGTTATCTGGACATCCTGAGGCGGAGCCAACAGGAATGGTCCGACCGCAACTTCGATCGGTTCGGAATTTACTGTTTCGACAGCCTGGCCTGTCCTTTCAATGTCGCCTTCAAGGAAAACTTTGTTGGTCAGGAATTGGCGCATACCGGGTTCTAAATCTCTCAGTGAATAGAAGATCGATTTTTGCATCCGTTCCTGAGCCGCAGTGACTTCATAAGTTAACTTATTGCCGTCTTCCCGTGGTACGAGTTCCCGCGATTCGTCCACAATTAGATTCATGCTTTCGGGGAATGAATCGACGACACGAACGCGAGTCGGATCGGCCAAGCCATTCGATTTTATATCGATTTCATAATCTATCAAAACTCCAAGACTATCGGATTTTTGTTCCGGATTCAAATTAGCCGTCTTTGTCAGCTTAATCGTCGGAACAATCGAGGCTTTTTTCTCAATATTGAGATGCGCGTAATCCGGACAAATTCTGAACAGAATATATGATTCTCCAGTCTCATGCACGTGGGCAAAGACTGAAGACTGGACGCCATCCGGTACATAATAACCATCCAAATCTCTCTCATCGAGCATAACGACTCTTTCGCCCGGCCGAACGGTACTGAAGTAGAACATACCCTGCTCGTTCGACTGTGAGTGAGAGCCATCATCAAGATATATATCCATCGGGGATGGAATCGAATCCATATCGGCAACACCATCACCATCGCAATCAACGATAACCCGACCTCGAATTGATCCGGAGAGGTTGTGACTGAGGATATAGACCCTGGCCACGGCACGGTTGGAATATATCGGAATTTCATCCTGCAACGCCTGAGCGCGGGCGACGTTTTCATGTACGCCCGGTTGAGCCGAGGCACTGACCAGACCCGTGTATTCAAGCGTAAGGGTTCCACTGGCCGGTAGGTCACCTAATGCCCAAATGTACGGATTGTCACCGGTCGGATCGTTAGTGAGGGAACCATCGAGAAGCGACGTTCCTCCAATATAAAAGATTCCATTGGGCATGGTATCGGTCAATTGCACATCGGTAAAGAGTTCATCTGTAAAATTCTGGACCTTAATCGTAAAGCGCATCAAATCACCGATCATTCCGCTTGGAGTGCTGGTCGTCTTGGTAATGACAATCGGAACCATACTAACCGTGGTAATGACTTCGTTACTCTGATTGCCGCCAAGAGAACTCTGAACAAGAGCAGTATTTGTGATTTTGATATTGTCGACGATATTAGTGTCAATAATTACCCTGAACGAAACCATTCTTGATTGGAATGGATTCAGAGTCCCCAGGCTCCAGACCAGACTATCGGTACTTGAGCTATAATTACCGCCAATGCTTATCGAACCATTTACATAAGCTGTAAAATCCGGAATGGCGTCAAAGATAGTGACATTATTGGCGACATCGCGACCATTGGTTATTGTAATAGTATAAGTTAATTCATCACCGCGTGAGGCCTGTGTCGCACTGACATCTTTGACAATGCCCAGATCATCACCGGTCGTTTGGTCAACTTCGGTTTCAACTATATTGCTATAATAAGTCGTAGCATTAGCGCCCTTGGTGTCTACAGCATCAATGTAGGCTATTGCCTGATTGGATACAATAGTCGGGAAAGCTGTAAACGGTCCGTCAAGATTGACCATGAACGATACTGTTTCTTCGGCGCCGGGGCTCACGTATGGAATATACCAGGACACCATATCAAGGTTTGGATTGTAAACACCGTTTCCAGAAATACTGCCGACTATATATCCGGTCGAATCCGGAATTGTATCAATCACTAATATATTGCCGGCGATATCCTGAGAGTTGTTGCGAATCGTTACTGTATAAAGGAGATCGTCACCCATGCGGGCAAACGGTTTATCGACAGATTTAATCACTGAGATTGACGGTGTCACGATTATTTCGCCATAGGCCGTATCGACACCGCATTCATTATTCACAATTAGTGATACATTATAGGTGCCATCGGCAGTATAACTATGGCTTGGATTTTGAAGCAGTGAGGTATTATCACCACTGGCCGGATCGCCAAAATTCCATTCCCAGAAATAGATAGATAATTCGCTCGTGGACATATCTGTGAAATTGACCAGTAATGGCGCTGTGCCCGTTGTGGGTGTAGCCTCAAAATCAGCGTTAGGGCCGCCGTGAATTGTGATGAAATCGGATTTCGTAACGACAATCGAATCCTGGTCATTGACGGCCGTCATTGTTACTGTATAAGAGCCATCTAACCGATATCTGTGCTGGACAATCTGGCCCGATGCGGTATTCTGCCCACCACTGGCCGGATCACCAAAATTCCACAACCAGGCGACAATATTACAATCGCCGATTGAGTTGCCATTGAAATAGACAACGGTCTCGACGCATCCTTCGGTCGGCTCCGCAAAAAAGTCAACGGCGCAGGTATCGATTACATTGACATATTCAATCTTTGTTTCCGTATCATTGCCACAATCATCGGTTACCGTCAGGGAAACCGTATATGTCCCCGGGGATGTGTATGTGTGAACAGGATTCTGGTGAATCGATGAACTACCATCACCGAAATTCCACGACCATGAGTTAATTGTCAAATAACTGGTTGAAAGATCGGTGAAATTTACGGCCATCGGTGCACTCCCTGAAGTAGGTGTAGCGCTGAAATCGGTCATCGGTCCGGCATAAACCGTAACATAATTTACTTTGGTTTCAGTATCATCGCCGCAAATATTATATGCAGTCAGACTGATAGTATAAACACCAGCCGCCGAATAAGTATGCATTGGATTCACATCCTGGGAAGTCGTGCCATCTCCGAAATTCCAGAGATATGAGTCGGCATGCTGGGATACGTTATAGAAATATACGGTTTCGCCGAGGCATCCTTCGTTCACTTCAGTATTAAAATCAGCAATCGGAGCAGGTGTGACTGTAACAAATTCCTCTTTGGTCTCTGTATCATCTCCACAGGCATTTGAAACTGTCAGTGAAACAGTAAAAGCACCTCCTACTGTATAGGAATGTGAAGGTTGTTGATCGGTGGAAGTCGTACCATCCCCGAAGTTCCATAACCAGTTTGTTGCGTGCTGGGACATATCAATAAAGTACACCTCTGCACCGGCACAAACATTTCTGATTTCTGATTCGAAATCAGCTATCGGATCAGGTGACACGGTGATAAATTCAGTTTTGGTTTCAGCTCTTGATCCACAATCGTTGGTTACTGTTAAAGCAACAGTATATGTACCCGGCGAGCTATAAGTATGGATCGGATTTTGAGCGGATGAAGTCATCCCGTCGCCAAAATTCCAGGACCATGTATCCGCTCTGGTTGATAAATCAGTAAATGCTATTGAAGTATTGGCGCAGGTTTCGGTTTTGTCTGATGTAAACTCAGCCAAAGGTCCTTCGCCAACGGTAATATATTCTATTTTAGTTTCAGTGTCTTCCCCGCACCCATTAGTCACCCTCAGAGTAACGGTATATACTCCCGGACTGGTATAGGTGTGCTGAGGATTAGGATTCTGACCTGATGACGTTCCGCCATCTCCAAAATCCCAATACCAGGCGTCAGCATTGGCTGAGCGATCCATGAAATAGACATCATCCCCAGTACATACGTTATTGACTTCAACAGTAAAATCGGCTTCCGGAGGGAGCGATACGGTTATGTACTCGAGTTTGGTTTCAATATCGTCGCCGCATTCATTAGTTACCGTCAGTATTACATCATAAGTTCCGGCAACTGTATAAGAATGCGTCGGGTTTTGATCGCTGGAAGTTGTCCCATCACCGAAATTCCAGCTCCATGTTTCAGCGTAAAGCGACTCATCGTTGAACATCACGGTTCCGCCGGTACAGATTTGATTGACATCCGATGAAAAATTGGCATCCGGTTTGGGATAAATGGTAATGTACTCCATCTTCTCCATGAAATCGGTACCGCATTCATTGGATACTGTTAGTCTGATCGTATAGTTTCCAGCAACGGGATAACTATGCTGAGCGTCATATTGATCGGATTGCGTTCCATCGCCGAAATCCCACGAAACCGATTTTGCATTTTGTGACAAATTGTAGAGATAAATCGTTTCGCCAACACAGCCTTCAGTAATTTCTGCGCCAAAATCGGCATACGGCGGAGCTATCACGGTTATGTAAGCGGCGCGATATTCGACGTCATCGCCACATCCGTTGGAAACTGTTAAACTAACATCATATTTGCCGGGCGAAGCATAGGTGTGAATCGGATTCTGGTCACTCGAATAATTACCATCTTCAAAATCCCAATGCCAGCTATCGGCATGTGTTGACAAATCGATAAATGAAACTGGTTCGGTAGTACAGACCATGGTAACATCGGTCCGAAAATCAGCGTGTGGCATAGGATGGACGCGAATGTATTCAATTTTGGTTTCAGTATCATTGCCACAGCTGTTAGATGCTGTTAGAGAAACCGTATAAACACCGGCGGTATTATAATTATGTTCTGGAGAATCTGCGTTAGAAGTCGTACCGTCGCCAAAATCCCAGTGGTAATTGGTGGCATCAACTGAGAGATTTGTAAAACTGACATACAAACCACCACAGCCTTCTCTATAATCGGCCTCAAAGTCTGCAACCGGATGAGGATCGACACCGATGTAGTACATCCTAGATTCAAATTCTGTGCCGCAATCGTTGGTAACCACTAATGTAACATCATATCCCCCGGGTGTATTATAGGTATGGGATGGGTGTTGTTCAGTAGAAGTTGCCCCGTCTCCAAAATGCCACTCCCACGAATCGGCGTGCTGCGACAAATCTGTAAATATGACTGTTTCGCCGGCACAAATATATCTCTTATCCGAAGTAAAATCAGGGATAGGTTTCGGGAAAACAGTAATAATATCGGTTTTAGTTTCCAAATCGCTGCCGCATAAATTGCCAACACTGAGTGAAACGGTATAAGTTCCCGGTGCGGTATAGGTGTGAGTCGGATCATAATCATTGGATGTCGTTCCGTCTCCAAAATCCCAATGCTGTCCGTCGGCATATTGCGATTGGCTGGTGAATTCAACTGTCAAAGGTTCGCAACCCTCGCCGGGATTATACGAAAATTCCGCGATTGGGGATGGAGTTATATATATGAATTCTACTTTGGTTTCCTTATCGTCACCGCAATCATTAAAAGCTGTTTGGGATACGGTATAATATCCCGAAGCCCCATATTGATGAGTCGGACTATAATCGGTTGAGGTGGCGCCGTCGCCAAATTCCCAGAACCAACTGGTGGCGCTTTGCGATGTATTCAAGAATTCAATATCCTGATTAACGCAGAAAATTGAATGTTCAACGGTAAATCCCGCCAGAGGACCGGATTCCACATAAATAATATCCACGCGCCGCATCTCATCATCACCGCATTCATTGGAAACCAATAGAGTAACTGTATAGTATCCCGGATATCGATAAGTGTGATACGGGTGTTGTTCGTTAGAGGTAGCGCCATCACCAAAATCCCAGTACCATGAATCAGCATTGGTTGATTGGTCGTAAAAATTCACGTTCATTGGCGCACAATTACCACTTGCTTCAAGAGTGAAATCAGCCGTTGGTCCATTTTTAACGATGATATATTGTTCGCGAGTTTTAGTATCATCACCGCAACCGTTTTTGACCGTCAATCGAACCGTGAAAACTCCCGGCTGAGCATATAAATGCGAAGTGATTGGGCCGTCCGTCGATGTAATTCCATCTCCAAATTCCCAATACCATTCTACGGCATTCTGAGAATCATCGATAAATCCAATCTCATGGCCAACGCAAGTTTCGGTAGTGGAGGCGTGAAAATCGGCAACCGGATATTCAACCACATAAATATAGTTCTGGCGGGTTTCGTTATCGCTGCCGCATCGATTGGATGCTGTCAGGGAAACGGTACAATATCCCGGAACAGCATAACTATGGGTCGGATTCTGGTCACTCGAAGTTGAGCCGTCGCCAAAATCCCAACTCCATGAAGTGGCATCGCTTGAACGATCATAGAAATCAACTGATTGGTTTGCGCAAACCTGCCAGTGATTTACTTCAAAATCGGCAATTGGAGGGATTCCCACTGTGATATAATTGGTCCTCTGAATTCCATCCTGCCCGCATTCATTGGTCACTGTCAGGATGACAGTAAAGGAACCGGGGGAGGTATATGTATGTGATGGATTTTGCTCGGATGAATTCCCACCGTCTCCAAAATCCCAATACCATGAATCGGCATTAGACGATAAATCCGTAAAATTAACCGTCTCACCACTGCATATCACTGTTTCATCGGCCGTAAAATCAGGCGTCGGAGATCCCAGAATTGTGACATATAACTCTTTAACTTCAGTATCATCCCCGCAAGCGTTTGATACAACCAGAGAAATGGTATAGCTTCCGTCCGCACCATAGGCATGGGTAGGATTCTTATTGGCTGAAGTGGCGCCGTCGCCAAAATCCCAATGCCAGGAAGTCGCGTCGGTTGAAAGGTCGGTAAAATCAATCGGATAACCGATACATCCAATAGTATTATTCGCTGTAAAATCAGCCACAGGGGCATTTCCGATCAGGATGTTGATATCACGATGTTCAGTATCTTCGCCGCATTCATTCGTCACCATCAACGAAACCGTATAGATTCCTGACGCTGAATAAACATGAATTGGGCTTTGATCGGTCGATGAAGCTCCATCTCCAAAATCCCAGAACCAGCTTGAGGCGTTGATTGATTTATCGGTAAATGTTGCCGTACCATCGTTGCATTCTTCGGATATGTCGTATTCGAAATCAGCCATCGGCCCCGGGAGAATAGTAATATATTCGAGTTTCGTTTCGGTATCCTGGCCGCATTCGTTGGTAACGGTCAATGAAACCGTGTAAGTTCCGGATGAACTGTATGAATGTGTCGGATTTTGATCGGCTGATGTAGTGCCATCTCCGAAATTCCATTCCCTGGTATCGGCATACATTGACTGGTCGGTGAATGAAACCGTAGCGCCTTCACAACCTTCGGTAATGTCCGTTGTGAAATCCGCTATCGGTTTGGTGTCGGCGGTTATGATTACTTCACGGACTTTATAATCAAGACCGCAAAAATTCATGACTTTCAACTTAACTGTGTAAGTACCGGCGGCCGTATATGTATGTGATGGGTTTTGCTCTAAAGAATTGGAACCATCACCGAAATCCCAGTGCCAGTATAAAGCGTAAGTCGACAGGTCTTTGAAATCTACTGTAGCCGGGAGGCATCCCGAGCGAATAGTGAATTCAAAATCAGCTGTCGGCGATGTTCTTATGACAATATAATCGGTCTCGGTTTTAGACGATGTTCCGCCGGGTCCAGTGACTGTTAAAGTTACAGTGTAATAACCGGGAGTATCGTAAAAGTGAATTGGAGATTCCTCATCGGAAGTATGGCCATCACCGAAATCCCAGTGCCAGGTATCAATATACCCGATGGAATAATCTATGAAATTCACGGTTAAAGTATCACATCCTGACCGAGGACAGGCGCAAAAACCGGCTTTGGGCCGCGGACAAAGGCTAGCAGCCAAATCAGCCGGCTTGGTATGTATCTCATTTACTAAAGAACTGCCACACATTAGCTCGCAATCGGTGCCCGCTGTTGTCGGCAGAGTTCCAAAACTTAATAGAATCATCGTCAGCAGGAACGCTAAAGCTGCGTGCCGGCTATTGCTCATATAATCTTTGATTATCATAATGGCACGCTCCTACATTTTACCTGTGAAACGAACAAAGACGCCCTGGCCGGTATAATTGCGAACCGGCTGGAGATCAACATCGCTCGCGATTCGTTCATATCCGATCGAGGCCCTAAACCAACTATGGCTATCATAGCCGGCCTCCAGTTTCGTTATTGTCTTTTTATCATCGAATCCATTGTTCAATGGATCGGGATCGGGAATATCTTTGAGTAATATCTCTTTGACCGATCCCCGCGCAAATAAGTGTTCCATAAATGAAACCGAACCGCTGAAAAGTAAAATGTAAGAAGTCGAAACGATTTCATCGAGAGGCTGGAATTTGTTGGATTGCCACCGCCTGATAAATCCGGCCGTAAGTTCATTCAACCGGTCTTTATTCCAATTAACGCGCAAACCCAAATCCCAGATCTTGCTGAAGTCATCCGTGGTATTGTATTTGGCCATTTGACGATATTCATTTTCAATGTCAAATGACAGGTGATGAGTATGGAAATAGGTCAATTGTCCCTGGAGAAAATCGTTGGTTACTCGAGTCGTGGAATCGGGATCAGTAAACCAACGTTCCGATTCACGGCGGCCAATTTTACCAATCACCTTAATCTTGTCCAGCGGAATATATTCGGCTGCGAAGGTTCCGGCCTTATCAACTCGTGTGGGATCATCCTGCCAGATACTGACGCTGTTGTTTGGAACGGTGTATCTCTTATATTCACCCGTTGTCAATAATTTGAAGTTATCGCCCGGCATGAGTTGAATATTGGCAAACAGAGCATCCTGGCGATCGTCGTATAGATTAAGTTTTTTGTCCTTTTTAATAGAAACGCGCTGAGTTAGGCTGATGATCGCCCGTTCGCTTGGTTGACTTTTCAAAGTCAATGCCAACTGGTTAGTGTTGGCATCATTTTCACCCAGCTGGATATTATTGCGAAACATAATTTTTTCATAATTGGCCGTATAATCCAGCTTGCCCAAAATGCCAAAATCTTCAAATGTCCCAGCTAAATCAAGTATTGCCCGGTTTTGATAGTTGTCTTCATGGCCTGAATTGAGCTGGTCTTCTTTTTCCCGGCGTTCGGCTTTGACAGAAAATCTTAATTTATCAATCCAATCGTTTTTATATCCGAGTTTGATGATGTTCTGATTCAGGATACCTGGATATGGATTATTCAAGCCATTGTCTTCCAAACCGCGCAAATTTACATATGATGCCTCGGCGGTTTGTTTTTCGGTTAATTTTAATTTTCCACCGGCATGAATCCGACGCTGATTCTTATTGGGATTGAGATCAGAGTTTGTAAATGACCTGAATTTATCATCAATTTCCATGTAATTGATATTCAGTTTCAAATCCTTAATAGCTTCCGTTTGAGCTCCGGCTCGCACCGCTGTATATTTGTCATCAATATTCGGATTTTCACTATTGGCGATTTCGAAATATCCGGTTGAATGGTCTTTAATCTTAAAAATACCGTCGGCAGAAAGTAAATTCTCCGGCTCATCTTCACCCATCCCGGAAGCATGGTCATCTATGAAACGATGCAGATATGATCCGCTGATCTGGACGCCATCGTCTGGCATTACTCGAGCCCGACCTCCGGCCAGTTCATCATTGTTTTCCCGCAGATAATCATAAGTAATAACGATATAAACCGGATCGGATGACGGAGTCTCGCTGGCGACGGGCTGATGGAGTAGAATTCGCCCGCGGAGATAATCGGCAGTATAGTCAATGTCGCGCCTGAGAATTTGGGTGGATAGAACTGTCGTTTCGTCAAATCTGTCCCTGACTTGAATTTTTACTACATCACTGCCCCGAGTAATCGGGGCATTAGATAAATCAAACGGTCCGGTTGTCCCGTTGGCACGAATACCGACCGAAGTTCCCTCGCGGAAGGCTTTACCTTCGAGTTTACCTCCTACGGCTTCAAGACCAACATGTTCGGTGTGCAAATCCGCATAAGCCCCAAAAAGAGATCTCTGGTGAAGGCTGAATTTTGTATTTTTAAAACTCGGGCGAAGTGAGCCGCCTTCAACCAATCCGTTTTTATCCGACTCCAAACGCATGAGAAGTTCGAGCTTGGCCGGTTCCTGTGGCTGTGTCAGCAGGCGGGTATCAAGATTTTCCAATTCCCATTGGCGGTGGGGGTCATATAAACCCTGGCCAGTAAAACGCCATCCATCCCAGATAGGTTCTGTGGATTTAACCGACATTCTTAGACGGAATGTAGAAGGATCATAGGTGTAATATTCATCGCCTATTCTGGAATCGACGATTGCCGCCCCGTTTACATGGAAGTTCTTGGTAGTATTGCCGTTGGCAAAAAGTGACAACCTGTAATTAGAGGAAAAATCCTCTTTTAAGGTTGGATTTGCACTCTCAAATACGGATTTATTTCCGCTGATACTGAGTCCATGCAAGGTTATTTCGCCAAAACCAAGCAAAAGCAAATCCTGCTTCCCCTGGGACTGATCATGCCATTTGATTACTTTACCTACCGAGGGGCTTGCCCCCAATAAAATAAAGACTATGACAATTAGTCCATTTTGCAGAAAATTAGCAAATGGAGTCATAATCACCTGCCTTATTTTTACATTTGTGATTTTCATATAACAAAAGCAATTAATATGCCGCATTTTTCGAAGTTAATTCAAAGTTGTTATCGTTGCTTTGGCCGGGGAAAAACCCGGTATGTAATTCAATTGAATAACCGCCCCCGCCATTTTGGCGAGTAAAAAAAATTAAATCTCCATCAATGCCTGTTCATCCCGGTCAGGCATTATCCCACGATTTTTGTTATTTCGCCCGGGATATATAGTTACATTTTCAAAATACCACAATTCCATTTTTTGTCAACTGTTTTGGACGTTAATATCCACTTATGGCGGCATAACTCGTTGATTAACACGGGCGTGCATTTTGGCAATGTGAAAAAATGTTCAGTTTTTGATCATCGGTGAGATGAATATCCGGGCGTTATTAATTCTTGCTGGATAATTTCCTCTGAAAGAGATAAATATCGAATAATTCGACCAAGTTTTCAGAGATTAATCCAGATCAAAATCAGTAATCTCTTCAACCTGGCCAAAGGATTCATTGTATATTTCAAGAAGCTTGAGGTTTTGTTTGGTCAGCATCATGGCATTACCAATTATCGAATAATACAGTATATTCAGTCGCGTCTTGGATTCATTGCCGCGAACTCTTTCCAATTGGATTTCATGAAATTGTTGCGCCAGGATTCTCAATTCTTTCGCTTTGGCCTCTATCTTATCCGTTTTTTCCAACTGACGGCGGCTGATACTTTTTTCAACTTCTGAAAGGATATCAATCAAGATAGATTTGACCTGTCGCAATTCATCAATTTGGACATTAAGCAATCCCTTATGGTGGTTATTGATATGGCTGTGCGAGCGCATGACAATATCGCGGTGACCGTCAACCAGCTTCTGCAACCGGCGGATGGTTTGACCATATTTGTAGGAAGCTTGCATATCCTCCTTTTGCATCAGGCGCATCGCCTTAAAAACATTGGCGGTTATGATATTTGACCAGCGCTGAATTTTTCCTGATTTATTTTTCTCTTCGCCTAGAATATGTTTACTCTGAATGAAAAGGCCTTCCAGCGCATTGTCGAGTGAATCACGAAGATACCGGATTAAATAACTCATGTGTTCAAATGTTTTGTAGATCGTATCCTGAAGATCAGTCACTTTTTTCAAATTGAAAATTTCATCGCCAGCCCGCGATTCTCTCCGTTTGATATGGACTTTATGATTCTTCATGATTATGAGGCCGCCTATTATCAGCAGCGCAAATATGCCCATTGTTTCCCCATAGAATATTATCGCTGAAAAGCATGCCGATATCGCAAAGGCAAGTAAAGCGGTAATAAACCAACCGCCGATAACAGTAAGCATACCGGTTACGCGATAAACGGCGCTTTCTCTACCCCAGGCCCGGTCGGCAAAAGAAGCTCCCATCGCAACCATAAATGTAACGTAAGTAGTCGAAAGCGGAAGTTTTTGAGAAGTGGCGTACGATATTACGGCGCTGGCAACCATGAGGTTGACTGAGGCTCTTAAAAGGTCAAATTTGGGGCGATTTTCCTGATCGGTTTCTGATCCCATTTTTGGTGGAGATAAACGATTTGCGAACCACGATTGAATTTGACGGGGAGTGAATTTCACAATCACATCAAAGAAGCCTCTAATAGTCGTTACGATAAACCGAGACATAAATGAGGAATCAAATCTTTCTACTCCTTCATGTTGCTGGCCAAGACTAATCTCAGTTTCAGTGACCGTTCTTGCCTTCTTTGAGATCCATAACGTGACAACCATTATGAAACCTGAGATAAGAAGCAGATACGTTTCAGTCGGAACTTCCTTGCCCAAAGCATCCATTGTTATGGTAAGAGGTGCATCGGATGAAATCGCGGCATTATAGGCGTGAAAACCGGCCATAGGAACACCAATAAAGTTGACAAGATCGTTGGCCGCAAATGCCATAGCCAGGGCAAAAGTGCCTATCAAAACAATTAGCTTAAAAATACTTATCTTCATCATGAGTAATACTTGCAGTATCAAAGCCAAAATCGGGATAATTAATATAAAGATTTGAAAAGTATGTGAAACAATCCATTGGGCACTATCTGGCGAAATTATAGTCGAGCCTTTAGCGCCTTTTACTAATATGAAATACGTAATCATTGACAGAGCAATGCTGCCCCAAATGGCTCCGTATCGCTTAATCTTTGTCATGTAATCAAAAGTGAAAAGTAAACGACTCAAAAACTGAGCAATCGCCCCGCAGATAAACGCGATCGCGACAGAAAATAAAATTCCAAAGATTATAGTGGCCGCCTTACTTGTATTAATATAATCAATAACAGTTGAAATATCATTTCCCGCATTTAAAATCTTGATAACCGATGCGGCGGAAGCCGCACCCAAAAGTTCGAATACGATAGAAACGGTAGTCGACGTCGGAAGGGCATAGGAATTGAATAGATCAAGCAGGAGAATATTTGTCATTATAACCGCCAAAAATATGTATGCCAATTCCGGCATGGTAAATAAATTGGGATGGAATATTCCCTTGCGAGCCACTTCCATCATGCCGCCAGAAAAAGTCACTCCAACAAGAATTCCCAAGCTGGCAATAATCATAATAATATGACGGGGAGCTACGCTGGAACCAATTGATGAATTCAGGAAATTGACTGCGTCGTTGCTTACACCAACGATCAGGTTAAAAACGGTAAAACATCCCATCAGGATAATTATTCCAAGAAAAAACTCTATGCCCATAATTTTATACTTTTGGAATTAATTGTTTCGCCCTGTTATTTAAATTGCCATGTGAAATTAACAATTGCCTGTCTCAACAGCCATTTAAAAGGTTTGAATTCGGGCTATAATATAGGTTAATTTCATATAGCGCAAGTGGAAATTTCAAATAAATAATTTATGGCAAATATTTTCATTTCGATAATCATTTATTCTGCTATCCCATATATTTTACTTGACAATAAGGACAATATTGCCCAATATATAATGGGTACGGGATGATGTTTTTTTCTTAGTGTATCACAGCTCATACATCGCGGGCACATCTTAATATTATCGAAAGATCTGGTATATACCTCAATCTTTGTGGAATCAGCCAGGTTTGTTGTAATTCATCGGCCAAAAACGGCTTAATAAGTTTGATATCGCGGGCATTGCTGGATCGATTTTTGATTAAGGGCATCCATATCTGGCCATTTGGAGCAGACATGGATAACCTCCCAAAGTCATAAATATGGAGACAATTGTATCGAACATAAAAAACCGCCATCAGGTATGACCCATATATCAGAATCCCAAAATGATCGACTCTGATTACACCGGGCATGCATCACAGGCGAGAAGCTATATAAAGGCAAGAGGGAGGGATGAACAATAACGCAAAGCCGATTCTTGTAATTGGAGGCGGCATTTCGGGAATGACGGCGGCAGTGGAAGCTGCCGAAGTCGGTTACCGTGTTATCCTCGTTGAGAAGGAATCGTATCTCGGCGGGCGGGTAATGCGTATGCATCGATACTTTCCCAAAATGTGTCCACCCACCTGCGGTTTCGAAATCAATACCCGCAGAATAAAACAAAACCCCAGAATTTCCATTCATACTCTCACCACTGTCGAAGAAATTTCAGGCAGTCCCGGAAATTACAAAATTCACCTCAGAAAAAAACCAAGTTATGTTACCGTTAGTTCTCTAATCGATGATTCAATTTCAAATCAGATATCTTCCGAACGGGATAATGATTTCAACTATGGTATGGATAAAACCAAGGCTCTCTATATTCCCCATGACATGGCTTATCCCAAAGAATACGTCATTGATTGGGCGGCATTATCCAATGAAGACGCCAGTAAATTAGGTGAATTAAGTCCACCCGGCGCCATTGATTTGAATATGACCCCTGAGGATATTGAAATTGAAGTGGCGGCAATTATCATTGCTACCGGATGGAAGCCTTATGATGCAACCCGTTTGGATACCCTTGGATTTGGGAAATACGAAAACGTAATAACTAATGTCATGATGGAACGATTGGCCTCTCAGAACGGCCCTACCGGAGGGAAAATCACTCGTCCCTCAGATGGCAAAAAGGCAGAAAATATCGCCTTTGTCCAATGCGCCGGTTCTCGAGATGTCAACCATCTCCCCTACTGTTCGGCGGTGTGCTGCATGGCCGCAATGAAACAGGCACGATATATCATGGAGAAGAATGATAAGGCAACGGTCACGATATTTTATATTGATATCAGGGCAATTGGGCGGCATGAGATATTTTATCAGGAGACTCTCGAAATAAAGGGGATTTCATTCATCAAAGGCAAGGTCGCGAATATTTATGAAGAACCCGGAACCAATAACTTGATTCTTGATGTCGAGGACACGATTGCTCGCGAAAATCTGCATCCTTCATTTGATATGATCGTCCTGTCCACAGGTATCGTGCCCAATACAAATAATATAAATATTGACCCGGCATTAAAAACTGATGAGTACGGATTTTTCGATGAATCCTCCAATGGCAATGCTATTTACGCGGCCGGCTGTGTCAAGCATCCGTGCGATGTTTCCCGGGCGACAAAAGATTCAACTGCGGCAGCATTGAAAGCAATTCAATGCCTCAATAAAGGAATAGGCCATTATGGAAAATAACATTGGCGTATTTATCTGCACCGGTTACGGGATCGCCGAAGCATTGGATGTCGAAGCGCTTTGTAAAGTGGCCGAAGAAGAATATAAGGTTTCGATTTGTCGCAGGATAGAATCATGCGAAAAAACAGAACTGGCCGTGGTCAATGAAGAAATTAAGGCTAAGAATCTGAATAAAATACTAATCGCTGGAATATCTTCCCGCCTCTACACTCACGATATGTTTCCGGAAAATGTCATCGTTGAAAAAGTGGCGCTTCGCGAGCATGTCGTCTGGTGCCAGCCTGCGAATGAAGAAAATACCCAGATGCTTGCCGAGGATATGCTGCGCATGTATATCACCAAATTGAAGAAAATGGAAATGCTGGAGCCGTTTCTGCCTGAAGAAGAAATTGATAAGAACGTTCTTGTTGTTGGCGGTGGTATTACCGGTATAACGGCGGCGATCGAAATGTCAAAAGCCGGTTATGGAGTTCATCTCGTTGAAAAAAGCGATAGGCTCGGCGGTTGGCTGGGCAGGCAGCACAAATCAATCCCGACTAAACCTCCGTTTCGTGATTTGGAAGAAACAAATATTGATTTTTCAATCGATGAGATTGAGGGAAGCGATAATATCCAGGTTTATACTCAAACTATGCCCGCCGAAATTTCCGGCGCGCCTGGATTATTCGATGTAAAGCTAAAATCCTCTAATAAAGGAAACGGAGATTCAATTGCGTCTTTTAGGGTTGGCGCTATAATTCAGGCAACAGGATGGAATCCGGCTGATAACAGAGAATCTTTACCGTACGGGAAACTGGATGATGTGATTTTGAATGTTGATTTGGAAGACATGGTCAAATCATCCGGGCGGATTACCCGTCCCTCTGACGGAAAGGACGCCAAAACTATTGCTTTTATTCAATGTTCGGGAAATCGGGAAAAGAACCAGCACTCTTATTGCTCCTCAATATGTTGCCTGACCACGCTTAAGCAGGCCTTATATCTCCGGGAGCGTGAGGATACAAAGGCGTATATATTCTATGAATTCATTCGCACCCCGGGCCAATATGAGGACTTTTATCGCCGGGTTCAGGAAGATCCGGGAGTATTTTTTACACGAGGCGAGGTTTCCGATATAACGCTCGCCGAAAATGGCCGATTGGTTTTGACTGCCCGAAACACCATGCCGGAAAACCAAATGCAGATTGAAGTTGATTTAGTGGTACTGGCGGCAGGCATGAGACCGAATTCCGCCGACGGCGAGGCAATTCGGAAACTTGAAGAAGCGAAAATTAAAGTCACCGAAGGCGAATCGGAAACCCAACGCCAGAGGGCGGCTGAAACAATCGAAGAGCTCAAATGGCATGAGGGGACCGAAATCCTCAATCTCAATTATCGCCAGGGACCCGATCTTCCTGCCCTCCAATATGGATTTCCGGATTCACATTTTATTTGTTTTCCATATGAAAGCCGGCGAACCGGAATCTATCCGGCCGGATGCGTGCGCTCACCGATGGATGGGATGGGAAGTCGAACTGACGCCGCCGGAGCCGCTTTAAAGGCTATCCAATGCGTGGAAATGACTTCAAGAGGTGAAGCGGTACACCCACGCGCGGGGGATAAATCGTATCCCGATTTCTTTTTGCAAAAATGCACCCAATGCAAACGATGCACCGAAGAATGTCCGTTTGGAGTTCTCAATGAAGATGAAAAAGGGACTCCTTTGCTTCAAACCACACGCTGCCGCAGGTGCGGCGTCTGCATGGGGGCTTGCCCTGAAAGAATTGTATCATTTAAGGATTATTCGGTCAATATGATTGCCTCGATGATAAAATCGATACATGTTCCCGATGAAGATGAAGAAAAACCGCGCATTCTTGCATTACTCTGCGAAAACGACGCCTTTCCCGCGATGGATTTAATGGGCCAGCATCATATTCAGTATAACCCCTTTGTCCGAGTAATTCCCGTCCGATGTCTTGGTTCGGTTAATACTGTCTGGATTACCGAAGCGATTTCGGCGGGATTTGACGGAGCACTTTTGATCGGATGCAAATACGGCGATGACTATCAGTGCCATTTTTGTAAAGGAAGCGAATTATGCGTTTCACGCGGTGAAAACATCCGGGAAAAACTGGAACAGATGGCAATGGAAAATGAGCGAGTCGAGCTGCATCAATTGCAAATTTCCGAATATGATAAATTGGCCGAGATATTTAACGAGTTTGGTGAAGTGATTGAAAAATACGGTATGAATCCATTCAAGGGCATGTAGGATGTAAAGATAAATTTGTTTTGAATTAAATGAGAGTTTCATGGGGTTGGAGGTGGTTTAGATTGAAGCTCGATGAAAATATATCGCAACATCAGGGGAATAATCAAAATAGGAATGATATTCAAACTTCTTGTATCCCCGAAACAATTTTGCCGGTAAAGATTGAACCTGATCTGGATTTTATTATGTCGATTCGGGAGCGGGCCGGAGAAACATTTGTCAAGTGTTTTCAGTGCGGTACCTGTTCGGCCGTCTGCAAAAACTCCCCCGATGACGAACCGTTTCCCAGAAAAGAAATGGCCTGGGCCAATTGGGGCATGAAAGACGAGCTTTTGACCGATCCTGATATTTGGCTATGCTCGAATTGCAATGATTGCTCGGTTCGTTGCCCGCGCGACGCGCGGCCAAGCGATGTTCTGGGAGCGATTCGCCAGGAAACGATAACTCAATTCGCTATTCCCCGTTTTCTGGCTCGCTGGATGGGTCAGGCAAGCTGTATTCCCCTTTTGCTCGGCATCCCGGCATTGCTTCTTTCTCTGGCTCTATTCATAAAAGGTCCGATTGAAAATGCCCTCGGCCTTGTGCCGGATGTTGATGAAACAATAGTATTTTCGTATTCCAGCGTCTTCCCTCATTGGCTATTGAACAGTTTCTTTATTTTCTTCAGCATTCTGGCGTTACTGGCAATATTGCTGGGGGTTATGAATTACTGGAAGACTCTCAAATCCTCACGATGGACAAATAATTATCCGGCAGAAAACATGTTGTTTCCCAGTGTCGTCACGGTTTTAAAAAGAATCATCACTCATGATAATTTTACTTCCTGTCAGGACAATAAATCGAGATACCTGGCGCATATTTTAATATTTTTTGGATTTATCGCACTCTGCGCGGTAACATTCTGGATAATCACATCCGGGATCAATCCGTTGATTCATGGACAATTCGTTTATCCTTTCGGCTTTTGGAATCCCTGGAAAATAATGGCTAACCTGGGCGGCTTGGCAATACTTGCAGGAATTTCTCTAATAATATATCAGCGGGGAAAAACTAACCGCAAGGCAGGTGTGGGGAACTATTTTGATTGGGCTCTTATATCTACCTTTTTAATTGTTGTTTTCACCGGATTTGTAACCGAAGTGTTGCATTATGTCCGGCTGGAGCCTCATCGCCATATGGCATATTTCATCCATCTGATGTTCGTCTTTGCCTTACTATTCTACCTGCCATATTCAAAACTGGCGCATATTTTTTATCGAACAACGGCGATGATCTTTGCCGAATATTGCGGCCGTAATTCAGATAAAAGTTCAATTCCTGAAGAACAAAATCATGAAAGCCCGGATATAGTTTTAGAGTTACAGAAGGATGGTGATACTCAATGAACATAAAAAACATCCTGGAGAACAAGGCGACACTGGTAAAAATCGCGATCCCCATTATAATTATCCTCATCCCCTTTGTTTATAGTCTCGTTTCTTTTGTTGCTGCCCGGGCAACAGAACCTCCTCCCCCCTTATTGGAACGACCTGATCCACAATATAAAGAATGTGTCAGGGATACCGATTACATGCGCTATCATCACTGGGAACTACTCAGATCTGTCCGGGAAGAAATCGTGCGATACGGAAAAAGAGGTGATATCGAATTGAACAGATGCCGTGATTGTCACACCAGTCGAGAGCGCTTTTGTGATAAGTGTCATAATGCTGTAAGTCTAACACCCGATTGCTTCGGGTGCCATAATTATCCATAAACAGAAGTAATGCTTTGAAAGCGGGTGGATAAATGGATAGAAGAGATTTTTTGAAAATTACTGGCGGAACGTTTTTGGTCGGGACATCGTGCGCCTATGCCTTTCGGTTTCTGGCGTCCTCAGTTGCCAGTGCCGACGTGGAAACCGGTCCGGGCGTCAAAAAATGGGGCATGGTTATTGACATCAATAAATGTCGCCCTGATTGTACCGCCTGCGTCGATGCTTGCCGACAGGAAAATAACGTTTCGTTTCATGCCGATAAACGCTGGGATAATCACTGGATTAGAAAAGTAAATGTTGAAGCCGAGATTGGCTCTAAGACAATTGAAAAACAGGTCATCCTTTTGTGCAATCACTGCGAGAAACCTCCCTGCGCCCAGGTCTGCCCAGTGCGGGCAACATATAAACGCGACGACGGCATCGTTATCGTCGATCATCATCGCTGTATTGGATGCCGCTATTGCATGATTGCCTGCCCGTATAACGCCCGGATGTTCAACTTTAAAGATGATGAAAGTTGGCCCAATCAGGAACGCCCCAAAAGATCGCACGGGGTAGCTGAGGCGTGCACCTTGTGCGCTCATCGATTGGATACCGGAAGATTGCCGGCCTGCGTCGAAGCTTGTGCCAATACCGGCGCGGGAGCCATCATCGTGGGCGATTTGAATGATCCTGAAAGCAATATATCCAGGATTACCACGACCCGGGCCGTGAAGAGAATCAGGGAGGATTTGGGCACCGAGCCAAAAGTATATTATATCGGATTATGATTCCAATTAGGTGAGGTATGACATGGATATAAAATTCGAACATATAACAGGGGATTCGACTCACTACCGTATTTCAATGATGATTTTGGCGGCTATGGCTATCGTGGGGATGGTCGCAACATGGTATGTCATTGAAAAAGGAATTTGGGTAACGGGAATGACAAACCGTGTTCCCTGGGGGCTGCAGATTGTCATGGCCGTCTATTATATTGGATTATCGGCCGGTTCACTGGTAATATCCGGTCTCTACGGTGTTTTTGGAAAACAGGAATACAAACCATTCGCTCGAATCGCCGTTTACGTTGCCATGCTCTTTCTCATCGCTGGCCTGTTGTCAATTCTCACCGACCAGGGCAGGATGGATCGCGTTTTCGTCGAACCATTTGTTTATTTTAACCTGCAATCGATGTTCTCTATCAATCCGATCTTGTACATTGGCCATATTCTGATTTGTGTTATCTATCTCTGGGCCCTGTTCACCGAAAAGAAAAAACTGACGACGATTGTCGCCACAACCGCATTTGGATGGGCCTTCTGCGTTCATAGCGGCACCGGGGCAATTTTCGGGTTCGGAGCCCGGGTTTTATATGAGTCGCCTCTCCTCCCGGCCAGTTTTGTGGCCGCCGCGATGGCTTCCGGGACAGCCTTGATGATCATATTAATCGTTGGGCTATTTAAGTTTACCAAACGGCATGTGGATGATGGATTGATCATATGGCTGGGACGTTTTCTGGCAATCTGCATTTTGGTCGTGGTTTATTTTCTTTTTGTCGAAAACGCTTATCGCGCATACGTCGTTGAGCTGCGGGATGCTGCCAAGTATTATCTCTTTGGAGGATTTCACAGCATATTATTTTGGGTTGGATTGATTTTCATCGGATGCGTGATTCCGATGATTATTCTCTTCAATCGAAAATTGGGTAAATCGGTCAAATGGATTGTTATCGCATCATGTCTTGTCATTTTCGGGGTCCTGTGCGAACGTTACGTGATTGTTTTACCCGGATTGACTCATCCCCCGGAATTATTTCCCGGGATGCGCATCACTCAGTCGGTCATTGAAGAAGGAATCGCGTCATACAGAGTAAGCATGCTTGAACTGTTTCAGGCGATTGGGGTACTGGGTGCCATCGGATTTTTATTTGGCTGGGGACTGAAGTACTTGAAACTTTTGCCAACCGAGGCAAGATTATTACAACCCACTGCTCCGGCCACGACAAAAAAGTGAATTAGACACGGCAATTATATCACGATCTATCCTGTAAAAAGGTCGATTGATTATGTTGAGACGGATTAAAAATTTCTGGATACTAAGCGCCGCTGTCAATATCATAATATTGTTATTTCTCATTGCGCTTTTATATGCTAATGATTTTTTAAATAGGAGCGATGAACCGTCTGTCTCGGATAGTACCGATGGCATTCTGGTCATTATTATAATAATTACTATATGTTTGGGCATTGGTGTAAATTATATATTGGTATATCAGTTCATTAAAAAACCAATGAGGGGTCTGGCCAACGGCATGAATAAATTGGCCGACAAGAAGTTTAGTTTTCGTCTTGAAGAGGATAGTTACGAACAATATGGTTCATTGGCTTCATCTTTTAATGACATGGCCGAATTGCTCTCTTCGTCCCTGACCGAACTTGAAAAAAGCAGGGATTATCTGCGAGGCATATTGGAAAGTTCGGCTGATATCATTATAACTGTAAATCCCTCGGGTAAGATTCGAACCATCAACATGGGCGTAACAAATATGCTGGGTTATCGCCGTCGCGACGTCATTGGAAAATCAATCGATGTTTTACTGGCCAATCCAAATGACCGGCGGATTGCCGCTGAGCGGCTCCAGCATTCCGATAATGTCGTCAACTATGAAACCCAGTTTTTGACAAAAGATGGAAAATTCCGAGATATATTATTCACACTTTCACAACTTCGTAACTCAACCGGGGCAATTATCGGAACGATCGCATTTTGCAAAGATATAACGCGCGAAAAGCGACTTCAGGAACAACTGCTGCAATCGCAGCGGTTTGCCGCCATTGGTCAGGTTTTTACCGGAATTCAGCACTCTATGAAAAATATGCTTAATGCCTGCCAGGGCGGAGCGTACATGGTCAGAACCGGATTGGCAAAAGACAATAAAAAGATGCTGGAGGAAGGCTGGGAAATGGTTCAGGAAGGCATTACACGCCTTACCGCTATGTCAAAAGACATGCTTAAGTATGTCAAAGAATGGAAACCGCGATTAGAAATAACAGATCTTGAGAAAATCCTGTCTGATATCATAAATGTGATTACGCAGACTGCCAAAGACAAGGGTATTGCATTAGAACTCGATTTCCCCAAACCCTTGCCGTCAATTTTATGCGACTCGCGCATGGTTCATTCCTGCGTCATGGACATTGTTTCCAATGCGATTGATGCCTGTATGTGGAAAGAATATGCGGAGAAAGAACTGCCTGCAATCAATGTCACCGCTTATTTGAACAGTAATGATGAAGATTTAATCATTGAAGTCAGGGATAACGGCTGTGGCATGACACCCGATGTCAAAGAAAATATTTTCAGCCCTTTTTTCAGTACTAAGAGTAAATCTGGTACAGGGCTGGGACTGTCAATAACGTCAAGAATGATAAATGTTCACGGCGGGAAAATCGATGTTGAAACAAATCCGAATAAAGGCACGATTTTCCGAATTGTGTTGCCACTGGATACAACCGTTAGAAACAAGGAGATCTAATGATGGCCAAAAAAGTATTAGTAGTTGACGACGATGCAAACACCCGGAAGTTTCTTTCGGCTGCACTGGAAGAAAACGGATATTTGCCTATTCAGGCTGAAAATGGTAAGGAAGGACTGGAAAAGGTGATGAGTGAGAAGCCTGATTTAGTTCTCCTTGACGTCATGATGCCCAAAAAAACCGGATTCGTGCTTTTCAAACAACTCCGCCGTGAAGAGGAATTTAAAGATTTACCCATCATAATGCTGACCGGAGTCGCCGAGGTTTTGGAAGATCTCGATTCTCAAAGCGGCGACACCCATGAGAGACCTTACGACGTACTCCGAGAAAAGATGCGCCAGGCTATAAAAGAGATGAAGGAAGAAGGACTGGTTAAGCCGGATATGTTCATCGATAAGCCGATTGATCCGGAACTGGTCATGGCAAAGGTTCGAGAATTGATTGGCAGCTGAGCGAAAACAATTATCGTTGCCATAAAAGCAGGAATGCCAGATAAAAATCCTGATGCCGGAAATTGAGTTTATTTAAGCCATCAAGCTGATTGGACTGAATATTAAAACTACCAAATTACTTGGCTCCGGGAGGGCTTGGTTGAATTGTCCTCCAGTCGGTGCTTTTTAAGGCCTCTGCGGCTTTTTCATAATCGGCGGGCTTAACCCAGATGACGTATCCAAATCGACCAGTTCCGTCTACCGCGCCATTGGACGCATGAATATTTATGCCTGCGTTCGATAATTTGAGATGATAATCATATAGCGCTCCAATTTGATCTTCGCCCTGAATAAGAAATGCTTTCTTGGGGCCAATCAATGGAATTTGTGCATCATCCGCCGCATTCTTGAGTATCTCCGGATTGTCCGGGATAAAATCAATCTGGCTTTGACCCTTGCCAACCGGAAAAGCTGTCAAGGCGAGTAGGTTTACTTTTCGCTCACTCAAGAATTCCAATAGTTTTCTTGCCTCACCCGGCTTATCGGCGACCAGTGAGTAGTAGTACTCAATTTCTTTTACGCTTGAAGACATATTAAACCCCTTTGGATATATTTTTAACTTTGCTATTCAGTCATTTAAAATGTAAAAGCCCTTATTAATGATCCATAATAAAATACGT
Source organism: Candidatus Zixiibacteriota bacterium (assembly GCA_043819555.1). Classification (GTDB taxonomy): domain Bacteria; phylum Zixibacteria; class MSB-5A5; order GN15; family JAAZOE01; genus JAZGGI01. The sequence continues at coordinate 2,053 of JBDREQ010000074.1, read as the reverse complement.
TCCAAACCTGCTAATGTTGGATATCACAGTCCATTCTCCTGGTGGAATAATCAAATAAAAACACTTCCAATAAAATGTCTAAGGGAAACATAAGCCAATGGCAAGTGCTTTGAATATTATGCAGGTGAATCGATTTCTTTTAATCCAATGCAAATTAAGGAAGAAATTAATTGTCAAAAATTTTTAATTGTCCTATCTTTCATTCTTTTTTGGGTATTAGTCTGGAGGGACAATGGCACGAATATTGACCAGTAAACGCTTCATGATTTTTGCCACCATAATCGCGGGTTTATGGGCCAGTTATTCCTTTGCTTCAGGAGAAGAAGGGCACGGCTCTTCCGAGGTTTCCAGCGTCCTGCTGGGCTTGATAATCATCCTTCTGGCGGCCAAAATCGGCGGCGATTTGTTTGAGAGGTTCAAGCAACCTGCCGTATTGGGCGAATTAATTCTGGGCATGATTATTGGGAATCTGGGATTAATGGGGATTGATATTTTCGAGCCATTTAAACACTCGGCAACTCTTGAAATTTTGGCTGAAATAGGAGTAATCATTCTTCTTTTCGAAGTTGGACTGGAATCGACTATTGGCGAAATGATGAAAGTCGGCGTAGTTTCTTTTATGGTGGCGAGCTTTGGGGTAATTGCACCCTTTTTCCTGGGATGGGGCGTAGGGGCCTGGTTTTTGCCTGAAGAGTCTATCTATGTTCATGTTTTCATCGGAGCTACCCTGACTGCCACTTCTGTCGGGATTACGGCTCGAGTCCTGCAAGATATAGGGCGCAGCAATACCAAAGAAGCCAAAATTATACTTGGGGCGGCTGTTATTGATGATATTATGGGTTTGGTCATTTTGGCCATAGTAGCCGGAATTATTGGCGCTGCAGCCGGCGGCGGTGGACTGAGTTCGGGCAGCGTCTTTATGATTGTCATTAAAGCCGTCGGATTTGTAATCGGGGCGCTCTTAATTGGTAATCTGCTCTCCCCGATATTCTTCCGAGTCGGATCGCATATGCGAGTCAAAGGCATCCTCCTCTCAATCGCATTATTGACCTGTTTTGTCTTTGCCTATTTGGCCGACATGATCGGCCTTGCCCCTATCGTGGGGGCCTTTGCGGCCGGATTGATTCTTGAAAAAGTACATTATTCTGAATATAACGCTTGGGCTGGCGATTCTCTGGAGGAAATGATTAAGCCAATTGCCATCTTTTTAGTTCCCATTTTCTTTGTCAGGATGGGGATGATGGTACAGCTCGATACCTTTGTTCAGATGGATATTCTATTTTTTGCCGGTACAATGACAGTCGCCGCTATTATTGGTAAACAGGCTTGTTCATTGGCCATTTTCGACAGGCGTATTAACCGTATTGCCATTGGTCTGGGAATGATCCCCCGAGGAGAGGTTGGACTCATATTTGCCGGAATTGGAGCCAAATTATTTCTTGACGGTCATCCGATTATTTCAGGTGGGACGTTTTCCGCGATCGTGATAATGGTTATTGTGACAACTCTAGTTACTCCGCCATTTTTAAAACTATCATTATTGCGCAAAGATAGTAGTACAATCACGGAATCTAATATAGAACCAAAGGAGGGTCAAAGAAAAGAAACTAATTAGGCATAGTTTTTTACGCATCGGAAGATATCGCATATCCGGCTTGGCTGTGTACAAAGTGGAGCAAAAATTGGAAATCATAAGTTATCGATTTGAATGCACGAATATTCAAATTTCATATCAGATATGGAACTACTGGACTTTTCTGAATCAGGTAGGTTAATAAGATAATTCACCCTCAACTATTCAAAATATTTTTACCAGCCTTTTTTACGCATAATATCGGACATTTTACTTTCCAAATCGGCCTCAAAAAGAACCATTCTTCTTTTTTCCGCATCGTCAACCATTTCCGTAAGAGTATCAACATCGGCCGGCTTTTCCAAAAAATCCACTGCCCCCATTTTGACAGCTTCAACTCCTTTTTGGATAGAACCGTAACCAGTTAGGATAATAATCTGAAGATTTTTGTCAAATTTCAGCATTTCCGTTAACGTTCCC
>JBDREQ010000073.1:0-297949 GCA_043819555.1 Candidatus Zixiibacteriota bacterium | reverse complement strand
ATAATTACACATCCCCCAAAATGCCTATTTCATTGTGGCTCAATAAAAAAGAGGTAAAATAATCCTTGACACATTTGGGAGTTGTGGATATATTTCCGATGAGTCATTTCGTACATATTTGTCCGCAGTCATAGAAGTACTGCTTGCGGGGGGTTTTGCAGGTACGTTAACTATTTTTACAATATCCCGTTGGCTGCAAAACTTGACAATAAAAATACATTTCATTTATGTGAATGTTCGCAAAGGAGTGAGCCATGAACAAAAGGTATGGGGCTTTTGTTATCACGCTTTTCCTTGTTATGTCATTTTTATATTCCGGGGCATGGCAGGAAGCAGGCGCTGATACAAAAGGCCAGGAAGCTCAGTTTGCCTGCAATTGGGCGGTTGGTGATCCATATAAAATGCATCACCCCCAATTGCCGGACGAAACCGGTTGGGCGGTAAACGCGACCCAACCGCTGATTATAGCCGATGATTTTCTATGTACGGAATCCGGCTTAATTAAGGATATTCATTTTTGGGGCGCCTGGAGAAATGGTGTTGAGGGTCAGGTTGTGGCCTTCGTCCTAAGTCTTCATGATGATATTCCGGTTAGTCCAGACAATCCTTATAGTCGTCCCGGGCTTACGCTTTGGGAAATGACAGTTGAGGGATTTGATATTGTACCGATTGACCCCCCATCTCGAGAAGGCTGGTACGATCCAGGCAGTGGAGAAATCATCTATAACGATCATACCCCGTATTTCCAGTACAATATCTGTCTTGATGATGCCATGGCGCCAACTCAGGAGGCCGGAAGAGTATACTGGTTGAATATTTCCGCCATTGTTGAAAATCCTGTAAATACTCAATGGGGTTGGAAATCGACTCAGGATCACTGGAATGATGACTGCGTCTGGGCCGTTTGGGGCGATTTGAATTGGCAAGAAATCTTAGAGCCTCATGAAACGATAACTAATCAGTTTTGGATAACCCTGTTGACTGGCGGTCCTTTTGGCGGCGGCGGCGGTACGGACGCATATATGGATCCGACTGGCGGTGGGCCATGGTATTATTATCCGGAGTCACAATGGTGGAATATCTGGTTCTACGATCATCCTTTAGATTACGAACGATTTAAGATAATTCACATTGACGTTGATCTTATGGTACTCGAACCAGGATTGCCGAACTTTATAAACTTTGCGGTAAACTGGTCAACTGATTTGTGGTCGCTTGAGGGAAATCCGCCCGGACAGCCTCGCATCCCGCCGCTGCCGGGAGTTGATGAACAACAATTTATTGGGCGAGAAACTTTACTAGAAGGATCAGATCTCGAAGGACATTTTTCTTTCGATTATGTTATCCCTGACTATAATCCTGAATGGGTGTCGATCGATATTCAGGGTGAAAATATTCAAGTTTTACAAGGCGCTTCATCTATAAGCCACTCATGCGTAGTGTCGATGGATCAGGCCTTTGTTATCACCAACCGGGGTGATATTCCTACCCAGGAGGCCTGTTGCTGGCCCGATGGCAGTTGTACCATGGAAGATCCTGCGATTTGTGCCAGTCAAGGTGGTTCGCCTCAGGGTACGGGATCGTCTTGTACTGGTGCAATTGCTTGCTGTTTGCCGGATGGCAGTTGTGCTATGATTGATCCTCTATGTTGTGCTGACAAGGGAGGAACGGCTCATGCCGGCGCTTCATGTTCGGCACCAGAAGCTTGTTGTTTGCCTGACGGTAGTTGTGTCATGGTGGATCCGCTGTGCTGTATTGATCAGGGCGGAACTCCGCAGGGCGCAGGAATTCAGTGCGCGGGCAGTATCGAAGCTTGCTGTTTGCCGGATGGTTCATGCGAAGACTGGGATGCCTTATGCTGTATTAACGCTGGTGGCGATCCTCAGGGCGCTGGAACAGTCTGCGACGCCGACGGCGATGGTATAGATGAGGCTTGCCTGGCGGATGATACTTGTACGTATTATAAGCCGCCATACATTGATTATGCGCCAGCCGGAGTACCTGATTTTGATCAGAAGCAGTCTAATTGGACTAATGTTCAAGGCTTATGGTCGCATTGCGGCCCGGTGGCATTGGCGAATTGTATCTGGTGGTTTGACAGTAAATTTGAAACCTGCACGACGCCTCCACCGACTATATGTGATAATTATCCATTAGTCACAGCCTATAATTCAGCCTGGGATGATCATTCCGCCAATAATGTACAGCCATTTGTTGATTCATTGGCATTGCCAGCCTACTGCAATACCAATCCGGGTGGCACAGGCGGTACGAATGTTTTTGATTTGGCTCAAGGAGCCAAACTATGGCTGCAAAAAGCCGGGCTTCTGGATAACTATACGGTAACTCTGGTTCCGATCGAACCGGGGCCTAATGGATTTGAATTTATTCGCGAACAGGTATTAATAAGCCAGGATGTGATTCTGTTATTAGGATTCTGGCAGGAATTTGATTTAGGCTTCTGTGAGCGAATTGGCGGACATTATGTAACGGTTGCGGGAACATGTATTGATCTGGTAGATTCCGCGCTGTGCATATCTGATCCTTATTTTGATGCTAATGAAGGTGGCCCTCCGGCGCCACATGGCAGTATGATCCACAATGACGCAAAAAATGTGTCAGGATTGCATGGGTCAATTCATCACGACCGATATCAAGTTATACGGGCTGCCTGTAATCAGATAAATCCGCCATTCTTTGATTGCGAACTGGTTAATTATCCAATCAGCGCCGCAAATGCGGGAACATTCTACGCTCAGAATTTATCTGATCCGACTATAGATCCGATTCCTCCGCAATCTGGATTTCCTGTTCATACAATTATAGAATATGCTTTAGTTATTTGCCCCGTAGAGGAAGTAGATGAAGCGTGTTGTCTGGAGGATGGTACTTGTACCGATTTACTCCCGAGCGAATGTATTGCTCAGGGTGGAACACCGCAGGGACCGGATGTGGTTTGTACCGCTCCGGAAGCATGCTGTTTCGATGACGGCAGTTGTCTAACACTGGATCCGCTTTGCTGTCTCGAGCAAGGTGGTAATCCCCAGGGTTCGGGAACGCAATGCGATCCGACCGGAGCGACTCAGGCTTGTTGTATGCCTGACGGTGGCTGTGTGATGCTTGATCCGGCTTGCTGTCTTGCTGCCAGCGGAACCCCGCAAGGCACGGGAACTACCTGTTCTGATCCAGGAATCTGCGATCCTGAAGTAGATGAAGCGTGCTGTTTAGATGATGGCAGTTGTGTTATGGCTTTGCCCAGTGATTGTATAACTCAGGGTGGTACACCGCAGGGCACAGGAACGAGTTGTTCGGCCACTACAATCGCTTGTTGTTTGCCTGATAATACATGCGTGACTGTCGACCCTCTGTGTTGTGATGATATGGGTGGAACGCCTTCACCATGGGGCGCGACGACCTGTCAGGGCGACGGAAATCAAAATGGAACTGACGATGCCTGTGAAACGTCGACGCAGCCTACGGGCGCCTGTTGCTTACCGGATAATACCTGTGTTGATAATATGACCCCGAGCGATTGTAACGCTCAATTGGGTACTTATATGGGTGACGGGACTTTCTGTCTCGGCGATAATGACGGTGACGGGACTGATGATCTTTGTGAAGATCCATGGGATCCTGAACCGGGTACTGATATAAAGATGCTCAATCCGCAATTCCCGGATGAAGCAGGTTGGGATGTTAACGCGTCCTGGCCGGTAACTTTGGCTGATGACTGGAGATGTATCGAATCCGGTCCGGTTAAAGACCTCCATTTCTGGGGTTCGTGGCTTGATGGAGAAGAAGGCAAGATCCTTGGCTTTATCTTTAGTATCCATAAAGATATACCGGCTGACCCCACGCAGGAATTTTATAGTCGCCCCGGCGAATTGCTATGGGAATATCGGACAAATATATTTAAGGCGACCAGTATAATTCCTGCCACTCTGGAAGGATATTATGATCCAATGGGCGGAATTGTTTCACCCGATAACCATCAGGAATACTTCCAGTATGATGTCAATATTCCTGAAAAGCTGTGGTTTATGCAGGAAGAAGGCACAATTTACTGGCTGAATATTTCGGCGGTGGTTGAGAACCCAACCAGTCCCGGAAGATGGGGATGGAAATCATCGAAAAATCACTGGAATGATGATGCTGTCTGGGGCCACGATGATGTACCGCCTATTCTGACGCCAACGACTGAATTACCGACTCTTTCACCGTTTAGTCCGCCTAATGACGAAACGATTACTATCACTGAAGGATTGCCCCCGCAATCTTCGATCGATGGACATTTCTGGATTGATTCTTTCTTCGATGTGTTTTACGAAGTGGGCGGAAGCCTTGAAGGTGAAATCATGACGTGCCAGGCTGAGATGGGCATGGTCCTTATCGGCACCGGAGCTATGGAAGGGTTTAACCGTGAGATAAGGATTCCGGTGCAATTGGAGATTCATACCGGCCCGCGGACTCCACCTGATCCCTGTTATCCACCTGATCCGTGCGTCCCGACCGAGATTGTCGAAATGTCACTGGTTAGTCTGACGGGTGAATTATTCGGCGATCCTGACTTCTGTGTTCTCCGAATACAGGCCGGCGAAAATCAAACAGGTGTGGCAAACCCCGGAACGGCAACTGTGACGCCTATGGGCAACGGCGATTTCATGATTGACAGTTTCTTTGATATCACTTATCAAATCGAATTTGAGGGTTGTCCGGGAGGTCGTCTGGGTGGAATGTCCGGTGTTGACACTGGACCAATCCCTATGGGACAAGGCAACAGCGATGTTCCTGATTGGACCGAGCTCTATGAACCGCCTCAATTTCAGGAATCACTTGATTTGGCGTTTATAATCACCGGCGGCGGAGACTGTGATTGTATCGTGGGTGATGCCAATGGTGATGGAACTGTTAACGTCGGCGACGCGGTTTATATAATCGCTCTTGTATTTAAGGGCGGTCCTCCGGCGACTCCGTATCGAATTTGCAGCGGAGACGCCAACTGCGATTGCCAGACTAACGTCGGCGATGCGGTATATATAATTAGTCTTGTCTTTAAGGGCGGCCCACCGCCTTGCGATTGCCAGACCTGGCTCTCGATTTGCGGCCCGCCATTACGTAAATAATCTTTATTGTCAGACTCTTCTCTGACGAACCTGCCCGGTATTTTGCCGGGCAGGTTTTTTTATTTATTTCAAAAAAATACCTTGTTAAATGTTATCAATTTATTAGATTTGGCCTTGTAGCAAAGACCAACTATTTTGAAGGAGATACAATCATGGCTATGAAAATTACCGACGAATGCACCGCCTGCGATCTCTGCGTGGCGGAATGCCCGACGACCTCAATTACAGAAGGAGATGATATTTATGTCATTGATCCTGAGACCTGTAATGAGTGCGAGGACCAGGATGATGGGCCTCATTGTGTTGCGGTTTGCCCCGTCGAATGTATAGAAAAAGCCAATTAAATAATTTGGTTGGAGATACCGCCTGCCAAGCCGGCAGGCGGTTTTTTTTATGCGTAAATTTGTAATAAATGACAATTTATCCGTAACTGATATCGGAATTGATATTTCCGGTGATTCTCTGGAAGAGCTTTTTATTGCCGGGGCAGAGGGAATGTTTGATATTATTCTTGAGAGTTCCGCGCAGATGGGGAATTTTGAAGACCGGATTGAGCTTAGCAGCAATTCGGTTGACGGGCTATTTATTGACTGGCTCTCAGAATTGCTTTATTTATTTGATGCCAAAGGGTTAATAGCGACGACTTTTGATTTATCAATTGAAGAAAGGACGGACGGGTACTTTTTGACAGGTAAAATCAATTACAGAAAGTTTGATTTGAATGTTGATGTCGCGAAAAACGAAATCAAGGCCGTAACATATTACAAAGTGAATATAAAACGAGAAGGTGATATTTATTCGACTTCGGTTATTTTTGACTTATGAATAATCTGGAGAAAATATCTGATAATATCTGGGAAATTCCCGCTTCGGCCCGCCCGGAGATGAATGTCCCGGCGCGGATTTTGTCGTCGGAAAAGCTCATTGGCGGGATTGATGAAAAAGTCATTGAGCAAATTACGAATGTGGCTTGTTTGCCGGGTATATATAAATACGCTATTTGTATGCCGGATGCCCATCTTGGATATGGATTTCCAATAGGGGGCGTGGCGGCTTTTGATGCCGAAGACGGCGTAATTTCTCCGGGTGGAATTGGGTTTGACATTAATTGCGGGATGCGGTTAATCCGGACAAACCTAACAATTCAGGATATAAAACCGAAATTATCAAAACTTATTGACGAGCTGTTCATGACGATTCCGTCCGGCGTAGGGTCGCAAGGATTGGTCAAGCTTAATCGCAAGGAATTAAATCAGGTGATGCTTGGCGGTTCAAGATGGTGCCTTGAAAACGGTATGGCTACGGATTCAGATATTGAAAATACGGAAACCGGGGGATGGGTCGAAGGCGCAGACGTCGGGGCTGTTTCTGAAAAAGCCGTCAATCGCGGGCTAAATCAGTTGGGAACATTGGGATCGGGCAATCATTATCTTGAAATAGAGATTGCGAGCAAACATGGCATTCTCGATACAAAAATGGCCTGCGGTTTTGGAATAACAGGAGACGGGCAGGTGATAATCGCGGTTCATTGCGGATCGCGAGGTTTTGGGCATCAGATAGCCACCGATTATTTGAAGTTATTTACGGCCAAAGGATACAATCATAAGCTAAATATAAAGGACCGGGAATTGGCGGCGGCGCCAATAAAATCACCGGATGGTCAGGCATATTATTCAGCGATGGCCTGCGCGGCAAATAGCGCCTTTGCCAATCGTCAAATTATAACGCATTATATACGCAAATCATTTGAGAATGTGTTCGGGATTTCGGCATCGCAAATGGGTTTAGAGACGATTTATGACGTGGCCCATAATATAGCGAGATTTGAGAATTATAATATTGATGGCCAAACCAGAAAAGTTCTTGTCCATCGGAAGGGTGCCACGCGGTCATTCGGTCCCGGAAATCGTGATATTCCTGAGGCATATCGGGCATTTGGCCAGCCGGTAATTATTGGCGGTTCGATGGAATCCGGCTCGGCACTATTTGTCGGAACGCAAAAAGCCGAGGATGAATATTTTGGTTCGACAGTGCATGGTTCCGGGCGGGTTATGTCTCGCTCCAAGGCTAAAACGAAAATCAGGGGAGATGAGCTGCAACGCGATATGCTTACCAGAGGGATTGTCGTCAAAACTAAATTCTTAAGGGGCCTGGCGGAAGAGGCTGGATTTGCTTATAAAAACATCGATGACGTATCAGACGCTGTCAATCAACTGGGTTTGAGCAAAATTGTGGCGCGGTTTGATCCGGTTGCCAATATTAAGGGATGAAAGCTAATTAGGAATCCAAATGGTGTAAAGTCTATCTCAAGCCGTTCAAGTCAGAAAAAGTTTGGAATTATGCAAAAATAAACCCGGTCGCATTGGGATATGCAACCGGGTTTTTTCTATATCTGATTCTATTAAAAAGATTGTGTGAGCCTTACAACAGTCAGGCGGCCCAGTTCGGGGGCCCCGACGAATTCGGAGTGTCGGTGATCAAAGACATTTTGGATAGTTAAGGCAAGATGTGTGTCATACATGAAATCTATGCCTGCGTTTAAATCGAGCAGGTGATAGGTTTTGACAAACGATCCAAAAAACGGGCTGGCCATATCGAAAGCATCGACGTAACGGTATCTCATGTTGCCGCTTAGATTGTATTTGGGATATTGAAACTGAAGATAGGCCGAACCTTTGTATTTGGGGGCGTTCAGATATATATCGTGAACCTGTCCTTTTTTCTTTTCAAAGAAATTCTCGGAAATATAGGAAAAGGTTCCGCCAATATCCCAATTATGATTGAGATGATAGGCCATTGAGAAATCGGCGCCATAGAAATTTATATTTCCAAAATTGCGGTAAGTGATCATTACCGCCGTAGGATCGTAAGCTTCTTCTGGGGTGATTGTGCCGATCGGAAATGCGGCAGTCGAGGCATATAATGCTGTCAATTCATCAGCGGCACCATTCCCATTTTCGTCAAGTATTCCAGCAAGAACGGCTGCCTCAGTTGGATTTGCTGTCAGAACGCTATCAATATTAGAATATAGTAGAGCTTGCAGATTTGGCTGATGTATAAGGACATTTGGAGTCTCTACCGTTAATGGGCCAATAAAATTTTCTTTATCTGTGCGGTATAAATCAACTCCAAATTTGAGTCGGTCGCCAATAAGGCCATTATATCCAAGTTCTATGGTCTGAGTTGTCGTAGGTTCGAGCCGATCAATATCCTCTATTGCGTCAACCGACGAAGGATCAAGTGCCTGTGTATCCATATTCAAGCTCATTAGCATATTGCCGACTCCGGCAATTGATGTTGGAGTTAATGCGGTAAATACGGAAAGGACAGCGTCCTTAACCGGTTGTGGAAGAAGGGTGTCAGCAGCTAATTGAGATTGAAATCCCATATTAACACCAGTTCTTGCTAACAACCACATTGCGTCAGTAAAAACATCGTTATTTATACTAATGTAATCAGTTGGCTGCAGACTCGCAACAGGAGCAAAGGCGGATCGGAATTGAGGAAGGCCACTATCGTCATATTTCCAATGAAATCCAGATTCGGGAACACCCTGCACGCGGACATCCACAGCGGGACTAAAGCCCAGTAACGGTGCGAATTTGGCGCCCACGTCGCCCATATCGGCCCGGGACAGAAGGTCGAGGAATAAGTTATTATTATCGGGGGTGCTGAAGGCGCGGTTGTAGGTCGCTCTGAAATTATGGTCTTTGGCCGGTTGATAAGACAGAGCGGCGCGCGGGGAAATTACCAGATCTTTCAAGTGGTTATGGTCGTCGATACGAATTGCGCCGAGGAGTTTTAGTTTGGGATCGATTTTATATTCGCCCTGAACGTATCCGCCATATTCATTAATGTTATCAATGTCTTCATTCAGGCCATTGATTGTATATTCTGTGTTGGGTCGCGTCAAGAGGACATCAATTCCATAGGTGAATGATAATTCCTCCTGAGGAGTATAGCGATGCTGTATCTGTCCCGCCCAAACCTTTGATTTATCGACAATTAACTGACCCGTTTGAAGTAGATAGGTGTCGCCGGCATCACTGGTATTGAGGAATGTCTGAGCGAATAAATCCTTATATCTAAAGCGAGCCTGACCGTAGGCATATGTCCAATCGATAGCCTGACCTGCGCCGAGTCCGGTTAACTCAATACTACTTGATTGGCTAAACCCTCCATTAAAAATAAGTGAAGCATTATCACCAATTAAGAAATCCATTCGGCCCTCGCCGGAAAATTTATCTATATTAAAATCTCTAACGTTAGGGATAGAATCACCCACATATTGATTTCCGGTGGTTGTTGGCAGATATTTTCTAATCTTTGGTTTTTCCAGTTCGGCCTTTTCGTAATGCTTCCAATCCAATCCTTGATAGTATTGAGCGGTTAGTTTATATCCGATGCGATCGCCTGCCAAACCGGCATGGCGGAATGAGGCCAAAAACAGCTCCCGTTCTCCACCGCCGAGACTAACAGTTGTACCCTGATAAGCAAAGGGAGATTTTGTTATTATGTGCATGACGCCTGAAGCGGCATTCGGGCCATATAACGCTGATCCGGGACCGGAAACTATTTCGATGCGTTCAATATCCTCATTGACGGTAGGAATAAAATTGTAGGCATTGAATCGAAGCGAAGGGACTCGGGCAATGCGATAATCTGTTAATACCATTAGTGCGCCTGAAAAAATATTATTAAACCCCCGGACGACGGCATTAGATTGGTTTAGACCTGTGGTGGCTACGTCAACCCCGGGTGATCCTTTAATATGCTCAGTCGTGGTCAAAACCGTCCGGGATTCGATGGCTTTTGTCTCAATGACATTGACTGAGGCGGGAGCATCAACGATCTTTTCAGGGCGGCGGGACGCACTGACTGAAACGGCATCCATATTAATATAGGTTGAAGCCAGATTGGCTGTGATAGTTTTTGTATCGGATTCGGTAATAGCCACACTTGAAATCGTTTGAGGCGAATATCCCATAGATGAAATAGAGATGTTATAAGTACCCGCAGAGAGATTTTTAATTTCAAAGTTGCCATTTTCATCGGTCATGGCTCCGGTAGATTTTCCACCGGTGACCGGAGTAACGGAGACAGATGCACGGTATAATGCGATTCCGTCCGCCTTATCAGTGATCTGACCCGTAATTGTTCCGGCTAACGCCGCGCCGCCGGTTAGTAAAAATAGCGATGTGAGCAGAGTAATTGTGGCCAATAGATTTTTCCATTTAGCGATGAACATTTTTTTCTCCTTGGGAATAATAATACTCAAATTTTTAATCAGCAAAATCATCTATTGATAACATTTATGTCTCATAATTCAATGCCATGGCGCAAGAATATAGCTTACTTAAAGAATCACAAATCATAATAATTTTGCTTTGAGGAATCAAGTGATTTTACAATGAAAAATCAAAATACTGGAGACAAAAATCTTATGCGAGAAGCGAGCAATTTTAGCATTTTTTGAGCATAAGGATTTAACAGATTTTTTATGCCATTTGACCGTTGCCCATAATATATTATGAGTATAAGAGATGCGGGTCGCAACTTGAAGTAATAGTTTAATATGAGTCCTTCCATCGCCGGGCTGGTTCGCATTTGAGGAGGGGCGTTAATGAGCAGACTATTAATCGTATATGCTTAGGCTTGATTTATGCCTTTGGAAATGAGTATCTTCAGACTTTATGATTTAATTCAGGCTGTTTTATCACGAATAGCTGCCTTTAGAGAATGGGAAAATTATCATGACTTATTTTTGGGTTATCATTGGTTATTTGATAATTTTGGTCGCAGTCGGTGCGTACCGCAGTAAATATGTAAAATCACAGGATGATTTTATGGTAGCGGGGCGCAAGCTGTCTTCGAAAGTATTGATAGGGACACTGCTGGCAACCTGGATTGGTTCGGGTTCGATTATAGCCGGGGCGGGTCTGGCGTATGATACCGGTATGCCAGCCCTGTGGTTTAATGCCGGAGTATGGGTTGCGCTGATAGTCCTTTATTTTATCGCCGGCAGGGTGCGAGCTTTCGCTCAATACACGGTTCCGGATATTCTGGAAGCGCGTTATAATAAATGGGCGCGGGTGCTGGGAACGATTGTGACAATAATCGCCTATACCGCGATTGTCAGCTATCAGTTTCGGGCCGGTGGCATGGTGCTGAATCTGGTTACGGGTATATCGATAGACCAGGGGATAATCATAACAGCTTTGTTTGTTATCGGATATACGGTTCTGGCGGGAATGATATCGGTCGCGTACACCGATGTTGTCAATGGCATCATAATGGTTGTTGGATTTTTCGTGGCTCTACCGTTTTTTCTTGACAATGCAGGAGGGTGGAGCGGCGTAATGGCCCGGCTGCCGGAAACTCATTTCCAGCCTCTTGGAAAGTTGACCTTGATTGAGGCGCTGGGATATTCGCTTCCGACAATGTTATTGCTCCTCGGTGAATCGGGGATGTATCAAAGATTTTTTTCGGCTCGCAATGAAAAAACGGCTAAAAGAGCAGTTATTGGCTGGATTATCGGGACAATAATTGTTGAAACTTTAATAGTTGTCCTGGCTGTAATAGGCAGTTCGGTGTTTACCGATATCGAATCAGAAATGGTGATTTTGCACTCGGTGCGATTTGGTTTGCCGCTGATAATCGGATGTTTATGTTTGGCTGCAATAGTCGCCGTAATTGTTTCAACGGCCGATTCATTCCTGCTGGTTCCGGCCACGAACGTAATGCGGGATATATATCAACGGTTTATTAATCCTGAAGTGTCTCAAAAGCAAATGGTTTTATATCTGCGAATAGTTGTAGTATTGTTGGGAATTATCGCCTTTGTGCAGGTCAGGTTTTTTACAAAAATATTGGAGATGGCGCTTTATGCTTATACAATGTATGGGGTTGGTATCACACCGGCGCTATTGGGGGCGTTTTTCTGGAAGCGGGCAACAGCCGCCGGGGGAGTGAGTTCTATTGCATCTGGTATGCTGGTAACTTTAATATGGGAATTTGGGAATCAACCGTTCGATATTCCAACAATTTATCCGGCGCTGGGCATGTCACTATTTTGTCTGATTTTCGGGAGTTTTATTACGGAAAAACCATCGGTTGAAAAATGGAAACCGTTTTATAGCAATTAGGCGCAAATTGAGAATAGGGAGAGTTAAATGATTGGAAAGAACTGTATATTTGGATTGAATTGGATTTGCAGGGGCTGCCTTGTTGCGCTTCTTTTGATCATTAATTCATGTGGCCCATCTATAGAAATGGCAGATTTGGTATTGCTAAATGGAAAAGTTGTGACCGTGAATGAGAATAATGCCCAAGTCGAGGCGATAGCGATCAAGGGGGATAAAATAACCGCGATTGGCAGTAGCAGTGACATTCAAATTTATGCGGGAACTAATACTCAAACAATTGATCTTGAAGGTAAGCTGGTAATTCCGGGATTTATTGAGGGACATGGTCACTTCATGGGTTTGGGGCTAAGCCTAATGAAATTGAGGCTGGCGGAAACTAAAAATTGGGATGAAATTGTTGAGATGGTTCGCGCTGCGGTGGAAGAGGCTCAGCCCGGCGAGTGGATATTGGGCAGGGGATGGCATCAGGATAAATGGGACAAAATTCCCAATCCGAATGTCAATGGACTGCCATATCATACAAAATTGAGTAACGTGTCTCCCGATAATCCGGTGCTTCTTGAACATGCCAGCGGTCATTCAGTGATTGCCAATGCCAAAGCTCTTGAATTGGCCGGGATAGTTGAAAATACTCCTGATCCTGAAGGGGGTGAAATTGTCAAGGATTCAAATGGGAAACCAATTGGTATTTTTCGAGAAATGGCGGAGGATCTGGTCTATGATGCCTACCAGGAGTATTATAATAATCGTTCTGAAGAGGAAATAGAAGCCGAGCGGTTAGAGGCCGCGCAATTGGCTATTGAGGAATGTTTGGCCAACGGAGTTACAAGTTTTAATGATGCCGGAGTGAAATTCAGCATTATTGATTTTTATAAGGAATTAATTGATCGGGGAATATTAAATGTTCGCATAAACGCAATGATCGGAGAAGTAAATGATAGCCTAATCGATCGACTTGAGAATTATAAAATTATCGGATATGGAAATAATTATTTGACGGTGCGTTCGATAAAAAGGGTAATTGATGGAGCGCTGGGCTCGCATGGGGCCTGGCTTTTGGAACCGTATATTGACATACCGACCAGCACCGGACTCAATACCGATTCAATCGAGGCCATGCGGGAGACGGCCCGACTGGCAATCGAGAGTGGATTTCAGCTGTGTACGCATGCGATTGGTGATAGAGGCAATCGCGAAACATTGAATATTTATGAAGAGGCGATCGCGGGTCGTGATAATTTGCGATGGCGAATAGAGCATGCTCAGCATTTACATACGGATGATATCCCAAGATTTGGCCAAATGGGGGTAATTGCTTCTATGCAGGGCATTCATTGCACTTCTGATGGTCCATGGGTAAATACGCGCCTTGATGACAAACGGATTGAGGAAGGTGCATATGTTTGGCGTAAGTTAATGGATACAGGAGCAGTAATTGTTAATGGCACTGATACTCCAGTTGAAAGTGAAAATCCGCTGAAGTGCTTTTACGCGTCGGTGACAAGGAAATTGGCGGACGGTTCGCTATTTTATCCGGATCAAAAAATGACGCGGGAAGAAGCGTTAAGATCATATACAATTAACGGGGCTTACGCTTCGTTCGAGGAGGATATTAAAGGATCAATCATGCCCGGAAAGTTGGCGGATATAGTTGTTTTGTCCAAAGATATAATGACTGTACCGGAGGAAGATATCCTTGAATGCGATGTTATTTATACGATAGTGGGCGGAAAGATATTGTATAAAAAATAAATTTAGCCTGCGTATTTTTTTCTTCGCATAGCCGAATTTATAGGTTAACATATATCATTTGCCATCCAATACCGGACCATTTATATTGCATCAAGGATTTAGAAATTGAAAACGAAAATCTTAAATAAAAAGTTCTTGCGATGGATTTCTATTTATGAATAATTATGATTATTACAGAGCGGGAAGTGTAGAAGACGCCTGCAGGCTACTTGAAGAATTGCCTAATTCCTGTATCCTGGCCGGCGGTACGGATCTGGTTGTTGATATTGATTCGGGGTTGCGTCTGGCGGAAAATATCATTTCCATTTCAGATTTAGAGGAATTACGAAAAATCTACAGGCAAGATAATTCAATTATTATTGGAGCGGGATGCACCGCCGCGGAGATAGAAAAATCGCCACAGGTAAATGAACATATGCCTGAACTATCAAGAATGGTAGTGAAGTTTGCATCGCCTCAAATTCGCAACCGCGCCACGATAGCGGGTAATATTTGCAGCGCCGTACCATGCGGAGATTTTCCGCCAGTGTTGATTTCTCTTGGAGCTGAAGTGGAATTGGCTTCGGTTAATGGGCGGCGCAAGGTGCCTCTTGAAAAATATTTTGTTGGCAATAGGCAGACGATCCGAAAAGAAAATGAAATATTAACCCGGATTATTATTCCAATGAAACCACCGAACGCGGCAGGGAATTATCAAAAGTTTCGACGCCGGGCGGCCAATTCTTTGGCGGTGGCAAGCGTCGCGGCGTATATCGAAACTGACGGTAACGTTTGCCGGGAATCACGAATTGTCATGGGGTCTGTGGCTCCGATACCGCTTGTCGCAAGAAAAGCGGGAGAATCATTGGCGGGTAAACGGATAAATGATAATGCTATTTCTTCTGCGGCTCAGATTGCAAGCGATGAAGCCATGCCGATTACTGATTTGCGTGGGAGTGATGAATATCGACGGGATCTGATCAAGGTTTTGACAGTCCGGGCATTAAGCCGGGCACGCGAATTGATTGAATTAAAATAGAAATGGATTTGACGAGAAAATGGCCAAAAAATATTTAATCGAGCTTAAAATAAACGGAAATAATTACACCGTTCCGGTAACAGGCAAGACTACGCTTCTTGAAGTTTTACGCGAACGTATCGGATTAACCGGAGTCAAACAAGGGTGCGGCGCCGGTGATTGCGGAGCATGTACGGTACTGGTGGATAATAAGCCGACTAATACTTGTTTGATGCTTGCACTGGAAGCAGAGGGCAAAAATATCGTTACAATTGAAGGGCTGGCGGACGGCAATAAGCTTCATCCGGTTCAACGCGCTTTTATTGAAGAGGGAGCCATTCAATGCGGTTTTTGTACTCCTGCAATGGTTTTGACAACTAAGGCATTACTTGATAAAAATCCTGATCCTACTGAAGATGAAATCAGGGAGGCATTGAGCGGAACACTGTGCCGATGTACCGGATACACGAAAATCGTGGAGGCTATTCAACATTGGAAAAAATATAAAGAGAATGTCAATCGGACGGTAACATTACCGGAAGGCAGAGAAGTAGTCGGCGGAAGATTCTCCAGAAAAGACGCATTTGAAAAAGTTACCGGACGAGCCAAATATCCTGACGATATCAAATTACCTAATATGCTTTGGGGTAAAATTCTGACGAGTCCATATGCTCATGCAAGAATAAAAAGTATTGATGTTAGTAAGGCCCTCAAACTGGATGGTGTCAAAGCTATTCTAACTGGAGCCGACGTAACCGACACGATGTATGGTGTCAGTCCGGCACGTTACGATGAGTATATTCTGGCTAAAGAAAAAGTACGCCATGTGGGTGATGAATTAGCTGCCATCGCAGCGATCGATGAAGAGACATGCCAGAAAGCAATGGAGTTGATTGAAGTTGAATATGAGGAATTAACGCCGGTTTTTGATCCGATTGAAGCCATGAAAGAGGGCGCTCCGATTGTCCATGAGAAATATCCCAATAATATCAATACTCGAGTTGATTGGGATTTTGGTGATGTGGAGAAGGGATTTGAAGAAGCCGACCTGGTGATGTCCGATTTATATACCGGTAATCGCACCTATCAGAGCCCGATGGAACCGCATTGCGCCGTCGCCGAATGGGATGGAGACGGACGGGTTACGGTTTATACAACATCACAGGTGGTCCATTATGTGCGTTATCAATTATCGCGGCTTTTGGACATTCCCGATGGCGATATCAGGATTATCGGAACCTATTGCGGCGGTGGTTTTGGCGGAAAAGCTGAAACGAATCCATTGGAAATTTGCGCGGCGTTGTTATCAAAAAAATGTGGCCAGCCAGTAAAAATGCGTTATACTCGCTCGGAAATGTTTCATCATTGCCGCGGCCGTCACAAGCAGATTATCGATTTGAAAATCGGTATGAAAAAGGATGGTACAATTACAGCTGTCAAAGAGAAAGCTATTTTAGAAGGCGGTGCGTATACGTCTTATGGTGTTGTAGCGGTTTATTATGCTGGAGCAATGGTACCGACTCTGTATAAATTGCCCAACTTCAAATTTGATGGTTATAGAATAAATACAAATTTACCGGCTTGCGGGGCTATGCGAGGGCATGGTTGTCCGCACCCCCGGTTCGCTTTTGAAAGTTTAATGACCAGAATGGCGGTTGAACTGGATCTGGACCCTATTGATGTTAGAATGAAAAACGCCATGGATCCCGATACCAGGACTATCAATGATCTTGATATCGGATCATGTGAATTGAAGGCGTGCCTTGAGACCGTTCGTGAACGAAGTGGTTGGGATGAAAAGTGGGGGAAGATGCCTTTTGGCAGGGGCATCGGTATTGGTTGTGGCGGTTTTGTCAGCGGCGCCGGTTATCCGATTTATCGCTCGAAGTTTCCTCATTCAAACGCCGTTATCAAGGTCAGCGAGGATGGATATACCGTAACTTTGTACACAGGAGAGACAGAAATTGGGCAGGGCTCATCGACGGTTTTGCCGCAGATAGCGGCCGAAGCTCTTGGAATAACATTTGATAAGATTAAGATTGTATATGCCGATACAGATTTAACACCTCTGGGATTCGGGTCATATTCGTCACGAGTTACGCTTATGGGCGGCAATGCCGCCAAAATGGCCGGTGAAGATGTTAAAAGGCAAATGATAACGACTGCTTCGGAAATGATGGAATTGCCGATTGACAAAATCGAAATCAGGAAAAACCAAGTTTTCGAAAAAAACAATGAGAATAATTGGATTGCATGGCACGATGTAGCGGCAAAATACTTTGGGACAAACGGGCCATTATTGGGGAAGGGACATTATTCTCCTCCGGAAGGCTTGGGCGGAAATTTTAAGGGCGCAACTGTGGGCACATCGCCAGCCTATTCATTTACTGCCTGCGTCTGTGAGGTCGAGGTCGATGTTGAGACAGGACAGGTGAAAGTTGTCAAGTTTACCGATGCTCATGATGTCGGGACGCCAATTAATCCAATGGCAGTTGAGGGACAAGCGGAGGGAGCCATCGCTATGATGCTGGGGGAAACTCTTCTGGAAGATATGCAATTTGATGGTATGGGACGGATATTAAACCCCAACCTGCATGATTATCTGATTCCAACCGCCAAAGATGTTCCGCCTATTGACAGTAATATTGTTGAATCGTACGAGCCGCAAGGGCCGTTTGGGGCAAAGGAAGTTGGTGAAGGATCAACGCTGCCGGTTATCGGCGCCATTGCCAATGCCATTTATGATGCCATCGGTATTCAAATAAAGGACCTACCCATTACCGCCGAAAAAGTACTTCGGGAATTGAAGAAAAAGGATAAGAAGCCATCGTCCTGATTTAATTAGTTCATTCTGCGCCGGCCTTACCATAGTAATGTTTTTATATGGAGAAATAAAGATAATCAAATGATGATTGATAAGAACATATTGAAAAATAGGAATCAGAACAGGTCGGCGATCGTATGCCGAAATGGTATTGTCTGTACCAGTCAGCCTTTGGCCAGCATGGCTGGGATTGATATTCTTAAATCGGGCGGAAATGCCATTGATGCCGTGATTTGTGCCAATGCCGTATTGGGCGTTGTGGAACCGATGAGTTGCGGGCCGGGGGGTGATTTATTCGCAATTACCTGGATTGAAAAAGAGAAGAAACTCTATGGACTCAACGCCAGCGGGCGATCACCCTTTAATCTGAATATATCCGATTTTCAGAAATTGGGAATAAAAGAAATTCCTCTGTATGGACCATTATCATGGAGCGTTCCCGGATGCGTCAGCGGGTGGGAGGCATTACGAACAAAATTCGCGAAGCTTGATTATGATAAATTATTTGAAGCGGCAATTACCTATGCCGATGATGGATTTCCGGTTTCGGAGGTCATATCTCAAAACTGGAAAGCGATCGATTCAACCGAGTATGAATCGGTGACTGAGACATTTGCTCCCGAGGGGAAAAGGCCAGGTTTTGGTGATTTGTTCAGGAATAAAGGACTTGCTGATTTTTATAAATTATTATTGAGAGATGGGCTGGAGTCGTTCTATCAGGGAGAAATTGCTGAGATGATAGTTGGCTTTTCGGAGGCCAATGGCGGATATCTTTCATTGAAAGATTTTAATGAACACAAGATAGAATGGATTGATCCGGTTACAACGAAATATGGAGAATATGATATTTGGGAGTTGCCTCCCAATTGCCAGGGGATAGCGGCGCTGCAGATTTTGAATATACTGGAATATTTTGAAATTGAATCTCTGAAACCAAATTCGGCTGAACATTTACATCTATTGATCGAGGCCACGAAATTGGTTTATGAAGACCGGGCCAGATATTATGCCGATATGGATTTTGCTAAAATCCCTCTGGAGAAATTACTTTCCATAGAATATGCAAAAGAAAGAGCCAGGTTAATTAATCCGCAAAGAGCATCAGAACAATTATTATCGGGAATCCCAGATCGTATGTCGGATACTGTGTATCTGACTGCCGCTGATAATGAGGGAAATATGATCTCGCTCATTCAGAGTATTTATTATGGTTTTGGGTCGCATATGGTGCCGGATAAACTGGGATTTGCTCTTCAAAACAGGGGGCAGCTATTTTCGCTTGATCCCGATGATATTAATAAATATGAACCTCATAAGAGACCATTCAATACAATTATGCCGGGATTTGTCACGCAAAATGGAAAGCCGGTATTTTCTTTCGGAGTTATGGGCGGCGATTTTCAACCTCAGGGGCATGCACAAATATTGATGAATATAATTGATTTTGGCATGTCACCCCAGCAGGCCGGGGAGCAACCCCGGATCTGTCATTTTGGAAGTTCGACACCGACGGGGATAAAATCAAGCAACGGCGGAATGATTGGATTGGAGCGGGATATTCCCGAACGCATTAAGCAAAGACTTGAAGATTTAGGGCACCGAATTTTGCCGGAAAAGGGTGTTTATGGCGGGTACCAAGGCATTTGGCGAGAAGATAATCCCCTTCGATATTTTGGAGGTTCAGACCCTCGGAAAGATGGCTGTTGTTCCGGTTATTGACTAAAAATTGACTTATTGACATATTTTTACTTTGCCATATATTTAAAACACTAACATATACTTGGAGGGCAATATGGGGGTTAGGAGTTTGTTTATGAGAGTCACATTCAAATTATTCATGATAATTGTAGTAATGTTTCTGTCACTTCAGATTTCGTACGCCCAGAATGTCGATACTTCCTGGACAAGGATTTACTGGAATGGATATTTTGATTCGGTAAACTGCATTCAGGAGACATTTGACAGCGGCTTTGTTATGGTGGGGACTTCAAAAGCCGAAGGCGAAGTGCAACATGATATAAATCTTATAAAAACCGATCGCGATGGCGAAGTCGCATGGTCGATTCTAATAGGCGAGGGCGATAATGCGGCCGGTTTTCATGTCATACAGACTTTCGATGGCGGTTATTTGGTCAGCGCACAGAGCGATAACTTTTCGGAACCGTTCGATGGCAGAGTCTGGATTGTTAAAACTGACGCGGCGGGAATTGTAGATTGGACTTTTCCACTGACTCAATTGGACGGCAATGGATTTCCTTACTGTGCGGTTCAAACCAGCGATACTGGTTTTGCGATAACGGGCGTAATAAACATCTCATACAATAATGAGGCGTTTATTTTAAAATTGGATAAAAATGGAGGTTATGTCTGGGCTCAGATTTACGGTGATTATGGATATGAGGACGGAAGATTTATTGCCCAAATGCCGGATAATGGATTTATCGTAGCCGGTCACAATGATCAGGTTTATACTTCAGGTTATGATTATAGAGTTTTTAGAACGAATGCAGGGGGAGCCGTATTGTGGGATTCGACTTATGTCCTATCCGATTTTTACGATGAAATGAACGGGGCGTGTTTGGTTGAAGATGGTTTAGTTTTGACGGGGCAGGTCCATGCGGCCGGACATGTGTTAAAGGTTGATTTTAGTGGAAATACGGTCTGGTCGAAATCAATATCACAGTATTTTACAAATGAAAAGAACTATTCGATTACACCGACTCTTGACGCCGGATTAATGGTTGGGGGGTGGGTTTGGGTGACTTCACATCGGCGGGATCACAGTTTTATTAAATTAGATTCTGACGGCGATATAATTTGGGTTTACACAGTTGGAGGCTCCCAGGATGATCATGGGAGATCCGTCGTCGCGACGGCCGACGGCGGCTATGCTATGGTTGGCACGAGTTCGTCGTTTGTGAACGGTTCAAGTTTTTACTTAACGAAAATCATAGAATATATATGCGGGGACGCTAATAACGATGGGCGTGTAAATATATCTGATGCGGTTTTTCTAATAAATCATATTTTCAGAGGCGGCCCGGCACCGGAACCGATTCAGGCGGGTAATGTCAATTGCGATGAGAGTGTTAACATTTCCGATGCCGTCTGGATGATAAATCATATATTTCGCGGCGGAAGTGGTCCGTGTGAATGTAAATAGCGGTTTATTTTCCTGGGGAATTTAATAAATGCCGGAGGTCGGACTCGAACCGACACAGTGTTGCCACCGGAGGATTTTGAGTCCTCTGCGTCTACCAGTTTCACCACTCCGGCACTTTCGTAAGCGCCAAATTAATCACGCAAGACATATATTGTCAAGGAATAATTTCCCATGCTTTATCAGAAGAATTCGAACAGATGATAAAAATATTGTATGAAGCGTGACTATTGAATAGAGAGTGCGTTGGTTCGGAGCAAGGTAGAACGTCTGCCGCCCAAAACCATGTAAAGAAGGGTATCCAAAGTTCAGAAAAATAATCAGGCAAGATTAAAACCGGATTGATTGTGTTGAATCCGACTGGTTATCGTTTTGCCGTTTAGTACGACTGGTACAGAGATTGCAGCTATCGGTGGGCACAGTCATAATTGTATAGGTTTCTTCGATAACATGGGCGCAAAAATCGGTTGCGATTTTGCCGCTTTCTTCACAAATATTCTGGAAGATTATATCGGGTGGGATTTCAAAGTCCTCAACGGGCAAATCCCGATGGGCGGCGAGCATGATTTTTGTCCAGATTGGGAGAGCATTGGCCGACCCGGTCATATTATAGCCGAGGGAAATAAATTCATCAAAACCAACCCATACGCCAGATGTGATTTGGGGGGTATAGCCAATATACCAATTATCACGAAAATCGTTGGAGGTTCCGGTTTTACCTCCGGCCGGACGGGTAAATCCCAGCCAGCGCGCATTATATCCGGTCCCGCCCGGTTCCATAACCGATTGCATCATATTGACCATAATATAGGCTGTTTCTGCCGAGAGGACCTCTTCTTTTCTTATTGATGAATTATCTTCCAAAATATTATCGTAACGATCAATAATTTTTAAGATAAATCTGGGTGCATTTTTTATCCCGCCATTGGGGAAAACGGAATATGCCGAAGTCAATTCATCGAGAAACACTTCGCTTGAACCCATCGCCAGAGAAGGAACGGCTCGGAGATTGCTTTTGATACCCATCTGCTGGGCATAATAGACAGCCAATTCGGGTCTGATTTTCAGTAGAAGTTTAGTGGCAACCATATTTCTCGATTTTTTAAAACCGGTGCGAAGGGTCATACGGCCAAGATATTTATCGTCAAAATTATGAGGCCGCCAATTTTCCGTTCCCGGTATATCAAGAACGATTGAATTATCATAAACGATTGAGTCAGGGGTCCAGCCATTGTCCATAGCCGCAGTATAAATAAAGGGCTTAAAGGCCGAACCGGGTTGCCGGGGCGCTTGAACGGCGCGATTGAATTTGCTTTCTGAAAAATCTTTACCGCCAACCATGGTTAAAATATTTCCGGTTTTATTATCGATTGAGATGGCGGCTCCCTGAACTTTCTTGTAAACTCGGATACTGTCTCCGTTTTGATCAAGGGAATCGGGTAAGATTTCGGTATAAATCGGATCGGTAATTAAGTGCCGGGATTCGATCTTTTTTTGCAACGAATCCAAATGTGCTACAATTGCTGATTCGGCAACTTGCTGGAGGTCCCAATCAAGCGTAGTGTAAACCTGAAGACCGCCATTGTATAGTTTATCGATGCCATAGGTTTGCTCGATATACTGCCGGACATATTCGGTAAAATAAGGGGCTTTGCCCGGTTCAACCTCGGGAGGAGATAATTCCAGCGGCAAAGCCCTGAGGGAATCGAAAATTTCCTCGGTAATTCCGCCGTTCGCATAAAATGCATATAGGACGCGGTTTCGGGCCTGAAGAGATTTATCGGGATTATTAAACGGCGAGTTTATGGTCGGTCCTTTAAGCATACCTAATAGAATGGCGCAGTCGCTTATAGAAAGCTCTGAGGCGTTTTTATGAAAGAAAGCATGCGCGGCTGATGAAATTCCATAGGCCCGATGAAAATAATAAAGGTTAAGATACATCTCCAGGATTTCATTTTTGGAATAAGTTCTTTCAATCTTAATGGCGGTTAAGGCTTCCTTGAATTTTCTTTCGAAGGTTTGTTTTCTATTTAAAAATAACATTCGAGCCAGTTGCTGGGTAATAGTCGATGCACCGGCTTCGATTCTCATTTTTAAAAGATTGTTGGCGGCGACCACAAAAATCCTGCGCAGATTTATCCCCCAATGATCGTAAAACTGTTGATCCTCAACCGAGATAAGCATTTGAATTAAATGGGGAGGCATTTCAGCATACGGCGTCAAAACTCTGTTTTGGTTATAGAATTCCTGAAGGACCATGCCGTCGGCGGCATAGATTTTTGTCTTAAGCGGCGGTTCGATATTATACACTTCTTCAATAGAGGGCAGTTCATTCTCGTATATGCTGTATGTTCTTCGACCCCCCCAAAGGCATAACAGCAGTATAAAAATTGTAATCCAAAAAACGGGACGCGCAAAAAATGGTTTATTGACTCCGGAATATTTCATTTCATTTTTAATCATGTGAAAAGCTAATTCTGTTGAGACTAATTATCAATAAAAAACGTCATTTGTGCATTATACAATTTTCTGAGAATAAAGATTATTTAACATTATTTTGCATTCAGTATCGGAATCTGAGAAGGAGGCCAATGATATTTCTAATTAGGGTCCTTTCGCAATTTGGCTCAAATAAAGGCATCTCCATATTTTTAATTCTTAGTGTGAGAAATATGTTCCAAATTGGATTGCAAACGACTATATTATTCATCTGTTATTATAGGATGAGCGATAAATCGTTGAAAAACAGAAGGGATTTGCCGACTATAATATTATGAGTGACAATGAAATACAGCGACAATTGGGCATTATCAAAAAGGGCATAGTTGAGCTATTGCCCGAAGATGAATTTATTGAGAAGTTAAAAAAATCGATTAAAGAAAATAAGCCGCTCAGGGTCAAACAGGGTTTTGATCCAACCGCTCCTGATATTCATCTGGGTCATACTGTCGGATTGAGAAAACTCAGGCAGTTTCAGGATTTGGGTCATCAAGTAGTTCTGATAATAGGCGATTTTACCGGATTAGTGGGGGATCCTTCTGGGCGCTCAGCTACCCGGCCGCAACTTTCCTATGATGACCTAATGAAAAACGCCGAGACTTATCAGAAGCAGTTTTTTAAGATTGTCGATCGTTCCAAAACCGAAGTTCATTTTAATGGTGAGTGGTTTGAAAAGATGGATTTAAGGCAGGTTATGCATTTATCGTCCAAGTTCACTATTGCCCGGATGATGGAGCGCGATGATTTCGATAAGCGTTATAAGGACGGGTTGCCTATCGCGGTTCATGAATTTTTCTATCCTCTGATGCAGGCTTATGATTCGGTCATGATAAAGGCCGATATTGAAATCGGGGCGACCGAGCAGAAATTTAATCTGGTTGCCGGACGCCATATCCAGGAGGCTTATGGCCAGGTACCGCAATGTATCCTGACGCTGCCAATTCTGGTCGGAATTGACGGGACGAATCGGATGAGTAAATCACTGGGCAATTATATCGGCGTCGATGAATCTACGAAAGAAATATTTGGCAAAATTATGTCAATTCCCGATAGTTTAATTTACAGTTATTATGAGCTGATTACCGACGTTGATGAACTATTTCTTGCTGATCTGAAGAAAAAACTCTCAATGGATGACCAGAATCCGATGGAGATAAAAAAGGAACTGGGGATCGAAGTCGTATCAATGTACCATAGTCGAGAAAAAGGATTAGAAGCCTGCGAGGAATTTGAAAGAATTTTTTCTGACAAAGGCCTTCCCGACGATATGCCCGAATTCAAAATTTCCAATTTTGGGGAAAAAATCTGGGTTGTAAAGCTATTGACTGAGACAAAAATGGTAAATTCCAGGGGGGAGGCGAGGCGTTTAATAAATGGCGGCGGCCTCTATTTAAATAATGAGAGAATTAGTGATGAAAGTCTTGAGCTGGACCTAACAGAAGGGATGCTTTTTAAGGTTGGGAAAAGAAGATTTTTCAAAATTGTAAAATAATTTGGAAATAATCAAGCCTTTTAGCGTTATATAATATATGAAAAATAAATCCGGGCTATATCGATTAATTATTATTCTGGGCTTGTCTATGTTCTCAGTGTGGGTATCGGGCTGCGCCGGTGGCAAGACAAAGGTTCTTCCGATTATTGAAGAACAGCGACAGGAAGTGTCTGAGCGAGATCAGCTTGCCGGATATAATCATTTTACAAACGCCAATTTAATGGAAATGCTTGGCGCCCAGCAGGAGGCTTTGCTTGAATATGAGCGAGCCCTGGTATATTTGCCTGAATCGCAAACCATTCGGACAGATTACGCTCGTCTATTATTCAGAATGCATCGATTAAATGAAGCCTTAAACGAAGCGAAGCTGATTGAGCCAAAGGATTCAGAAATATATTTACTAATAGGCGATTGTTATCGAATGACGGATCGGTATAAGCAAGGCGTTTCTTATTACCGAAAGGCGACTGAACTCGACAATGATAACATAAATGCTCACTGGTATCTGGCGGGGTATTATCGCCACAATAATATTTTCGATTCGGCAATTGCATCATATTATGAATTGGCGCGGTTGTCAGATACTTATAGAATCTGGCACGAGCTGGGGATTTTGCTGGGGCAGGAAAGGCAGTACGAAGAAGCCCTGGCAGCCTTCAAAAAATCGGTTGAATTAAATGGCGAGGTTGGCAATGTAAATGCATATTTGGGATTGGCAACGACCTATGAGGTTTTGGATTCGACTGCACAGGCAGAAGAGATATTGAATCAAGCCATTGCGATTGACCCCAGCAATGTTCGTATTTTTCGCCAAATAATGGCGATGCATATTAATCAAAATGATTATGAAAAGGCTTTGGAAGATTCAAAAAATCTAATTGCCCTGGTACCGTCAGATTGGGATGCTGTCCGTCGGCATGGACGATTATTATACACCCTGGGACAGTTGGAAAGCGCAGATTCATTATTCCAAGAACGAATTGATTTTGGTGATGAAAATCTGGTCAATTATTTTTATCTTGGACTTATAGCAATGGAGCGGGAACATTACAATAAGGCTGAAGCGTATTTTCATCAATCTATAATGCTTGACAGCTCGTATGTGGATAGCTGGCTGAATCTTGCATATTCTTACCGGCAAAGAGATAGTCTTGATAAAAGTATCAGCATTTATAAGCAATCGATTAATTATATGTCGAACTCAATCGATAGTAACCGGATATATTTCGCATTGGGTTCGGCCTATGAGCAAACGGATCAACTTCATGAAGCGGTGGATGTTTTTGAAAAAATACTTGTAACTGCTCCTGACCATGCTCCAACTCTGAATTATCTTGGATATATGCTGGCTGATGCCGGGATTAGGCTGGAGTATGCACTTGAGTTAATTGAAAAAGCTCTGGCGATTTCGCCAGATAATGGGGCTTATATAGATAGTTATGCCTGGGTTCAGTATCGGTTGGGTAATTTTCAATTGGCTTTGTCAGAGTTGGAAAAGGCCATAAACCAGAATATTAAAGATCCCATTATATTCGAGCATATGGGAGATATTTATAAGGCGTTGGGGAATATGGGTGAAGCCGAAAGGTTTTATAAAAAGGCTCTTGAATTAGACTCAGGCAGAATTGATATTGAGGAGAAAATGAAGTAGTCAAGATGGCAGGAGGCCATTGAAAAATATATTTACAATACTGATCTCCTTACTGTTTTTTATGGGGTGCGCCAAATCAGTCGGTCCTCCGGGTGGACCCATCGATCGCACTCCGCCTGAAGTCGTATCTTCTGCGCCAAAATCGCGCGATATAAACGTCCCTCTTGATTCACGCATAATAATTGAATTTTCTGAAAAAATAAATTCCCGGACGGTTTTGAAATCGGTTTTTATAACGCCTCAAATGACGCCTGAGCCAGAAATTCAAATAAGCGGCCAGAAGATTACAATTATTCCTAAAGATTCTTTGAAATTGAATACTACCTATTTGATTACTCTGGGAACGGATATTAAAGACGCCCACAACGTAAATTTGGCACAATCGATTGGGCTGGCGTTTTCCACCGGCGTTGCAATTGATACGGGATCCATTTCGGGTATCGTTTACAAAGATGGAAAACCACTTTCGGGAATAAATGTTGGCATGTTTCGAAAAATCCCTGAAGATAAATCTTACTCGGTTGATTCGCTGATCCCGGATTATATTACACAAAGCGGCAAGAACGGTGAATATTCGTTTAATTTTATTCCTCCGCAAAATTATCAAATAGTTGCTTTTGATGACCGAAATAAAAATCGACGTATAAATCCTGACCAGGAATGTTATGGGATACCATATAAGCGGATTGTTCTCGATGAGAGCAATAACGATTTGAACGGGATTGATATTCAAATTCATGTGGCTCGAGATAAGTACTTTGCACTCCGCTCAGCAACTTTGAATCAGGATAATTTATTAAAGCTTCGATTTTCACGGCCTTTAATGGAGAAGGAAAGTGAGGCGTTGCTTTCCAATCTTAATATATCGTCAGGGGCTGATACTGTCGAAGTTAAAGCGTATATCAATCTTGTGCCCTTTCCCTGCCCCGATTTTATATTGCTTCCTGAGGCGATGGAGGATGGAGAAGAGTATATTATGAGACTTGACAGAAGGCTATTGGACGCTGAGGTTCATGATACATTAAGATATGTCAATTTTGATTTTGAGTCTGTTGAAAGGGAAGATATCGCCTCTCCAACAATATTGAGATCAGCGCCTTTTGACGGAGCGCAAAATGTCTTTCCGGGGGATAATTTCATTTTTATGTTTTCCGAACCAATAACAATAGATACTGCAAAACCCGCCTTATGGCTGATTGCATCCGAAACCGATTCTCAAGTAGTTGATTTAGCCCCTGTGACTTCATTTGTGTATCAAAATTCATCCAATCTCAATTTGGATTTTCTAAAAGATTATACAATTCGATTGGTTGGCGAAAATATAAGAGATTGGAGCGGGAATTTATTATCTGATACGGTGATTGATTTACGATTTCAGACTATCGGAAAAGATACTCTGGGACAAATCTCCGGAGTAATTCAATATTCTGACAGCGTTTTGGCCGGATATCCCGGAATCTTGACTTTAAATAATACAAAGACCGGGATTGTGGATAGTTTATCTTTTAGGCGAGGGCAAGTGGATTACTCAAAGGAGTTATTACCGGGATATTACACGATTTCCGGATTCGTTGATCTGAATTCGAATAATTCATTCGAGATGGGCTCGATACTCCCTTATATTCTTTCAGAGCCGTTTACAATTCACCCCGATACAATTAGAGTGCGTTCAAGATTTAATTCTTCCGGGGTCGTAATAGAATTTTAGGAGGAATTATGCTCGAACAATATGGAATTCCATTTTGGGCGGAAAAACTAATAATGTCTGTTGGCATTTTGGTCGGGACGATTATTGTTGCATATTTTGTCCGTATGATTCTAAGTTTTGTTGCCCATAGAATGGCTCGCAAAACCGCCAGTAATCTTGATGATTTGATTATTGAGGCAGTATCCAAACCGGTTTTTAGTCTAATAATAGTTGGCGGGCTTTATTATGAGATTAAATATCTGCATAAGTCTTTTTCCTTCATATCCGAGGGGACTTATGAATTATTGCTTGGCGTTGCATTCACCTTCGCGATGGTTCTGGGCGGTTGGTTAATAATCAGAATCGCCGAATCGCTCACGACCTGGTATGCCAGGAATATAGCAGCCAAAACCGAAACCAAATTTGATGATGAATTCATTCCGATATTTTCACGAAGCCTGAAAGTCATTATATTTGTATTGGTCCTTATGGCGGTATTATCCCACTTCAATATTGATGTTAAAGGTCTGGTGGCAGTTCTGGGAGTGTCATCTCTGGCATTTGCATTGGCCGCTCAGGATACACTGGCCAATATGATCGCGGGGTTTGTTTTGATGCTTGACCGGCCGTTTCGAGTAGGGGACCGGGTAACGTTAACTGAAAATCGCATTCTTGATGTCTATGAAATCGGACTGCGTTCAACGAAATTTTTAACTCGTGATAATACTTTGGTTATAATTCCCAATGCGGAAATATCAAAGATGACAATTGATAATCTATCATATCCGGCGCCTCAAATTCGGGTTCGAATTGACGTGGGAGTAGCATATGGATCGGATATTGATCGGGTTCGGGAATTGCTTTTCGAGGCGGCCCACAGCCATCCGGACGTTATAAAAGATCCGCCGCCATTTGTGCAATTCATTAATTTTGGTGAATCCTCGCTTGATTTCAGGCTAAATGTTTATGTCGATGATTATTCAATTCAGAGGCGAACCGGTCATGCGGTGCGAGAATTAGTATATAAAATATTCGCAAAGGAAAACATCGAGATACCATTTCCTCAGCGGGTCGTTTATTTGGTCGATCCGAATAGAGGTAAAAAATATAAGCCTAATCCTGGAATTGAATAAGAAAAAGGCCGGGGTAACCGGCCTTTTTTGCGTGCGAATTTATTTAGCCCAGAGAGTCAATTTCACTTTGCGCTGTTTGGCATACGAGACGCCCCCGTCACCGCTTTGAACCGCTTTGTTTTCGCCGTGGCTGACGGTGAATATACGATAGAGATTTACGCCATAATTGTCAACCAGATAGTACTTGGCCGCAGCGGATCTCTTGGAGCCCAATTCGGTGTTATACGCGGCGCTTCCGGTGGGATCAGTATAGCCGGCGATTTCCATAACTGATTTTCTATCTCCAGTCATTTTATCGCCCGCCTGATCGATTATCTCCTGAGCGGCAACAGTTAATTCCGCAGAATTAAAATCGAAGAATATTTCGCCTTCCCAAACAACTTTGTAACTTTCAAACCCTTTGGCTTCGTTTATCGCCATATCGGTTTTTGATTCCAATTGTCTGGTAAGAGATTGCAATTGTTCCAGAGTGGCTTTATTCTCGGTAATTTTGGCTTCCGCACTCTTAACGGAGGCCTCGCTCCTGTCTTTTTCCATTGCTACCGCCTCGTCAACATAGGTTTTTGAAGCGCCGCATCCGGATAAAAGCATTAACGCAACTATTCCCATAGCAGGAATAATTAAAAGTAAACCTTTCGACTTCATTAGGTCCCTCCTGGTAAAGATACATTTGTTCCTTCGGGTTGAAAAAAATATTATTGGCGATTCAATGTCAACCAATTTTTCAAGAAATATTATTGTTTGAAAGCGCCTTCGGTAATGCCGGAGATAATCTGTCTTTGAAAGACAAAAAATACGGCCATTATGGGAACGACCGCAATGACCGACCCGGCCATTAATTGATACCAGTCAATCGATTGATAACCAAGAAGAAGGGCTAAGGCAACGGGGAGAGTGCGATATTGTTCTGATGAAATGAGGATGAAAGGGAAAAGAAAACTATTCCAGTTGGTCATAAATACCTGAATGGCGAGAATGGCCAGCGCAGGACGGCAAAGTGGCATTACAATTTTGAAAATTATCCGGAATTCGCCTGCTCCATCAATTCGAGCTGCTTCTTCTAATGATACTGGAAGAGTCGATATATATTGTTTGACCAAGAATATTCCAATCGGATTTACAAGCCAGGGCAGAATCAAGGCCCAATAGCTGTCGTATAATCCAAGTTTATTCATCAACATATAAACGGGGATAATCACAATATGGACCGGGATCATAAGGACTATAATGACTGTATAGAGCCAGAATTTGGAACCGAGGATTTTCTTGCGAGCGAGAACATAACCGCACATGAAACAAAATACGATATTGCCCGCTGTAACGACTATGGCCACGAAAAGAGAATTGAACAAATAAAGTCCAAAATTATTCGAGGCAAAGATATATTGGAAATTTGCAAAACTCAGATTGCCGGACGGAGTTGAAAAGCTCATCGCGACCATGCGAATCAGGGGAAAGATCATGATAGAAAATATCAGCAGGAGAAATGCGTATTTTATAAATTTCCCCAACATATCAAGCCTGCCATTTCGTTTGCAGAGTTTTGAATTGAATAATTGAAACTATCCCAATAATCGCGAAAAGAACATAAGCGGCGGCTGAGGCATAACCAAAATTGAATTGGCGCAGTCCGGTTTCATAAACGAAATAGACGCCGGTAAAAGTTGAATTGAGCGGGCCGCCTTTGGTCATAACAAAAATTTCGACAAAGACTTGAAATGATTTGATACTGTTGATGACGATTATAAAGAGTGTGACCGGTTTTAGCATAGGAAGAGTAATATACCGGAATTGCTGCCAGCGCGACGCCCCTGACATGCGGGCTGCTTCATATAATTCGTTGGGGATGGTCTGCAATCCTCCCAGGAACAGAAGCATATAATAACCGGAAGCCATCCATATGTCCATAGCCATAATTGATGCCAGCGCGGTATTTTGTGATAGCAGAAATCCGTTAACAGGCGGATCAAAACCTATAAGTTGAGCAAGAAGATGGATATATCCTCCACGGGCATAGAGATTCGAAAAAATAAGAGCTATTACAACCATCGATGTAATCGATGGCATAAAATAGGAGGCTCTGAAAAAAGTACGTCCGCGAAATTGGGTATTCAAAAGGAGTGCCAGTCCCAGAGAAATTATTGTCGTGAAGGGGATGGTTCCTATTACAAAGACAAAGCTATTTTTTAGCGATAGAATGAAATCCGGATCGTTGAAGAGTTTTTGATAATTAGAAAACCCAATCCAGTTAATCGATGGATCGAGCAGGCGATAATCGGTCAGGCTTAAAACAAGTGAATAGATTAAAGGAAACAGCCAGAAAATAAAAAAGGTCAAAATCCAGGGTGAGAACAATAACCAACCGTTTATATTACGATTTGATTTCACTCGGCTATTAGTTCCCTAATTTTGCATGCAGCATCATTCACTGCATCTTCTGTTGTTTTGGAGTCATACAAAACAGCTTCGATCGCCTTTTCAATTTCAGCTTCAATATAAACCCACTGGGGATGAGGGGGAGGCAGACGGCTGTTTTTAATCTGGGTTATAAATGTTTCAAAATGCGGCTGTGAGAGTAGCACGGAATCCTGAGCGGCATCTATGGAAGAAGGAGTCGGAGTATTATTTTGCATGCAGAACTTAATTTGATTTTCCGGTGAACAAACAAATTTAATAAACTCAAAAGCCAATTCCGGTTGAGATGATTTTGAATTAATACACAAGTATTCGCCCCCAACAAATGAAATCGATTTGTCCATTCCGTCCGGTCCCGGAATTAGATTAGTTGAAAAAGCGAAGTTTAGTTTTTCTCTGGAGATTCTTTTGAGAAGCCAATCACCGGATAAGATAAATCCGATTTTGCCTTCCAAAAAGGCATCTTCAAGGCGTCTTTGCGTATCGGTCAAGCCTGTTTGACAGAGTCTTTTATAAAAATTCAAGGCATCTAAAGTCTCATCCGAATCAAATAGACAACTATCAAGATTTTTTGAAAGTATACGGCCGCCGTTTGACCACAT
The DNA here is from genome assembly GCA_043819555.1 of Candidatus Zixiibacteriota bacterium. Lineage (GTDB taxonomy): Bacteria > Zixibacteria > MSB-5A5 > GN15 > JAAZOE01 > JAZGGI01. Next base: position 265,469 of record JBDREQ010000073.1, on the reverse strand, counting down.
GAAGGGCAGGAATTTTTTATAAAGACGGTGCCGCTCGGCGGAATTAGAACCAAATCCATATATATCTTCAGAGATGCCGTTTATTTTTTCAGAGGCGGCAAGTAATTCATTCCAATTTGAAGGGAAATAATCGCGAGTGTATCCGGTTTTTTCTAATAAATCAAGATTGGCAAATAACACCCGTGTACCCAATATCCAGGGGAAGGCATAATACTTTTGGTCGTATTTCCCCGGTTCCCACATTAAATATTTGTTTCTTATACTGTCAGTCAATTGAGTAATATTGTACAGATGGCCTGTCGAAGAGAATTCCGGTATCCAATCCGAACCAAGTTCGACAATATCCGGGCCGGTACCTGAAGAGAAGGCAATGGCGATTTTATCGTGCCCGTCAGCCCAGGTTAAATCAACCAATTCAACTTTCACATCCGAGTGAGTCGATTCAAAATCGGCGGCAATTTGTTCGATTACGGGTCGTATGTTTGTATCAGTCCAGAAATGCCACCAGGTAAGAGTTGTCTTTTCTGAAGAGCGCTCGCTACAGGAAATTATAAAAAAGGCAATTGTTGATAATAAGATAAGTGTTTTTTTCATGTAAAAACGATAGTCAGGCGGAATTCCAAAGTCAACTTCAAACTTGTGATTGAATTATTTCATTAAATTGCAGTAATTATTGATATGTATTGCAGAAAATGCAAAATTAAGATGAAAGAACAAAAGCGCTCTTTTCACAAAAAGCGCAAATGGATATGTCCACGGTGCGGATTGGTAAGGATGGAATTTGTCAAAAACAGGGATGATAAATGAATATCAGGATTGGCACATCAGGTTATAGTTTTGAGGATTGGCGCGGGAATTTTTATCCGGGACAAATTCAAAAGGGAAAGATGCTTGATCATTATCAAGCGTATTTTAACACGGTTGAGATTAATTCGACTTATTATCGCATACCGCATCCGGTGGTTATGTACAATATTGTCAAGAAAACTAAACCGGATTTTGAGTTTATTGTCAAAGCCAATAAAAATCTAACCCATGAAAGACAGGATTTCGAAAAACCGGCCATACAGTTTTTAGAATCTGTTAGGCCAATTGCCGACCGAGGCCAGCTTAAAGGCATCCTGGCACAATTCCCATGGTCTTTTAAGTACACTCAAAATAATCTCGGCTATCTTCATACCTGCCGGGATTTGATGCGGCCATATCCACTTTATATAGAATTCAGACATGATAGCTGGTTACGGAAAGAAATGGTGGAGCTATTGAGTAAAGATGAAACTCATTTTGTCTCGGTAGATGGGCCGCGACTGCAGGGATTGTTGCCGCCGCGATTGATAACGACAACCGATTCGGCCTATATTCGTCTGCATGGTCGTAATGCGAAGGAGTGGTGGGATGGCGGACCGCTCCGGTATGACTATCTTTATAACAAAAATGAACTGCGCGAGTGGAAAGAGAAACTGGAGAATGTAAAATCGAACGTACAAAAGGCGTTTATTTTTTTCAATAATTGTCATCTGGGGCAGGCGGTCAAAAACGCCCGACAGATGATGCAGTATCTGGATTTGTAGTTTTTGTTGACAGATATACAGATATAGAAATAAATTAACGACCCATGAACGATTATTTGCAAATAAAAGGTATTTCTAAGCGCTATGGCGATAAAATAGCTGTAGACAAGCTTGAGCTCTCTGTCCCCCGGGGATGTATTTACGGTATTATCGGCCCCAATGGCGCCGGAAAAACAACAACCATTCGCATGATAATGAATATCATCATTCCGGATTCCGGGGAAATCATAATTGACGACCAAGCTTCAAATGAAAAAAGCCAGGATAGAATTGGGTATTTACCCGAAGAGCGCGGCCTTTACAGGAAAATGACTCTGCGCGAAATAGTCCTATATCTGGGACAATTGAAAAATGTTCATCGAAAAGATATTTTAAATAACATGGATACCTGGTTTAAACGGATGAATCTTTTGGATTATAAGAATAAGAAGGTTGAGGAATTATCCAAGGGGATGCAGCAGAAATTGCAGTTTATCACGACATTGATTCACGAACCGGAATTGATTATCCTTGATGAATTGTTTTCAGGCTTAGACCCTCTCAATATCGAACTAATTAAGAATGTATTGCTGGAATTGAAAAAGGACGGAAGGACAATTCTGTTTTCTACTCATGTTATGGAGCAAGCCGAAAAGTTATGCGACTATATATGCATGATTAATTCCGGCAAAAAAGTTATGGATGGTTCGATGAGCGAGATAAAAAGGAGCTTTGGCAAAAATAGCATTTATCTTGATATTGAAGGCGATGGCGGATTTCTTGAACAGCTGGAGGATATAGAAAAGATAACGAAGTTCAATAAATATTATGAGCTTGACCTTAAGCCCGAAACTGACAGCAATAGGCTATTAAAAAATATTTCCGACCGAGCAATCGTAAATCGATTTGAAAAAGTTGAACCTTCACTTTACAATATTTTCATAGCTAAAGCCGGTAATATTAAATTGCCTGAAGCTAAATCATCATCTCCGGGAAGTATTGGGCATGAATAAATTTCGTACAGTCTTCAACGTGGAATATTCTCAGGTCGTCAAGAAAAAATCTTTCATTATCGGCATATTTTTGACTCCCATTATCATGGTAGCGTTTACGGTCTTACCTGCTGTTTTTGCTACAAGTAGTGTATCTCAAGAGCAGGATAAATTCGCAATTATTGATATGAGCGAGAGTCAAATCGGTCGAAGGTTTGCTGATAGTATTACGGAATTCAAACTGGATAATGATTCGACGCAATCTGCGTATTCGCTCTACCAACTGTATAGTATCAATTCGAACAATATGAACGTTGTTGATTCACTGAGAGCTTATTTGGATAGTCTCGTTCTTGATAAAGAGTTGGACCGCTATGTCGTAATAATGCCTGATGCTGAAAAAACTGATTCTGTTCTGATGGTTTCCAAATCGATGGGATTTCTGATTGCACGACGATTTGATCGCATTATATCCAATATCTTGACCGAAAAACGTCTTGAGGAAAGTAATATTGAGGCCGATGTGGAAAATATCCTGTCGCTGACGCGGCGAATTGATATGATTCAAAAGGCGCCGGGCGGAAAAACCCGCGATTTTCTATCTGTTTATTTTGGAGCCTTGATTTTTATATTGATTGTATTTACTTCGGTTATGGGGTTTGGTCAAATACTCATGCGCTCGATTATTGATGAGAAAAATTCCCGAATTGTTGAGGTTTTGGTATCATCAGTATCACCTTTTCAGCTTATGATGGGTAAAGTCCTTGGGCTGGGAGCGGCTAATTTGACTCAGGTGGCAGTTTGGGTTTGTATTGGCGCTGGTATCTTTGTTTTCAGGGGAGCTTTTGATATTCCGGCTCATATTGAGGATATCATTTTTAATCCGGTTATCATCGTGTTTTTTGTGCTGTATATGGTAATAGCCTATGTAATGTATTCGACGATTTTCGCGCTTATTGGTTCTATCTGTAACACCGATAAAGAAGCGCAGAATTTCATTTTTCCCATCACGATATCACTGATGCTGCCAATTCTTTTGTTGATGTATATGGTTCAACAGCCAGATTCAACTCTGAGTGTTGTCCTGTCGTTTATTCCTCTTCTGACGCCAACAATGATGGTGGCGCGCATCAACATCATGGCTCCGGAGAGTTTCTCGTTTGCCGATCCGATTGTAATCGAAGCCTGTCTGGGAGTGCTGACATCGGTATTATTTACAATTGGATTGATATGGGTTGCGGCCCGGATATTTCGCGTTGGGATTTTGATATACGGTAAAAGAGCAACGCTTCCTGAAATATTGAAATGGATTAAATACAGATGATAAAAAGGCGGCTCATACTTTACGGCGCTATGACCCTGTTTTTGTCGCTCGTTTATATAACGGTGTACGGAGACAAAGACAAAATTGAGCCGGAAGAGATCGCTTTTAATTTTCCTCTCGTTCAAGCAGATGATAGTAATATTCCCATGTGCAACACACGCGGCTTATCGTTGAACGCCCGTTCTGCTCTTATCGTCGATAATAAATCCGGAGCCTGGATTTATTCGAAAAATCCGATGGAGGTGCGCCCGATTGCTTCATTGACTAAGCTTCTTACTGCTTTGGTTTATCTTGATATAAAATCTGATTTGGATTCGGTCGTTTATATTTCCGGCAGAGACTGTTATAAATCAGCCAAGTCGCATATATACAAAGGGGAAGCTTATGCCGCCCGGGATTTGCTCTATGCCGCTTTGATGGCATCTGATAACCGCGCGGCTCGGGCCATCGCGACCGCCTCGGGAATACCGCGCCTGAAATTTATTGAGAAAATGAATGAAAAAGCGCTTGAAATTGGAATGCGGGATACGAAATTATATGAAGTTACCGGACTTGATGAACGGAATGTTTCGACCAGTGCAGATATGGCGCTATTGATTCAGAAATCCATGGAATATCCGGAAATAAAAGCGGCAACTTCGAGGTATACTTATCGCTGTAAGCCAAAGAATAAAAATCGATATAAGAATTTTATAAACACCAATCGGCTGGTTCGATCCCGCTGGAAAGTAGAGGCGGGTAAAACCGGATTTATTATTGAATCCGATTATTGTCTTGCGACAGTTATGAAGGATAAACAGGGGAGAGAGATAACGGTTGTTGTTTTGGGTTCACCCACCAATAATATAAGATTTGACGTGGCTCGAAAGCTGGCGTTTTTTGGCTTCAAGCGGGCCGGGAGGTATGAAAATGGGGCGCAGCAAATCGCCGGTCGATGAGCTGGTTGACGGCATTGATGCCATTGGGTCAATTCTTGATGAAAGTTTGCCAAATATTAAATCCCGGCTCGATAATTTAACGGAAAGGCATATCGACAGCTCGCAATCGATTACTGAGATTAAAAGGGTGTTGAAGGAAGCCGAAGAAATCCAAAGTGATTTGAAAAAATCGGTAACGAATCTCGATATCAAACTCGAAGAGATCATGGGAACGATCAATTCCGTTACGCGCCGGATGGATCAATTGCAGAAATCGATTCTGGATTTGACTGTATTGATGGACCATGAAATCCCATTAGGTTCCGACAGCGGGCTGGCCGACGCTGTTAAAACTCTTGAGGATAGATTGAATAAAATCGAGGGCAAACGATTCGGCCAGGATGATTTTAAGAATCGGTTTTAGAGCTCTTTTATCTCAGTAATCCGATATTTATTTATTCATTCTTGCGCTAAAATATTTTAAAAGTCCTTTTCAGCTGCTGGTTCTCCTGTTATATTCGGCCCGTGAAAAAGATCTTAATTATTGACAATAACGATAGTTTTACGGCAAATTTGGAACATCTGATCGCCGGATTTACCGGGATAAAGCCCGATATTTTACCTTATTCCCGGATTACTAATTGTGATTTTAATATTTATGATTTAGTCGTTATTTCGCCGGGACCGGGGAGACCGTCTGATTATCCTTATTATAGGATACTAATGCAATCCGGTGTTCCAGTTCTGGGAATATGTCTGGGAATGCAGATTATGGCTGAATATTTCGGCGGCGAAGTGGGGCGGCTGGCAGGATGCATCCATGGGCGGGCCGAAAAAATCATGTTTGATAGTCAGGAGTTTGAAGTTGCCAGGTATCATTCACTTTATATAAAAAGACTCACGAAATGTTTTGAGGTAATATGCGAAAACTCCAACGGCGTTCCTTTGGGGATCAGACATAAAGATCTGCCAATAATCGGTTATCAGTTTCATCCCGAGTCGTTTTTAACCACTAATGGCGTCTATTTTATAGATTATGCGTTCAAATTCTTCAATAAACATCACACCGCGACAGTTTAGTAATTTGGGAATTTTCCTGTCCCGGGAGAAGGGGGCGGATTTATTCTATTCCAGCTCAGGCTATCCGGGATATGGGCCAGGTTATATCTGTCTTAATCCCTGTCGGGAACTGATTATTGATAAAAATACCTGTAAAACCGATATCGAGACTTTCTGTTTTTCAGATAAAAATATCACGTTTGGTTTTTTTAGTTATCAGCTGGGGCAGATATTCAGGGATGTTCATATTACAAAGAAATCCAGTTTTCCTCTGGGTCATTTGAAGAAATATGATGCGGTTATTAGTTTTTATGGGGAGAAGATGACTTGTCGAGGAATTGATGAGTCAGAATTAAAAACATATCTGGCTTCTATTGGAACCTATGATTCCAATGAAGGAAAACGTATCAATTCGGGATTAGAGCAACCTCAGATTACATCAAGTTTGTCAAAAGATGAGTATGAAGATGGCGTCAAGCGTGTAATTGACTATATTAGAGACGGTTATGTCTACCAGTTAAACTTGACTATTAAGTATTCAATCGCCTGTGGAAGGCTTATTATTCCGGATTTATTCCGAAAAGCATGGACTGATTATCCTGCATCTTTTTATTCATTATTTGAGAGCGGCGATTATCATATTCTTTCGACCTCGCCAGAGAGGTTTTTGCGAGTCCGAGACGGACAAGTTTTGTCGCAGCCAATAAAAGGCACTCTGGCGTTTGATAAGTTTGATAAAACCATGATTCGACAATTAATTGAATCGCCGAAAGAAAGCGCAGAGCTTTCTATGATCGTCGATATGGTACGAAATGATATCTCTTTGAATTGCGATTATGGATCGGTCGCTGTTGAGAACCATAAATCGACTTTCGTAGTAGATAAATTGATTCAAATGTATTCAGATGTCAGGGGGAAATTAGGGGAAGAGGCTTCCGTCATTGATTTGCTTTGCGATGCTTTTCCGGGAGGTTCGATTACCGGATGTCCTAAGAAAATGGCAATGGAATTGATAGATGAATTGGAACCTCATTCCAGAGACATTTACTGCGGCAGTATGTTTGTCATTTATGATGAAAAGAACATAGAATCATCGGTTGGCATCAGAATAGGGTATTATGATAAACCCAAATCCGTGTTTAATTTCTATGCCGGAAGTGGTATCGTTGTCGATTCCAATCCGGAAAGTGAGTATTTGGAAACTGTCGCCAAGGCAGACAAATTCTTCAAGATATTCGGTAAATAGTGAAAAGAGCTTACGGACGAAAAAACACTAATATAGATTATTCTCATAACGTCCCATAAGATACATTATGTCTACTTAATATAATCTAATTCTACTTTTTAAAAAGACTCAGGTATTTAATTAATCTATTCGAGCCCTATTTGACCAAATTAGAGTACTATTTTACCACAAAGTTGACCAGTCGACCTTTGACATATATTTCTTTTAAGATTTTCTTGTTTTCTAGATGGATCTTTACCCGCTCAGCCTGTTTCGCTTCTATGAGTATAGCCCCTGGATCGGCATCGGCAGCGACTTCAATCTTACCTCGCAGTTTACCATTAACCTGAACAGCAATCGTAATAGTATCGGCTACTATCGCGTTTTCGTCGTATCGAGGCCATTCGGATTGGAAAACTGAATATGGCCGACCAGCTAAATCCCACATTTCCTCGGCCAAATGCGGCGCAATCGGCGCGATTAATTGTGTTAGTTTGAGAATACAGTAGTTTTTGAGTTTATTATTTATGCTATCGGGATTGAATTCATTGAGAAATTTCATTAAGGCCGCAACCACGGTGTTAATTTGAAGCCGTTCAATATCATGAGTGATCAGCTTAATAGTCTGATTCAACCGGACATAGGTGCGAAATTCTTCGACAGACAGATCGCTGTCTTTAAAGTAATACTTTAAATCAATTTCCGTGTCACAGTCATAATAGTTAATTATGTTGAATAATCTTCCCGAAACGAATTTTCCCATACTTACAATAAGATCGTCGGTCCAATTTACGGGTACATTAGATGGCGCCTTAAAGAACATCGCTAAACGAGTGATATCACCGCCTGAGTTTTCAATTAATTCGATTGGGGAGACTACATTTCCTTTGGTTTTTGACATTTTGTCGCCAAATTCATCATTGACCATGCCATGATTATATAATTTCAGGACAGGTTCGTCGACATTTAGAAGGCCGATATCTTTCAGGAATTTCGTAAAAAACCGGAAATAAATCAAATGGCCGACGGCATGCTCGGCGCCGCCAATATACTGGTCTATCGGCATCCACTTATCGGCTTTTTCCGGATCAAAAACTCTATCACTGTTTTGGGGGTCCAGATAACGAAGCATATACCACGAGGAGCAGATAAAAGTATCCATAGTATCTGGATCACGATGAGCCTCTCCCCCGCATTTTGGGCAGGAAACGTTTATATATTCTTCGACATCAGCCAGCGGCGAACGGCCTTTTGGCAAATAGTTTTCGACCTTCGGGAGAATTACGGGCAAAACATTGTCAGGAACTCTAACCGGTCCGCATGTTTGGCAATGAATGATCGGAATGGGCGTTCCCCAATACCTTTGCCTTGAAATTAACCAGTCTCTAATGCGAAAATTAATCTGAGCCCGGCCAATATTAATATCTTCCGCGTATTTTATTGTATTCTTTATGGCGTTTTCAGCGCTTGTCCCATCAAATAAATCAGAATTAACCATTTCGCCAGGTTCAGTGTAGGCTTCAGACATCTTTTCGGGATTTAGCACTATGCCTTCTATTGTTTTAATGACAACTTTGATGGGGATATCATATTTTTTGGCAAACTCAAAATCCCGCTGATCATGAGCCGAAACCGCCATGACAGCACCCGTGCCATATCCTGCCAGGACATAATCGGCCACCCAGAGCTGTACTTTTTCACCATTGTACGGATTTATAACATGGCATCCGGTAAAGACACCGTCTTTTTCATCGGCGGCGGCCCGTTCAACTTCTGTTTTCTTTTTGGCTTGTTCAATATAGTCAGAAACCGCACTTTTTCGATCTTCCGGGATATTTAGTCTTTTTAGCAGTTCGGCCTCAGGGGCAATCGACATAAAAGTAACGCCATAAACAGTATCCGGGCGGGTAGTAAATACGGGCAATTTTTCGCCGGTTCCTTCTATGATAAAATCTATTTCACAGCCTTCGCTACGGCCGATCCATTCTCGCTGAATTGCTTTCATCGAATCGGGCCAGCCGGACAAATCATCCAGAGAATTATTGAGCCGCTCGGCATAATCGGTGATTTTGAGAAACCACTGTTCAAGCTCCCGCAGTTCGACTAGAGAATCATCGCGTTCGCAATGGCCGTTTATAACCTGCTCATTGGCCAGGACGGTGTTGCAGGCAGGGCACCAATTGACTTTAGCTTTCTTTCTATAAGCTAAACCTCGATCAAAAAGTTGAAGGAAAATCCATTGTGACCAGCGGTAATAATCCGGAAGGCATGAGGCTATTTCGCGACTCCAGTCAAAGGAGATGCCTACTTTTTTAAGAGTTGCTCGCGAGACTTCAATATTATTCAAGGTCCAGTCCTGAGGATGCAGGCCACGCCTAATTGCTGCGTTTTCAGCCGGTAATCCAAAGGCATCCCAACCGAAGGGATGAAGAATTTCATAACCGTTCATCATCTTGTAGCGGGCGACGGCATCACCGAGGGTATAATTTCGAAAATGGCCCATATGAATATCGCCGGATGGGTAGGCGAACATGACCAGAAGATAGAACTTCCTTTTGGGATCATCGGAAGCTTTAAATAATTCCGTTTCATCCCATTTCTTGCGCCATTTTTCCTCTATGGCTTTGAAGTCATATTTATATTTATTTTCCGTATTGTCCATCTATGATAGTCTCCACTCAAGGATAAAGCCTTGTTATTAAGCGCGGGAAAGGTATTGTCTCACGAATGTGATGAATCCCGCAAATCCATGTAATCACGCGCTCAACTCCAAGACCATAACCGGAATGAGGCACGGAACCGTATTTTCTCAGATCGAGATACCATTCGTAGGTTTCCTCCGGCAGTTTTTCCTCCCTGATTCGAGCCAGGAGTTTTTCAAGATCATCTTCTCTTTGCGAACCACCGATAATTTCACCGTATCCTTCGGGCGCCAAAAGGTCAGAGCACAGAATTGTATCCGGATTATCGGGGTTTTCCTTCATATAAAATGCTTTGGCAACTTTTGGATAATTAGTTACGAAAACAGGGCGGTCATGCATGTTTGAGATGATCGTTTCATCTTCAGCTCCAAGGTCGTCACCCCATTTAATAGCAGAACCATGTACCTGTAAAATCTTGACAACTTCACCATAATCAACTCGAGGAAATGGCGAATCAATTACTTCCAGTTTAGAAATATCCCGTTCCAGTTTTTCAAGGTCCTTTTGACAATTTTGCAGAACTGATTTAACAACATAGGTTACCATCTCTTCCTGGTTTTTCATATTTCCTTCGGAATCGCAGTAAGCCATTTCTGCTTCAATCATCCAGAATTCGGTCAGGTGTCTGCGGGTTAGAGATTTTTCCGCGCGAAATGTTGGTCCGAAGCAATAAACATTGCGGTGGGCCATACAACCGGCTTCAAGATACAATTGTCCAGTTTGGGCCAGGTAGGCTTTTCCAAGTTTGAAATAATCAGTCGAGAAAAGAGTTCCGGCCTCTTCCCCGATTGAACCGGTCAGGATCGGAGAATCCATCAGAATAAAATCGTTCTTTTTGAAGAATTCTCGAATAGCCCAGATAATTTGATTACGAATTCGCATGATGGCGATTTGCCTCGATGAACGAAGCCATAAATGCCGATAATTATGCAAAAACTCAACGCCATGTTCCTTTTTAGTAATCGGATATTCATCAGCCTTCTGAACAATTTCAATATTCGTTACATTGAGCTCATAGCCTCCGGGTGAGCGAGGTTCTTCTCGAATTGATCCGGTAACTTTGAGCGAACTTTCCTGCGTAAGTTCGCCATAAAGGCCAAAGATTTCTTCCGGCAGTTCCGATTTGACCAGTACCGATTGGACAACGCCCGTGCCGTCTCGCACGAGCAGGAACTTTATTTTTCCGCTGGAACGTTTGTTGTAAAGCCAACCGGAGACGGTGACTTCCTGGCCGACAAATTCACCTAATTTATCAATTGTCGCATCTATCATAATATGACTCCTGATTCGACTTACCAAAGTCTGAATAATAGAGAAATTTTGAGTCTATATCAAGAATATTCGGATGTGACGGCTGATATTTGAGTCATTTGCTCGTAATAATTGTCCCGCCGGACAGGTTATTAACAATTATATTCTTGAAGGACTCAAATGGCGAATCTTCGGCTATTTTTGAGTAGAGTGAGAAATAATCATCACAGCTATATATCGGCGTGCGATAGATAATAAAATCTTCAGGTAATATATTGTATGATTTTGGGGAATCGAGGCAGAATCCATACCTGTATCCACATTCTTTGGCTAGTTTGTTTACCCTTTGATTTGTTCGGCCAAATGGATAGCTTAAGAGATTGGTCTCTTCGCCGGTAATATTCTGGAGTACTATTTTTGACATTTTTAACTCGCTATCCAATTCACTTTCTGTCATCCGCGTAAAAGCGCGATGCGATTTTCCATGAGAGCCAATCACCGCTCCTTTTTGAGCCAGTACTTTTAGCTGCTTTGCCGTACAATGGCGGGTTTTGAAGAGGCTCGAGGAGTAATCCCATGAATTTGATTGACCGATATAGTCGGTTGGGATAAAAACAAAAGGGGCAATATTTTCGCAACATAACCTGGAAATAACATCATAATTATCGGCATAGCCGTCGTCAAATGATATTGCGAGAGTTTTTTCATTATCTTCTTCGCCGTTTAAATACTGCCTGACGCCTATAAAATTAAAGCCAAAATTCTTCAATAATTCAAGAATGAAAAAAAAATATCCCGGTCTGATATTGTTAATCCCGGGATAGAATTTTTGCGAAGTTTGATGAAACGCAAGTATCTTCGCCCGACCCGCCATCTCTATAAAAGCGACCAGTTAATTTTTTCCAACAAATCCTTTTTAACCGGTCCCAATGCAACCATTGTTAATTTATTACAGTCAAATATCTCATTGGCTACATCAAAAATGTGATTCGCTGTTATTCGATCAATATTTCGTGATGTTTCATCCAGGTCAACATACTGACCGAGCATTAATTCCTGTCGGGCTATTCGATTCATGCGATTGGTTGTAGATTCCAGCGATAGCATCAGGTTGCCCTTGAGTTGATCCTTTATTTGGGAGAGTTCAGTTCGGCCCAGTTTCTTTTTTTTCAGGCGCTTTAACTCTTTCAATACTAAATTGGCCGCATCAACCATATATTTTTCGTCGGTTCCAAAGTAAATACTAAAAATGCCGATGTCCTGAAAAAACTCCTGGAAACTGTAGATCGAATAGCAATACCCTTTCTTTTCACGGACATTTTGGAATAACCTCGAAGACATTCCTCCTGATAGCAACGTGTTGGCTGCCAAAATCGCATATCTGGAAGAATTCGCAAAACTAATGCTGGGAAAGCCGAGGCTGACATGAGTCTGCTTGGTTCCATTGTGATGGGCATGAAGAGTGAATTCTGATTTTTTCGGGATGGATAATTTGGCTTTTGCGTGACTCTTGTTCCATTTAAAATACTTTTTAACATAGTCCACTAATTTTCGATGAGATATATCGCCGGCCGCGGCCACCACTAAATTTGAGGCGCAGTAATTTTCCTTCAAGAAATCACTAATCAGTTTGCGGCTTATGCAACCCACCGTTTTAGCGTCTCCCATTATCGGTTTACCCAGAGGATGTGACATCCACATCTGATTAGTAAATAAATCATGGATATAATCGCTGGGGGAATCGGCGACGTCTTTGATTTCCTCGAGAATAACGGCCTTTTCCTTTTTGATATTCCCCTGAGTAAACGTGGAATTATTCAATATATCGCCAAGGATTTCCATCGCCTTTGGAAAATGGTCGCTCATAATGCGAGCATAATAACATGTATGTTCTCGCGACGTAAAGGCGTTGATAGCACCTCCGCGAGATTCAAGCTCATGAGCTATTTGAAGGGCGCTTCTTTTTTTTGTACCCTTAAAGTGCATATGTTCAATGAAATGCGATATTCCATTGATATTTTCGGATTCATTTCGGGAACCGACATGAATCCAGACGCCGATCGATACCGAGCGGACCGAGGGGATCTTCTCTGAGATCACCCTCATACCGTTTATAAGCGTTGTTTTGGAAAAACCGTTTTTCAAGTTCTATCGCCTTTGTCTTCTACCGTTACTTTGTCGATCCCTTCCTCCGCGGCTGCCTCCTCGCGGTCCGGAGGGTCGCGGTGGTGGTGGTACATAACCTTCGGGTGTCGGCAAAAGCGCCTTCATAGAAAGCCGAACCTTTCCGTCGCTATCGACATTAATACACTTGACTTTTACCTGATCACCAACTTTTAAAACATCTTCAACTCTTTCAATTCGTTCATAGGCTATTTCAGATATATGAACAAGTCCGTCGGTGCCGGGTAAAATTTCGACGAAGGCTCCAAAATCCGCTATTCGCCTGACCGTACCCATGTATTCTTTGCCAATTTCGGCATCTTCAACAATCATCAGTATTTTCTCGCGAGCCGCTTCACCGGCCGCACCATCAACTGATGCGATTAATACCGTCCCATCATCTTCGATATCAATTTTCGCGCCTGTTTCTTCAACGAGCGCCCGGATAATTTTTCCGCCTGGTCCAATAACATCACCGATCTTTTCAGGATTGATCTTGATTGTAATAATGCGCGGCGCATATTGAGATAAATCAGCGCGAGGTTTATCAAGAGCCTTGGCCATCTCACCGAGAATATGCAAGCGCGCCGCCTTGGCTTTTTCGAGAGCCATGCGCATGGTTTCAAGATCGAGTCCTTTAATCTTAATATCCATTTGTATGGCGGTCACTCCTTCGGCAGTACCGGTAACTTTGAAATCCATATCTCCAAAGTGATCCTCATCACCAAGGATATCAGTCAAGACAATAACTGTATCGCCTTCTTTGATAAGCCCCATAGCGATTCCGGCGACCGGAGCTTTAATAGGAACGCCGGCATCCATCAAAGCCAATGAACCTCCGCAAACCGAAGCCATTGATGACGATCCATTTGATTCCATAATATCGGAAACGATTCGGATTGTATATGGGAATCTGTCGCCGACCGGAATAATCGGATTGATTGCTCGCTCGGCCAAGTTTCCATGTCCGACTTCACGCCGTCCGACGCCGCGAATCGGCCTGACTTCGCCAACCGAGAAAGGTGGGAAATTGTAATGGAGCATATATGACTTGGTTGATTCGCCTTCCAGTTCATCAAGGCGCTGTTCATCGATTTTTGTGCCCAGCGTGATCGCGACCAATGCTTGAGTTTGTCCACGTGTAAATAATGCGGAGCCGTGAGTTCGCGGAAGGACAGAAACCTCACAACTAATGTCGCGAACATCATCAAAGCCGCGATTATCAAGTCTTTTGCTATCCTCGACAATCATCCGACGCATTTCGGCATTATCCAAATCGCGGATGCGATTCTTTATTGTATCAATCTCATCGGGATATTCTTCTTCAAGCTGGCCAACAATTTCTTTTTTCAATTCATGCTTGGCATCGCTTCGTTCGGCCTTGTCATTAATCTGGTTGACTTCCTTTATGCGATCGCCAACCACATCATCGACTTTTGCGATAAGTTTCTCGTTTTTTTCAGGAGGAGTAAAGGTTTTCTTTTCCTTCCCACACGCGGTTCGAAATTCCTTTATTTTCCCGACTATCGTTTTGATATGTTCATGGCCGAATTTTAAGGCTTCCAGCATTTCATCTTCAGATGCTTCAAAGGCTCCGCCTTCAACCATAGAAATTGAATCTTCAGTACCGGCAATAGTAATATTGATGTCGGCTTCTTCAGTTTCAGCAACAGTAGGAAATACTTTAAATTCGCCATCAATCCGGGCGACTCTGACACCTGCCAAAATCGCATCAAATGGGATATCGGATATAGCCAATGATGCCGCGGCGCCGATCAGTCCGAGGACATCGGGATCGTTTTCACGATCATGCGATAAAATCAAATTTATTATTTGAATTTCATTAAGGTATCCTTCGGGGAATAGCGGGCGAATAGGTCGGTCTATTATTCGACACGACAATATTTCCTTTTCCGAAGGTCTTCCCTCTCTTTTGAAAAACCCACCGGGTATTTTTCCGGCGGCGTAAGACCGCTCCCTGTACTCAACGGATAACGGTAAAAAATCGCGATCAATCGGTTCCTTCGAAGCCACTGCTGTTGTCAAAATTACTGTATCACCGTATCTAACCACTACCGCCCCGTTTGCCTGCTTAGCAATCCGACCGGTTTCAATTGTCAATGTTCGTTCACCAATTTCCAACTCAACTGTGTGTACCATTAATAAATTTCTCCTTTAACGTCTTAGGCCAAGTTCCGCAATTAATGCTCGGTAGCTCTCAATATCTGTCTTTTTAAGATAATCGAGAAGGCGGCGGCGCTTCCCAACCATTTTTAACAAACCGCGCTGTGAATGAAAATCCTTTTTATGCTCTTTCAGATGTCCGGTCAAATGATTAATTCGTTCCGTCATTAAGGCAATCTGCACTTCCGGTGAACCGGTGTCTTTATCGTGCAGTTTGTGTTGACTAATAATTTTTTTCTTTTTTTCATTGCTTGTTGGCACAACTACTCTCCTCTTTAATATAACAATCTTACAATTTTTTCTTTATCATCTGCAATCTGATGCGATAACGCTTCGGTTGATTCAAAACGCTTATTGGTTCTCAGATAATGCGAAGGGTATAAAGTAACCTGTTTCCCATAAACGTCCTCATCGAAATCAAACAGATGAGCCTCGACCGAAATATTCTTCATGGGATTCAGCATATTAATTCCGACAAACATCATCCCTTTATAGGTCATATCATCCATTGTTGCCAGACATGAATAGACCCCTTGGGGAGGGAGCAACTTTCTTTCGGACCAATCAATATTCATTGTTGGCCAACCCAATTGTTTCCCTTTTCCCAGCCCCTTAACTACGGTGCCATAAATGGGGTACTGGTGTCCCAGCATAGCCATTGCGTCAGGCCACTCGCCATTTTTCATTGCTCGCCTGATACGGCTTGAGGATATTGGCAACTCCTTATAAGTTACCGGCCCGACAACATGAATATCGAAATTCTCTCTCTGGCCTATTTCTTTAAGATTGTCAATATTCCCGGAGCGATCTCGGCCGAAACTATGGTTATAGCCTACAACAAGTGATTTTACGCCGAATCTATTGATTAAAACGTTTTTTGCAAATTCTTCCGCCGACATGCGCCTCAATCGATCGTTAAAAGTCAAAAAGACCAGAGATCCATCAAAACGGTTTTTTAATATTTCAATTTTCTCATCAGGGACAGATAAAAGCTGGGGCGGATCATCCGGAGTAATTAAAACTCGCGGATGGGGATGAAATGTAATAAGAACTGCCGGAAGATTCATATCCTGACTAACTTTAACCATACGACTGAATATAGACGCATGCCCTTTGTGAAATCCATCAAAAGTTCCCAAGGTAGCGACGCAGGGGCCTGCCTTTTTCATGGCATAATCATCGGCCGATGTATACACTTCAAAACTCAAATCAAAACCCTAACATAAGAAAAATAATCGTCATTAAACCCATTATTAAGTGATGCAGCACTACATTTTGATTTACCGATTGCAAGAATATCGCCGCTTTGGCCGGCTATTGCGATTAAATTTCCGGGTAAAAACTCGCGATTCCAATTCAGTATTTCTTTTTTATCTGGAATGCCACCATGTCTAATTGTATTTTCAGCCTGGGATGAGACGCTCAAAATCGGAAAATCAATAACATCGTTCATCGGAATGATATGATCGGCAAGTTCCCCTTTTTCAAAAAGCTCAGTTACTGATTTCAGAGTCAGGGCGGTTTCAATTCTTAATGAACCGGCACGCAATCTTTTTAACCCCGATAAACAAGCGCCACAACCAATTTTGTCACCAATGTCATTGGCCAAAACGCGGATGTAAGTACCCTTGCCGCAATCAATTTGAATATTTAAGATGGGTCGAACATATGATAATATTTTTATAGAATATATTTCAACTTCCCGATTCGGTGAATCTACTTTGATACCCTGGCGAGCATATTTGTATAGTTCTTTGCCATTAACTTTAACCGCCGAAAACGAAGGGATTTTTTGTACGATTTTTCCGACAAAACCGTTTAAGATATTCTTGAGATATTCTTCTTCCAAATCCGGCACATTTCGTCTATCGGTGACATGACCATCAGAATCGAGTGTATCGGATTTTATCCCCAAGGTTATTTTGGCCTGATAAGATTTATCCCAATCGGTAAAGAATTGCGTTAGTTTTGTAGCTCTTCCCAAAGTAATCGGCAATAATCCCGATGCTAATGGATCAAGTGTACCGGTGTGACCTATCTTCTGACGATTTAGAATGCGCCGAAGACTATAGATAACATCATGACTTGTCGGCCCTGAGATTTTATATACAGGCAACAAGCCGTCAAATCGTTCCATTCAGCAATTCCTCAATATCGGATAGAATTATTATTTTGGCTTCGTTCAGAGGAGCCTCAATGGTGCACCCGCAGGCGATTCGATGGCCTCCACCTCCGTGTCTTGCGGCAACTTTTATTATGTCGACGCCATTATCCGAACGAAATGATACCTTGGTAACGGAAGGCGAAATTTCACTAAACAGTGCTCCAGCGACTACTCCGGCAAGATTGATGGAATAATTTATTAATCCCTCCGTGTCTTTTTTGGATGAACCGGTCTGTTTGAGTATCTCATTAGTAATAGTCATAAAACATACTTTGCCATCCAGGTAGAACTCTTGATTCATTATTGACGTAGCCAACAACCGCATAGCTTCCAGAGTGTAATTATGATACAGTTTATTCACAATTTCGATGTGATCTATGCCCTTGTCTATTAGAGCTGCGGCAATTCTCAAACTCCGGGAGGTAGTACAGCTATATTGGAATTGACCGGTATCGGTTACAATTGCGGTATAGAGATTGGTCGCTATATCACCGGTGATTTCCGCAGATGCATAAAGCAAAATATCATAAATCATCTCACCGGCGGCGGCGGCCTCAAAGTCGATAAAATTGATCTTGCCAAACGATCCATTATCGCGATGATGATCGATATTTATAATATTTTGATTTTCAGGGTCTATTAGAGATGCTGTCTTACCGCATCGGGCAATGGCAGAACATTCAATAAATACAACCGTGTCAAACGATTCATCCTCACCGTCGACATCATTGATATTCTCAAGTTGTTCTACTCCGGGCAAAAAGTCATAGTTGAATGGGATAGCACCTTCATTAATGATCCGGTATTTAATCCTTCTTTGATTTAGATATCCGGCCAGACCAAGTTGTGATCCGATTGAATCGCCGTCAGGGTTTATATGTCCAACGATCAAAACGCTGCCTGAATTATCCAGAGCTTCAATTATTTTCTGAATTGTTTCCGGATCATGAATTTCCTGTTTGCCGCCAATTTTCATATCTTCTTCTACTACCCGGTCAATTTTTGTTGTCAATCGAATTCCTTCGACCAGTGAAGTATCATACCTGAAAGTTATTTCCGGCATGCGGCGGATTCTTAAACGTTGCGCCAATTCTCTCTGGATATACCCTGTTGACCGATCAAAAGCGTCTTTTAGTTCATCCAACTTCTTCTCTCCGCCAAGAGCGGTATAGTAAATTTTGGCATAACGCAAATCGTCAGAAACATCGACGGAGCTGATAGTCACCATCACGTCAATCTTATCGCGCAGCATAGCGCTGACGATATCCGAGACATCACGCTGGATTTGATCAGCGATACGATCGGAACGCTTAAACGATTTCATTACAGCAACTCGATTTCATAATCAACAATATACGATTCGCTCTCCCGCTCAATCATATTAATAATGGCCGAGAGACGTTGGCTGGCATGACCGCTGTCGTTAGATACTACGGCCGCTCCCAAAAGGCAGGATTGATGCCTTTCATTTTCTCCTACTTCGGCTGCGGAGACATTATGCCGATTATGTATCCTCGTAATCAGGGATTTTACTACCCGCCGCTTATCCTTGAGTGAATGTGCGGCGGGAATATTTAACATAACTTTCAAGCAGCCAATAATCACGTTATAGTGTCCGAGATGTTTCGACCATTTCAAAAGTTTCGATATGATCGCCCACCTGGATATCCTCAAATTTCTCTATTCCAATTCCGCATTCCAAACCCGCCGCAACTTCTTTTACGTCTTCTTTAAACCTCTTGAGAGAAGCGATGGTTCCTTCATGAATAAAAACTCCGTCACGACTAATTCGTATTTTATCTCCACGGGCCATCTTGCCCTGTTGAATATAGGAACCGCAAATAAGTCCAATTTTGGGAATCTTGAAAGGCTGTCGCACTTCGGCGGTACCTTTCCATTTTTCCACCATTTCCGGCTTGAGGAGTCCCTCAATCGCTTTAGTAATATTCTCTTTTACTTCATAAATGATGGAATAGGTTCGGATATCAATTTTCTCCCGATTGGCCGTCTCACGGGCACGAGGATCGGCTGTCACATGAAAACCGACGACAATGGCGTCAGATGCGGCAGCAAGCAAAACATCCGATTCGGTTATGGCGCCGACACCGCTGCGGATAATATTGACCCTGACTTCTTCATTGCCAATTCCACTTAGAGTTTCCGTTAAAGCTTCGACAGAGCCGGCAACATCGCCTTTGATAACAATCTTCAAATCGGTGATCTGACCATCCTTGATTTTTTCATAAATAGATTCAAGTGTTGTCGGCGTACCGACACGGCGTAAATCATACTCACGTTTTATTTGCTGCCTTTTTTGAGCAACATCGCGTGCTTCTGATTCTGAAGACGTCACAATAAAAGAATCGCCCGCCTGAGGTACGCCTGATATTCCGGTAATCATAACCGGCGTTGAAGGTCCCGCTTTTTTAAGATCGCGTCCCCGATCATCAACCATGGCTCTTATTCGGCCAAAATTGTTACCGGCCACAAAAGGTTTCCCGATTTCCAAGGAACCCTTTCGAATAAGGACAGTTGCTACAGTACCTCTCCCCTTCTCTAATTGGGCCTCAATCACTGTCCCTTGTGCCTTAATATTTGGGTCGGCACGCAATTCCATCATTTCTGCTTGCAATAGAACCATTTCCAAAAGTTTATCTATTCCTTCTCCGCTTTTTGCCGACACCTCTACCATTATTGTTTTCCCGCCCCAGGATTCATCAAGAAGATTATGATTCCCTAATTGCTGGCGAACAGAATCAGGATTAGCATTTGGCAGATCCATTTTATTTATAGCGACCATGATTGGCACTTTAGCAGCTTTGGCATGATCAATTGCTTCAACTGTTTGCGGCATGACTGCTTCAGTAGCGGAAACTACCAAAATCACAACATCAGTAACCTGAGCGCCGCGAGCGCGCATGGCCGAGAATGCTTCATGGCCGGGTGTGTCGAGAAAAGTAATCCTGCCTCGAGGAGTTTGAACGCTATAAGCGCCGATATGTTGAGTGATTTTGCCTGCTTCACCCGAAACTATATCAGATTTTCTTATATGATCCAAAAGTGTGGTTTTGCCGTGATCGACGTGGCCCATTATCGTGACAACGGGGGCGCGCGGTTCCAGTTGAGTTTCCTCTTCCTCTTCAATAGTAACGGTGGCGACTTCTTCACTCTGAACGATATTAATTCCTAATTCAAGAGCCAGCGTTTCGATGGTGTCCATATCAAGACGTTGATTTATCGAAGCAAGCATGCCCATTTCCATACATTTGGCAACAAGTTCGGCCGGTTTTTTATCAAAAGCCTTGGCCAATTCCGAGAGAGTCATAAATTCCGATACTTCAATGGCGTCAAATCCCTCGCCAGCTTCCATAATCTGACTTCGTTTTTTATGCTTCTTAATCTTTTTCCCAGAATCCATAGTCGCAATTGTCTGCTTAAATGACAATTTAACGGCAGCAGTATCGACTTGATGTTCATTTCTTTTCTTTGATTTGTCTCGTTTACGCCGCCTCTTGGGGGGTCGTCCTGCTCCTGTTTGTTGATCAAGCATTTTTTGCAGTTTCTTTGCGGTACCGGGAGTTGAAGTAATTGAATGACGAGATACTGGTTTATCAGTTCTTTCCTTTTTTGTTTTAGGCTTATCGGTTTTAGCTGGCGCGGCGGCCATGGCATGTCCAGGTCTTGCTTCCTCTCGAACCATTTTGCCTAATTTTCTTGATTTTGGTTCGGGAACGGCTATTTTCGCAGCCTCTTTTTCGGTTTTTTCAGCTTTAGTCCTAACTATTGCAATTTTATCTATGTTTTCTTTCGCCGTTGTCGTTTCAACTACTTTCTGCAGTTCAGTTTTCGCAATCTTCTGAGCTTTTTCAATTTCCTTGGCGGCCAGCTCTTTGGCCCTTTTCTCTGCTATCACTTTTTTCTTTTTAGCTTTGGCTGCCGCCTGTTTTCGCAGTGCAAGTTTCTTGGCTTCTTCTCGGCGTTTTATAGACTTCAATTCTTGCAGCTTTAGCCTGCGGGCTTCATCATCTTTTTTAACCTCTGCTATCTCGCGTTTGAATTTAACATCAATGGCGTCGAGCATATCGCTTGACGCGATCGACATGTGAGATTTTATGATAAATCCCAGGCCGCGCAATACTTTCAGCAAAGCATCACTTGAAATTTTATATTCCTTAGCGATATCGTAAATTCGTTTTCTGGACTTATTGTCTGCCAAGGTAATCCTCCGGTTTAAAACCGCCCGCAGATGGTTTTATCTTCTTCCCTGAATAATCTCTTACTCATCCTTATCCGATGCATCATTTTCATTTTTATCTTCGTCGACTAATTCGTCCTCATCATCATCATCCATAAACTCAAGTT
Organism: Candidatus Zixiibacteriota bacterium; assembly: GCA_043819555.1. Classification (GTDB taxonomy): domain Bacteria; phylum Zixibacteria; class MSB-5A5; order GN15; family JAAZOE01; genus JAZGGI01. The sequence goes on along the minus strand of JBDREQ010000073.1, from coordinate 243,576 downwards.
CGGTAGCTTCAGAAGATGAATTCGAATCGGATTTTTCCAGCGCTTCAGCTTCGGCCTTTTGTTCTTTTAATGATTTTTTATGCTCGGCCATAAACTCAATTGCACGCTCAATTAGTGTTTCCGCCGTTTTATCTCCAATACCTTCAATTTTTACTATATCTTCAAGTTTACTTTCAGCCAGATCTTTAACCGTATTTATATCCGCATCTACCAACCGTTCTTCAAGGACATCTCCGATGCCGCTTAGTCGACCGATCGGAACCATCAATTCCGCTTCATCATGCTTCATCCTGTTATAATCGGATTCTGACATGATATTGATTTTCCAACCAGTCAGGCGAGATGCCAGGCGAGCGTTCTGGCCATTTTTCCCAATAGCAAGAGATAATTTATCATCTTCGACAGCTACGGTCATACCTACTTCTTCATCGAAGACATCAATTGTAATTACTTTGGCCGGCGCCAATGCCCGTGCGACAAAAACTTCCGGATTGGAACTGTGGGCAACGATATCAATTCGTTCATTATTTAGTTCACGAACGATGGATTGCACTCTAACACCCTTGATGCCGACGCAGGCGCCAACGGGATCAATCCGTTCATCGCCCGAATAAACGGCCAGTTTAGTGCGATCGCCCGGTTCGCGTGCGATGGCGCGAATTTCGATAATCTTTTCAAATATTTCCGGGACTTCCAATTCAAACAAGCGTAAAATGAAATCGGTGCTAACGCGCGATAAAATTATTTGAGGTCCTTTCATCGATTTTTGCACATCAAGTATTATTGCCCGGATGCGGTCGCCCTGGCGGTATTTTTCTCTGGATATTTGTTCACGAACCGGAAGGATAGATTCAGCCCGCCCAAGATTAACAATAACATTTCCTTTATCTATTTGCTGCACTGTGCCTGAGACAAGTTGTCCTACCCGATTGATATATTCATCATAAATACGATCGCGTTCGGCTTCACGAATTCTTTGAATCAGGATTTGTTTGGCTGATGCAATGGCGTTTCTTCCAAATTCCTCAACGGGATCAATATAGATTTCCATGAAATCATCCAATTCAGCTTCCGGATCCAATTCGAGAGCTTCCTCGAGAGAAATTTCGGTAAAGGGGTCTTTTACTTTCTCCACGACTATCCGCAAAGAAATCATAGTCAACTCTCCCTCCTTATGATCGAAATTAAAGGAGAGATTATCAATAAATCCGTATTTCTTTCGCGCCGCCGCAAGTAATCCGGCTTCGACCGTCTCAATAACTAAATCCATTTCAATGTTTTTATCGCGCGCGATAAGGGTCATTGCTTCCAGTGTATCAAATCCCATTAGATTAACTCCACTAAATTACTGCTTTACCCTGCTGAATGTCAGACAGGGCGATTTCAAATTCGCCTTCTTCACCGTTAATTATTATTGCCACATCGTTCACATCGGATAGCGAGCCACGAATTCTTTTCTTCTTGCCGCCCTCAGTATATTCTACTTTTATTTCTCTGCCTATTTTTCTTGCAAAATCTCGTTGTGTGCGAAGAGGCCGATCCAATCCCGGAGAAGAAACTTCGAGAATATACTCGGAATCCAAAATATCCTCGACATCCAAAGCGGCTCCTATAATCTTCGATAGTTCAACGCATTTGTCAAGCGTCACGCCATTATCAGAATCAACGAATATCTGCAGACGGAAATCGCTCTTATATCGGGAAAGTTTGGTTTCCACCAATTCACAACCAACCGAAGCAATCAGAGGTTCCGCTAAACTCTCGATATCCGTTTTTAAGTCAATTATCAAACCGTATCCTTACCGTCAAATGCCGACACTCCTCCTAATAAGCCAAGGCAATTGAGTCGGCTTTTTGCGCATAACAAAAGCGGGCTTTCCCCAGTTGACTCCGGAGAACTCCCAGCTTGCACTAAAGCTTAACAGTATAATAAATTAGAACGGGAAAGCAATAGAAAAATATTAAATTGCGCAGTCTAAAAATTCGGCTGTTTTTTGGACTATTTCGCCTATTTTTACAAATTCCACATCAGTTTCATTTCTAAGTTTCAGTTCAACTTTGCCTTCAGCAAGGGATTTACTGCCCAAAGCTATCCTTAACGGTATGCCAATTAAATCGGCATCGTTAAATTTAACCCCCGCTCGCTCGGCCCTGTCGTCTAAAATAACATCAAAACCGCCATCGGTGAGTTCTTTATAGATTTTATCCGCGGTTTCAACTTGATCCTGAGCAGTCATATTCAGAGGGCATATAATAACTTGATATGGCGCAATTGCTTTTGGCCAGATAATTCCTTTGTCATCATGATATTTCTCAATCGCCGCTTGAGCTGTCCGGGTAATTCCTATGCCATAAGAACCCATGATATAAGGCTTTTCGTTACCTTCGGAATCGAGATATTTACCGCCCAGGCTCTCGGAATATTTGGTCCCGAGCGAAAATGTATTTCCAACTTCAATACCTCGATATTTTTCAAGCCGCCCTACTGCACAGCGCGGACATCCTTCCCCCGGTTCGGCATTGATGATATCGATGATTGCCTCGGCTTTGAAATCCCGGTTCAAATTTACATTGAGCAGATGTGTATCTTTCTTATTAGCCCCGGTGACAAAATTAGTCATGGTTTCAATTTCAGGATCAACAATTACGGGAATTGAGAGGCCGACTGGACCCGCGAATCCAACCGGAGCATTAGTGATTTTTTCAACCATTTCCGGTCCGGCCATTTCAAGCTCAAGGCAATCTATGTGGTTTTTTAGCTTAAGTTCATTGATTTGCCGGTCGCCCCGGATCATTGCCGCGACCAGTTTTCCATCAGCCAGATATAATAAGGTTTTGGCAAAGCGGCTGGCTGGCAGCTTAAGAAAAATTGTGATTTCCTCAATAGTGGCGGCATTGGGCGTATCGACTTCTTTGACAGGCTTTATTTCGCCATCCTGCCTGGGCGGATTTATTTCTCTGAAAACGGCTTTTTCGATATTGGCGGCGTATTCACAAGAGTCACATGATAGAATCACTTCTTCGCCACCTTCAGTTTCAACCAGCACCATGAATTCATGTGCCCCGGTTCCGCCCATGGCGCCCGTATCCGATTCAACCTTTTTGGCGGCAACACCGCATCGATTAAAAATTTTGAAATAAGCATCGATCATCTTCTGGTATGCGATTTTATGCGCCTCAAAATCAACGTCAAATGTATAAGCGTCTTTCATGATAAATTCACGCCCGCGCATCAGTCCGAATCGGGGACGAATCTCGTCGCGGAATTTGTTCTGAATCTGATACATATTGAGAGGCATCTGGCGATAGCTTTTGAGTTCTCCGGAAACAAGCGTAGTAATGACTTCTTCATGCGTCGGGCCCAGAACCATATCATGGGCGTGGCGATCCTTAAGACGGATAAGTTCTTTGCCGATGGTATTCCAGCGGCCGGATTTTTGCCATAATTCGGCCGGATGCAAAACCGGCATAAGAATTTCAATCGCCCCGGAGGCATCCATTTCTTCTCGCACAATGGTTGAGATATTGTTCAAAACTCTTTGCATCAGTGGAAGATAAGTATATACGCCCGCCGCCAGTCGGCGCATATACCCGGCTCTGAGAAGGTGTTGGTGAGAAATTAATTCGGCCTCGGCGGGGATTTCCCGAAGGGTTGGTATGTATGTTTTACTCCAGCGCATAGCAATTGCCTCTCATCCTTATTCATGCAATAAGGGAAAATAAGTTATGAGCTTCATTTGTCAATCTTTTAATTTGCAACCGGGTACGGTGATATTCAAAAGAGTTGACACGGCGGGTTTTTCGACTTAGTTTATCGATTCCAAATATAGGCATAAGTTTCTGCCCCCGTAGCGTAACGGATAGCGCGACAGCCTCCGGAGCTGTAAGTTCAGGTTCGATTCCTGACGGGGGTATTATTTCCCTTAAAAAAGTGCTTTTATAAAAATTAAACATTCTTATATTATTAATACGAGCAACGGGGAATGTCTCCCACCTCACAGCTATTTACCGCCGGGGAAGATGGGCAATTTATCAGGGGGAAGTAATTATGACAGGGAGGCTAAGAAAACTATTCGTTTTAATTCCCGCCATTTTTATTCTATTTAATATCACCGCCCTCGCTCAAATTGAATATGCCGACGATGCCGGTGATGGTTTTTGTTCGGCACAGACTATTATCGGTCTGTTTCCGGATACGGATACTACCATAATCGTCAATATGTTCAACGCGGGACAGTTTGATAATAGTTTTTCGATCTTTATCAACTATATCAACGGCTCTGAATGGATTACTCCTTCGGTTACAACCAGTTCAATTCCGGCAGGCGGTGAGGCATATCCGGTTGAATTTGCCATAACGATTCCATCTGAGGCTCAAGAAGGGGATACTTTTCAGGCTGATATTACCATAACTCATTTAGACGATACCTCTCCCCGCGAATTTCCGATTTGTCTATTTGTTAAACATCTGACCGATTATGAAGACGATGCCGGAGATGGAATCGGGTTGTGCTATACGGATGAAATTTTGGTGGCCGCGCCGGGGGAAGTTACTTACGATACTGTGAGAGCTTTCAATGCTGGTTCGCAGGATAATAATTTCGATATATCGATCTATTATGAACAAGGCGATAGCTGGATTACCGCTACACCATCTTCTGGAACGATATTGGCAGGTGGATTGGATACACTCGAGATAGAATTTGAATTCACGGCCTCGACCGATGTGGGCGATCCGACGACAATCGAGGCGATGATAAGTATTAATCACGAAGGACCGGACAGTCCGAGGCAGATACCGGTTTGTTTGACGGTGCTTCTGAGTTTTATTTACCTCAATATGCTGATCTGGCGACGACCTGTAAACAGATCAGGATTTCAAATACCGGCCGATTAGGAGCCATGACGCCTGATTATTCGATGGATTATATTGATGACTGCGATACATTCGGGAATGCGGACGCGAGAACGTATCTTTACGACGGTTCGCCGGTGATAGTATGGGATGACGGTGAAGTAAGGTTATGTACGGATATATTTTCCACCAGCAACTTTGACCCACGGACATTTAGAGCTCTGAGTGATTTGCGAATCGATGAAACCAGCGATCCAGATTATATTATCGCTGCCGGAGATTTTACTACTTTTGATTCAACTATCAATTTAACGGTTGAATACTACATACATCAGGGTGATACAGTTTGTGAATTTATTGGTGTAAGATTATTGGTTATGAGCGCATCGGGAGCAAAGAATGACGTCTTAATTGGGTATGCCTAGGATTGGAATGTGCCTTCTGACTCGGGCAATGATAATATTTCTTACGCCGACGACGCCCGAGAACTTCTTTATTTATCAGGGGAAGAGGCAGACAATGATGGGGAAGCCGAAGCGCTGGCCGAATGCGGTATTGGGCAGCAATCGGATGACCGTTTTGCCGGTGTTCGGTTTTTTCCTTCTGCGGATGTTTCATCTCCCAAAAACGCAATGACATTAGATAATGCTACCTGGGTTTCTAAATCAGGACATTACGGAAACGATGCACCGCTTCCTAATGGGCCAATCTATGAGTTGATGCTGACAACTGAAGGTTATGTTCCATGGGAATCGGTTACCGGATCTGAAGATTCGATTTACACCGACTTGACAATGCTGGCGACCTTTGGGGAGTTTAATCTTTCTGAGAGTACGCCGATTGAGATATTCTTTGCTTTGATTACCGGGCGTACTGGCGAAACCGATTTCCTGGCTGAAGCTGATAAAGCGATAAAATTTTTACATGGTTTTGCCTCTGCTGTGATAACGATTATTGTTATTATCCCGGCGATCCAAATGGAGACGGGCAAAGTAATGTTGGCGATGCCGTATTTCTAATTAATCTTATATTTAAAGATGGTTCCAGAGGGCACGGAGCCAGGGCGATGGTGATGCCAATGGAGATTGTAATGTCAACGTCGGAGATGCCGTGTATATTATAAATCATGTGTTCAAAGGTGGACCGGCGCCGTGGTGTAATAACTCTGGATGTTCAAAAAAGGCTGAAAAATGCCGTTGAGATGGGAATTGAGATATGATTTAACCGGCGGATAAATATTATTCGCCGGTTTTAAATTACTATCGCCCGTAGGATTTTTCTTGTTGAATATCCCATTCCGTTTGGGCGCGGCCGCGGAGGAAGTCTTTGACACCTTCTATGATTGCTCGAACTATTTTCTTTTGAAATTTCTCTGTACGTAAAGCGGCTTCCTGCTCGGGAATCATCATAAAGGCGCATTCGACTAATATCGCCGGATATTGAGTTGGGCGTATGACAGCAAAATTTCCGTAATACCATCCGAAGTCATTCAAATCCAGATTGCGTGCCAATGATTGATGTACGGCATGTGCCAGTGGCGCTGAATGCGGATGATAATAAAAGGTTGAGGTACCATTGTTGATGAACGGATTGGTTCCGGGCGGCAGGGCGTTATTATGAATCGATATGAATATATCTGTGTTTTCACGTTTTGCAATTTTGGGTCTGTCGTAAAGAGGCAGATGTGAATCGTCGTCGCGAGTGAGGATAACTTCGGCCCCTTCCCGTTCAAGTTGCTTTTTTAATTGTAACGCAAGATAAAGATTGGCATCTTTTTCGGTTAGTCCGGTTGGACCCACAGCACCTTTGTTCTCCGAGTGTCCCGGATCAATTACAAAGCGAAATTGCGATAATCTGATTTTATCCCGCGGGAACTTTTTGATATCGAGGCAGAATTCATTACCGATATAATATCCATCATAGCCCCAGATGCGATTGGCAGTCAAATATATTTTTACGGCATAAACTCCCGGTTCAGGTTGAAACCAAATAATATGATCAATAAGAGAATCGGCGTTGTCATAACGAATCCAGTCGGTATCGGAATCCGCGCCATAAAGACTGACCGTGATAGATTTTTCTTTTATATTTTCTTCAATTTTGAAAGGATGCTTTCCTGAAGTCGATACGATGACTGATACTTTTTCATCCTGGTTTTTGGTCTGAATATTCCTGATATATGAGTGGGGAACGTTTTCTGTCGTCGGCAGCAATACCGCAGCAGTATCGATAATCCATCCATGCAGATAATCAGAAAGCCTGATTTTGAGCCAACGGCCGTCTTTGCCGATTAATTTGGCTCTTATGCCCGCTGGTTGATGAATACATAAGTAACCTTTACCCGGGCCGGTGCGAATAATGCTGATACTATTGGCCAATTCAATTGTCGGTTCGAGATCGTCATGTATTATTTTTGCAGATTCGATTGCAGTATCACAGATGATTTCGGTTAGGTTTCGAATTCTATCTGTCGGTAACTCCTGACGTTTAAGATCGAGTCGATATTTATTTATCCATTCCAGCTGCTCCTCGGAAGGAGGATACAGATGATAAATAAATATTAAACTATCTGCGGCAAATGCGGGCACGGTGTATCGCCCAATATATTTTCCTCTGACAAGAAGAGATTCCGGAACTAATCCATTTATATTATCATCACTGCCAAATACGCTTTTTCCAGTGTAATAATTACTCGCAGGCGCTTCCGTCATCGAGACGGTATCGCAAAACGGTTCAACTACGCAAAAGGCGTTACAAAAAGGAAGTGAATTAAACGTCAGTACAATTACATCGCCGGCTTTGACCCACGTTTCTCGGGAAGGAGTCATTGACCCAGGTTGTATATACATGCTATCGAAAGTATAGCGGGGCAGATCTGGCATATTTATTAAAACAGTCTTTTCCTCAACCATGCCGTTTTTCTTGGCGCGAATGTTGAACGAAAATTCTCCCGGTTTGACCGGCAGAAAGGCGAGCCACCCCCCGTTTTTGTTGATTTCTACTTCAATGCCATTTATCAATAGAGATGCTTTTGGAGAAACCGAGCCAAAGATAAAACATGAATCAACCGGCGGCAGAGTCTGGTTATCCCTTGGGTATACTACGTTCAGATCGAGGGAATCGGCTGAAATAATGACGGCAAAAATATTCAGCGTCAGGATAAAAACAAGAGTTTTATTCAGCCATCGTGATGCCATGCCCATACTTTCCATTTATCTTCAGATATTGATTAATGTAAGATAAGCCAACAAAGGGGTCATTTTCAACTAAAAGCGCCCCGTCAAGATCAATAAAATCAGCCATACCTGATAGTGAATACGCAGTGGCAATACCAATAGATGATTCAATCATGCAGCCAAGCATAACTTTTAGATTATTCCCCCTGGCTGTTTTAATCATTTCTATAACGGTTTCAAGCATTCCGGTTTTTTGAATTTTAATATTAACTCCATCGACAATATTGGCGGCTCTAATTATATCAGCTGGAGTATTAATGGATTCGTCCATAATAATCGGGATGTCGGTATTGGCTCTAAGCTGTTCCCACAAATTCGGTTTATCGTAATCGAAGGGCTGTTCAATCATTTCGATTCTATAAGGTTTTACATTTTTTATAACGTATTCCGCCAAGGGATAATCCCAACTGCTGTTAGCATCAATGCGATATTTCACATTTGAGTTTTGATTTATATAAGAGATAATTTTCTTTGCCTCAGATAATTCATTGTTCATTTTAAGTTTTATTATTTGGATATTTGATGCCCAGAATTGCTTTAATTGTTCCATATCACCGACGGAAACGGTTAGCGAAGTAGTATACTTAAAGGGCTCGGGAAAATGGAAATGCCCGGAAAAATAGCTCTGATTTTGTTTACAATGAAGATCATGCCAGGCTGTTGACAGGGCGCATATAGCAGGCAAGGAGTAATATAATGATGCTGATTTAAGGAAATCATCCAAATCAGGCTGAGTACGATTTATTATTTCGGCAATTTCAATTAACTCTTTATAAATAACATCATCATCAACTCCATAATGAATCGAACCGGCGGCTTCGCCCAAACCGATTTCATCCAATCTTACAACAAAGTTATTTTTAATCGAAGCTTTCCCTCCGGCAACGACGAAATCATTCTTGAGTTTTAACTTAATCGGGGAAATCTCGCATTTCATAATGACAGCCGCCGGGCGATTAGGAATCCTTTGTCGAGATCCTCCCGATAAATTGCTGATTTGGGATCAAGCGAATCATATGAAATCATTCCTCGCCCAAGATTAGCATGAATTATTTCCAGGCCGCCTCTTGATATGGCCACATGGCCTTCAAAGAACAGCAGATCGCCCGTCCTTAACTCACGGCGTTCGATGGCAAACCCAACTCCTCTCTGGTCTTTGCTATCTCGAGGCACTTCGATTCCATGAAATCGGCATACTGACTGCACAAGGCCGCTGCAGTCAAAACCGGCCGGAGTGATTCCTCCCCATAGGTATGGAACGCCAAGAAATTTCTCCGCAGTCTTAACCAGGGTTTCACCGGAAATACCTTTGGAGATTTTTAATGGGATAGCTTTAAGCGAGCTTTTACTTATTTGTATTTTTCTCCAGGTCGGAATATTAAAATAGGTTTTGCCTTTGACCTCGGAAATGATTAGCCGCGTACCGAAATAGAGCCGGTGCGGGATGATTCGTTTTTTGGATTTAGTTTTGAGAACTACGCAATCATTTTTAACGATATACTTGCGGGCTTCAAGATATTTTTTCCAATACTCATAGTTAAGCTGCAAGATGTGGCTATTTTTTCCCCAACCTCGATATCCTTCAATTAATTGGATATGGGAATATTCTATCCCCGGCTCGATAATTTCAATCGGAGTTCCAAACAAAGCCTGGCTAAGACGTTCAGATTTAAATTCCGGCCCGGCCCTGAGGTCAATAACCGGGGCTGTTACTATTCCGTGCAACATTTTATATCCATATTAAGATTATACGCATAAGGCAACCAAAAACTTATGTCTGGCCAGTCGTAAAAAAAAGCCGGGATAAAAATTATCCCGGCTTATTGCATAAATCTATTAAAGCTCTATTTGATTAGATTGGGAATTGCTTCTTTTAAACGAGTAATAGCTTTCTCAATATTGTCAATTGAATTTGCATACGAAAAGCGTAAGTACCCCTCCCCTTCCGCGCCAAAGGCAGTTCCCGAAAGACCGGCAATACCCAGTTCGGTGATAAGATATTCCGCCAAATCGGCTGATTTCCAGCCAGTTTTTTTGATGTTGGGCCAGACATAAAAAGCGCCATTCGGTTTGAGACATGAAAATCCTTCAATGTCATTCAGGCCATCAACAAAAAAATCGCGGCGTCGTTCAAATTCGGCAACCATTTTATTGGCTCCCGACTGATCTCCCAGTAAGGCCTCAATTGCGGCTTTCTGAACAAATGATGTCGCGCAGGAAGTGATATTAGTCTGAATTCGGGCTATTGACGGAGCCAGCTCAAGAGGCATCATTCCCCAGCCAAGCCTCCATCCGCACATGGCATAGACTTTGGATAATCCATCGGAAACAATAACTCTTTCCTTTTTTTCATCAAACTGAGCGATAGTTTCGAATTTCATGCCATAGATGATTCTCGAATACACTTCATCATTCATTACATAGAAATCTTTATCGCAGGCAAGCTTGTATATTTTTTCAAGATCATCCCTGGTCAGAACTCCTCCGGTTGGATTCTGTGGGGTATTGATTATCAGAAGTTTCGTTTTGGAAGTAACCAGCGAGGCCAATTCGTCAACGTCCAGGCGGAATTCATTTTCTTCTCGCAATGGAATCGGAACTGACGTCGCCCCGGAAAAATCAATCACTGATTTATAAATCGGGTATCCCGGATCGGGATAAATAATTTCAACCCCGGGCTCTCCAAGCATCATAATAAGCGCGAACATTATCGGTTTACTGCCGGGAGTTACGACAATCTGATCCGGATTATACCGGACGTTATTCAATTTATTATAGTTTTGGCAAATTGCTTCACGAACATCAAGCATTCCCGGAGATGGCGTATAATGAGTAAATTCATCGCCAATTGCTTTTATCGCGGCATCAGAAATATTTGATGGCGTTGCAAAATCCGGTTCACCTATTTGCAAATGAACATATTCTATGCCTTTTTCTTTTTCCAGCCTTTGGGCTCGGGCAAGAACTTCAAATGCTGATTCAGTACCCAGGCGAGACATTCTTTTTGCCAGGTCCATAATTTACCCCTATATGGTTATTTTTTATCCACTAATTTTTTAGCCTTCTCGGCGATGTGCTCGGCCGATAAACCAAATTCTTTGATTAACTGCCAGGATTTACCTGATTCGCCAAAGCGATCGGCCACACCCAGCATATCAAACAGCACTTTTTTGTCGGCCAATTTTGAATCGCACATAACCGTAGAGGCAATCCAATTGCCCATACCTCCCCGTTGGTGCTCTTCACAGGTTAATATGGCGCCCGTTTCCTCCGCAGCTCTGATTATTGCGGGCTTGTCAAGAGGTTTAAGAGTATGTAAATTGACAACGCGCACCTCAATATTGAAATCATTCTTAAGAATCCATGCTGCCCGGCAGGCTTCGGCCGTTTCCGGCCCACAGGCAATCAGAGCGATATCTTCATTCTCATTTTTATATTCGTCAGCAAAACAGACATCGAAAGCGTCAATGAAGCGTTCCTGCTCTCCCCTGAAGCGATAAATATTGGCTTTGCCAAATTCAAATGGTGTTTTCTCGGTACTAATAATTGGCGTAGATTCACGCGCAAAACGAATATATTTGGGGCCAACAATATCAAAAAGCATCGCCTTAGTCATCCGCTTAGTTTCCACCGAATCACACGGTACGCCGACATGCATATTTGGCAGACCGCACATTTGAAACAGGGCTTCAAGTTCCTGGTGCGTGGCTCCATCAGGTCCGACCGATACGCCGCCATGGGCGCCGACGATGAGGACATTGAAATCACCGTAACAGACCGATACTCGAATCTGGTCCAGATTTCGGGCAGATGAAAAGACTCCATATGTCCCAAAAACTGGAATTTTGCCTTCCTTGGCCAAACCAACAGCGATTGTTGTCGCACCCTGCTCGGCAACACCAACTGAGAACCAGCGATTGAGACGTTCGGGATGTTTGGCGAAAAACTCTGAGATAGTTATCGAACCGGAAATATCGGCACCGATACAAACTATTCGCTCATCGTCACCATATTCGGATAAAGCCCGCCCCATTCCCTTACGGGTGGGGTCCATATCGACTTTCATTTTGTCATTTTTGTTCCACCAAAAATCTTTGGAAAACTTGGGAAGTTGCGCTGTTAATCTGGATTCGACTTCCGTTTGGTAATCATTGGCGATTTTGAAAAATTTATCTTTATCAAAGGTTTCTGTTAATCCCAATTCTTCGAGAGCTTTATCGAGCTCATCGCGGTTTGGGGGTTTACCGTGCCATCCAACTACGTTCTCCATGAAACTGACACCTTTACCCTTGATTGTGTTTGCCAAAATCACAGTCGGTTTGTCACCAGTATTATTGTATGCTTTTTCCAAGGCCGGTAGTATTTCTTCGATTGAGTGGCCGTCTATTTCAATTACATTCCAGCCAAAGGAGCGATATTTATCGGCCAGCGGTTCAAGAGCCATTACTTCCTCAGTTGGACCATCAATCTGAAGTCGATTACGATCCAAAATCATAATCATATTATTCAGTTTGAAATTGGAAGCCGCCATAGCCGCTTCCCACATGGAGCCTTCCTGCTGTTCGCCATCGGATGAGATGACAAAAACTCGATAATTTTTTTTATCTAACTTGGCGGCTAAGGCGACGCCAACGGCGACGGAGAACCCCTGTCCCAAACTACCTGAGGAAATTTCGACCCCAGGTAAATCCTTCCAATGAGGATGTCCCTGGAATGGCGAACCCAGGGCTCTCAATTTTGAAAGTTGTTCTTCAGGAAAATAACCCGACATTGCGAGAGAAACATATAGCGCGGGGGCTTTGTGGCCGGCAGACCAAATTACCCGATCACGATCTTCCCAGAACGGATTTTGAGGGTCGTGTTTGAGGACTTTCAAGTATAATGCGGCCAAAAGATCCATCATGGAAAGGGTGCCGCCGGAGTGACCTGATCCTGCGCAACAAAGCGATATTAAATTCAAACCGCGCATATAATTGGCGCGTTCTTTCAATTGTTCTATAGTCATTTCCGGATCTTTACCGACTTGTTTTGTATTGGACGCACTCATTTTACCTCCTGAAGATTGGCAATATTCTTTCGGTCCAATCTGATAAAATCGGCGTTAGAAGTCAACCCTTTTCGGTAAGTTTGTGAAATATATCACGAGAATTTTCATGGAGAATGTCGAGGTTTTTATTATTGGTAATCACAATGTCTGCCCTTGATTTTAGGAGAGAAACCGATAGTTGGGATTTTGATCGTTGTTTAAATTCCAATTCCGAATAACCCCTCAGTAGTAATCTCTCTTTTCTCAGGCTGGTTCTGGCGGTCACCAGTACAATTATATCCATTTTTTTATAATATCCGGAACTAATAAGTAAAGCGGCGTCAACGACAGCATGCTTCTTTTTCTTATTCGCGTCCCTAAGCCCACTATCCAATTTTTCAAAGACATGGGGATGAACAATTGAATTTAGTATTTTCGTTTTTTTAGGATGCGAAAATGCGATTTGTCCCAGTTCTCGCCGGTTTATTTTATTGTTCTTATCCAAAATTCCTGCGCCGAATTTTGACACTAACTGATTAATAACGCTCCGATTGTTTTCAACAAATTCTTTGGCAATTTTATCGGCATCAAGCAGTATTGCCCCTTCCCTTGCAAAGGTTTTTGCGACTTCGGATTTCCCCGAGCCAATCAATCCGGTGACCCCGATGTTCATTTATTTTGCCTCCAGCCAATTGGGGCCGACTCCAATATCAATATCGAGAGGGACTTCTAATTTTATGGCTCCGCTCATTTGTTTTTGAACAATATTTTTCAATTCTTCAAGTTCATCGTCGGGTGCGTCAAAAACCAGTTCATCATGAACCTGCAATACCATTTTTGATTTCATTGAATTGATCGCTTTATCGATTTTAATCATCGCCAGTTTGATTATATCAGCTGCGGTACCCTGGATTGGAGTATTGATGGCAGTTCTCTCAGCGAATTGACGGATTTGAAAATTCTTATTGTTGATATCAGGTAGATATCTGCGGCGATCCAGTAATGTTGTCACATATCCGTTTTCCCGAGCAAAATCGAGAGTTTTTTTCATATAGGTTTTAATACCGGGATAACGGTCGAAATAAGTATCAATAAACTCTTTGGATTCGGCTAAATTTAATTCGGTTTGTTGAGAAAGACCATAAGCTGAGACACCGTAAACCACGGCGAAATTGGCTGTTTTTGCGGCGCGTCTTTGCTCACGATTTACATTTTCGATTGGGATACCGTAAACTTCGGCAGCTGTACGAGCATGTATGTCTTCACCGTTTTTGAATGCTCTTATTAGTCCCTTATCATCGGAATAATGAGCCAAAATACGAAGTTCAACTTGTGAATAATCGGCTACCATTAATGATGAGTTTTTATCGCCCGGAATAAAGGCTTTTCTAATTTCTCGGCCATTTTCGGTCCGAATTGGTATATTTTGCAGGTTTGGATCAGATGATGATAGTCGGCCAGTCGAAGTTATTGTTTGATTGAACGAAGTATGGATTCTACCCGTTTCCGGATTAACAAGTTCCGGAATGGCATCAACGTACGTAGATTTAAGTTTATTATACTGGCGATATTCAAGAATCGCTTTGGGGAGCGGATGTAATGCCGATAGTTCTTCAAGAACCCGGACATCGGTTGAAAAACCTGTTTTCTTAGCCGTTTTTCTTCTTGCGGGCAGTTTTAATTCATCAAACAAAATGCGTGATAACTGCTGCGTAGAATTCAGGTTAAATTCATAACCGGTCATTTCAAAAATACCCCTGGCAATTCTGTCGATTTCCGCCTGCATATCGTTCGAAAGAGTTTTTAGAAAGTCCAAATCAATCTTTATTCCATTCATTTCCATGCGGGATAAAACGGAGACAAGCGGAAGTTCAATATCATAATACAAGTGATGGAGGTTCAATTCATCTATTTTGTGAGCGAAAATCCCCCTTAATCGATAAGTGTAGTCGGCGTCTTCCCCTGAATATTGTGCCGCTGTTTGGGGATCAACCGTAGCGAATGATTTTTGGTTTTTACCGCTGCCAATTAAATCTGTTATTGGAGTCATCCTATAATTGAAATGCTCAAATGCAAGATTATCCAGATTATGTCCGCGTGCGGAAGAATTAATTATATATGATGCCAGCATAGAATCAAAAGATACGGGAGATACCGTAATGCCGTGTCGTATCATTACTTGCCAGTCATATTTAAAGTTATGCGCTATCTTCTGGACTTTATTATCGGTAAGCAGCGGTTTGAGAATTTTAACGACTTCGGATAACTTAAGATTTTTTTCGGGCTGTTCGGTATGAGAGACCGGAATGTAATAAGCGTCTCCGGCTTTCCCGGCTAACGAAATCCCAACTAAGTTAGCCTGAAGAGCATTGACAGAATCGGTCTCGGTATCAAATGCAATCTCTTTCTTGGTGGAAAGCTCCTCCACGATATTTTTTAGTTCAGATATAGTTTTAACGAGTTTATAGGAAGCTTTGGATTGTTTTTGTTCGACGGGTTTCTTAACGGATTCTCCCGTTATCTCTTTCAAGAGATTAAAAAACTCCAAGTCAATAAATAGTTTCTTACATTTTTCAATATCAGGTTCTGAACGGATTAGATCATCCATTTTAATATCAAGGGAGACATTCTGATCAATAGTCACCAATTTTAACGAAAGCAGCGCCATGTCTTTATTGTTGAGAACTTTATTACGAATTCCCTTAGCATTAATTTCTTCAGCTTTGTCCAGAATATTTTGCAGGTTTCCAAATTGTTCTAACAGACTCAATGCCGTTTTGGGACCTACTCCGGGTATTCCGGGAATATTATCCGAGCTATCGCCGGTCAAAGCCATTAATTCAGTAACATTTTCAGGATATACGCCAATCTTTTTCTTCACAGCCTCTCTATCCATTCTAACTGGAGGTAATGAGCCTTTCTGGGGAATATACATGTGTATATTTTCATTGATTAACTGGAACATATCCTTATCACTGGTCACGAGATGAATGGATAAGCCCTCCTGAGCCCCCTGACGGGCAAGAGTTGCCATGATATCATCGGCCTCATACCCCTCCATTGAAATTTGCTTTATATTCAGAGCATCAATGGCCTGATAGATTCTCGGAAGTTGAGATACCATGTCATCGGGCATTTTTGACCGAGTGGCCTTATAGTCATCATATAATTTATGTCTAAAAGTCGGTTCTTTGGTATCAAATATGACCGCCAAAAAATCCGGTTTTTCCTTATTTAGAACTTTAATAATTGAGCCGACCACGCCAAATGCTGCCGAAGTGTTCTCTCCTTTGGAATTGATTAAAGGATTTCTGACAAAGGCATAGTATGCCCTGTACGCCAAAGCCGAGCCGTCAAATAAGAATAATTTCTTTAACTTAGAACCGGAATTTTCATTCGGCATAAAGGCCCCGCTTCTTAATATAATCCTCTACCTGGGGCGGAACCAGGTACTTAATAGAAATATTAGATTTTATCATATGTCTTAATTCCCGGGATGCGATTTTCAATTGAGGGATATTAATGATTTCCGCTCCTTTAAGAAGACCGTCTAATCGCGGTTTGACCTCAAAGCCCGGGCGAACCGCAATTACGACACGGATGTGCTGTTCGATCTCGCTGCTTTTGTACCATTGGTGAAATTCATTAATTATATCCGATCCAATTGGAAGGAAAAAGCGGGCCAAGCGGTATTTGTTCTGCAAATAATCAACCAAATCGAACGTGTATGGCGAACTTTCCGGTGGATGCTCGATTATAAAACTCTCATTACCTTCAATGGCCAGTGAAACCATATTGAATCGGTCCTCATAGCTTGAAGAAAGATTATGATCGTTTTTCAAGGGATGATTTATTGAGGGAACAAACATCATTCCATCGGCTTCAAGAGACTGCATTAAGGAATTGGCCATGACCAAGTGGCCTAAATGAATAGGATTGAAGGCGCCTCCCATTATCCCCCAGAGGCCGCCTTCGGATGGATTAATTAGTTTCTGTCGATTTGGCAATTTTCTCTTCTGCTTCAACCAGTTTTTTCTGAGCCTTTTCGGTCAGGTCATGTTCCGGGTAAATTACCAGGAAGTTTATGAATTTTTCCTTCGCATCGGAGTAGTCTTTTTTATTTAAATCTATTTCTGCAAGGTAATATAACGCCTGGGCTGCCCAGTCACTATCGGTATGCTCATCAATGACTGTTTGAAAATATATTTGCGCTGATTTATAATAGGCCAGTTTGAAATACATTTGCCCGTTTTGATAGCGTTTTTTGGCCAGACGATCCATTCCGACCTTAATAGTTGCCCGGGCGTCGTCAACTAACTCGGATTCAGGATAATCTGTAACGAAATCATTCAAAACTTCCAGAGCGCGGATTAACTCATTCTGATCCAGCCCCGCGTTTTTGGGAGACGATTTAAAATAACACAATCCGGCCATATATTGGCTGTCATCCACAAAATCGGAACCGGGATAGTTATTTACAACCCGTTCGAATTCGGCCGCGGCTAAATAATATTCTTTGTCGAGATAATATGACATGGCCAGGTAATACTGTGCCGAATCAACCATCGGTGAGCCGCTAAAATTATAAACGACTTTTTGAAAACCGTCTATGGCCTTTACGTAGTGTTTCTTTTGAAACTCTTTGTACGCTTCCCGGTACTGCTCTTCGGAACTGGTATAATTTTTCATTGTAATGCCGCCGCACCCGGCCAGAATGACTGATATCAGCAGTGTGACGAATAAATAAATAATGATTTCGCGGTTGAGCTTACACATCGTATTTTTCTTTCAGCATATTGTAGTTTTCCCAAATCTTTTGGAAATATCGCCCGGGAAGCGGTTTATTATTTCTTAGCCTCCCTCGCACTCGGGTCTCCCCAAGATTATATGATATTATACCCTTTTTGACATCCTTAAACTTCAAAATTTGTTCAAAAAGATGCAAAGTACCCAGTTGAACATTCAACGCCGGGTCAAAAAATTGATCATGGTTTTCCAAATCAATTCCGCTTCGTGAGGCCAAATCGAACCCGGTGGCGGGCATAAGCTGCATTATTCCGCGCGCCCCAACCTGTGAAACCTGCCCCTTTTTAAATGTTGATTCGGTCATGATTACAGCCATTATCAGGAGTGGGTCATAATTGTATTTCTGGCTTTCCTCGAATATGACATTTGCCAGATCTTTTTTTTCGTCATCACTGAAGCCGATTTGAAAATCTTCAATAATTTGGAAAATCCTTAGCTTTTCTTCCATTTCGCTCAGACGATTGCGCTGGAAGTCGATAATTTTATGCAATTCGTATTTATCTTTCACGAGGAATATCAAAAGCGTCGATTGCAAAAGATAAATTAAGACCAGAAGAAGCGCGATTGGTTTGGATAAAAATATACCGGTCTTTTCAAGGCTCACTCCGGAACTCATTGTTCCTCCCTTGTTCCAAGTAAATCATATCCGTCGTACCCAGTTATAATTATCGGTATAAATTCGCCCGGTCTCAAATCAATATTTTTCAAATTAACTTCCTGGTCAATTTCCGGAGCGTCAAACCTGGTTCGGGCAATTGAATATCCTTCTTCAAAATTAACTCTGTCAATTATTCCCTCAAACCGCTCGCCAATATCATTTTCATTACGGGTTAACGCGATTTCGCGCTGAATTTCCATCAGGTGATGATATCGTTCATCTTTGGTTTTATGCTCTACCTGGTTCGGCATATCAGCGGCTTTGGTGTTTTCTTCACGAGAATACACAAAAGCACCCAATCGATCAAATTCAATTTCTTCAATAAAAGAGCATAGTTCCTCAAATTGCTTTTCTGTTTCTCCCGGAAAACCGACTATAAAGTTCGTTCGAATGGCACTTCTCATTTTTTTTTGGCGTATCTTACTTATCAATTTTTCTATCGAACTTCGTGTCGTTTTTCTACCCATCGCCCGTAGTATATCATCGCTGCAATGCTGCAAAGGTAAATCAAAGTAGTTACATATCTTCGGATTGTCAATGATATAGTCGATGAGATCGCTCGTCAATCGCCCGGGGTGCAAATACATAATTCTAATCCAAAAATCGCCGTCCAGCCCCGACAAACCATCCAGCAGGGACGACAGGCATTGCCTGCCATACAAATCCAAGCCATAGGCGGTACATTCCTGGGACACGAGAATTATCTCTTTTTTGCCGTGATTAATAAGATATCGGGCTTCATTGAGAATATTCTCCATTTTACGGCTTCGAAAACGTCCTCTGATATCCGGTATGCTGCAATAGGCACATCTGTTATTGCAGCCATCGGATATTTTCAGATAGCCAAAAACCTGATTTGGATCCAGTTCGCGATCAATTTGAAATTCCCGGTATTCGCGCGAATTATTTTCAGCAATCGCAATCTTCGCATCTTTGTTATCCATTAAATCTCTTATTTGGGTGATATTATCAAGCCCTAAGACGCCGTCGATTTCGGGAATGTCTTTGACCAAATCATGTGAATATCTTTGCGCCAGGCATCCCGTAACGATTACGCGGGAATCCTTTTTGCGATCTTTTATTTTAATCAAATGCAAAATGGAATCAATTGATTCTTCTTTCGCATCCCGAATAAACGCGCAAGTATTGACGATTATGTAATCGGCGTCATCGGCGTCGTCGGTTTTTTGAAAACCAAGATTTCCTAAATAGCCAGATAGATATTCGGCATCAACGTCATTTTTGGGGCATCCTAATTTATGGATATAATAGCGTTTCATGGCATTTCGATCACTTCGATTCCTGCCGGAGGAATGAAATTGAAAACCGAATCAGAAAGATTTGATATAAATATAAAATCAGTGATATAAATTTCAATGCGTGAATCATTTTCATCCAGATAGAAAATCTCAAGAGGGATAAAATCATCGAGTCTGAATTTAATTTGAAATTCGTTTGGCGCTATCAAGCTGTCATGGGAAATCATTGACACCTGGGCAGTTTTGCCATCGTTGTTTTCGAGACTGCATTTATAATAACTGCGGGGATTAAAAAAAAGCATAATCGGATTCCAGATATCTTTACGGGAGATTGAATCGATTATGACCTGCTCGTTGTCAATCGCGTAATTCCATAATATTGTTCCATTGGAGACTAAAATCTGCCTGGGCATTGTCAGGCTAAAACGGCCGTCGGAACAGGCTTTTATAGTCCCGGTCAGGGTATCAACACTTTTAAAAATATCAGAATAGATTAACTGAGAATATTCCATAGAATAATATTCGTGCGATTGATAGTAATCCATAGCCTTATCAAATATGGGGCATTCGGCAAAGGCAAAAGCATTAAACGCCACGATCAATAATATGATTATATTTGAAATTTGCCGTATCATAAAATGTTATACAATAAAAATACGAATTATGTTTTGGAATATTTACCGTTCTTTATGTTTTCCAGGAATGCTTTGTCAACGAGAACATCCCTGGCTTTTGATTCATTATATGGGCCGATAATCTTCATTTCTTCCAGCTCGTCAATCAACCGGGCGGCACGCTGATAGCCGATTCCAAGCTTACGCTGCAATAAAGAAACGGAGGCCTGCCCCTGACCGATAACCGTTTCGACCGCCTCCATCATGACCGGGTCATTAAGTTGACGGACTTGTGTTTTTTCTTCGGCAACTGTTTCCGATGCTTCTTGCTTTACTTTACTATAAGGCTGTTGCTTTATAAATGTTACCAGGCATTCGGTTTCATCCGAGGTAATATAAGGGCCATGCAGTCTTTCCGGTTCCGGCGATCCGGTTTCGAGGTAAAGCATATCTCCGTTTCCCAAAAGACGTTCAGCTCCATTCCCATCAAGAATTGTGCGGGAATCGATACGAGTGGCTACCTGAAAAGCTACCCGGGAAGGAAAATTAGCTTTAATAAGTCCGGTAATAACATCAACTGAAGGTCTTTGCGTTGCCAGAATTAAATGAATTCCCACTGCCCGTGCCATTTGAGCCAGGCGGGTCAAAAGCAGTTCGACTCTGGAAGAATGCGTCGACATCATCAAATCGGCCAATTCATCAATGACTATCACGATATAGGGCAGCTTTTTATTTCCCGGCTTTCTTTTGGCGTTGTAATCAACGATATTCCTCACCGATTCATTGGCCAGCGTGCGGTAGCGATGCTCCATTTCCATTACGACATCGTTTAGTACTCTTTCAGCCTGTTTGGAATTGGTGACAACTTTTTCGTCAAGATAAGGGATATCCTTATAAACCGTCAATTCCAGCATTTTGGGATCGATAAAGATAAATCTAAGATCCTCAGGAGGCAGCGAATACATCAGTGATGTTATTATGACATTGATGCACACAGATTTTCCGGAACCTGTTGTCCCCGCAATCAAAAGATGAGGCATTGTTGTTAAATCAACGACAAAAGGATTTCCCGAAATATCCTTTCCCAATGCCAATGGTAAATTATATTTATTTTCCTGAAATTTATCGGATTCAATAATATCGCGAAGATATACGATTTGGGGATTGCGATTCGGGATCTCAATCCCAACGGCTCCCTTGCCTGGTATTGGCGCGACAATGCGTATTGATCTGGCCTTGAGGTTCAGGGCCAAATCTTCGGATAGATTGGATATCTGGCTAACTTTTATCCCTGCCGCCGGTCTGATTTCAAAACGGGTAATTATCGGGCCTGGAAACATCTCAATATTGCCGCTTAATCGAACTCCAAATGTCTCCAGGGTCTCCCGCAGGGCCTTAGCGGTATTTTCCAATTCTTTGGTATCAAATTCAATAGCTTTATCCGGATTTTCCCTGAGCAGGTCGATTGGAGGCATAATAAAATCGTTAGTCGTTGCAGAATCCATTTCCACCTGTTCGGTGACCGCTTCGCTATTTCCCGGCAGAGTGACCTTCTTTTTATGAATTATCTGCTTATTAGTCGCAGATAAATGATCAGTAATAATCTGATCGACAACCTGCGTTTGTTCTTCTTTCTCCTCAATTAGTTGCTTCTGAGATTTTTTCCTTTTTCTGGTTTTGTTAATTGATTCCCGCATAAACAATTTATTAAAATTGGATGTTGATTTTATTTTTTCCAATTTTTCAAGAGCAATCTGCCAGCCCTGCTGGATTCTTCTGATCGATTCGGCTCTCATAATCGTCACCAGATTTCGGAATTTATGAGAAATATACCCATAATAAACGAAGACGCAGATAAGAGTGGCGAAACTAATAATATAGGCCCCGGGAATGCCAACTATATAAATCATTCCTTCAATAAGAGTATGCCCCAGAGCACCGATTCCGTCAGGGTAAGTCACGGCAAAAATCTTATCAGATACTTTTTCGACATCACTGATTATTAGTATAAGTGTCATTGCGGCCCACAAGATTCCAGCATGTTTAAGAAATCGTCTTGCGATATCAAATCCGATTAGCTTAAAAGATAATACAAGGAGGAAAATCAATCCGAAATACGCCCCCCAACCCATAAAGAAAAAGGCAGCGTAACTAAAATATGCCCCCATCATGCCGCCCAAATTAGCGTAGGCCAGCGTAAAAGGATTCCCGTAGACGGCTTCATCAGAGATAATCATCATATCATCTGGATTGTTATGGCCGACCAGGCTTATAAGCGACATAATCGTAAAGGCCGCCAAAAGTATCCCGATTATCTGTAATTTGGTTTTCTCTTTCATTTCAATCCAGTTTAAGGGTAATAATAGAATCCTGTGCCGGTCAACAAAAAAGGCAGAGTGATATTCACTCTGCCTGTCAGGAAATATTACTAAAGTTACTTCTTAACGGCTTCGCGGAGAGATTTTCCGGCTTTAAATTTCGGTACTCTTGCGGCCGGAATCTTAATTGACGCACCCGTTTGAGGATTACGGCCGGTACGAGCTTTTCTCCTGGATGTGCAAAATGTTCCAAATCCAACGAAACTCATCTTTTGGCCTTTCTTCAAAGCTGTCGTGACTGAGCCAATGAGACATTTCAAAGCATCGGTTGCTGCACGCTTTGAAATACCGGCATCTTTCGCCATTTTTGTGATTAATTCATCCCTTGTCATTATTAAAACCTCCATGGTTAATGGTTATATCAATTCTACTATGCGAGAAGAATCTACTTGATTTTTAAAAACTTTGTCAAATAAAAAAAGTATAGAATAGCAAAATAAGCCCGAAAAATGGGCTTTTAGCGTATATCCGTCCAAAAGCGCTTGAAATTACTGGCTAAAATGGCATAGTTATCCGGAACTACCGATTAAACAAGGCTCCACGCAACCCTGATTCTGATTTTTCAACTTTGATGTCGGGAATGGCAAGTAAAAATAATTTGAAATAAAATCCCTGGCGAGAACCGTTTGGTATCCAATAAAAATGTCCTTCCCAACAATTCAGACCTCGATTTATATCGATTATTTTATCAATCGTCTGGTGTTTGACAAAATCATATCTTTGAGAATATTTTATTTTCCAGTTTTTAGTCACATTCAAATTAAATGTAAGCTGGGCCCAGTGGGTTTTTGAAACTATTCCCGCTACGGATCTGGATTCCGTGTAATTATGTGAAAAATTCATATTCCATGATACCGTCGAACCGGTTTGAGTTTCTCTCGATTCTCCAGGCATATAAGGCGGGGGGACAGCAGAAGAAGTATCGTATTGCTCTTCCTCGTCATAATTCTGCTCAGAAGACAGGCCACTTCTCGTATAATCATCAGATACAGAACCTCTTGCCTGAAATGACGTATTCAGCGAAAAAGTTTTGAGTCTTGGACGCCACCAAATCAGTTTATCGTTTTTATCATACATGTCATGAGTCAGGTTGCCACTGAGATTAATTTTACGCAATATTGATGACGAGATGCCAGTTTGCAAATCCGAGAATTTTTTCCCGAATGATTCAAAGTTATAACTTGTCGATGACGAGACCCGCAATAAATCCAGTTTATTCTCTTTTTCTCCCTGTTTAATCTTTGCTTGAATCAAATTCGTAAGAGTCATACTCATTGCCATCTGACGCCCTCCCCCGCCTCCCCTGCCAACAAAGTTCTTCACGGGATTGTTTTTATTTATAAATGGCGCCCAATTGAAGCCAATCGAAGGAGTCATGACATGCCGCAGAGCTTGAAGACCGAACAGGTTAATCGGAAAAGTGCCGTACAGATTGGTATTGCTCGATATCCCGGCCGAAATCGCTCCACGGCGATACGAACGATTAGCTGGAATTCCCGCATCATGAGCCTGATCAGTTTCCGGGATAAAATACCACGTTTCCTGAAAACTAACCCGCGGACTTATAGATATATATTCAAATAACTTCTGCGAAGCCGTTAGCGACATTGAGTGGTCAATAAAAGAATATTTCTTGATAGTTTTGGATGTCGAATCCCGACTGGAAAGAATCAAACTATCGACACCAATAATTGTCGTATCGATCACGGCATTATGCAGAGTTCTGGCACTTGAAAAATACCCAAAATTATTGGAATAGCTCAGTCGCAGGTAATTGTACCAATTTTTTATTGTCTGTCCTTCTTCTTCTCTGCCACTGCCGAAGGGTTGAAAGGACGAAACGGAAAACCTTCCACTGGGCAGATTACTTGAACGAGAATCGGAATCAAGATTATCCTGATGATTAAAGGAGAGGGACAAAGACGAACCGCCAAAGCTCTTATTGAAATTGGCCTGCGATCGAATATTTCGATTGCGCCGTTCATCGGGATTGGTTGAATAATCGCTATAATAACTTTCATCGGAAACAAAAGTACCGGAGGCGCCAAATTTAATTTCATACGGCAGAGTTTGCGAATGGCTTCCGCTCAACGACCAGCGGCGGCTTCGTTGTTCATTGAAAGCCAATTCCCGGCTTTCACGTGAGAAGTTACCCCGCACATAACCGGAATACTCGTAGCGCTTATTATATCGGAATAATCCATTAAGGGTAATGCCGATATTTTCAAAGAAGTCAAGGGAACTTTCAATATCCCAATACTCCGAGGCGGCCCAGTAATATCCGATATTTCCGATAAATCTATTTCCCTGCTCGAAATTTCCAAGGCGTATCGGTAACATCCCGGAATGGCGTCCCCGCTTTAGAGGGAAAACATAATATGGGATATATGCTACCGGGAGTTTATAAAGGTACAATCGTACCGGCCGGGCGATTACACGGTCATCCTGGATTATTTTCATTTTTTTTGAGTGAAAATGGAAATGAGCGTTTTCCTTTTCGCACGGAATCAGTACGCTATTTTCCACATAAAATATCTTTTCATCTTCTTTATATAGGTCTTCGCCATGATATTGAGTTCTCTCAAAACGGGTATTGGAGTTTTCGATTAAACCTTTTTTAGTATCAGCATTAAATACCAGTCTGGATCCAAAAATCTCTTCACTTCCGTCTTTTAATGACAGCGGTACGATCGTCGGTATGCTGTCATCGGAATTGACCAATGCATTTGCCGTGATAATATGATCGGGGATATTATAATTGATCTTATCGGCTGTCAATAAAACCGAACCCTGTCTAACCATGGCATCGGTGGTTACTCCAAGGATTCTTTCTTTGGAGAAAAACTCCAGAAAGGCGCCCTGATAATGAATTGAATCTTCGGCGACTAAATATTCTGATGATATCTTCATGCTATCATCTAAAATCAGAGTGTCATCAGAATTTCGATTAATAAAGCTATCTTCAGTTGTCAATAAGGTATAGCAGGTGTCGCAGGGATGTTTTGAAAGCGTATCGCCCAACGCTATCACCGAATCATTCAGCGAATCTATCGGGGCAGGTTCACTTTCGGTTATATATATACCTTCTGCGCCTCCCCTCACCTCCGCCTTCGTGATCACTCTATCTTTTATGTAAATAAAAATTGAATCCCCTGAGACATAATTTTTCCCCGTTCCGGTTGTATCCTCCGGCGAAGGCAGATACTCCGAACGGGCTGCCCCGCTTGCAACAATTTTCCTAACATCATTATCTTTGAAGAAAAACGTAATGTCTTTGCCGGTTAAGGTTGACTCGCCAGAAAATTCACCGGTGGTTGAATCCGACTGTTCGACAAAATACGCAATGGCGCTGTCATTGACTTCAATTCTGCCAACCGTCTGTGATTTAAATATTATATTCATATAATTTCCGGTAATGGTCGATGAATCTCGGGTCGCGACCGGCTCATCCATCAAAGATAACAAATTGGCTTCTTTGTAAAACTCGGCGCATCCGCAAATGGCCTTGGTTCCCGAATGATCGATCCGGACGTTTTCCTCGGCCATACCGATCTGCTCATCTCTAAAAAATGTCAAATATTTCGCGCTGATTGTCACAAGGTTTTTATAATCAGGGTAATTCAAATAGAGCCATGGATCATTTTCCAATACGATAATTTTATTGGCTACGTCATACTCGATATATTGCGCTTCGGCGCGAACTGAATCGATATTATGTATTAAAATCGCATTACCATAGGCGATTAAGACCGAATCGGCATGGTAGTAACTAATTTTCTCAGCCCAGACATGCTGAGTCGAATCATAAGCTTCAACCCCTCCAAAAAAGTGAATAATGTTTTTGTCCTGGAGCCAGACGACCGAATCGGAATAAATCCAGGTAGAATCGATGCGGAACCATCCCCGTCCCCAACCATACCAGACAATACCGCTATCCGTGGTTTTCATATCGAGAAAATCAAACTCATCAAAAAGTACGGTACGCTTTTCATCCTGCGCGGTGACTGAAGTGACAAATGATAGGGCAAGGATAATTAGGGCAAAAATGTAAATTACATATCGCATCGGTTATATATCGATTACTTTTTCCGGATGAGCAATTAAAATTTTCAGATCGTCTGGTGTGAAGCCGCCTCCCTGGGCCAATTCCGGTGTTCCTCCCCCCTTGCCCCCGTATTTCTGACACGCATTTTTCATGATATCCGAAGCCGATATCGGGAGGCTTTTTGAAACAGCGGCCAACAGCCTGCCTCCAACACCGATAAGGACTACTGCTTTGTGATTATTTGTCGTGGATAGGGCCGCATTGCGGACAAATTCAAAATCTTCTCCGGCCATGTCCGCGCTTATTACTTTTAATCCGTTTATATCTTTTGCAGCGGCAATCCATTCTTCCACTAAAGAGGGCATCATTTTTCTTCTCATTTCAATTTTCTCTCGCTTCAAATCATTATTTTCGGTGAGAATATTTTCAATCATTTTGAGAGAATCGCGGCCATGACACGAAAAGAGATTTGAAATATCTTCAACCTGAGTAAAACGCCAGCGATAATCTTCCAGAGCTTTTAGGCCTGTAAGAAAGTGAAATCGAAGTTTTCCCCTGATTTTTTCCTGCCCCGTTATTTTAATTAATCCAACCGAACCGGTCGCGGCACAGTGCGTTCCTCCGCATGCCGACCAATCAAAATTACCAATATTTATGACGCGGTAATTATCATCGCCTCGGTCGGGAATCTTTCGTAATGGATATTGTTGTAATTCAGCGGCCGGAATATATTTTGTGGAAACTGGCCTATTCTCAAAAATAATTTGATTGGCCATATTTTCTGTATCAATTATGGAATTATTATTTAATTGAGAAACATCGAGATCAATTGTGCTGTCATCCTCGCCCAGACGAGCGCTGACGGTAACAGCATTGCATATTTGAATAAAGGATTGTGAAAGTATATGTTGGCCGGTATGTTTTTGCATATTTTCCCGCCTGCGCTCCCAATCAATTTTGCCGCTGACTTCGTCTCCGGGCTGAAAGACAGGTTTTTCTTCAAGAATATGAATCACATCACCAGCTGATTCAATGACATCAATGACTTTTTCATTTGATAGACAGCCGGTATCAAATAACTGTCCGCCGGAGGTAGGATAAAAAGCCGTCCGATCCAAAAGAACATGATAATATTCATCGACCTTAATCACCGATTCGACCGACGCGGTAAATTCTTTCAGATAGCTATCGGCGTAATATAACCTTTCTGTCATTTAATCTCCGCTTCAGAATTCTTTCAATAATTATACAACTTTATTGAATAATGAACCTATCTTTTCAATCCTAATCTCGACTTCGTCCCCAATTTGCATCGGATCGATGCCCTCGGGAGTTCCGGTAGCGATAATATCTCCAGGTTCCAGAGTCATAACCGAGGAAATAAAGCTAATTAGTTCCGGGATGGGAAATAACATTTCGGACGTGTTCCCCGATTGCTTTTGTTCACCGTTCAAATATGCTTCGACCTGCAGATTCATGGGATTGATTTCCGTCACCACATGAGGACCTACCGGGCAAAAAGTATCGAATCCTTTTCCCCGCGTCCATTGACCATCGTCTTTTTGTATGTGTCGAGCGGTTACGTCATTTAGACAAGTATAGCCAAAGATATGCTCAAATACTTTTTCAGGGGGAATTTTCCGGCCACGGCTGCCGATAACAACTCCGAGTTCGGCCTCATAATCAACCCGATCACAATTATCCGGATAAACAATAGCGCCGCTCGGTCCCAATAGCGAGCTGGGTGGTTTCATAAAAAGCACCGGTGTCTTGGGAGCTACCGTTGCCGACTGTGAATGTTGAACATGTTTGCGATAATTAAGGCCGACACACATGATTTTTGTCGGTTGCACCGGGCACAGCAGTTTTATTTCATCCAGGATTACCGATTCTTCGGTTTCAATATGGCCCTGCCAATATGGGCCACTCAGAATTATTACTTTATCCTTCTCTATTCGTCCATACCCCGACTTTCCATTCTTTTCAAATCTGATATACTTTTCCAATTGAGAGCCCTTTCGTATCCTGCTTCAGTTATAATGTTCAAAAAATATAGAAAATTCCTTTGTTTGTCATCTATGTTTTTATAATTCCCGTTTTTTTCCATCGGCCGAGATAAAACCAGTACATCATAATGAGTGCCTTTATCCAGGTCGTGATAGTCAGCGTCCACCAGAGGCCATCAATACCCAGGCCTGTTTCAAAACAGAGATAATATGCCATCGGAAGCCTGATTACTGTTCCCGGGATTGAAATTACCATCGGAGGAACCGTATTCCCAGCCCCGGCAAAAGCCCCCTCAAGGACTATTTCGGCGGCCATAAATATTTGCGACAATGCCAAAATTCGGAGATAGTTTATTGCAATTGCGATCACCTTTTCATCACTGGTAAAAATCCTCGATAACAAATCAGGGAAAATCAGAAAAAGAATCGAAATGAATAATGTCCATCCGGCACAGATGGCAACCGACATCCAGGCTGATTTGGCGGCACGATACGGTTTACCAGCGCCGAGGTTTTGTCCGACCATCGTCGTCGCCGCTATTGAAAATCCAAAGCAAATCAAGTATGACAACGATTCCATACGATTGCCGACGGTTAAAGCGGCGATCGAAATTGTTCCGAATTGAGCCGCGATTTTATTCAGGAAGATATAAATAACCGAAAAAACCATCCCTGCGGTGGCCGGAGGACTTCCAATCTTAATGATAGCTTTAGCCAGTCCAAAATCGAGTTTTTCAAACAACCTGAAATTAAGGCAGTATTTCAAACGCCCGCGGCGAATCATATTCAGATATAGCAATGTTCCGCAGAAGGCAGATACAACAGTAGCTATGGCTGCTCCTTTAGTCCCCAGAGCTGGGATTCCAAGCCAGCCAAAGATCAGGATCGGGTCAAGGACGATATTGATTAATACCGCGGTTGTTGTTGCGTATAGAGGCGCTCGCGTATCTCCAATGGCCCTGAAAATGGCTGAGATGGAATCGTTAATGAAGAAAAACAGAACGCCAATAAAGAAAATCCGTAAGTAAGAGATTCCAAGTTGACTGACTGCGGTTTCGGTATCCATAAAATTGAATACATGCGGGGCAATAATATATCCGAAGATACTATATCCAATAGCTACATAAATTGAGAATAAAATGCTCTGTCGCCCAATCCTGCCGATTTCATCTGTTTGACCGGCTCCTACCGCCCGGGATATAATCGCGACAACACCGGTAGAAATAATCATCAGCATGGAAAACACGGTCCAGATAGTAAAAATACTCGATTGAACGGCGGCCATTTCGGTTGGACCAAGGCGCCCGACCCAGATGGTGTCCGTTAAAGTCATCAATGTATGCAGAAGCATAGAAGTTACGGCCGGCCACCCGAGACGCCAGATTGAAGAGATTATTGAACCTTCCGTATATTTTTCTTCCTGTTTATCCATAATAAAAAAGCGGAAGTAATTTAATAAACCTCCGCGGACAATATATGTCTTTAATTTTTATTCGTCAAATTTCATTCACAATCTAACCTGAAAGAAATGATGTTTTTTTCTATAGGCCGAATAGCCGCCCTGATAAATCCTTCTTATTTGTCTTTGAAATATTCCAGGGCTGTGAAATAACCACCAATTCCCCGGCCACTTATTACTTCGGCGCAAATTTCGGATACAACCGATTTCTTTCGCCAATCTTCACGCTTCTGAATGTCGGAGACGTGAACCTCGATTATCGGGAGGCCGGTCGCGGCCAGGCAATCCCGCAGAGAATAACTATAGTGCGTCAGGGCGCCGGGATTTATTATTATGCCGTCAGAATCCCGGTACTTATTCTGAATAAAATCAATCAAAGCCCCCTCATGATTGCTCTGGAATGCTTCTATTTCACACCCCTGCCCCGCGGCTTGCATCCGGGCCATTTCAATAATTTCAGGCAATGTTTTAGTTCCGTAAATTTCCGGTTCTCTCATTCCCAGCATATTCAAGTTCGGTCCGTTTATAAACAGAATTCGTTTCATTTTTCCAATCGGTGATTGACAAAATCACACATAAATTTAATGGCCTCTGAAATTTTCCTTTTTGAATTTATCTCAGTAATATGAGGCCGCCCGATATCCTTTAGAAGAACAAATATATGTTTTCCATTCTCATTTTTTTTATCGACACGCATCGGAGATAAATAAGCGGGGATGTCATTTCTCAGGGGCTTTAAGTGCGGAACATATGGCTCAATCACATCCAGCGCTTCGTTCATATTTTTCAAATTAAGATGGCCTGCCGAATGTGATAGATAAAGAGCTCCAATCATACCAGCCAGAACTGCTTCCCCATGACGATATCTTTTAAATCCTTCGGTTTTTTCGATAGCATGTCCAAAAGTATGACCAAAATTCAGAATGCGCCGCAAATCACTTTCATGCGCA
This sequence comes from Candidatus Zixiibacteriota bacterium, assembly GCA_043819555.1. Taxonomy (GTDB): domain Bacteria; phylum Zixibacteria; class MSB-5A5; order GN15; family JAAZOE01; genus JAZGGI01. The sequence continues at coordinate 212,284 of JBDREQ010000073.1, read as the reverse complement.
TCACGGGCAACGATGGAAGCTTTAAATCGCATTGATATTTTAATTAACTTTATTAAATTGACATCGGGCTTAATCATATCTAATGCCTTAAATGATGCCAGAGATTTGAGAAACGTGCGACCGGAAAGAAAACCCGTTTTGATTATTTCCGCAAAACCCCCTATAATCTCTCTTTGCCCCAATGTCAAAAGCCACTCCGGAAAAACAATAACCGCCCCGGGCTGAAAAAAAGCGCCAATTAGATTCTTTCCCAGCGAGTGATTAATTCCGACCTTACCGCCTATTGAAGAATCAACCATAGCCAACACCGATGTCGGCGCCTGGATCAGATTGACGCCTCTCTTAAAAGTAGCCGCCGCAAATCCTGCAGTATCTCCCACAACTCCGCCGCCCAAAGCTATAATGGTATCTTTACGGCTCAGTCCAATATCGAAGAAATGATCGTATAATTTGTTCACGGTCTGGATAGTTTTGTACTTTTCGCCGTCGCCGATAATTATATTGTGGCATTCTTTAGTGGGTTGCATAAACCTGTCGATGAATTTCTTCCCATGCAATGCAAAAACATTTGGATTGGATATAATAATTATTTTTGCCGAATTTTTGACAAGAGCCGCAATCCTTTTTATCGCCGGCGAAAATAATACCGGATAGCGGATTTCCCCAGCCCTTACGACAAAATCGTCTTTACGCGTCATTGCAATCCCAAATATATTTAATTTCCTGGGCGACTTCTTCGCATGATTTATCCTCAGTGTCAATTACTTTATCTGCCTTAAGATAGATTTCTTCTCGTTCATTGAGTAATTGTCTGATGCGGTCCATTACTTTATTTTCGTCCGGTTTTTCATCCCGATTAATTACTTGCAGCATCGGACGAATGTGACTTTTTTGTAATCGGTTATAAATCGTCTCGGGCGTTGTTCGCAAATAGATTATATAACCGTTTGATTTAAGGTAGGCCAGCATATACTTATCATGAATGGCCCCGCCGCCCAAAGTAATGACCTGGGGCCGATGCATAGTCGCCATTCGAATTACATCGTTTTCCGCAAATCTGAATTTTGCCTCGCCAGAACGAGCAAAAATCTCTGGAATTGTCTTGCCCATTTGTTGTTCAATTACCGAATCCGTATCAGTAAATGAATAATTTAGTTTTTGAGCGAGAATTTCGCCCGTTTCCGTTTTTCCGGAACCTGAAAATCCGCAAAGAAAAATTATTTCCGGTTTTTTACCAGCTGTACTCACATTAAACCTGCTTTTCCTGAAATTGAATTACATCCTGAGTCAATCTATCAGCGGAAATATCATCTCCACTCCATATCTTATACGATTCAACCGCCTGCCTGACCAGCATCGGATAACCATTTTTAGTATACCAGCCCGATTTTGCCGCTTTTGACATTAATGCTGTTTCGGATGGGTCATATATTAAGTCATAATATATTCCGCGTCCCTGAAATTCAAAATTTTCAGTAAGTGGAGATTCATTTCTGTGATTCCTATCTCCGCACGGCGTACAGTTTACTATTAAATCATACTCGGCACTATATTCTAATTGGGATGCGACCGAATAGGAAAAACCAATATCGGACGCTATATGACTAAAGTATTTCTGCCTTAGCAAGCATGTATCGAGAATTTTGCGGCCGCATACTGTAATGTTTTTTATCTTGAAATTACCGATTAATGCATGAATTACAGCTCGAGCGGCTCCTCCATAACCTATTATCAGCGCATTTTTTAATTTAATTTCCGGATTACACAGGCCGTATATAAATCCAATGCCATCAGTATTAAATCCGAAAAATCGCGATTTTTCTACTTTGACCGAATTGACCGCCTGAATTGAATGAGTTGAATTGCCCATTTCCGCGATGAAATCAATTATTCTATCTTTGAAAGGAATTGTCACCGAAAACCCATCTAACTTGCGCAATACCGGTAAATGCTTATCAAACTCACTTATAGGAAAATCATAAACAGTAAATTCGCCTTCGATCTGCCTTAATCCAAAAATCGCATTAAATATTTCCGGCGATTGAGAATACGCGATATTCTGACCAATGATACCGAAATTAAATTTCGTCATTTAATCCGTAATCCATCTAATAGATTAAAATAGTTCGGACAAGAGATAGATACTACATCGCTGTTTTTGATTACTGTTTGTCCGTGGGCGGTTATACCGGCTATGGCGAACGCCATTGCGATCCGATGATCTCCGAAAGAATTGATTTCGGCTCCTTCCATCTCGCCTGTTCCTTCAATCGCCATTCCATCCGGAAACTCCCCCACTTTAACTCCCATCGCGGTCAGATTATCGCATACAGCTTTTATCCGATCGGATTCTTTATGGCGCAATTCCCCGGCATCGCGAATAATAGTGGTTCCTTCAATATATGACGCCAATACTGCCAGAACCGGTATTTCATCAATTAGACCTGGTATACTTTCTCCTGAAATCTTGCGCGGTTTCAATTTACTATAAAATACTTCAATATCACCTGTCGGTTCACCCGATAGTTCACGGCGATTTTTTATATTAATCCGAGCTCCCATTTGTTTGAGGATCCTTACAAAACCCATGCGCGCACTGTTAACGCCAATGCTCCTGATAATCAGATGGCTTCCTTTAATTAGCAATGCGGCCGCAATAAAAAATGCCGCCGTCGAAATGTCACCCGGGATATTGATTTCACCGCCCGAAATACGTGTATTCTTTCCCAGAAAAATGGATCGTTTATAATCGCCGATTGCAAGGACTTTTTTCTTTTTGCGGGGATCAACCGGATCCTCAATAGTTTTCATTTTGACATTCTCAACGCGCAAATCGCCGCCCAAAAATGAAATCATCCGCTCGGTATGGTCCCGCGATAATGATTTCTCACGAATAATCACATCGGTTTTTGAAGCCAAACCGGCTAGAATTATAGCCGATTTTACCTGGGCCGAAGCTACCGGAAGGGTGTAATCGATTGGAATTATCATTCCCGGAGATATCTTAATCGGCGCGGTATTGTTATCAGATATTTCTATTTCAGCGTTCATAAGTCGTAATGGTTCGGAAATTCTTTTCATGGGGCGAGATGATAATGAATCATCGCCAATCAAAGTCGCGCTTACGGATGAGCCCGCTAATAATCCCGCCAGAAGACGCATCGTTGTCCCTGAATTGCCACATTCGATAGGTCCTTCGGGAGATTTAATCCCTTCCGGAGAAGGCGACAAAATTAAGGAATCGCCCTCATTTCTAATGAGTCCTCCCAGAGATTTGACAGCGTTTAGTGTATTTTGACAATCGGCGGCATCAGAATAATTAGTTATTGACAGAGGATTTTCGCACAGAAGAGATAATAACGCCGCACGATGCGATATCGATTTGTCACCGGGCAGACTAATAGCACCCTGCAGTTTTTTCGCATTCTTTATAACTATTTCGCTCATAAAATATCCGTTTACATCTCCTCGGGCGCTTCCATGCCCAATAAGTATAATCCCTCGTTTAAGACAATTCTAACACAATCAACCAAAAGCATCCGGGAAGCCGTTCCATCCGGCGATAAGTCATCGATGATTTTTATTAATCTCCCCGACTCATCTTTGCGCTGGTAGAGGCGATTAAAAACCGACGCCAATCCTATTAGATACTCGACAATAAAATTGGGTTCGTATTTATCGGCCGCCACTTCGATTATCTCGCCAAAACGATACAAATGCAGGGCCAAGGCCTTTTCTTCAAGAGATAAATATTTTGAAAAATCCACACCACCGGTAATTTCTTCTCCATATTTACGTTTCAAAGCGCATAACCGGGCATGTGTGTACTGGAGATACGGCCCGGTTTCTCCTTCAAAATTCAAAACTTCTTCCCATGAAAAATTTACATCTTTATGTTTCTTGACGCCCAGGTCGGCGAATATCACGGCGCCGATTCCGACCTGCCTTGCAATTTGCTCCAGATTGGGCAGATCAGGATTTTTCTCCATCATGATATTTTTGACGCGCCCGACGGCCGTATTAATGACATCGTCAAGAAATATAATATTACCTTTTCGGGTGGACATTGCCTGATCTTTGAAACGAATCCATCCGAATTCTACATGTACAAGATTTTTGGCAAAACTCTCACCAAGCATTTCCACGACTTTGAATACCTGCCTAAAATGTTCCTGCTGCGCAGCGCCGACGACATAAAGCGCTTTATCGAATTTATAAGTATCATGTCGATAGAAAATGCCCGCCAAATCACGAGTCGCGTATAATGTCGCCCCATCGCCTTTTTTGAGAAGACAAGGATTGAGATCATGTTCCGATAAATCGACTATCAAGGCGCCTTTCGATTCGGATGTCAGGCCCGCTTGAGTTAGCCTATTGATAACAGCATCCATTTTGTCATTATAAAAAGACTCACCCGTATAATGGTCAAAATGCACGCCGAGTAACTCGTAAATACGATTGAATTCATCCAGCGACAACTCGATAAATAATTTCCATAGCTTTACTGCTTCTTCATCCCCATCTTCCAGTTTTTTGAACCATTCCCGGGCTTCTTCATCAAGGTTTGAATTCTGCTCGACTTCATTATGGAATTTCACATATAAATCAAAAAGATGATTAATCGGGTTTTTAGCCAGATCATCAGAATTACCCCATTTTTTATAGGCAGTAATCATTTTGCCAAATTGAGTACCCCAGTCGCCAAGGTGATTTATACCGACCACCTTATAACCGAGTTTTTTATAAATTCGATATAAGGAATTTCCGATCGCAGTTGAGCGCAGGTGGCCCACACCGAATGGTTTGGCGATATTGGGAGACGAAAAATCAATGACAACGGTTTTGCCCGTACCTACTTTTTGACTCCCATAGTCTTTTCCTTCTAAATAAATATCGGGTAGAATTTCACCTACCGTTTCCTCGGGATAAAGCGTGAAATTAATATATGAGCCCGCCACAGAAAATCGGGAATTATCAAGATGCAAATAAATTTGATTTGCAATTTCCGGCGGTTTTTTCTTCAGGGCTTTGGAAAGTATAAAAGTCGGAAACGCAAAGTCGCCCATTTTGACATCCTTTGGGACTTCCAATTTCGACGCGAAAAAAACGGTCAAATCAGGATCTTTGATATTCAGATTTTCTCTAATAGAAGAGATACTTTCCGGGAATGCCTTGTGAGTAGCCTCCACCAATTGCTCGGCCGCTTTTATCTTAAAAATATTTTCCATATTTTCTCAGTAATTCTCCAACGATCCCAAATCTATATAAGCCGCAATCAAGGCGCAACATTTTTCGTCATATATATTATTGGGCTCGACGGGATTCAGGCTGCCGTTTTGAAGTCTGATTTCACGGTTATGCCATTAAGACTAAATTTTTCGGAGCTTCTAAAAAAGAAAAAATACAAAACCGAGGAAATAACATAGAGTATAACGGCAATTACCAGTGAAAGCGTATACCCGTGGGATTCAATTATCATCCCCCCGATTTTAGTGGAGACCATCCAGGAGGATGTCCAGGCAAACATCAGGAGCGCATTCATAATGGCATGCATTGATTTGGGGACCATTTCCATAGCAAAGTTATTCCCGATCGGACCGCCCATGTTCATCAGGGCGCCCCTTAATAAAAATGCGCCAATTACCAGGGGAAAGTAATAGTTGAAAGCCAGAATCAACATAAATGGGATGGATAATAGCTGAGTAAATACAATTGTCCGAACCATTCCAATTTTTTTCACCATTATTGGTCCGGCCATGACGCCTATGAACATTGTAAGGTGAACTAATCCGAAAAACAGGCCAATTTCGTCCGCATCCTTACCGAAACGATCGCGGAAAAATATATTTAAGAATGGAATAATCATCCCAGCCCCAGTACCAACTATGAAATATGGGGCGCATAATTTGAGAAACAAACCCCTGTAAGGCGCAAATGTTTTAAACGAAATTTCGAACCTGTCTTCTTTTGGAATTTGCTTCGGCATTTTGAGCATCGCAAACGGGATCAAAGCCAAAAGGGAAATAAAAACACCAATCGCCAATGAGAGGCGGTGGGCTTGTACCGTATCATATCCAATATTCCCCACCAAATATTCGACCAGTGCTCCAAATATAAACGACCCAATGACTCCGGCAATAACCGCGATTCCAAATGAAAGCGAAAATAAATAAGGCCGCTCCCTTGAACTTGAATTGCGCATAAAAAACGGCGATGCTGCGATGCGATAAAACGTCATGGTAATGCCGGCCAAAAAATAGGCTGCCTGTATAGCCCACAATTGTTGGGCGTAAATTGTAATGATCCCAAAAATTGCATACAGGATTGTCGATATCAATAAAATTGGCTTCAGTCGTACTCGCGAAATGAGGAATGCTCCTGGAATCGAGATGCATACCATTCCCAGGGCGCCAAATGATAATACGGATCCGATGTCGGCCTCGCCAAACCCTCTCTCCCTTAGATAAAGATTAAGCAGGAGCATCATCGAAGAAAACGTCATGCCAATAAAAAATGAGGCAAGAAGATATTTTCGGGCATTTGGCGTCAGTTGCCTTAAATCCTGAAAATAGTCTATTGTACCCCGCCTAATTTTCGGGAACATCCCAAAATCCAGTACCGGTATTAGATTTCATACTCACCGGAAAAAATAAATTCTACTGATCCTTTAATCGATAATTCATCTGACTTATTATCCCAGTAAACCTGCAAAACGCCGGCCTGGGAATGTACGCTGGCTTTTCTATCCGTAAACCCGCGCATAACCGAAATCGCCACTGCTGCTGCGGCCCCGGTACCCGATGATTCGGTCGGACCAACGCCTCGTTCATAATCCCGAATTTCAATATTGGCCTCATCAATTATTTTAACAAAGCCGATGTTGACCCGATTGGGAAACATAGGATGAGATTCAAGTTCGGAGCCAATGGTTTGCCAGTCAAAATCGAAATCATCGCAAAACAAAATCAAATGAGGATTTCCCACTGATACCGCGGAAGCAATATATGCTCGATTAAAGCAATGAATCGTTTGATTGATAAAGAATTTATTATTTGAAGCGACAGGAATGCTTTTGGCGTTAAAATCAGGTACGCCCAAAGTCGCGGAAATAATACGCTTTTGGCTATTGCCCGTAAATAGTTTGATATGAGATACTCCCGATCCTGTAATTAATTCAAACGACGTGTCTAAAACTAATTTGGAATTAGATAAATGCATGGCCGCAATGCGCGAACCATTGCCCGATTTTTCGGCCCAGCTTCCATCAGCGTTATAAATATCAACCCGATAGGCCCCCTGCCGTTTTGATAAAATCAATAAACCATCAGCGCCGATACCGTGCGTTTTATCACAGATTTCCAATGCCAATGACTCGTATTTTTTGTCTATGCCCTTGATAAAAACCTCATCAAATACTAGAAAACTGTTTCCAAGAGCCTGGTATTTTGAAAATGGCTTCTTCATACTTGCCAATGATAGCGACAAAAACAGAATTTGGGTATAAAAAAACCCGCCTTTAGACGGGTTTTTTGTTTAGTTTAAATATACCTGTTGCTCATCACATATTCTCTTTAATGATGCGCCCTAATCGTTTTATACCTTCAGAAATCATATCATCGGACGCATTCGAAAAATTCAAACGAAGGGTATCTTCTCCCCCGCCGTTGGGGAAAAACGGCGAGCCATAAACATAGGCTACTTTCGCCTCAACGGCTTTTGTCAAAAGCTCTTTACCCGACATCCCGTTTGGAAGTGTCATCCAGAGGAATAACCCACCCTGGGGTACAACAAATCTTGCTTCGTCGGGAAAGTGTTCATGAATAGCTGACACCATAACATCCCTCCGGTGTTTATAGCATTCACAAATCTTTTGAATATGGCTGTCGAGTTTATTCATTTTCATGTATTCAAGAAGTACCATCTGTCCGAAAGTGCTGGTATGGAGATCGCAACATTGTTTCACTCGTTCAAAAATCTTCATAATACCAGCTGGAGCAATCAACCAGGCTATTCTATATCCGGGGGCACAAATTTTTGAAAATGTAGAAAGGGAAATAACCGTATCTCCACCCAGGGCTCTTAGTGAAGGCAACGGTTCACCTTCAAACCTCAAATCGCCGTAAGGATTATCATCAATAATAGGGATATTATGGCGGTTAGCAATTTCAATCAGCTGCACTCGCCGTTTGAGAGACATCGATATTCCGGAGGGGTTCTGGAAATTCGGAACAACATAGATAAACTTGGGATTATATTTCTTGATTTTTTCCTCAAGTTGATCGACAAGCATCCCATATTCATCCATATCGATCGTGGCATATCGGGCCTGGTAAAAATTAAATGCCTGAAGGGCTCCAACATATGTTGGAGATTCGCAAATGATATAATCGCCAGGGTCAAGGAACACGCGTCCGACCAGATCAAGCCCTTGCTGAGAGCCGGAGGTAATGATAATGTTATCAGCTATCAATTCCGGAATTTGCCGACCGGAATACTCGGCAATGATTTCCCTAAAGGCAGGAACGCCCATAGAAAAAGAATATTGGAGAGCGGCGTCATGATGATTGTCGTAGGCTCGAATGGCAGCTTCTTTAAGGTCTTCTTCGGGAAACATGTCGGGGGATGGTAATCCGCCGGCAAATGAAATTACACCGGGTTGAGATGATAGTTTGAGAATTTCTCTTATAATTGAACTTTCCAGCGTGAGGACGTGGGACGTGACACCCCATTTTTCGATAGAACTCATTTTATTTTCTTTCAATTTTTCTTCGGTTATGGTTTTCATAATAACACCCGCGTTTTGCAATTGACTGTGTAAAAATTATAAAACATTTGAGTGATAAAATCAAGGGAATCAGAGGAGAGAATGTGGAAAAATGAAAAAAGAGGACAAAATAGATAAAATAGTCAACGCATCGAACCGGCCAGCTTAATTATATGCTCACCGTATTTATCGCGGATATTATCCATCGCTCCTGTCAGTTTCTTGTATTTTTCTTCACGGTTATCGAGAATCAGTTCATATTGAGACATCAAATCGGAATTAATATCATTTCCTGATGAAGATTTGATTTTTTTTAATTGAGATGCGCGTACCCCCAATAATCGTACTTTATATTTCATCCCGTATTCTTTGGGAATCAGCTTTACGGCATTATGAAAAATAATATCACACCGGTCAGTCGGTCTTCTTAGAGTGTGGGCTCTTGTAATCGTAGTAAAATCTGATGAACGAATTTTAACCGAGATCGTACATCCAACATAGCCGTGTCGTCGCATCCTTCGAGCGACTTTATCCGAAAGCCACAATAGCGTTGCCTTGATAATTGTTGGGTCATAAATATCTACTCTAAGAGTCGTCTCATGCGACATTGATTTATCGTGAGGCACATCTTCATAGCGCATAACTTGACCGTTATCTGTTCCACGGGACATAATTGATAAGGTGTCTCCGTTCTTACCGAATATTCTATGTAGAATTTTCGAATCAGTCGCGGCCAGGTCAGCAACAGTATGGATATTTTCCCGGGCCAGTGTTTTTTTGGTGCTTTCGCCGATGCCCCACAATGCATCCACCGGTTTGGAATAAAATACTTCTTTAAATTTCTCCTGGTTCATAACGGTCAAGCCGTTCGGTTTATTTATTCCCGATGATAGTTTGGCCAGATATCTTGTCGGGGCAATACCAACCGAGCAGGTCAATTTCATTTTCTCCCAGATTTCATTTTTCATTTTCTGGATCAATTCCACCGGTCCATCGTACAAACGATCTGCTCCGGTTATATCGAGGAAAGCTTCGTCAATGCTGATTGGCTGCACCAGAGGCGAATATGATTCATATATTTTCTGGAGATATGCGGAAGCGTACACATATCCTCTCAATCCGGCGGATATAAAAATTCCCTTCGGACATAGTTTTCTTGCCTGCACGGCCGACATCCCTGAATGGACACCATACTTCCGGGCTTCATAAGAGCAGGTTGAGACAACTCCCCGCGGCCCGATTCCGCCACCGACAATAACCGGTTTTCCCTTTAAGTGGGGATTGTTCCGGGTTTCCACAGCTGCGAAAAACGCGTCCATGTCAACATGAGCTATGACAGGAGAATAATCTATCATCTATTCCACCCAGATTTTACTGATAACCCAACTGGTTTTGCGTTCGTCGTACGACAATTGATAAAAATTAGACGACGAATCAACCACCGCGAAATGGCGAATACGATACGCCCCTACGTCAGTTTTCCAGTCGCCGGTTACTTCAGCAATTTTGTACACGGTACCGTTCCAGCGAAACCGGGAAGGCTTCATTTTGTTGTTCTGAAATAACACAACGACCTCAATAGGTTCGTCCATATCCTGATACATATCCCCTCGCTTCACATAAAGTAATAGTTTAATAACAAGCTCTTACTAATTATTAATAATAGCATTACAAGCACGGCATATTTATACATCTGGACTGCCTTAATTCTGCAAAAGTGCAAATATGAAAATGAAAAACTATCTTAAAAAACGCTACAGAACTAAAAATGTCTGTATTATCTCATGCGTCTCATCAATCCCACAACCCGGCCGGCGATATAGAATCCCGGAGTATTACTATCGACAATAATTGGTCCAAAAGCTTCGTTTTGAGGCTCAAGGCGGACACGTCTTTTCTCCGGATAGAACTTTTTGACCGTTGCTTCTTCGCCGATAACGGCCACAACAATATCGCCTTTCAGGGGATCGATATTTTTATCGACCAGTACAAAATCTCCATCAAATATACCGGCGTTTATCATTGACTCACCTTTAACTCTCAGACAAAACACCTTATCGTTGGGTAAAAATGCTGTATCAACGGCCATTTCCCCCTCGCGATTCTCAATAGCTGTTATTGGCAATCCGGCCGGAACTGAGCCGACAATTGGGATGCGATTAAACATAATCGGCGATCGCTTGATCAGCTCGATTCCGCGCGAGACCAATTTTTGGCGATGTATATATCCTTTCTTTTCAAGAGCGCTCAGGATCGATCTGACGCCATTGGTTGAGGCAATACTGAACTTGAGACCAATTTCTCTGATAGTTGGCGGCAAACCGGAGATATTGACCATTTCCTCGATAAAATCAAGTATCTGTTGTTGCCGTCTGGTTAGTTTGTTTTTGTCAGCCATTTATCCTCCTGAAAAACAGGCTTTATTCTACTACCTTATACTGCCCATTCGTGCAGTTGTCAATCATATAATCGGAAGATATTTGAAAAAAGTACAGAATGTGATATTAATTTGTGATACGGAATTTTAAATTATACGATTTCAAGGGATTAGATTATTGCTGGAAACGAGTCGAATAATTACAACTATATTGGAGTATGAGTGAATTTTGAGCGTAACCAAGATTAAGTTATAAGCGTCTATATATAGAGACATAAAATAATGGAATATGTATAAAACGAATTCCAAAATGAATTCGTATATTCCTTGACATACGGTTGAAAAGTATTAGATTTTTAACAAATTGGTTCGAATTGATAAATTTGAAACTTATCGCGCCGATGACAATATAATAGGCTGATGACTTATATACTAAAATGGAGGATAAATGCGCAAATTATTGATTAGTGTTTTCTTAACAATCCTCTTAATGGCTCTCATATCTTCACAGGCAATGGCAGTGCCGAAAATGCTTCTTCCCGAAACCTCATTTGATTTTGGGTTTGTGCCCCAGGATTGCAAAGTATCCCATGTATTCTGGATTAAATCGGTTGGGGATGATTCGCTGAAGATATTAGACGTAAAGCCTGGCTGAGGCTGCACCAAGGCTCCGTTAACAAAGAAGGAGCTTGCTGTCGGCGACAGCACTGAATTGGAAATTATTTATTCAACCGGTCAAAAAGTTGGGCCGGCGAGTAAACGCCCCGCCATTTCTACTAATGAAGGCCCGCCCACCAAGCGGGTTACCATTAGCGTTCATTCTGTACGGCAACCTGACTCAACTTATCCGGTAGTGTTTAAGCCATATCGGATTTACGTTTCACGAGCCGGTGAAGTCGAGGTTGATGAGGCCAAATTTACGGTAACTAATGTTTCAGACGAAGATTTGGAATTGAAAATCGTAAGTGAACCTTACGGTTATTTACAAATTTATTTGCCGGATGAAGTAAAAGCCGGCGAAACGGCTGAATGCAAAATCAAGGTCAATGAGGATCACCTCAATCAGAGTTTTGAAAAATCAATCACATTGGAGCTTAATGATCCGACCAAGACGCGTTTTTCGGTTCCTATAATCAGGCGATTAATTGGAGGCAAAAAAGCTCAAGCCGGCAGTGTCGGTTCACAGTAAATAAATTCCGAGTGCAAATTACAGCCGCCGATTTTTTCGGCGGTTTTTTTTTGTTCTTTACGCAGGCACAAAAATATACTATAATGCGTTTCTAAAAATATAAATGACGACCAGCAATTGGCCGAAGGAAGGCCAACATAGAACCGGGAGAATTGGATGGTAACCATCTCAGAACTTGCATCTGTGGAGCTTAATAAAGTTTTGCAGTCCGATAACGCCAAGGGGAAAAGTTTATTTGTCAATTTTATGGGGTATGGTTGAAGCGGACCCGTTTTGGGTTTGGCTCTGGATGAGCCCGAAGATAGTCTGAGCAACTTCAATTCCAACGGCATAGATGTATTCATGCATCCTGCTTTAGTGGAGCAGTTGCAGCAATTTGGTGGCGTCGCCATTGACTTCATAGATGAAGGACCTGATCGCAGGGGATTTGTTGTTGCGACTAAGGAGAAACCCTCGGGGCATGATTGCAAAGGATGTAATACCGATTCCGGATGCGAATCTGAATCAGAAAAGTAAAGCGAATAAATAAAAAGAACCGGCGCTATCGCCGGTTCCTGAAATCATAAACATATTTTTGTGCAAGTATTCTACCAATCACTGTCTCTTGTATCACGCCAATCGCTATTGGTATCGTCTTTCTCATTCAGAATCTGCTCCCAAACGGGATCATATTTTTCCCTTGGATGTGTCGAATGAACCAATCGGTAATCGCCGACCTGAGCCTTAAAATCATTGACAAATACGAATATTCTGCGGCCGTCCAGATTGTAATAGGTCCATTTTCGATATGGATAGTTGCGGCCCTCCATTTCAACCGTTTCAGATTCATTATAAGGACCATAAGTAATATAAATCCGGCCACGGTCGGTCGTCCAACCGTCCCTGATATCGGTTCGCGTTGAAAACATCTCATTGGCATAGACAAATCTCCGAACCGCTTCTTCATATACCGGATTTTTCGCGTCCGATGGATCATCATCCTGTGTCCGCCAGAACTGTTGAATAAAATTCCTTTTACCTTCGATTGATAATTTATCAATCTGGATTTTTTCGGCCTCCGAAAGATGATAATACGCTATATTTCTCATCAGTTCAATATCTTCAATTGAATATTGCTTTTGCGCCAGTTCGGACGCAATTATTGAAATCGCTTTGGATGCCAGTGTTTTTGAACCGGCGCCCGGATCGGTGACATCAAAAACCAAATGATAATCCCCTGTCGGAATTGACGGCAGTTCCAGACAGTTTACGACAACAGCTGAAGTTCCGGGTTTATCCTTGGCCTGCCCGCCGAAATCATGAATTAAATTTCCATTCATGTCTTTTAGGGAGTAATTTGTCAAAAACTTTTTATTTTCGGAAGGAACGGATTCTCCCTCAAATGACAGACCGTAGAGCTCGGCATACACCCAAATATGTTTGTTCAGGTGGATCTGATATTGACCGGTCGGATTTGGAATAATTAACCGGTCCTGTTTAATTAATCTTTTATTAACAGGAGAATCATCATCAACATTAAATGAGTGTATCTCAAATGCCACCTGCAGATCACTGCATCTCAGGCCCGGTAAAAAATAATCCGGAATTTCGGCAACAATTGTATTCTGGCTGGATTTTTTGGAGACATTATCAATGGCCGAACATATAATTCGATAGCGCCCGGGCGCCAAATGCAGACCCAATAAATCAAAAAGCTGTATCCCTCGTTTTTGGCTCTCTTCGCGGTTTTTTACCCGGCTAAGAAAATAGGTCGACGCAGAATCCTGCGGATCGCCTGATTCATCATACGCAATCGCCGAGAGATAAACACCGGCATATAGATAATCGCTCGTATCAGAACCGATAAAACCTAACTCGTCGCGATTTAGCTCGCAATATATTTCAATGTAGGGCCGCATTTCCGCCACATCGGCAAAAGAAGCATAATCAGTGATAAACGTCATAGAATTGCCAGTCGCTCCGGAAATATTTACCAGTGCTAAAATCGCAATGGATAGAATCATATTGAATCGTACCATGACTAATTCCCAAATCCTAAACCGTCATATGGCGGTTGCAATTCATAATTCCCATCGCCCCATTCATCGACAAAAAGAAAGTTCCGAGGAGGATTTCTTCGAAAATAATGCCAGATCTGATATGGTTTGGTAGCCAATTCAAAGGGATAATCCTCAACCTCATCAGGAGTACCGTAGGTAATATATACCATGCCCCGAGTAGTTTTCCAACCATCTTTATTCATAAACGTGAAATACCGATTGGAATGCCGAACACGGCGAAAATACTCTGCTTTGGTGGGATTAATCGTGCTATTTCCCTCGGATGCCCTGATAGCCCAAAATTCATCCCAAACGCGCCGGCGATCCTCCAGTGTCATGGCGTCTTTTAGTTTCTTGTGCTCTTTATTATTGGTCAGGTATTTCATCATGTCTATCAGCGTTTCATAATCTGTAACAAACATGCTTTCACCCGTCAATTTCATTTCGATTTCTTCGGTTATTTTGTCATACTCTCTGCCTCGACGCCCGATTAATTTTAATTCCAGTTCATAGTCCCCGGGATATATATCCTTGATATTTATGGTTTGAAATTCCCTTTTTACATCAATAATCTCTCCGTAGGAAATCGTATCAGCTCGCATAAGTCCTTTATGGCGATGGTAAAGACCAATAATCAGTTTGGTATATTTATCGCTTTTATCTCCCGGATAAACCTCATGATAAAACGATAACAGGCTATCTTCTTCGCCGCCAAAAACCCGCATAACTTTGGGAATAATCCTCATATTCTCTTTATTGAATTTTGATGAATCGGTTGATTCGAGTATGTCATGGGCCAACTCAACTCGCGAAATTGTCGGATATTTTTGGGTATAAGACTTTTTGGGTATTTTTTTTGAAATAGTAGCCAGAATCGATCCGGATTCATCGGTTAAAGACGCGTCAATTTTAATATCCTGCGGTTCGAATGGAAACGAAACCATATTGATGATAAAATCTTCCGAGCGTCTGGTTTCGGCATAACTGTTGACTTTTATTTTTCCATTCTTCGTAATACCCTCAATTGGATGATTATCATTGCCGGTAACAGTAAACGAAATTTCATATTTAGCCTCGTACCCATTTTCTAATTTTTGATAACCGAACGCGTCATAAAATATCTTGTAGTAAATTTCGAGGAAATTTTTATCATCTTCACCGGAATAAAAATCTGCGGCATCAATCGCAAATCTAGCCTCACCATACTCATCGGACCCGCGATACCCCGTTTGATCCGAAAGAGAAATCCCGGGATACAACAAAGATGCTATGATTAGCAGGGTTAATCTCTTTATCTTATTCATTTTACACCACCAATCTCTTATACAAATCAATCTAAATATTGGCTGGGCTTCAGGCAAGCCAATTATTCATAACGCAGTGAGATAATCGGATCGGTTCGAGCCGCTTTGTAGGCCGGATAAATCCCGGCTCCCAATCCCACCATTATAGATACGGTAAATCCAATACACATCCATAATATAGAGACGGTGAAAGGCAGTGAAAAGAGCAATTTTGCGAGTAATGCAAGTAAAATGCCTGCAATAATGCCTAATACCCCTCCGGTTGCCGAAAGAGTCATAGCTTCGGTTAAAAATTGTATCATGATATTCATTCTTCTGGCCCCGATCGCCTTGCGCACCCCAATTTCGCGAGTCCGTTCAGTGACCGAAACCAGCATAATATTCATAACGCCAACGCCTCCGACCATCAGGCCAACGGAAGAAATTACAATCATAGCAATATATATAACATTGGCGATATCGCCGGCCATATCCTTTAATTTATCCTGCGTCCAGACGGCGAAATCATTGTCTTTATCATAAGGAATACCCCGAATCCCTCGCATGGTAGTGATAATCTCCTCCATAGCCTGGTCAATTTTATCGGGTCCATCAGCGGAAACCCTAAGGAACAACGCTTTTTCCCAGGGAATGAGTTTTTCAAAAGTGCCATAAGGGATAGCGGCGAAATTATTGACGGAACCGGCGTCGACGAACGAGTTATCAAGTTTTTCCAATACGCCGACTACCAGAAATTCCCGATTATTAATTCTGATATTCTTATTAATTGGGTCATCGTTTGGAAATAATGCCTCTGCAACCTCCTGCCCAAGGACGCACACCATAGCTCGGCGCTGTTCCTCAAAATCGTTAAAAAAGCGTCCTCTTTCTACGATTCGATTTGTAACCTTAATATAATCGGGCAGGGTTCCAAACATAGATGGATAATTGGCCTGGTTATTTTTATACTTAATCACATTGCCACCAGCGGCTGAATAGTAATTTTCCGGGGCTACGGCCGAGACCGAGGGACAATTTTCACGTATGGCCTGAGCCGCTTCAAAATCGATCCATTTACGATTCCTATCTTCTTCCGATAGTTCTCCCCTATTTACATCGGGCTCAAAACGGGTTACAAATATAACATTCGATCCCAGTCCCTCAATTTCACTAATAAGTTTTTTGTCAAGCCCTGCGATAATCGAAGCAAGCCCCAAAACAGTCGCGACCGCAATCAGGACACCCAAAATCGTCATACCAGCCCTGAACTTGTTAGATTTAATCGCATCCATTGCCAGAGTGATACCGTCTCTTATTTCAATAAGACTTATCATAACTTTACTCGTAACTTAAGGCTTTGATTGGATCAAGTTTGGCCGCTCTCATAGCCGGATAGATTCCGAAAAATACACCGACGCCGGTGGAGATAAGCATTCCGGCTATGATAGCAAATAAGGACGGCGTAATCGGAAGAGAAATTTGACTCCCCAGAACAATTGCGACAATAATTCCCAATGCGG
Organism: Candidatus Zixiibacteriota bacterium; assembly: GCA_043819555.1. Taxonomy (GTDB): domain Bacteria; phylum Zixibacteria; class MSB-5A5; order GN15; family JAAZOE01; genus JAZGGI01. The sequence continues at coordinate 195,112 of JBDREQ010000073.1, read as the reverse complement.
TTCCAATAATGCCTCCCCCAAGGGACAGAATTAAAGCTTCGTAGAGAAACTGCATCATAATATTTTTGCGACGAGCGCCAATGGATTTGCGAATGCCTATTTCGCGAGTTCTCTCTGTTACCGAAACCATCATGATATTCATAATCACAACTCCACCGACGACTAAAGCAATAGAAGAAACTCCGATCAGCACAAAACGAAGTATGCGCGTGATATTGTTCACGAAGGCCATTATGCTTTCTGCCGTTAAAAGACCAAAGTCATCATCATCATAGTATGAAACGCCTCGGCGGGCGCGCAGTATCGAACGGACCTGATCCTGGGTATCAATAGTTTTTTCGACGGACGTTGCTTTAATAACAAGGTCCAGATTGTGACGGGGCTTACCGAAAAGTTTTACCTGAGTGGATAAGGGGATCAGAACGAAATTATCCTGATTATTGCCCATCGTCGAACCACGCTTGAGCGCAATACCTATAACCTTAAATTTGCGGCCGCCTATTTTAAGAATTTTCCCAATCGGGTCTTCATCCGGAAATAATTCCTCCTGCACAGTTGGGCCGATAAAAGCGACCTGTCTTTTATGCAAATATTCCATCTCAGTCATAGATCGCCCCTGCCCAACCTCAAAATCCAATACTTGCATGAAATTGGCCGTTGCTCCGGCGATAGGCACATTATTCAGGCTATTGTTTTTTCGTTTTATCGTTCTGAATCGATAAGCGCGTGCCGCCACCGCTTCGCAATCCTGGCACCCTTTTTCGATAGCATCCCTGTCTTCCATAGTCAGGTCTTTTCGCTTCAGGGCATCAAGATATTCATCCCGTGTGGTTATCATTCCAAATTTAGTTACAATAAAAGACGACGGGCCAAGAACGCTCAAAGAATCTTCAATACTGCTCATAAATCCTTCGACGGCGGAGATTATCGTTATTACCGATGTCACGCCAATGATGACGGCAAACAGGGTCAAGCCAGAGCGGAGTTTATTACCCCACAAAGCCTGGAGGGCGAGCTTTATTGATTCCAGAGACTGCAATTTATTTATCCTTCGATAATTATTGAAACTCAACCGGCTTCCCGGTATTCTTCTTTTTCAATTGCGCCGTCCCGGAGGAAAATGATGCGCTGTGCTTTTTGTGCAATAGAATATTCGTGCGTGACTACGATAACAGTATTGCCCTGTCGGTGTAAATCAGAAAGTAAATCCATGATTTCGTCGCCGGTGGTTGTATCGAGATTGCCAGTCGGTTCATCGGCCAGAATAATTGATGGATTATTGACCAAGGCCCGCGCAACTGCAACCCTTTGACGCTGCCCGCCCGATAATTCATTCGGCTTATGCATCATGCGGTCTCCAAGGCCGACTATTTCCAGCGCCTTTTTGGCTTTCTCGGTTCGGCCGCCTCGGGATGTGCCATTGTAGATTAACGGAAGTTCGACATTGTGAAGTGATGTCGCCCGGGGTAACAGGTTGAATGTTTGAAACACGAATCCGATTTCTTTATTTCGGATACGTGCCAATTCATCATCATTTAAGTCGGCTACCGCCTGCCCGTTCAGTAAATATACGCCCCGGCTGGGGGTATCAAGGCAGCCGATTAAATTCATCAGTGTTGATTTGCCCGAGCCGGAAGGTCCCATTATTGCTACATATTCACCTTTGCGAATTTGTAAAGTTACGCCGCGAAGGGCGTTGACCTGTTCTTCACCCATTTGATATATTTTCCACAGGTCATCTACTTGTATCAGGCTCATACTCAATTATTCCTCTTTATTTTCGGGATTTTCGACTTTTATAGCCTGTCCGTCTTTGATAGTTCGCAAAGTTCTAAAGCTTCCGGTTATAACTTCATCGCCTTCCTCCAAACCGGATAATACTTCGTAGTTTTTCTGGTCTACGATTCCGGTTTCGATTTCGACAAATTCGGCAATACCGTCACGAGTTACAAAAACACCCTTTTTGTCAATTTTTTCTTTATCGCCGTTGCTTTTTTTAACCTTAGCCGAATCCGGTTCTTGGGTCGTGGCCGCGTTGGCAACACCGGTTTCATCGGTTACTTCTTCAGGTTTTTCATCGGCAGCCAGAGAATCAGGATCGAATTTTCTCATAACAACCGCTTGAATAGGAACTGATAATACATCATTATGCTCATTGGTGACGATATCCACCGTCGAGGACATGCCCGGTCTGATTTTAGGATGCAAATCAAGCAAGGCGACTTTAACCTTGAAATTCGTTGACTGGTCGCTGGACCCGAATCCCACCAGGGTAGCGGTATTTCCAATTTCGACAACCTCACCGGCAAAAGTCGTATCGGGAAAAGCATCGATTTCAATTGAAGCTTTCTGATGCAATTCAAGATCGGCGATATCGGTTTCATCAATTTCAACCTCGATTTCGAAGGCCGATAAATCGGAGACTACCATCAGCGTTTTGCCCTGAGTAAAGGATGTCTGAGCCTGCGCTATTTCGCCTTTCTCGGCGTCAACCAAAGTCACAATACCTTCCATCGGCGACTTAATTGTTGTCTTGCCCAAATTATCAAGAGCCTTATCAAGGCGAGATCGGGCAGCGTTTTTCTGCTGCTCCCACGCCTTATTTTCGGATTCCTGCCTTTGGAATGCATATTTAGCATTAGTATATGCCTGTTCCGAAGTCAATTTTTTTTCAAAGAGGCCCTTTTGACGATTGAATTCATCCTTATATTGGTCCAAAAGAACTTTGGCGCCTTCCGCGCGGGCATCGGTTTCATTGGCGTTATACAATGCCGATTCCATGTCGGATTTTAACTGAATTGTATCCAGTTGAATCAAAACCTGACCGCGCCTGACATAATCGCCTTCCTTGATTGGCAGATTAATAATTTCAGCATTAACTTCGGAAACTATATTCACTTTGGTTTTTGGCTCTACCCTGCCTGAACCAGACACTTTTGAGACAATATCAGCATGACCGATAATGTCAGTCTGTACGGAAATCCCCGACCGGAAAGAGCTTTGTAAATTGATATAAACCATGGCTCCGATCAGAATAACTCCGACGATAACGCCCAAAATTATGAATAGTTTCTTTTTTGATTTCTTCTTCTCCATATTACCACCCTAAATATCCTGTTTTCGCGGATACCTCCTATTTATTTTCCCATCGCGTTTTGCAGTTTTGCTATAGACAGGTTATAATCGAATTCGGCCTTAACTTTGTTGAACTGTGCCGTTTTTAGACTCACCTGTGCGTCAAGCAGTTCCCATAAAGCCGCCGCTCCAAGATTATACTTCATCTGGACCAAATCCATATCTTCGGAAGCTGATTCTTCTGTTTCTTTGGTAACGAGCAGGGTTTCATCGGCGATTTTGATTTCAAGGAAAGCGTCGTCTATTTGTCTGACAATTTCATTTTTCGCAAATTCAAATTGCGCCCGGGCGTTGTTATAGTTTGCCTTGGCGCGGCTCACTGAATATTCTCTTGAAAAACCGTCAAATAAATTGTAGCTTATCGTAAACGATAAACTTCCACTATGATCCAGAGGACCAAATTTCATTAAATCGCTGAAGTGGTCTTTTCCCCAGCCATATGAATAACTTAGAGTCGCACGCGGAAGATACTGTCCCATAACTGATCTAACTGCATATTTTGAAACATCCAGATAATTCTTTGAACTTAGGAGTTTGGGATGTTCCTTTCTGGCCTCTTCAATAAGCGTTCCGACATCATCCAAATTTACTTGTGACAACTGGATTTCAGCGACATCAAATTGGCTAACCGGATCAATTCCGATGGAAACAGCCAGTATGTCAAAGGCAACTTCAAGATTTCTTCTCGACCTGATTTGAGTCAATTTATCCTGTCCCAATTGAACTCTCTGCTTGAGCACTTCAGATAGCGAGGCGGAGCCCAGTTCATATTTTTCTTCAAATAACTTCAATAATTCTTCCGAACGGGCCACCGTTTCTTTAGCAACTTCAAAATCTCTTTTTGATTTCAGAACCAAATAATAATTAGCCTTAATAGCCAGTTCTAAATCCGAATTCCCCAGGGCATAATCATAATTGGCGGCCGATTTGGTTGCTTTGCTCTGCAAATAACTCCATAAATTATTCAAACCATCAAAAACTGTATAGTTAATATTGAATCCCGCACTGTATCCTTTGATTTTGTAACCGACAGTGTCCGCCACATTTTCGGTGGATGTAACAAAATCGTTTATTCCGGGGTCAAAATAGGTAAAGGTCCTAAGTCTTGGAGATTCAGGACCCGCAGTAGATTCACGTGAATTATAGGATAGACCGACAGAAGGCAAGAATTGCCCGGCCGCATCCCTGACGCCCCAGTTGGCAGTCTTGACCGCATTCCGGAAACGCTCCAGGTTAGGATCGGTTCGTTTAGCCATCTCGATACATTCATCGAGGGTGTACGTTTTAGCCAAAGATGACACTCCCATCAGAGCGATTACAATAACCAGAAACAAAGAAACCTTTTTCATATCTACCTCTATTTTAGTTAGAACCAGGACATTTCTATCCCGGCGAAGCTCATTCCTACTGCTTGCAGAGCTATTATCCCAATTATGAGTATCAGAGTAGTTACAATCGAAGTTGCCATGCCTTTACCCGGCGATATTCCAAACACCACCGAATAGGCAAAACCGGATAAAATTATCAGCCAAATTGCGATGGCATCGAGATACAACAGAAACAGATAAAAGATGGAAGTTATTCCGAGATTATGGAAAAACGCGGCGAATCCTATTGATGCCTGGGCGCTTCCCGAAGCCGCCATTAAAGGCCATTTTATGACAAGACTGGCAATTAATCCAATAATGCCAATTAGTAAACCTACTCCCCAAACGCGCTTAAAATTGGTTATGCCTCCGAAAAAGAAAGTACCAACACCCCAAGCCACTAAAGCACCGAGTAATCCCGGTATCAGTCCAAATCCGATGCCAAAAAGCCCTGACTTAATATGATTGGGGTTTTCGTAATCATTTTTCATTTGTTCCAGCGCCGCCGGCGGAAGAACCGTAGAGGTTTGCATTATCTCATATTGCAATTTTGCGTTGTATTCGGTCGTAGCGGCGGCAAATAATCCTGTGAGAATTGCAACCAATATGATTGGAATCAATAGCTTCGGATTCTTATTATAGTCTTCAAAAGTTTTAACCGGGCTGTAAATCACAGCAACAATTATACTCCAGATACTGCGATTTCCCTCGCTTCCGATTACAATTTGAGAATTCAAGTTCGTCTCCATGCTACTCCAGCCTCCCAACCGACTACCTTTTTAGTTAGACGGTTTTCTTAGATTATTGTTTCAAATTTAATCTATCCCTGACAACAACTTAATCAATATACGCAATACCGCAACGATTATTCAATCGCATTATATAAAAAAGGGCAAACCAAAATTCAGTATGCCCTTTTCATGAAATCTATGTAATTCTTATATGAACAATGGGGCCAAAACCAGTGAAACAATCGCCATCAGCTTAATAAGAATATTCATTGATGGCCCGGAGGTGTCTTTGAACGGATCACCGACGGTATCTCCGACAACGGCCGCTTTGTGGGCGTCCGAACCTTTACCGCCATGAAGACCGCCTTCAATAAGTTTCTTGGCATTATCCCAGGCGCCGCCGCCGTTTGACATCATCAGAGCCAGTAAGACGCCAGTCAAAGTCGCACCGGCAAGCATACCGCCAAGAGCCTCTTTACCGAGAAAACTCCCAACCAGAATCGGAGCCAGAACGGCCATTATTCCGGGGAGAATCATTTGCTGCAAGGCACCCAGAGTCGCAATATCAACGCATCGCTTGCTGTCCGGTTTGGCTTTACCTTCCATTAGGCCTTCGATTTCTTTAAACTGACGGCGAACTTCCTGCACCATTTTAAATGCGGCTTTGCCAACCGCGCTCATAGTCAATGAGGCGACCAGAAACGGTAAAATACCGCCAATAAACAGCCCAACAATAACTCGTACGTTCATTAAGTCTATTTTATCAAGACCCACGGCCGCGCTATAAGCAGAAAATAAAGCCAGCGCTGTCAAGGCCGCCGAACCAATGGCGAAGCCTTTACCGATTGCCGCGGTTGTGTTGCCCAAGGCATCCAGTTTGTCTGTTATCTTGCGGACATTTTCGCCCAATCCGGCCATTTCGGTAATACCACCGGCATTATCAGCGATGGGACCATAAGCGTCAACTGACATAGTTACGCCAATCGTCCCGAGCATACCAACCGCTGAAATACCAATACCGTATAATCCGGCCATTTGATAGGCAATATAAATGGCTGCCGCAATTACTAATACCGGCAATGCTACCGATTGCATACCGACATCCAGACCGGCAATAATACAGGTCGCCGGACCGGTTTTGGCGCTTTCGGCAATTTTGCGGACCGGACCCGCGGCAGTATAATACTCAGTCAAAAGGCCGAGAATAATTCCGGCAATATTGCCGACTAATACCGCCCAGAAAACGCCAATTTTAACTCCGGTCTTATCAACCAGAATATATGTCGCCAGGAGCATTAAAACTGCACCGACATAAGTAACAATCCTTAAAACCGCCGCCGGATTTAATTTTTTAAATACATTAACCGAGAGAATTCCGATCATGGATGCTACAATGCCGACCGTTACAATCAAAAGCGGAAGCTGCATATAGGCCAATCTTGCGCCCGCTATTTCCTGAATCGTGGCCGTGGCCGCAATAGTAATGGCGGCAATAATTGAACCGACGTATGATTCAAACAGATCGGCTCCCATACCGGCCGTATCGCCTACATTATCGCCTACGTTATCAGCGATAACTGCTGGATTTCGTGGATCGTCTTCGGGAATACCCGCTTCTACTTTTCCTACCAAATCGGCGCCGACATCGGCCGCTTTGGTAAAAATTCCGCCACCAACACGAGCGAATAACGCAATTGAAGAAGCGCCCATTGCGAATCCGGTTATAAATCGCGCCTGCTCCGGATTACCCCAGAAATAAAAATAAATACCGACGCCGAGAAGACCCAAACTGGCAACGGACATACCCATAACGGCTCCGCCGGTAAACGCAATACTTAAAGCCGCCGATTGGCCGGAATCTTTGGCCGCCGCAGCGGTTCGGACGTTGGCGCGCGTCGCCGCCTTCATTCCGAAGAAACCGGCTATCATTGAACAACAGGCGCCGCTCACAAACGCAATTGCCGTATATAAAGCAATTTTCCACGCCAGAAGCGCAAAAACGACCACAATAAATATTGCTAATATTGAATATTCACGTTTCAGGAAAACCATAGCCCCATCATGAATGGTATCCGCCAACTCGATCATTGTCTTATTGCCGGGCGATTTTTTCTTAATACTTATGAAAAGCCCTAATGCAAAAAGCAGCCCCGCAACACCAAATACCGCGGCTCCTATCCCAATGTCAAAACCCATGTACCTTCCTCCTGATATCTATAGTTGATTTATGTTAACTTTGTGACAACTTTCACAATATCGGCGCGAATATAATAGACAGTTTTATAAAAGGCAAGCTACTAATTAATGATTTTGGGATAAAAAAAACCGGCATATTTCTATGCCGGTTTCAGGAAATATTATTTTCTTTATTCGTGGAATTTCACGTTGACTTCAATCACCGGTAAAAACTGGCTATAATTATGCAAAATGAGACTGTTATTGGTTGCCATAAACCTATAAGGGATGTCCTTGGAAAGGAAGAAAATCGGGAAATTCCGGGTCTCATCAATTGTCAGATTCGCCGGATCAGGCTCCACTCCCACAACAATCGAAGCGGCAAAGCCTCCGGTCGTATCGCTGTCACTAGCGTATCTGAAATTAATAGCATCATAACCAGGCGGTAGATTTAATATAAAATCCTCGCCGGGGAAATTAGGTACTTCGCGATTATCAATATACGGATTTGACAAATCGGCGGAGTCGGGGCGTAAAAATGGGCCTAGGGCTAAAACGCGCCAGGATGGTTCGCCAACATAATAATGCTGCAACTTATAACCGAATGGAACCATTTCGGGTAAATTGGCGGCTTCAGGGTAATATTCATGGAAAACCCAGGCATTATAACGCCAACCGTAGGGGCTGACATCGGGAAGTTCATCAAGAGAGGTGGAATAGTTGTAATACTGAATTAATCCCCGGTATGGGCTGACACTATCGATATCGAAAATTGGGAATAATAAATAATTGGAATCGGGGCGTACCTCGGTTATATATTCAAAGTTTATTCGACTGTGTGGAATAGTGTCATACCCAAAAATAATTGTTGTGTCGATAATAGTCCACCCGGTATCAGGAATAACTATTCCAATCGTGTCGAGAGCAGTTGTATCAGAATCGACCGGCGGGGCAACATTTACAACGGTAACGTTATCAACTCCCAGGGTATCATGGTTAAACCTTTGTGTTAAAGCACGCGAGCAGAGCCATATGCCCTTATCCTCATTTGAGAAATTCAAAAAGTCATCGGTGGGAGTGGCTGTAATATATGTACCAACGGCGCCAAATAAGCTTACTGGAAATTTCAAAATAATTGGCCTGCTTACCGGATCGACAACGTCATCAATCAGCATGAAAGTTCCCGATGGTTCGGAATCGTTATTGTCTCGATTTTCAATCGAAATTGCCAAATGATCGTAGTCATAGAATGATCCCGGCAACTCAAATACGCTGTCAATTGCATTTCCGTCAATATTCCGGAATCGGTAGAGAGTATTATCCCATAGGAATCTGCCAAGCGAGGTACCTGGACCATCCGCATCGGAAATGGCCCACAGCTCATAAATAAATAAAGTATCAAGCTCCGGCAAATAGGTGGGTCTTAATGTTAAAGAGGCAAATTCTTTGGGCTTAGTAATATCATCCTTTTGCCCGCATCCAAAAGCTGCCACAATAATCCCGCAAACCGCCAAAAGCAGTAAACAGTTTTTCAAGTTGAAACTCATCCTCTTCATCCTCCCGACAAAGACGTCATCGAAAAAAAATTGAAGAAATAATTTATTGAATACAGAGGCTCATGTCAAGCCGTTTTTAATAAATATCCCCCTAAGTTTTTGAATTCCAGGGTTATTACAGGGTCAAATTCAAATAATCACCGCTCAAGTATAGGACTGATAAGCCGATAATTTGTTTAGTGAAAAAAAACGCCACGAAGGAGCGCTTTTGCCTTACTGTGAAATATGTAAATATCAAGCAATTGATAAATCAATCAAAATATGCCCAAATTGCGGCGCCTCATATGATAAAAAGGCAAAATCACCTGTCGATGAGGACGATAAATTTTCATCCCACATTGATTTAGAGGTGAATGAAGAAGATTCAATCGCTATCGATGAAGATTGTCAGACCTCTGAGAATGATTCGATTCAATTGTGCGATCCGGGTGATTTATTGGCCGCCCGCGACCAGGCAAAGCCTGAATTCCTTGAAAAATCGAACGATAAGCGCAAAACAGGAAAACTCACTGATGAAGAGGTTAAAAATATTCGTTCAAATTTGTTTCAGGAGAAAGACGACTATGTCTCCCCGACTTCAGCAAATTCAATACTAAACAGCCTGAATAATTCTCCTGAAAACGCCCAAAAGTCAATTCCCGTCTCTGACATGCAGAGGGATATTTCCATAGAAAATATAAGGAAAAATAATGTAGCCAAGCCTTATCCAGATTCGGTGTTACGACAGTCCTTTTTGATTAGGAAGACCGCTTATTTTCACAGAAACTTCATCCAGTTAACAGGTAATTATTTTCCCAGTTCAGGCGAAGAATTGATAATTTCCGATCAGCATTTTCTTCTAAAGCCAAAAAAGATCAAGAGCCAATATGCCATAGCTGCCTTCGCGACGGTATTGGTTGTGCTTTTAATTATAATTGGTTCGAGGTTTATTTCGCCAACAACTCCGGGGCATGGTTCAATTATTGGAGTTATTCTTGATGAAAATAACCAGCCATATATAGGCGGAACGGAAATCATGCTGCCCGAAGAAGGCAAAAAAGTGCTGTCCGATGCTCAGGGATTTTTCAGTTTTGACAAAATCCCGACTGGTGTTTTTACAATTAAATATAAAGAACCTGATGGTTCCCTGATCTCTGAAAAAATATCAATTGCCGCCGGAGAGATATCGACCCTGTCTTTGGGCGGCAGCGAAGCATACGCCAGCGTTGATGTTTCCTCACAATCAAGGGAGGCTTCTTCAAAGACATCACTTCCAGGCCAATCTAATAAAAATCAAACAAAACCCATTTCTCCCTCAACGGAAAAGTCTGCAGAGACAAATAAATCGGACAAAGAATATTCTTCTCTCAAATTAAGGGCCAATGTCGAAAATGCACGTCTAACGATGAATGGACAGGTTTTGGGATCGGGCAATTTGACCTATAAAAAACTGCGGGTAGGTAAACATACAGCCGAAATAAGCAAAAATGGGTATATAAGCTGGAAAGGCACCGTCGTACTAAAAAGCGGCGAAACATATGTATTAGAAGCGAATCTCGAAAAAATCGTGCTGACTCAGACCGAATCAGCCGCTGAATCTCCATCTCAGAAATCCGCCGCTGAGTTTTATGAAATGGGCAGTACGGATCTTGCAAGTGGTGATATTCTTTCCGCTATTAAAAACCTGTCCGATGCAATAAATTTAAAACCATCAATGGCCGATGCTTATAAACTGCGGGCCGATGCTTATCTGAGCAATAATCAAACCGCAAAGGCGGAGAATGATTATGTCCGAGCCGGTGAAATCTACTCGAGCCAGAATCGTGAGAGTACAGCCGTAAATATGTTTGAAAAGGCCCTGAATATTAACAATAATTCTATTTCCGCCCTCCTCAATATGGCTTCATGTTATAAAAATCAGAATGAGAACGATGAAGCGTTTAGAATATATAAGCAAGTCTTGAGAGAAGACAAAAATAATTTTACGGCCAACCTTGAAATGGGGAAATTATATTTCTCCATTGGTAAAAACCGGGATGCGGATAAAAGCCTTCGTAAAGCCAAAGATTTGTCGCCTCGTTCCGCCGAGGTTTATCATTATCTGATGCTCAATTATTTTGCCCGGGATGATTTCCAAAGAGTTAAGGAATCGTATGGCGACTTCAAAAACAATGTTTCTGAAAATGAAATTACTGCCTTTAAAAACAATTCCAGTTTTGACGCTATTCACAGAATAGTAGGCGAGTACGTCAGACCGTAAATCCTTATATCAATAGAAAATATAAACCCGTCATTAAACGTTAATGATGGGTTTTTTAATTTTGAAACGGTACGATTACATAAGAAATCCGCAATCGACATTTATCACTGAGGCAATTATTAATTATTGTCTATCCAATATTCGCCGGAATAACGGTCCTTAATCAATTCACCGACTTCTTTGGCCTCTCCCACAGTTTCATAAACTCCAATGCGCAGGCGATAATATGTAAAGCCATCAAGATTTGCACTGGCTACAAAGGCCGGGTAATCGCGGGCAATATATTTATCAGCCATCATCTGGGCGAATTCATAATTCGAATAGCTGCCGATTTGAACGACATAGCCGGATAAATTCGAATAATCCGGAGTAGAACCAGTTGCTTCCGGAGATTTGCTCATTCCCACGGTTGATATTTCGGCCAAAGTATCTATTTTATCACCCGTGCCGGTTCCTGCCGATGAATCCATCACAGTTGATGTTTCGTCCTGGGTCGCTTCCTGGCTAAGGGCGTCAATTTCTTCCTGGTTCTTACTGCAACCCGCCAAAACCAACCCGCAAAAAAGAATTGTAATAATTATATAGCGCGCCATTGCACCTCCTTATCTTCATCCTCTGATTAGTGACAGTTTAGACGTAAAAAAAAACTATGTCAAGCATATAACATTCCGAAAAAATAAGTTGTACTCAGCCTTTAATTTGTATAATAATGTGTCGGAAGAATGTGAAAGGATCTCCAGTAAATGAAGTTTCCAAATAGAATTTCAGAATTGATTGGCAACACTCCTTTAATTGAATTGCCGTTTTATGACAAACAAAATCCGGGACCGAAAATACTGGCCAAATTGGAATATTTGAATCCCGGCGGTTCGGTTAAGGATCGTTTGGCAAAATTCATTATTGAGGTGGCTCTCAAAGATGGGCGATTGAAAAAGGGCGATACCATAATTGACAATACTTCCGGAAACACCGGGGTTGCTGTCGCCATGCTGGCCGCCGCTTATGATCTGAAGGCAGTCTTTACTACGCCGGAAAAAACGAGCCAGGAAAAAGTGGATCTCATCAGGGCTCTGGGTGCAGAGGTAATTCGCACCCCTACGGAAGCTGCATGGGATGATCCAAGGAGTTGCTATCAATTGGCTCGTAGTCTGGCGTTGGAAAAGGGTTACTTTCTATTTAATCAGTACGACAATCCCGATAATATCAGAGCTCATTATCATAGCACGGGGCCTGAAATCTGGAAGCAAACCGAAGGGAGAATCACGCATTTTATTGGTGGAATTGGGACCGGGGGAACCGTCTCAGGCATTGGGCAGTATCTTAAAGAACAAAATAGCAATGTAAAAATAATCGCCGTTGACCCAACCGGTTCCATGTTTGCAGATTACATTAAAACCGGCAAAGTACATGAATCACAAACTTATTTGGTGGAAGGGATCGGTTCGGATAAAGTAACCAAGGCGCTTGACCCGAATGTTATTGACGAAGTAATCTCGGTAAATGATGAGCAATCATTTTCCACGGCCCGAATGATAACCAAGCGATTTGGCGTCCTGGCCGGCGGTTCTTCAGGAACGGCTGTTTATGCAGCACTAAACATTGCCAAAGATTTAACTCCCAATGACTTAATTGTGGTAATCTTCGCTGATTCAGCGATTCGATACCTTTCGAAATGTTTCTCAGATGAGTGGATGATAAGTCATGGATTTACAATCGAGGAGACGACTGTGAAATGAGGATAATTACGCTGATTGCTTTTTTAGGATTTTTTTTAGTCTCGATGGGAAGCACAGATGATAGTTTAAATACTAATGACTTTCCCCTTTTGCCTTCAGAATTTGTTTGGATATATGGATTAATACCCCAGGACGCGATAGTGAGCCATCACTATACATTGTTTAATCCACACGAAGACACCATAACAATTACAGAACTGATTCCTGGCTGCGATTGTACCCATGTACCTCGTGCACCAATTAAAATAGCCCCACAGGAATCTTATATTTTGCCGGTTAAATTTGACTCTAAAACCTACAAGGGAGAAATTCAACGAGATGTTCGTATTGTGACCGATTATGAACCATTTCCTGAAATTCATGTCTATTTTGCCTCAATTATTGGACGTTCTCCTCAAACTGTGAAAATCGATCCAATATCAACAGTTTTTATTGTGGGCAAAGACTCTCAAAAATTCTCTTTGAAAAATTTAGTCGATGAGAAAGCTATAGTTAGAATTAAAATAGATCACGATTCCGGTTTCGTCGCCACTAAAACTAATTTTGAGTTAAAGGGCAATAGTACGATTGATTTTGAGATTTCACCGATATGGGAAAACTTACCTTATGGGCCGCATTTTGCCGCTATTGTCATTGAAATAGATCGCGGAGAACTATTCCAGCTTACAATTCCAATCAAAATTAACAGATTCTAAGACCCAATAATTCTCCCACAATGAGTCTTTAGTCATTTTCTTTCATAAATTTAATTAATATTTTGAAAGATTCTTCCATAAATCGACTCTATAATTATAGTGGGCAAAAAATAAAGATATTTTTAAACATTTGGTCCATTAGTTCGTCATAGGCAAGTTAAGCGCCAAAGATTTTTTAACAGAGGGTGACATTCTGTTGTCCCTGGGTAGTTTCCTAGCCCCCTCTACCCGACCAGAGTGCGCCCTCTTTATTATTTCTCGAATTATTTCTCGAAAATAGAATGCAGCCGACAAGTAAGGAATTATTCTATTGCGTTCGTCAAATTGTCGATTATATTTGAAATATAGATTGACGAAGTATTGAATAGATATGCCCTGAATACCGCCTATAAGGATACCTCTTTAATATATTCCCAAAGGAGTCCCTCGATTTATATATAGGAGAATAGAAAAAGCGCTTAACATCGACTGAGTACTGCCAAACCCGGAAAGATAAATAAAACGATGACCAATTATCAAATTCCTGAAGAGCCCGGCCGAAAGATTGTCGTATGTGTTCGGGCGGCAATATTTCTAATCCCGCTAATTTGTTTGGCTTCAATTGTACAGGCAGAAATCGCTGCCGACAATGAAATGGAAAGAGTATGCCGGAATTGGCTGGCCAAAACCATAGTCCAAAAGGGGCAATGGGCTGGAGCCGTGGCACCTGATATTATTTCTGTGCAGGATATCTCCTCCAATGATACGGTTTTAGCCCGTGTCTATAATATCTCTCCATCTGGTTTCGTCATCGTACCGACCCTTAAGGAATTGAGTCCTATTAAGGCCTATTCTGAGGTGTCGACCTTAGATGAAAACCAAGAAGGTGGATTTATATCCCTTCTGCGGGAAACCCTATCGAGGAAATTCCAAATTTTCGCAGAAAATTATGGAAGTCTGGAAGCGTCCCGGATTCAAGAAATGGCTATATTTGATCCGCAACAGCGAACAAAATGGGAAGAATATACTAAATCAGAAAAAGATTTCTTATCTGGCGACATTATTGACAAATCTGCTTTGGTTGAGGCCGGTCCGCTGACCACTACTTCCTGGCACCAAAGGAGTCCATATAATGATTACTGTCCAGATGGTGACGGAGGTCGTTGCGTAGTTGGCTGTGTGGCTACCGCTACAGCCCAGATTTTGGCATATTGGCAATGGCCTCCATCAGGTATTGGGACAAGTTCATATATCTGGGGAGGCGACAATTCCTGCGGAGGGAACACCCCTGACCAGGAATTGACGGTCGACTTGTCCAATCCTTATGATTGGGATAAAATCGCCAGTGATTGCCATATCGAATGCACACCCGAGCAAAAAGCTGCTTTGGCAGAGCTGAATTATGAGGTGGGTGTCACTTTTGAAATGGATTATGGCGCATGCGGTTCAGGAGCCTCGGTGTCATATGGCACTATTGTTTATGCAAATTATTTTAAATACAGTGCGGATGTACGGCTTGAACATCGTATTGATCATGATCTTACCGGATGGTTTAATTTTATTCGCGAAGAAATCGATAATAATCGCCCTATCCAGTATCGAATTAATTTGCACTCAATTGTATGTGACGGTTATCGAGATCAGGGCGCCGGTCAGTACGAATATCATATGAATTATGGTTGGGATAATGGTTTTACGACCTGGTATGTATTTGATAATCTTTATTGCTCTTGGATAGATCCCGATGATATTTGCCCGTACGAAGAAGAGTTCATGATTGTGAATATTAAGCCGCAGAATGAGCCAAAGTTTATATATATTGGAAACAGCAGGGCCGAATCCGATGGAGATGGAATTAATGAACCCGGAGAGAACTTATCAATTTCACTGACCATAGAAAACCTCGGAATTGATGCGGTTAATACCGTCGGTACATTTTCATGCACGGATGAAAACATTGAAATAACTTCTCCATCTATATCTTTTCAAGAGACAATCCAATGGGGTGAGCAATGTTCGTCTCTCAATAATATTGAACTATCGATATCACCTGCATGCCCGGTGAATCAAATTATTCAATTGAATTATACGTTGAGTGAATCAGGCGGATATTCTTATTCAGACTCTATTTACGTATATATCGGTAGCGAATCAGGATTTTCCGATGATTTTGAGGCCGGAGAGGGTTACTGGACGCATAAGAAAAATATTCCCATGTATGCTGATCAATGGCATCTCGAAACTCAGAGATCTCATAGTGGAAGCATGAGTTGGAAATATGGCGGTGCGGGATCCAACGATTATTCCAATAATTCAGATGGAGCGTTAATTTCTCCCCCGTTTTTATTACCTCAAAATTCCATTTTAGAATTCTGGCACTGGATGGACGCCGAGGGTGACTCTAATCCTGATAGTGCCTGGGATGGAAGTAACGTTTGGATATCATCGGGAGATGGCAATTGGTCTCTAATCACTCCCGATGGCGGATACCCCCGTGGCATTATAAATAATCCCGCCAGTCCTTTTGAACCCGGTACCCTTTGTTATTCAAGTAGTTTCGACTGGACGCCGGCTTTGTTTGATCTCTCTTCATATTCGGGTATCGTTCAAATCATGTTTAGATTCGGCTCGGATGGCTGGGTTACGGGTGAAGGCTGGTATATTGATGATATTTTGATTTCCGGTGATCCTGATTTCATTTGCGGTGACGCCAACGGCGATTTATCGGTTAATGTTGGAGATGCAGTCTATATTATCAGTCATTTATTTAAAGGAGGTCCGGCGCCAATTCCGGTCGTGGAAGCCGGTGACGTCAATTGCGACGCCACATGTAACGTTGGAGATGCGGTCTATTTGATAAATAAAATATTTAAAAGCGGACCCCAACCCTGTGCCGATTGTCCGCAATAAACAAAGAAGCATAAAAAAAAGCCCGGATTGACTCCGGGCTTATTTATTAATGACCAAATTTATAATCCGTAAATCTCACCGAATTTTTTATTCAAGTATTTAACGAGTGGTTTATGGGATAATCCTTCGCCCGTTAGATTCTTGCATAAATCCTGAGCTCTATATTTCTTACCATGAATATGGATATTTTCGCGCAACCATTCCCGGAGAGTCAGAAAATCTCCCCGCTCGAAACGCTGTTCGAGATCAGAAATATCCTTTTTGGCCTGGGCAAAAAATTGCGCCGCATAAATATTCCCCAATGCATAAGTTGGGAAATATCCTATATACCCGGAAGACCAATGAATGTCCTGTAGGCAGCCATTGGCGTCCTTATCCACTTTTATTCCAAAATACTTTTCAAATCGTTTATTCCATTCTTTGGCGGCGTCCGCTATTTTAATATCATCATTTAATAGAGCCCGCTCCATTTCAAATCGCAACAGGATATGCAAATTATAAGTTACTTCGTCGGCCTCAACACGAATAAACGAAGGCGCGACATTATTAATGGCTTTATAAAACTCGTCGAGAGTGACGCCATTTAAGGGTTCTCTGAAAATCGATTTGGCAATTGGGTAAAAATAACCCCAAAACGACTTTGAACGCCCCACCATATTCTCCCACATCCGTGATTGCGACTCATGAATTCCCAGTGAAATCGATTCCCCCATTGGCGTTCCGAAATGGTTTTTCTTATCGATGCCCATCTCATAAAGTGCGTGTCCGGTTTCATGAATTGTTCCGAATAGCGCATCATTGATGCGATTAGGATTATAACGGGTTGTGATTCTTGAATCGCCCGGGCCAAAACCCGTCGAAAAAGGATGAGTCGCGATATCGAGCCTCCCCTGATTAAAATCGTACCCCAATCTGTTGGCGACCATTTCTCCAAAGATTCTTTGCTTCGCAACATCATACGGTTGTTCAACAATCGATACTTTGGGTTTATTGGAGGCATCTTTTATTTTAGCCAGCAACTCTACCAGATCGACGCGCAATTTTTCAAAAACATCGGCAACATCATCAACTTTCGCACCCGGTTCATAATTATCCAGCAGGGCATTATACGGTTCTCCTTCATAACCGTAGGCTTCTGCCTTTCTTTTAGTCAGATCGACTATTTTTTTAAGCCATGGTTCAAATTTTTTAAAATCACTGGTTTTACGCGAGGCAGCCCATTCGTTATAAGCCATAGCGGTAGTTTTTTCAAACTCTTCTACCAATTCCTTGGGAAGCTTGGTTTCTTTATCGTACATATGTCGCAATTCGCGAATATTTACCGCTTCGACAGATAAAGGGTTTTTGACCAGGTTTGATTCCTCAACAGCAGATATCATTTCACCGATCTTGGGCGAAACAAATTTCTCATGCATCATTCCGGCTAAAAGGCTCGTCATTTGTGATCGTATCTCGGCTCCCATGGGGGGCATATTGACCTGATGATCCCATTCGAGCACGCCGTAGCATGAACCGAGCAGGCTAATATCCTTTACTTCCTTAATCAGTTCATTATAAATTTCCTGAGCGTTCATTGAATCTCCTCACATCTTATTTTGGCCATTTACATATTTATGGTTGAGTATATACAAATGTTTAGATTAAATCAAATACTGTCGGCGTTCTGCAGAAATTATTTTAATTAATTCTTTTTTTCTTTTTTTTGTAATTGCCACAAGCACCTTGGGCAAGGTTACAAATCATATCGGATAATATTTTGGGATAAATAACTTTTGCATCGGCGCCGAAACCGACAAGCCACCGACTTATTTCTTCTAAACCGCTGGCGCGAATAATATAGTCAACACCGCCATTTTTCAAATTGGTTATTTTTTCTGTATGATGTCTGCGTCCGGTCCGGATCATTTCGGCAACATTTTTTGAAAATCTAATCTTGATATCGTATGGCTCACCACCATAAACGGCCCAGCTATATTCAAAATATCTATCAATGTCAAATGATTCATCCGGTATAAATTTGTCGGCTGTGAGTTCAAGTAATTTAATGCGTTCCATTCTAAATAGCCTGAATTGGTCATGTAATTGGCAGTGCGCCAGCAGATAAAAAGCGCGGCCCCTGAATACAATAGAATAGGGGTGGATATTTCTTTTCGAAACGCCGCCTCTGCTATTGATATACGAGATCCGGCAAATAGTGTTATTATGGACCGCTATTTCAAGGTCCTTAAATAAATCCGATGAAAGCATCTGTCCAATTGAATTCGAAGGCACTATTCTTAGTTCACCATTTTCTATGAAATCGGAAGAGTTTTTATCTTCAGCTTGTCCGACAATTTTTTCCCATAATCGAGCCAATTCGGTACTCTGGCTATCAATTGAATTCAGGGGACTGGATTCAATTGCCATTCGGAGCAAAGTCCTTTCGCGGCGCGATAAAGATACTGGGGGAAGCATATCATGGCGGCTAAGCTTAAATCCATCCTGATAAAAAACAGGGATGCCGGAATCGGATAAAGTTTCAATATCTCGATAAACAGTCCGAATAGATATGCCGAATGCCGAAGCAATATCTTCGGCTCTGGCCGCCTCACGGCTTTGAATCATATTCAAGATCCCAAGCAATCGAGCATATCGGTTTTTACGCACGCTCATATTCTTATATTACATAAATAAATAACATTTGTCAACTTTATTGCCCGGTGCGCTATAAAAAGACATCCTTCCCTATTAAATATGGGAGTTATCCCATATAATGGGATATTTCATGAACAATCACTCAACTCAATCTAATTGACATTCATAAAGATAGCTTATTAAAACAGTCCGGCACAGGGTTTGCAAAAAAGCCATCAGTTAAACAACCTTTTTAGGGGGAGAACTGATGGTTTCGAGAAGAAGATGCGAAAAAGCAAGATTGTCAAGAAGGATGGTATACTGGATTAGCCATCTGATTTGCGCCATTGTTGTCATAATAGCATTTTTGACACTAATTCAATGCACAATTAAAAAGCCGGAAGCGCCAAGTTGGCGCACAAATCTGGTAGTTCCATTAGCCAACAAAACCTGGATAATGTCCGAAATTATCGAGAAAATCGACCAGGATAATCTGACGGTGGATGAAAATGGTAATCCGTTGTTTTTATATGAAAAGGTTCTTGATACTGTTATCATTGACGGCTCATTTTCAATTGCCGATATTTCCGAAACCGTTGCAGAATCATTGGGAATTATTACTCTTGATCCGATTGCGGCCGTTAGTTTCGATATTAATTTAACGGATCAATTCCCCGGATTACCGGCCGGGACATTTCCGGATACTTCTTTTGATATTAATAATACCATGCCGCCTTTGGGAGATTTCACCAGCGCCACAGTTGAATCAGGTTTTGCGGTTATAACGATTGATAATAATTTTGGCCTGAATCTTGATACTGTAATTGTTACCATATACGATGATGTCTATTTTTCACAAGTAACATCTTATTCTATTCCCGGCGGAATCCCGGCAGGGACATCGTCGGTAGATAGTATCGATCTTGCCGGACGAACTATCTCTGACCAGTTAAGCGCTCAGATTCATTGCCATGCCCAGCAGCAAGTATCGTTCTCTTTATCAGGAAAATCACTTTCTTCGTCAGTAGGAATGCCTGAAGGTCTAGATGTCTCATCGGCGATAGCACAGATTCCGCAGATATCAAAATCTTTCAGCAAGAGTGTGGAAATAGATTCTGAGCACCAGCTAGAAACCGCTTTGCTGGAATCAGGAGACCTGGTTCTGGAAATCATTAACAACACCAACATTCCTGCAACATTAACCATTTCCCTGCCCGATATAAAAAACGGCAGCATACCATTTCAGGTAAGTCAGCCAATTTTGGCTCAACAACGGGATAGCGTAATTTATAGCCTTGGCGGTTATACTATTGAGCCTCTTGATCAAATTATGCCGCAGGGACTGATCGTTGATGTCAGCGCTGATATTGCATCATCGGGGACACAGATGGTAGCGGTAAACGCTTCTGACGATATTAACGTATCGGCATCGCTTCAGGGATTCAATATAGCAGGTGTTCAAGGAATTCTTGCCGCAACATCGACAGATTTTGACGCAATCGAACAGGAAATCGAATTACCTGCTGGATTTGATCAGATGCAGTTGCCGGCGATAAATATTGTCCTTGAAATAGAAAACGCGGTCAATATTCCGGGTAGCTTTAGCATTAATCTTGATGGCGAACAAGGGCAACATAAGACTCTGACCGGAAATATCGCCCCGGGGACACAGGCTAATCCGGTTTTGACGATTATCGCAGATAGCAATCTGTCTTCATTTATGAATCCATTTCCGGAAGTGTTTTCGGTTACCGGAAGCACGACTTTTGGAGATGGAGCTACATGGGGAGCAATCAATCCCAATGATTACATTGTAGCCCGGGTAATTCTATCTTCTCCTCTTGAAATGATTATTGATTCTTCGGTTTTTGACGGTGAATGGGAAAATGCGGATATCGATATAGACAGTGGAGTAGTTAATAGCCTGAAAGTTGCCAATTTCTACACTACTTTTGAAAATCATTTACCGGTCGGTTTATCGGTAGAGATACTTATAAGCGGTGATTCGGCTACATTATATACTAATCCGGTTGCTGCAATTGGTCCGATAGATGTTGTGGCGGGAAATCTAAATCCTGACGGCACTGTCTCCTCAGCCATAATTTCTGAAAATATAGTGACTTTGGATTCAGTCGCAGTTCAAATTCTCAACTTTGACTCTTTATGGATCGGTGAGTCGATAACTCTCCATGGCACCAATGGAACAACGGTGAAAATGACTGCCGCGGATTACTTTAAAATTACCGGGTATATTGAGATTGATTTCAACTTTAGCGAAGATCTATGGGAGAATTAATCATGACCGGTAATTTATCTTTAAAAATGAATCAGGGGACTAAAATGAAAAAGGTCTTTGCCTATGCCATCTGTTTTCTGGGAATTCTTGCTTTTACTTTTAATTCAATTCATGGTTCGGGGTTATCTAATGCCCGCGCGATTGGTATGGCGGGAGCCTACTCATCCCTCGCCCGTGGGTTTGACTGCCCGAATTTCAATCCCGCCAATCTTGGGATAGAAGGCAAAACAAATAACGGTTTTCAGCTTGTGGGCATAGGAGCCGCAATATCGAACAATAGTTTTTCTTTGGATGATTATAATAATTATACCGGCGCTACTTTGAGCGAAAACGATAAGTCAATTTTATTGGCAAAAATCCCGGCTGAGGGATTGAAGTTATCCGCCGACGTCGAAGCCAGTGTATTATCTTTTGGTTTTGGCAACATTGCGGTTTCTTTCTCGGGATATGGCGCCGCGGAGATTAATATCAGCCATGCCGTGGCGGAACTTCTTCTAAATGGCAACACCATGAATGACACACTAACTCTTGATGGAACCTATGGGGAAGGTTTTGGCATTGCCTCCGCCAATTTTTCTTACGGACGGCGCTTCTACAGTAATGGTGATCGTCAAATGGCTGCAGGTTTAACGGTCAAATATGTTAAGGGTTTCGGTTACGAAGAGATTACACACCTCAATGGTGAAGCTGTGACATTGGCAACCGGATTTGAAGGATCCGGCAGCATGGCAGCACGAACTGCACTGGGCGGAAATGGATACGCCATTGATCTGGGCGGTTCATTGAAATTGAATAAAAACTATACAGTCGGAGCGACAGTTTATAATTTTCTAAGCCATATTGGCTGGAACAAGGATACTGAAGAACATCGCTATTCATTCGAATTTGATACTCTGACTGTTGCCAACATGAGCCACGATGATATTATCACTTCCTCCGACACTACCATAGACATATCGAATTTTTCAACAAAACTGCCGGCAAAAATCAGGTTTGGATTTGCCAAAACAACCGGCACGCTTCTATGGGCGGTTGATTGGGAGCAGGGTTTTAAAAAGTGCGCCGGCAGCAGTTCCAAGCCAAGGATATCCGCGGGGGCTGAATATCACATTCTGAGCTTTTTACCTTTGCGAGCCGGTTTCGGAGTTGGCGGCAAAAGGGGCGTTACTTATGCGGGCGGGCTGGGGATAAACGCCTCTTTCATGTTTATCGATTTGGCGGCGGCCAACTACAACGCCATTAGCGGATCATCAGGCAAAGGATTGAACTTCGCGCTCAACCTGGGTTTCAGAATCTAAGGATTAATCATGCCGGAATTGTTTTTTGTTAAAAGATTCTTAGCGGCGATAATTATATTGATTTTTGGTGTGGCCGGATTATCTCCGGCCATGCCTCCCCATCCAAGACTGAAAGATAAAATATCTTCAAAAGAAATAATATACCCTGAATGCAATAGATCAATCAAATCCGGTAAGCCCCCCGGAAAATACAGCCTTACTAACAAAAAAATAGCATCGCTAAATTCCGGTTCGTTCAAAGCTCTGTGTTTGCTGGTTGATTTTTCGGATAATAATGCCCAAATTCAACCTTCATTTCTGGATACATTGATCTTCGATAACCAGTTTGGGACAGTAAGAAATTATTATGGCGAAATCTCATATGATCAGATAGATATTGTAACGGTAAATCTGCCATCAACCACCGGGTGGAACAGGGCTCCCCAAAACTACTCATATTATGTGAATGGCAATTATGGAATTAATTCGGCTTACCCCAATAATTCGCAAAAATTATGTGAAGATTTAGTTGATTTGGCTGATGCTGAAATAGACTTTTCTCAATATGACAATGATGGGGATGGGTATGTTGATGTAATTATGATTGTTCATTCCGGACCGGGAGCGGAGTTTTCGGGAAATACCGCCGATATTTGGTCGCATAAATGGGCCATCAATCCGCGCAACAGAGATGGAGTTTATATCAGTGACTATGCCGTTATGCCGGAATACTGGAATTTGCCAAATGATTTAACCATAGGCGTTTTTTGTCATGAACTGGCCCACACCTTTGGCTTGCCCGATTTGTACGATATGGATAACGGTTCATATGGAACTGGAAAATATTCTTTGATGTCCATTGGGTGCTGGAACGGCTATCTTGGCAGTAGCCCCTCTCATCCTGATGCATGGAGCAGGATTCAATTGGGATGGTTAATGCCGACCAATATTGTATCAAGTCAATCAGGCGCCATCATCCCCGAGGTGGAAAATAATTCGGTGGCTTATCGGCTTTGGACAAACGGAGTCATTGGAGAAGAATATTTCCTGATAGAGAATCGACAGCGGGTCGGCTATGATGCCGCTTTGCCCGGTTCGGGTTTATGTATCTGGCATATTGATGAAGGATTGGCTCACAATAATTATGAATGGTTTCCCGGCCATAACACATTTGGAAATTATCTGGTCGCCCTTGAACAGGCCGATAACTTATATCAATTGGAAAAACTTATTTCGGCCGGCGACGGTGGCGATCAATTTCCAGGCACAAATAACATTCACGAATTTGCACCGTGGACAAGCCCGGGTTCTAATAGCTATGCCAGTGACAATACTCTTGTATCAGTAACCAATATTTCAGCCAGCGGCGAGACTATGTCGGCCGATTTCTCCGTATCGCTGGCTTCCGGTAATGAACAATATCCTGAAAGTGACAATTCAGGTCTATCCTTGCCTGATATAATCATTGAACAGAATTATCCTAATCCCTTTAATCCCGCCACAACGATAAGATTTACATTAATCAATACGGGAAATGTTGAAATCAAGATTTATAATGTATTGGGGAGAATAGTGTCAGAATATGATGAAGGGATAATGACCGCCGGAACATATAGTTTTCAATGGAATGGCACTGACAATTCAGGCGAAATTTTACCAAGCGGTGTATACTTCTATGAATTCATAACCGGCCATACTCATGAAGTTCGAAAAATGATTTTTACAAAGTGACTTGTTTTATGTATCCGAAGATATGGATAAATCGGAAATTGAAGAGTAGTCCCCTGAAGAAATTTGAGATGCTAACGGTGAGGCCAATGCGCTATTCATCCTTGACAATAGAACAGTCGAAATCAGCTTCGATGCTTCTTCCCTGACCCTTTTTCTCCCGTTTTAATTGCATATAACACGATTTGCAAAGCTTCGGATCTTCTGTATATCCCTTCTCTGCAAAATACTCCTGTGCGGCAATAGTGAATACAAACTCTTCACTGCATTCACCGCATATCAGGATTTTCATTTCAAAGCCTGGACTCATGATCCCCCTCTCGGATCGAAATAGTTACATCCCTGTTAATTATCCTGCAATAATTCCAATTTGCTCCTGGTTGAAGTTATATACCTAACGTCAAATATACTTGTCAACATAAAACAGTAGTTATTTCATTCATCAAAAAGTGTGCCCAGTACAAAAGCCACTCAGGGCCTTATGGTATTCTTTCGGAGCAAGGCTCTTCGCCTCCTTTGAAAACGACACTTATTATTCTCACCGCATCACCGACATTCACCTGGCCATCGCAATTGGCATCGCCGCATTCCATAATCGGCATAGGCGGAGGTCCGTTTTTGAATGCGAGGTTTATTATGTAAATGGCATCACCGACATTCATTTGTCCGTCATTGTTCGCATCACCATACGGATGTACTTTGGTCGTCAAAAAATAATAATTGCCGGAAGATAGTGATGTAACCGTTGTCGGAATGATAACTACTTTATCAAAATCTTCAATATGCGGTTTGTATATATATAGAGGTTCATCGACACTGGCCGTGTAATTAGAAGTTTCATAATCATCCTCGGTGAAAAAAATGCTCCCGATCCCCCATCGAACCACCGGTCTTCCTTCCAAAATGGCCTCAAAGATGCCTCTATCATCCGGTCCTACGATGTATTCAACATAACTGCTTGCCAATCCGAATGGCTGTTGAATGGGCAATATGGAATCATGTGCCAATGGCGATAGATATCTATCAATTGGCACCTCGGGATAATCAATCGCTTCAGGATAATAATGGCCTTCAACAGATCTGCTGCCGGTAAAATAATTCCAAATGACAAATTCGGGAAGAATTGTTTTTACCGTCTTTCCTGTGCCAATTAATGCAGAATCGAATGCATTTAAGAGGGGGTTATTTCTCAAAGCCATCCAGATATACTTGATAACTGAAGAATTTATTTTTTCTTTAAGAAACATGGGCCAGACAAAAGTGCCATACATATGCCAGTAATCGCTGGAATTCAGGCTTTCCTCGGGGACATTAAAGAAAAAAGGCAAATAGGCATGGTTATCATTTACTTCCGGGAAAAGATATTCTTCCATAAACGTGGCGCCGGCTTCCATCCACCATAGATTATTTTGTAAGTCATTGGCATATCCAAATTGAACGGCATGGAAATACTCATGAGCGCATGTGACCTTCTGCGCCCCAATAACATTGCCTTCCGGATCGTCATTGGGAGGCAAATTTGCCATATTACGGTTAATCATTATGTATGAAGTATAATCATTCCAAGGCGAGTCTGCAGGATGCTCGTACACAGTCGCGCCATACGACATCATGGATACTAAAAATATCTCGTATTTATCATAACCGGCTTCCACTGGCGCCGAATAATATCCCGAATTGTTTACATATGCGGCGTATGAGCTATCGGAATAGACACCGATTCTTTCTACATAATCCGGGATTTCATTGGCATCCAGATCATCCGAAACCGTTGCCTCTCCCCCGCTCGTATCATATAGAATCCTGAAATAACCCATTGGTGAATCGTATGTGCATTGCTTCCCGGGGCGGGCCAGCATGGTCGATAATGATGCCTTTTGATCGGAGCTAAATTTATCCCAATTATTTTTAATTTCGCCAATTAGACCCGTCGCGGATTTCAGATAATTATCCGGGCTCAGTGAAACTGCTTTACTGGAAATATCAATAGGATTGAACAGGAAAACGCCTTTTTCATAGAGCATTTCGCTTTGTGAAAGCTGACCATTTTCATAAGCGGCGTCTATTTCATTAAAGCTGATCCATTTTGCCGCAAAAACCATATTGAAGCAAATGCTCAGAAAAATTGATAAAAGTACGGTTTTCATCGCCGTCCTGTGGTTAAAAAATGATTCACGCTGTTCCTATTCAATAAGTTAACAAACCCGGGGGCGGGTAATATACTCCTAACTATAAATTAGTTTATTCTTTGAATATGTCAAGTACATTATAATTTCTTAGCCTGTAATATTGCATTTTTTTCTTCATTTCGAAGGGCTAAAAATACTGCCCGGTGCCTATGGAAATTTGCCAGCTTTTTCTTTCAACGGCATAGGCCAAATCGACGCGGACTATTTCAGCTTGAGTACTTCGACTGAATCCAAAACGCATTCCGCATCCAAGCGATAGCAGAGATTCTCTGAATGAAAAAGATGTCTCCCGCGTCCATATATTGCCAATATCGGCAAATATGACACCCCCTAAACCGACTGACAAGATTTCAAGATCAGAAAATATCCTGTTTTCTATATTGGCAATAAGCCTGCTGTCTCCGTTTAGAAAAAATACAGGGTATCCCCGCAATCCCCGGTCTTCATCAAGATATAAGGTCAGCGAATTATTTTGAAAATAATTGAAGGCGGAATTAATGTTTATGGCAAAAGTATGATTGTTATGGTATTTGACGTACCACTTAAAGTAATGCTTTACGTAACGCCTGATCCAACCATTATCTGAGTGCCAAATATTAATATCGGTTCCGAGTCTAATATACCCGTTTTCAAACCCAATCGTTACTTGAGGCCAAATGTTAATTCTTTGATATAGAGATCTTTTGAGATTGGCATCGTACGCCAGATATCCCATTGTAAGAATGTCAATTCCCAAGTTAACATCTTCCGCCTTTTGAAATCTGTTAATCCTATTGTAGCTTTTAAAATTTACATGCTGAAGTCGGAATCCAAATTCAAGAGTATGGCTCAATGTATCATCCGGCTTCTTAGGCAATAGTTGTAAAATATCCGCTGAATCCAGCCTGTCTCCATTGGAATAGATAGAATTCGATGTAATAAATCTTTGTTTCGGTTCGAGATCGGTAAATGTATAACCCAAATAGAGGCTGCATTTTAATGTTCCCGGGCCATATCTGAGTACAGAATTAGTCTTTAGCCTCTTTCCAATAATTCGATCCCGACCAGCCAATATTTCGGCAATATAGTAATCAAACCTTTGCCTAAAAACATTTAGGTTCAAGCCCCAACCCCAATTCTGTCTGAGATGGTACAGCGGTTTATTAATTGATATTTCCATTTGGCCGTTTCTAGGATTATCAGAATAGAAAAGGCCGGCCGAATAATTCAATCCCATAAATCGGGAATCTCGGATTTCCCCCTGGTAATAATTGCGATCGTCTTCCAAAACAAAATAATCATGGGATGAGTAAATTCCGTACCCGAAAAGGTTGCTTTCCTCAATTCCTATCTGTATATCCGATCTGCCGCCGCTACGATGCAGAGACATTCCGCCTACGGTTGTCCATTTATCTGATGTCCGGACAATCATTAAGTTTTCATCTTTTTCACCTTTTACCAAATAGATTTCGGTTTTGAGTAAATATGGCAATTGACGTAAATTTCTGACCGTTTCATTGACAAGACTGGTGTCAAAAATATCGCCTTTGTCGAGCAACAATTCTCGCCTGATGACTGATTGCTTTGTGACGATGTGCATTTTATTGGCAATCTTAAAGATGAAGCTATCATATCTGGGATCATCCAAATCATAGACATTTTCAGCGATAATTTCAATTGAATCAATGATTTTCAGCTCAACTGTATCCGCAAGTGCGTTATTAATATACAGAGGCAGGGATGCCGCGAAAACTGCAATAATAAGGCTCAGTCTATGGTAAACGGATTTGGCTTTTGATTTAACATTTAAATTATTTGCCTGCACTCCTGTAGCTTTCTTCAAGATTATTGTTCTTAGACCGATAATATGATAAAAAAGAGAAATACCTAACAGCTAAAAATACCTATTATGCCGCTAGAAGTACAAAAAAAAATCGGAACCCTGCTTCTTGAAAAGGGATATGTCACCCAGGAACAGATAAATACTGCCCTGAAAATTCAAAAAGGCTCCAGTGATAAATTGGGCGATGTTCTCGTCAGTTCCGGAGTCATAAATGACGATCAATTAGTAGAGGTTATATCTGAAAAGCTAAAGATTCCAAAAATCAATCTTTCCTCGTTAGTTATAAACACATGTACTTTAATGGCTATTCCGGTTGAAATGGCAAAAAGATTTACTCTCATTCCCGTTTTGAAAATAGGTAACACACTGACTGTGGCAATGGTCAATCCCCTGGATGTGATAGCCCTCGATGAAATCAAATATCATACCAAGTGCATCATCAAAGGAGTCGTGGCCGGCAAAACTGCAATTACGACTGCCATTGAACAGTATTATACAGTCGCCGATTCGGTTCGGGAAATTCTTGGTGATGAAAATCTATCCGAAGAGACTGCCGACGCATTTGTAAGAAATGACAAGAAAATAACCGGCGGCGAGGGCGTTGTGGTTCGCATGGTTAATATGATCCTGACCCGCGCAATCAAAGACGGGGCATCCGATGTTCATTTTGAATCTGATGAAAAAGAGTTAAGGATTCGTTATCGTGTTCATGGTATCATGCGTGAAGAAGCCGCGCCTCCCAAAAAAATACAGGCCGAAATAATTTCCCGATTAAAAATCGCATCAGATCTTGACGTCTCTGAAAAACGTTTGCCACAGGACGGACGCATGTCGATTGACGTTGAAGGTAATATCGTCGATCTGAGAGTCTCTACCCTGCCTACAATACACGGGGAGAAAGTAGTCATTCGAATTTTGGATCGGCGCAATCTAAAAACAGGATTGCCCGAACTGGGCTTGAATCAAAACCTGCTGGCGGCCTGGCGGCAGCACATTAGGGTTTCCGAGGGGCTTATTTTAATTTCCGGCCCGACATCTTCGGGTAAGACGTCGACGCTATATGCCTCCCTTCAGGAAATTAACAGCATTGAAAAGAACATAATTACTGTCGAGGATCCGGTCGAGTATTCCCTCCCCCTTATCAATCAAGTTCAGATTAATGAGAAAGCCAATTTAACTTTTGCCTCGGCTTTAAGGTCAATGTTAAGACAAAACCCTGATATTATAATGATCGGCGAGATAAGAGACACCGAAACGGCTGCCATCGCAATCCGAGCCGCTTTGACCGGCCATCTTGTTTTCTCGACCATTCACACCAATGATGCCATTGGCTCTATTACACGCCTGAATGATATGGGAATAGAGCGATATATGCTGACTTCAGCTCTTGAGGCGGTTTTGGCGCAAAGATTGGTACGGACAATATGCGGTGAATGCAAAGAAGAAACAACTCCGCTCCCGGCAGTCTTAAACCGCGCCTTCCCCGATGGAATACCAAACGACCTTAAATTCTATCGCGGCGCCGGATGTCGCTACTGTCGCGAATCCGGTTATGGAGGATTGACCGGAATTTATGAATTGGTCGAGATAAATGATTCCATTCGCGAGATGATTCTAAAGCATGAATCGGAAGCGGAAATCACCAATGAAGCAAAACGTCTTGGATATCGCCCGCTTTTCGAATACGGTTTGGGACTTGTAGCCGGCGGAGTAACGACCCTTGATGAAATTCTCAAAGTAACTTCTCCAGTGTCAAATTCATATGCCATCGAACCTATAAATCAGGTGCGTTCAAGTGAAGCAAGTCTGGACTTATAAAGCCCGCGATCATGCCGGGAACCTTATTACCGGACAGACGGATGCCGAAGCGCGCGATAATGTCATTCGATCGCTATCAGAACAAGGATTAATCCCAACGAGTGTAAAACCACGTTCCGTGGGCATTTCATTTTCAGGCATTTTAGGGAATTTCGGCTCAGCCAATCGTGAGAGCCTGATTGTCTTTACTAAAAAATTATTAACCCTGTACCGCGCCGGAATACCTATTTTGCGAACCTTATCAATTATTGAAAGAGGCGCAAAGGAATTGGGTTTAAGCGAAGAAGTCGCCGAGATAAAAAAGGATCTGCAATCGGGATTGACTCTATCTAAGGCCATGAGCCGTCACCCAAAGAAATTCCCGTCGATTTATATTGCATCCGTCGCCGCCGGTGAAGCGTCGGGAACTTTGGATGAAGTTTTGAAACAGTTGGCGCATTTGATCGAAAAGGAAATGATTCTCACCCGTCAGATAAAATCGGCATTGCGCTATCCGATTATGGTTATAATCGCAATCGCCATTGCAGTCTTTATTCTAATGTCTTTTGTGATTCCAAAGTTTTACGGTATCTATGGCAAATTCGGGGCTGATTTGCCTCTGCCAACCAAAATCGTGGTTGGTGTCAGCAATGTCTTTTCATCCTACTGGTACGTGATTTTAGCCCTGATAATAATTGGAATCTTCGGAATGAAAAAATACTTGGCAACAACTAAGGGAAGATTTTTCTGGGATAATCTAATTTTAAAAATCCCACTAATCGGAGATTTGACCGTAAAATTCAATATTGCTCGCTTTGCAACAATGCTGAGATCCCTGTTTAAAAGCGGTGTCCCTATGGTAAGCTGTCTGAATATCCTTCAGGAAACAACCTCAAATAAGGTAATTGCCGCTGAAATTTCCCAAATAGCCGATTCATTTGAAACGGGACATGAAATAGGGCTTGAAGGGGACAAAGAATATAAGCACTTCCCAGCCATGGCCTTAGAAGTTTTTCAGGTTGGCCTGGAATCAGGAACTATCGATTCAATGATGGGAGAATTGGCAAACCATTATGAAATGGAATTGGAGTACAAATCTCAAAATCTGACGGCATTGATAGAACCATTACTAACATTAGTAATCGGGGCAATGGTTTTAGTACTGGCCTTGTCAATATTCCTTCCCATGTGGAATTTAATTCAAGTATTCCGATAAAAGGAACTAAAATCTTCAATCATTAATCCGATAATGATTTATAGGTACTGACATAACCTAATTTTGTTAAGAAGGAGATCCAAAAAATGCGTCTTACCAAAAACTCTGGTTTTACTCTTATTGAGTTGGTAATCATTATTGTCGTCCTCGGTATTCTTGCTGCTATCGCTATTCCTAAGTACCAGGATATAACATCTGATGCCAAAGAGGCATCATGCCGCGGCGCTTTGGGCGGGTTACGCTCAGCTATTACTATTTATTACGCCAATCAAGCCGTAAAAACCGGCACCGCTACCTGGCCGGCACTTGACAGTCTGAATACTATCGGCATCGTAATGGAACAGCAGGTACCGGGAAATCCATTTTGTTCAGACGCCAATTATCCTGATAGCATTGTTGCTGGGGTAACCAAAGGCACAGTAGTCGGGGCTAACTGCGGATGGGCTTATAAAGCCGCTACGGGAGAGATTTGGCCGAATACGAATACAACCGGCGAGAACCAATGGTAATATGTTACTCAAGGTGAAACTTAATCCCTCAGGATTCACCTTAATCGAGCTGGTTATAGTTATTATCGTTTTGGGAATTGTCGCGGCAGTGGCAATTCCCAAAATGGGAAATGTTTCTCAGAATTCTAAGAGGAATGCGACTCGTTCAGAAATGCAAATGCTGAAACGAGCCATTGTGGGTAACCCGCAAGTAATCGCAGGTAACCGTCATGTCAGCCGCGGTTTTGAAGGTGATATAGGTCATCCTCCAGTCACTCTATCGGAATTGGCAATAAAGCCTGATTCCATATCCGCCTATAACAAATTCCTCAGGCGGGGCTGGAACGGTCCATACGTTGACAGTACGGAGAATAATTATCTCATGGATGCCTGGGATGCAGCCTATGTATACGACGGCACGAATCGCATAATGACATCGGTGGGAGGACCTGATTCAATACTAATTAGTTTTTGAGATATTGGCGTTTCGAATATCATCTTAATGAGACTGTAAAATGGAAATTAAAGATAGAGTTTTACAAGAGTACACCGGCATAGCTGACGCCATACAATTTCCGGCAAAATCGACTATTGGAGGAATTCAATGGGGTTTGCATCTGGGAGTTTTATATGGCCGTCATTCGGTTGATATATGCCTGGTGCAGAATCTACTTGGCATATTTCGCGTACGTGATGTATCCTCATTCCCTCTTGACTTGATCGAAAATTCACAATCCGATGAAATTTACTCAAAAGTTATTGAAATTATAAAAAGCTATTTATATCGAAATCGACTGCCAGCCATTCCTATAAATCTCGGCCTTTATGGAGAACATTTGGCATTCAGGCAAATGCGCATTCCGGCCATGCCACGCAATGAAATAGCCAATGCGGTTTTATGGGAAGGCGAAAAACTTTTTCCATTCAAATTTAAAGACTGCCGCGTACATTTCGAGATTGCCAATAAGGAGCGAGATGAAAATAAAAAAATAACAGCCTTAGACATTAATATTACTGTCGCCAAAAACGAAATTATTGAAAATATTTACAGGAGATTTGAATCTTCCGGATTGAAATTGGGGCAGGTCAATTTTCTTCCAAATTTCGCGACTAAATTTCTAAAAACCTGTGATAAAAATTCCGGCGGCAATTATTTACATATCCATATTAATGATAATTTGAGTTTCGCTGTATTTCTGCAAAATAACGAATTGAGCTTTTATCAGCAATTCATGTCCTGGCCATTTATTGATTCTTCGATAAAAACTGGAATTGCAAATATAGAATCGATCGTAACTGAACTGCAATCATTTATTGATATTTTTATCGCCAATTCAAGATCTGCGAAAATTGATTCAATAGTAATTTCGGGGATAAATTCAAATAAGACCGAATTGCCTGATTATATTCAGGCCTCAATCGGGATACCCTGCCATTATTATATAAACTCAACATCCAAAATTAGAAAAATATCAGGATTTTCAATATCCGATTTGGACAAAAACTTACCTGCTGTAGCCAATGCGATGGCAAATCCGGATGAACAGCCTTTGGCCCCTGATAAAATCAAACAAAAGATAGAAAAACGCAAGTTCTATTCGAGACTGGGATTAATTGCGGCAGCCTCCTTAATCATTACCTTGGGATTATCGTGGTTCAAGCATATTCATGAAAATGAAGTCGAAACGGAATTAAATAGAACGCGCGCCAATATCACCGACATTGAAAACTCACCAGCTTATCACACTTATTTGAATATCGTCGGGAAGTTGAATCAAGGCAAAGAATTCCTCCGAATGAGTTCCGATAAAGAACATTCGCATTTTGGCGTCGTGGTCAGATCGCTGTCATTTGATATTCCCAAAAATCTGAATCTCACGGAAATTCACACAACTCAAAATGAAAATAAATATTCCATGCGTTTGACTGGCCATGTGAGAATCAAGGACTTCTCTCCTGAGATTGTTTTGGCCCAATATATTAAAGCGCTTGAGAAATATCCATACTTTAGCAATATCAATGTCATCAGTCATAATAAAAGATTGAAGGGTGATGAATTTGACCTCGATTTTCAAATTTTGATGGACGTTCAGGTATGATTAAGCTAACAGTAACAGGAATCGCCATATTACTCCTATTTCTGGGCAGTTTCTATCTTTTCATTGGCAGATCTGCAGATAACCGAATTAGTTTATTAAATGACGAGCTGTTTCGGGAAAATAAAAAACTCCGGGCATATCATTCCTCTCTTGCCAATATTGATTATTTGTTGGCTGAAAACCAGAAAATTTATTCAACAATTGGCAATATCGGATCTAATTATTCCGGAGAAGATGAGGTAATTATGCTATACCGCGCGCTTGATTCATTGTGCCATCGTCCGAGTTATAAGCTGGAAGAAATTACTCCATCTCTCGAAGAAATCATTCAATTCATGCGAAAATGGGATAATTCTGAGTCAATTGTATATCTTCCTATAAGCATCAAGATTCGCGGCGAATTTGAGGATATTACGCGGTTCTGTGAAGAAATTGAACAAAGCGTTTATTTCCACCATTTGGCTGAAAGTCATATTATTGGCTCCGAAGGCCTATATCCTGATTGTCATTTTAAACTGGCCTTTGTTGCCGGCCTCTCAAACCGTATGGGATTGTTTAGCCTTGAATGAAAAAGTTCGCAAATCAATAGTCTTTGGCATATTCATTGTCGCTATCATCTGGGGATATTCCAATTTGTCACAAAGGTGGTCAAAAAAACCGCAAGAGTTGGAAATTGCAAAACAGCAAGTTGCTGCCGATATATTAAGCGATAATACAGACCAGGAACAAATTGTACCCGGTGGCCGGATTAATCATGATTCAGTCTTTACAATTTATGAGGCAAGACCCATCATGAAAAATCCATTTTATCATAATCTGAAGAATGAAGCCGCAAAAGAGCAGAAGATAAATTTGCGCTTATTGGGAATTATGTATCGCCCGACAAATGCACAGGCGCTCATAAATGATAAGGTTCTCGGTATCGGTGGTCTCATTAACGGATATAAAGTTATAAGCATTGCCAGGGAAAGCGTCGTCCTGGAAAAATCCGGGAAACCGGTAACGCTGTATCCTCGGAAGGAGTCATTGTGAAATCTCAAATTAGAATTATATGCTTTTTGTTCGTTCTTTTACTTGTCTTCTCGCTTGGCGGTTGGCCAAACAATTTTGACCCCAATGCCCGAGTCAGTCTTAACTTCGATGATACGCCAATTGGCACGGTCTTAAAAATGCTGGCGGCGCAAAATGATCTCAATCTGGTGGTTTCATCAGATATTGAAGAAAATATCTCTATTCATATTAATGATGTTGGATTGGGTACTGCACTGGATGCAATACTTCTGCCGAACGGTCTTAATTATTATTTCAGCGAAAATGTCATTATTGTAAAAAAGGCAGATAAGCAGGTCGCGGGCGAAAATATTGCCAAGACTTACAAGTTGAAGTTCATATCGGCTGAAGCCGCCGCCGCCGCGATAGAACCTCTTAAATCAGGACATGGCAAAATAATCCCGTTAGCTCCACCTCCCAAAGAGGATGCTTCCAGCACGAAAATTAAAGCTTATGACCTTGTAGTTTTTGACGCACCTGAAAATCATAAATTAATAGAAGTTTTACTGGAACAAATTGATGTCAGAAGACGCCAAATCACGGTCGAGGCGAAAATCATCGAAACTAATTTAACTGATGATGAAAAGCTGGGAATCAACTGGCCGAAATCCATCTCGGCCTCTATTAGCGGCGTATCCTCTCCCGGTCAGCAGGATTTATCCTCATCAGACAACTCTACGCTGGCGGCTACAATGCCTTTGGAAAATGGCAATTGGCAATTGGGGCATTTGTCAATTCATCAAATGGATCTGGTTATTGATTATTTGCAGCAGAGAAATAACGCCAAGCTTTTATCAAATCCCCGCGTAACCACGCTGGATAATGAACCGGCCAAAATTGATATCGAAACAATTATACCGATTCAAACGATTAATCGTTTTTCAGAAGGCGCAGTAATTCAGGATATCGTCACTTTTCAGGATGAGCGGATTGGAATATCCCTTGAAGTCACGCCTCGAATAAATAATGACTCAACGATTACAATGCAGGTCCATCCTGTCGTCGAAGAAATCATAGGATATACCGGACCGGCTGACAATCAGAAGCCGATTACTTCTCAGAGATCTGTTATAACCACCGTAACAGTAAAAAATAATGAGACAATTGCCTTGGGCGGACTGCTCAAAGAAACTCAAATCGAGAATCATTCCAAAATATTTCTTCTCAGCGAAATACCATTTTTGGGGTCGCTCTTTACTCATAAGACGAAAGAAACTAAGACAACTGATTTGCTGATTCTTTTGACGCCGCGGATAATTGATTGAGAATTAGTTCCGCGAAGGCGTTTGTAACATCCATCTAACGCTTCTCGAGAACATTAGGACGATTCCGGGTATCAGGTAGGCTACATCACGTAAAATTAAATAAAGACCGTGAGATTTTGCTTTGGAGCTGACGGAAAAACACCCACACTCAAGATTTACGCCTCTAAAAATATTGATGCTTATGGCTATCATAAATACAATCATCAAAATGAGAAGATAATTGCGGCTTCCCTTGTAAAAAATCCCCAATATTAAAAATAGACCCGCGATAAATTCACTCAACGGGAGGATTAAGGCAGCCGCATTTACCAGTGAACCTGGTAAAAGATGATAATTATAGACGATGCGCGCGAATTGATCAGGATTAGTAATCTTATCCAACGAGGCATATATAAAAATGCCGCCGAATAAAAGTCTACAAACCATTGTAACAAAATCATTGGAAAGGAATTTTCTCATTGGTTTTCACCATTGCTTGATTCAGTCACTATCGGGAGATCGTTGGCTTCCCATTCACCCCAACCGCCGTAAAATATTCTGATATGAGAAAATTGTTCATCACGAAAATACCGGCCGAGGAATAATGACGATTCGCATTCGCTGCCACTGCAATAAATTATATATTGCGCGGATTTATCCATTCCGGCAATAACACCTTCCCAGTGTTCATCAAGATAATCAAAGGGGATATTTATGGCTCTCCTGATATGGGCAAATTCAAAATCCTCAGAATCGCGCGCGTCTATGAATATATTATTCGCCATTTGGTATAAAGCGACTGCCTCATCCAGAGAAATATAAGGCGGGTCGCCCTCTGCCGCTGATGGGGGTACTATCATCTCGCCGGCTTGAGCAGTCCGGGAAGGCCAATTGCCGATAAATGATATTCCATCATTTCGAAAGCTATTGATGGCGCCCGCCAGAACCGCCGATAGCAGAAGAATAAACAGTATTTGAATTACCCAATTTTTCATAATTGCTTATTATACTTGACCGTGTCCAAATTGGTTCCTGTCAAACATGCAACAAGTTTATATACTTAACGTAAGAATTGTTAAATAGACCTTTTTCACTTTCGGGTCAAGCAAAATTTGAGTATCTTATTTTAACAAAATAGGAAAATAACTTATTCTTCATTCAATAATCAAGGAGGTTTTCTTTGAAGCTTTACAAAATATCAATGATTTTCTTAATTGCGCTTTTTGCGGCATCTCCGATATTGGCGGAATTTAATCTTGATGTGACCGAACACAAACTTGCCAACGGTTTGACCGTCCTGCTATACGAAAATCATACTGCTCCGATAATATCCACTTACACTTTTTTTAAAGTAGGTTCGCGCAATGAGCGGCCCGGCATCACCGGTATCAGCCACTTTTTTGAGCATATGATGTTTAACGGCGCCAAACGATACGGACCCAAAATGTTTGATTTGACTTTGGAGCGAAATGGCGGGTATTCCAATGCCTATACCTCAAAAAATATGACAGCCTATTATCAGAACTTCTCTTCTGACATTTTGGAACTTGTCATTGATATGGAATCTGATCGGATGGCGAATCTTGCCTTTGAACCGGAGATGCTGGCATCGGAAATCGGGGTTGTTAAGGAAGAACGCCGTGTCGGCATTGATAACGACAATACAGGTTTACTCTACGAAGAACTTTTTTCTTCCGCCTACAAGGCTCACTCATATAGCTGGCCAATTGTCGGCTGGATGGAAGATCTCAATAGTATTACTCGAGGAGATTGCCTGTTATACCACTCGACATTTTATGCGCCTAATAATGCCGTCCTGGTAATTTCCGGAGATTTCGAAACGGACAAGGCTATTAAACTAATTGAGGATTACTATAAAGACATACCCTCCGGGCCTCCGCCTCCCCCCGTAATAAAAAACGAACCTGAACAGAGGGGGCAGCGCAAAGTAATAATTAGAAATCCGGCAAGCCATTCTCACCTAATGCTAGGCTATCATGTTTGCGATAAGGATAGTCCCGATCTTTATGCCCTGGAAGTCCTGCAATCAATTTTGACAACCGGTGAATCCAGTCGGATGCAACAGGCCCTGATAAACGATTTGGAATTGATTACGGGAATGTATGGCGGCTTTGAATGGGGATATGACCCTTCCCTCTTTTATTTTTATTTTGCCATATCACCAAACAAAGGATACGAACCGATCGAAATCGCCATTGATTCGATTCTGACCGATTTTATAACCAATGGACCGAATGAAGAGGAAATGGAAAAAGCAAAAAACACTCTCACCGCCAATTTTTACAAAAACTATAAAACTAATAACGACATCGCCCATGAAATTGGATACTACCATAGCCTTTATGGCGATTGGAAAACGATGTATGGTTTTGTCGATAAGGTTAAAGCGGTCACTGCAGATGAAGTCAAAAAAGTTGCCGGAAGATATTTTACGAAAAATAATTCCACTCTGGCGGTATTGATCCCGGAAGGAGGTGGGCAATGAGAAAGTTAATCATCTATTGCGCGGCTATATTAATTCTTGGCGCACCAATCGCTGCAAGGATAAATCTCCCTGAGTCAAAATCAATAAAACTTGATAATGGTATGCAAATTCTTGTCATTGAACGGCACAATTTACCATTATTTTCACTGGATTTTGGATTTCGCTGCGGATCAATACATGACCCCGATGGCAAATTTGGTCTGGCAAATTTATGCAATGAGATGATGATGCGAGGGACTCAGACTCGCACGGCCCAGGAATTAGCCGAAGAAATATCGTTTCAGGGCGGTTCTTTGAGCAATTATTGCGGGCGTGAAATGAGCGGTTTTTCCGGAGAATTTTTATCGGAATATGGCCAATCGGCAATAGAAATACTGGCCGATATCGTTTTAAATTCTTCATTCACTGAAGAAGAATTTACCAAAACAAAAACTCGCACAATTGCCAACCTTCAGAGCCGATTAGAAGACGCATCAAGTATGGCCACTGAACATATTTTTAATTTCATTCTGACTGAAAGTCCTTTTGCTCATATTCCCTCGGGGAACCCGGTTATGGTTTCAGGCATCAAACGCGAAGCTGTCCTTGATTTTTATAAGAATGCCTATACGCCGGATAATTGCCTGCTTATTATTTGCGGAGATATTAGCGCGGAGATGATCACACAATGGTGCCAGAAGTATTTTAGTAATTGGAAGGGCAAAAAAATACTTCCCGCTGTCAAGGCAGATTTTGAGAAAACAAAAGGTATGGAAATCATTCTCTACGACAAGGAAGATGCCAGCCAGACCCAAATTAGATTCGGAGCCAACGGACCCGGTATGGACGCTCCGGACCGCATTCCGTTTGACGCCGCACAGACCATTTTTGCTGGATCATTTACATCCCGACTGGTCGATGAAATTCGCGTAAAACGCGGATTAACTTATGGCGTTAGTTTGAGATCTTCCAGGTTTTCTGACGCTGGAATCCTGTACGTTTCGACCTTTACTAAAAACGCCTCTGTCAGTGAAGTCCTTGATATAATTTTTAATGAAACACAAAAAATCAAAACTATCCCCTTGACCGATGACGAATTGAATGGGATAATCAGATACCGTAATGGCCTATATCCATTAGGTTTCGAAACCAATGAAGCAATATCTTCTAAATACCTAAATCTGTGGATCTATGAACTTAATAAATCCTACTATGAGGACTATCAAGAATCTTTCAAAAAGGTTACAACTGAATCTTTAATGAAGGCGGCCAAAGATAATTTCCCGCTGGAAAATTATAGGTTGGTTCTTATTGGGAATGCCGAAGAAGTACTTCCGCAATTGGAAAAATACGGCGAGGTTAAGGTACTTCCTTTTTATCAATAATGAAATTCATCACACGCAAATGTCCCCGTTTTAAAAATACGGGGACATTTTAAACTTGCGACATGCGCAGTTCAGCAATTATTTTTATAAATTTTTAATTTCACAGCAACGAGAATCCCCCCTCATTCTGTAAGAAACCATTAGATCGTTTGTGTCACCCCTAAATTTTGAATAATGTCTCTTGCAGCGGTGCCATTTGCCGCCTTGGTAATAAACCGATCTTGCCTTTGAGAATTCGATTAACCACTTTGACAAATCGTTCCGAATTCAATGATTGCAAGCCGTATGGATGCCACAAATCTTTTTCTCCTAATTTCGCGAACTTGATTGCCTTTTTTCTCTTCGGCATAACGCCTCCCCTTGAGGTTCACAATGTTATAAATGGCGGTATTACGTGGGGAGTAATCTTACAATATTATCACCTCCAACCAATTATACTTTATGTTTTCTACAGTGTGAGGGATCTATCATTCAAAGTAATGAGATAGGTATTGCGCTCTTCTAAATTTAGTCCTCTCGTCTATTAGAAATTATACATACACTTCAACAGTTAATTTATTTTTTAACTTGTTGAGCGCGCGACGCTTATAAATACTGACAACCTGTTGTGTGATTCCCAGTATTACAGCTATTTCTCGCTGTTTTTTGCCTTCGATTGTCAACAACAAGACCTGTTTTTGACGCATACTTAGCGAGCGTGATACATGCCATCGAAATTTATTTCTAAACTGATCAAACTTTTGGTCTCGAATCTTTTCGGATTTGGTTTTGTAATAAGCCGAAGACTCGACTGGGAATGATTCTATGAATAATTGGTCAACAATAATCTCGGCAAAATCAGATTCCTTTTTGCGGGCCATAAAATAATCCTATTCCGCCAATTGCAATTCAGATTTAATAATGGCTTCATTTATTCTTTTTGGCGATTCCATTCAATTGCTCTGTCGTGAGATCAAAATACTTTTTTGTTTTGTTTTTTATTTCTTTAATGGACACGGATTTTTCATAATCAGATAAATCCGCGGGAAGATTTGCCAGTTCGCCTTTATAGTACTTATCAGCCAAATTTAGCCTCAGCCCAGAATAATCGTCTTTCGCATTTTTTAATTCGCTATTTGTTCTGTCAAATTTGGCATCCAGGCTTTTATATGAATTTTCAAGGGAATCAATGGTTTGATTCAATTTTGCAATTTTCTCATTCGAATCGGAAGTATCACTCAAAACGCTTATGGAATCAGACAACGCCGCATAGACCGAATCCACGAAAAACAATCTGAGCGAATCGGCCATTTTTTCCAGGTCAGCTTCACCGATATACTCATCATTCTGAGAAATATCCTGAACCTTTTGTCTTTCCTGCGTTGAATAAATGGCCTTGATATAAGCTATACTCACTAATATTAGCACCAGTACAACGACGAGAATGTATTTCTTCATGTTATCCTCCACTAAAATAATATAGATTTGTATATATTAAGTCAAGATTAGAATGTTTTAGCGGCAAAGGGTAAAAGAAATTTATGAGAAGGCGCCTAATTAGATTCTGCTTCTTTTTCAATTTGTTTTAATGAAAGATGCTCTTTGCGCAGATAATAAAATCCGACCAGCGTTACGACCGAATACTGAGCGGCATGCATGACTATGGAACAGGATAACGCTGTCGATTGATCAATATTGTAAAATCCTAATGATAACACCGCCCCATAATGATATACGCCGATAAATCCCGGAGAGGCAGGTACCATTATGAGAATGGATACAACAACTAAAATCACAAAAGATGCCGCCAGAGGGAGTTCCAGTCCAAACGCGAGGAGAATGAAATAATTTGAAATCCCCATTATCATCCAGATCATAAAAGTATGATAAGTTGTCCAGAATATACTGCGCCAATCCCTCATAAATTCCATCCCGGATGCAAATCTTTTTACCGCGTCATCGACATGGGGGCGAATCTTTTTCGGCATAATATTAAGTAATCTCTTCAGGATATGACTTTCTCGTTTCCCCCGACGACTCAGATACACTGTAAATAATAATCCCAAAAGTCCGACGATAATTGTTACCACGGCTCCAAATTTCAGCTGTTGATTGAGAATTAACGGAGAGACAAAAAGGACACCGGAAAATATGATTAACAAAGCCAGCAAATCAAACACAATTCTCTCAACAAATATTGTCGCCAGCGAAGCTGATTTCGATACATCCTCTTTGACCGACAGTGAATAGGCCCGAACGAATTCACCCAAACGAAAAGGCAGAACATTATTAGCCATAAATCCAATCACCGTAATCGAAAACAATCTTGAGAAAGGGATATTCTTTATCGGTGAAAACATATGCTTCCATCGCAATCCCCTGAATACCATCGTAACCATAATGAGAATAACATTCGGAATCAACCACCAGTAATTGGCATCTTTTAGAGCTCCGGAAAGTTCGGTGTAATCAACTCTATAGAATAGGTAGAACAAAAGAGACACTGAAATGATAATTCCGGCAATTTGCATTAAGATTTTTTTCGTTCTTGTGCTCATTTTTCTCGGGCAACCTCTTTGCATAAAGCAAGGAACCTGTCAGCCGCCATATCCCAATTAAACTGTTCCGCCCAATTCAGGCCGCCTCTCTCCAATACTTTCCTTTTGTCATCATCACTTAGAATCATAATGATTTTGTCGGATAACTCCGCAATATTGCCATATTCATATAATAATCCGCTAATATCATGCTTAACCGAATCACACAACCCGGGGGTATTAGCCGCAATTACGGTTGTGCCGCAGCTATTGGCCTCAATATTTGTCAATCCCCATCCTTCTTTAAGAGATGGATATACCATCACATGAGAGCGACACAGGTATTCTACTTTTGTCTCCTCGGATACAAAACCCGGAAACTCCACAGAGTCCGTCAATTTCAATTCCTGAGCCTGCTCCTTAAGGATTTCGAGATAGTCTCCGGCTCCAATCACCGTCAGTCTTGCGTTGGGCATTATTTTTTTTACTAATGCAAAGGCAGATATCAGATGTTGGACTGATTTATATTTTTTGATTCGGCCCAGATATAAGATTGAAGGATAATCGAATTTTTGAAATCCTCTGCTGTTGTTATATAGCCCCCGATCAATGCCGCAATGAATTACGGAAATATTTTCTTTCGGAATTCCGCGGGCCATAATATCTCCTGCCGTCGATTCAGATATCACACAAAATTGTTTTTTGCGATAAATCCGCGTAAGAGGTTTTTCCGCAAGATATATATAGCTTCCCAGAATAAAATTAATTTCCTGAAATACCGCCGTTGAAAAAAGATGAGGAATTACGACAATCGTAGGCAAATCCAAATATAACGGGGAATAAAACGGGATCTTATTGATATCTTCAAGGAATAGATCAAACTTCTCATTCTTAATCAGTTGTCTGAGATGAAAAGGAGCTACCAGATTAAAGTTGTACCGGTTACCCGTTCGAATAATCTTTACGCCTTCAACTAATTCTTCAGATAATCCGCCTATGTAATTAGAACATAATAACGTAACTGAGTGACCTAAGACCGCAATCCGTCGGAGTAATTCCTCCAGATGAACCTCGGCTCCTCCCGACATCGGGTTTTTTAAGTCCTGCCAATTAAGGGCTAAAATATTCACGAATTATTTCCCCTGTGAAACTTAATCATTTTGGCTGGAGGGTAAAGATTTCAGCGATTTCATTATGTTAAGCGCATCCGGATCATCTGGATTGTTTTTCAGCCAGTCTGCGATTACAGTTCTCATTCGATTCCACTCCTGGTCCTCAAACAGCCACTGTGAATAAAGTCGAAAACCGTTATAAAAATGTGGAAATGTATCCAGAGTAGCACTTATTATTTCTTTGGCTTGCTTTCGATTTCCGATTTTATCATAAACCGTAGCACAGGTATAGTACATTTCGACAGCCCGTTCACGAGGTATTAAATTGACAATTGAATCAACCAAATAATCCTGTCCGGATTCGACATAAAGTTGAGCAAGATAATTATATGCGCCGACATCAAAAGGAACGATCTTTGTACTATATTCGGCAAGCTTTATTGCTTCCTCGAGTTGTCCCAATTTGCGCAATGAATCAGCCATTAATGATAGGCCGGCGGTATAATTTCCGGTTAAAGCCCTTGTTCGTTCATCTTTATATATCCTAT
Source organism: Candidatus Zixiibacteriota bacterium (assembly GCA_043819555.1). GTDB lineage: Bacteria > Zixibacteria > MSB-5A5 > GN15 > JAAZOE01 > JAZGGI01. The sequence goes on along the minus strand of JBDREQ010000073.1, from coordinate 150,724 downwards.
CATCACTAATAGAGCGAAATTTGAATTTATTGAAATACAGGTCTTTGGCCTTTTCCAAATCAATTCGCCCGGACCTTTGTCCCGGCTCAAGTCGATCGACCATCCCCTGCATCACAATCCTGTCGTCAATGGGCCGGCCCTTATACTGCCGCATACTCGGTGGAATCGATATTGAATAATGAATCGGCCTTTGCCAACGATTTACAGCCAAAATTTCATCATGAACCTGATCCTGAATTCGATACCGCACCTGACCCTCCAGTAAGCGATGTCTCAAATTACTTATTTGAGAATCCGTCCATCTGATTGGTATCTTTTTTATATCCCGAATCTGTCTGATATACCAATCCATATTGGCCAGAGAAAGGTTTACAGCTGTCACATCGGTTCTGAATTTATAAACATTTTGCAGGCACCAGACTGGGAAAGTATCGTTGTCGCCGCCGATAAATAATATTGCATTGGGATCGCATGATATCAAATTATTATATGCAAAGTCATAAGGTATATAGTTGCCGGAACGGTCGGAGACGTAGTAATTGGCGGCTACCGGAACAGCGCCGAGTAATATCAGCAATGACAGAATAGACATGGTCGCACGGCGAAGCATTTTTGATTTAAATAATATCGACTCGCGAGCCATCTCCATCAAGCCGGCTACTCCCAATCCTATTGCCAATCCGAAGAGAACAAATCCTGGAGTGAAGAAATAATCACGATCGCGCACTTCAAGTCCCCCGTCGCCGGTTAACGGATCTATTCTGGTGCCATCGGCAAAATTCATATACCAGACCAAAAATACGGTTCCAAGAATTATGAGGATAAAAAAGGGAATTCCAATCATCGTTCGCCTCCGTATCAATTCCCATATTCCCAATAATCCTAAAACAAATAAAAACGCGAAAGAACGCCCGTTTATTCCATATTGCTTTGAAAAGAATCCCCAAAATCCCATACGAGGGAAAATCCCAAATTGATTTTTTAGCTCCGCCCTCCTCGACATAGCGCGCTCAATCATTGACTCGCGTCCGTATTGTCGGCGTTCGAGAAAATTCTTGAAGTTTGTAAATGAGTAGGATGGATCGTTTTGATTGATGACCGGTTTTTGAGCGGAACGAATCGGAGAATAAATTTGTACTGAATATCCCACAATGGCCACCAATATCAAAGCCAGGGAAAACTTCCAGATCTGTTTCCGGGAAAACATAACACCAAAAATAACGACCAGCAGCCATATCCCCGTTGACCATAAAAACATATCTATATTATGGGCAACCAGGACAAGACAGAATCCTGTAATATAAAACACTATTTCTTTTCTCAATCGAGCTGAATATAAAACAACTGTAAGAAAAACTGCGGGCATTATTAAAAACGTCGTCAGGTGAATGCCGATGGATAAAAACGCCAGGAAATTTATTAATATTAAATACCTGACTGAAGACGGTTTTTCCCGATTCTCAATCCATCGGAGTAATAACCAGATAATAACTATCATTAAAAACATCGCCGGCGTATAGACTTCTGTTTCGACAGAATTATTCCATTGGGTTTGTGAAAATCCAAACATCATACTGCCGACAATTGCTCCGGAATATGCCGTATATTTTCTCCAGTTATCGACTTGCTCCGACTTCCACCACATATTTATCAATTTGTGCGTTACCAGATACGCGAACATAACGGCAAATGCGCCGCTAACCGCAGAGAACATATTTATACGGGCAGGGATATCTACGTGAAAAGGAATTATGCTGAATATCCGGCCGAGAATAACCCACAGGGGATTTCCGGGAGGATGAGGAATTCCCAAAATATGTGCGCACGTTATAAATTCGCCACAATCCCAAAAAGACAGGGTCGGGGCTTTTGTCATATTAAGAATTATCAGGGAAATTATAAATAGCGCGCCGGCAACGGCTTTATGCAGATAATCGTCTTTTATCGCCAAAATTAATTGCTCTCTTCCGATTTAAAACGGCTCATAACTATTTGTTATACTTTGAAGGGAGTAAATATAACACAAAATTTATCTATGTCCAGCCTTAAAAAAAGGCGGGGCGCTATTATTGCCCGCCTATTTGTCTTAATAACAATTGCTTAAGATTTTCTAATTACTGTTTTATTTCGGTTAAGGCCGCATCCAAAATTCCATTGACGAATGAACTGGAATCAGAAGTGCTGTATTTTTTGGCCAAATCAACAGCCTCATTAATGGAAACCTTTTCGGGAATATCCGGTATGAAATGAAGTTCGCATAATCCCATTCGTAAAATTACCCGGTCGATGATCGCAATTCTCTCCAACTTCCAGTTTTCGGCCAGCCTCTCTATCTCTAGATCCAGAAACTCAAGGTTTTTTATTGCGCTTTCCAGATACGATTGGATAAACGGCATTTGCCCTTCACCAATTGAGCTTTCTTTTAGCATATCCTCAATTATTTCCTCAAAATCACGATTAAGGATTTCGTACGAGTATAAAACCTTGAGAATAAATTCCCGCGCCTGTCGTCTTTTTGTCATGCCTTATCAATCTGCTTGTACAAATCAACCATCTCGATCGCTGACAAAGCGCCGTCCCAGCCTTTATTCCCGGCTTTGGTCCCGGCGCGTTCAATGGCCTGATCCAGAGTATCGGCCGTTACAATTCCGAATATAACCGGCAATTTGGTCTGCAACGCAATATTCGCGATTCCTTTTGATGCCTCGGCCGCGATATAATCAAAATGAGGCGTATCCCCCCTGATAAGCGCTCCCAGACATAAAACGGCATCATATTTTTTGGTCAGGGCCGCCTGTTGAGCCGCATATGGTGTTTCAAATGAACCCGGAACCCAGATGACGCTGATATCTTTGTCTGCAACCCCGTGACGAATCAGGCAATCAAGAGCGCCTTCCAATAATTTCGAAGTCAATAGTTCATTAAAACGACTTACAATAATGGCGTGTTTTTGCCCCTTACCGCTTAACTGTCCTATATATGTTTTTGCTGGCATCTTTATCCTCCTTACAATATTTACAATAAATGCCCAAGTTTATCGCGTTTCGTTTCCAAATAAAATTGGTTATGCTTATTTGGTTCACAGAGAACCGGAACCCGATCAGTTATTTCGAGACCGTGCCCTTGCAGTCCAATCAATTTGCGGGGGTTATTGGTGATTATGCGAATAGTCGAAAGTCCCATATCCTTAAGAATCTGAGCCCCAATTCCGTAATCCCTCAAATCAGCCTTAAAACCAAGCTCTTCGTTGGCCTGAACTGTGTCGCGGCCTTTTTCCTGCAGTACATATGCTTTAAGTTTATTAACCAATCCGATGCCCCTCCCCTCCTGCCGCATATACAGAAGAACACCCATTCCCTCCTTTTCAATCATCTGCATCGCAAAGGCCAATTGATCGCCACAATCACAGCGGGAAGAGCCAAAAACATCGCCCGTCAGACATTGCGAATGCACTCTGACCAAAACGTTTTCTTTGCCCGACACATCTCCTTTGGCGAGAGCTAAATGATGATGGTCATCAATATCGCTTTTATAGAGATGCAGTTGGAATTCACCCCAGCATGTCGGCAGTTTGACCTCAAGGACCTTGGTTATTAGTTTTTCATGATGCCTTCGATATTCAATTAAATCCTGTACGGTAGTAATTTTAAGATTAAATTCATCGGCCATTTCCAACAAACGCGGTACCCGAGCCATATTGCCGTCATCGTCAATAATTTCGCATAGCACGCCCGCCGGTGCAAATCCGGCCAAACGCGCCAAATCAACTGATGCTTCGGTATGTCCCGCCCGAGCCAGTACTCCGCCATCCAAAGCCTGCAGGGGGAATATATGACCGGGTCGGCCAAGATCTTCCGGTTTGGTATCTTCATCTATCAACAATTTAATAGTCCTCGCCCGATCAAAGGCCGAAATTCCGGTAGTCGTACCGTTAACGGCATCAACTGAAACGGTAAATCGGGTACCATGTAGCGCCGTGTTGCGTTGAACCATCGCATCAAGATCGAGCTTCTCCAACCGCTCGCGCGTTAAAGGCGCACAAATTAATCCACGGCCATGCTTGCTTATGAAATTAACGGCTTCCGGAGTAACCATCTCGGCGGCCATAATAAAATCGCCTTCATTCTCACGATCCTCATCATCAACCACAATAACCATTTTACCGGATTTTATTTCTTCAATTGCTTCTTCTACGGTACAAAACTCAGTCATGCAACACCTCTATTCTAATCTAAAAACCCATTTTTCGTATAGATTCAACCGACAATTTTTCGGGATTTGATACTCTATCCAAATGTCGCAGGATATACTTGCCGATTAAATCAAACTCGATATTTAGTTCGTCCCCGGTTTTTTTGTTATATAAGGTTGTCCGCTTTTGCGTCTCCGGGATAAGATTGACCATAAAATTATTCTTTCCCAAATTGGCCACTGTTAAGCTGACACCATCAAGACAAATTGAGCCCTTATCTATTACATAGGCGGCATATTTATCAGGCAGATCAATTTTTATCTGCCGGCTTTCCCCGATTTTTGAAATGTCAATAATTTTCAGCTTACAATCAATATGGCCTGAAACAAAATGTCCGCCAAGTCTTCCATCGGTTCGAAGCGCCCTCTCAAGATTAACATGATTACCAATTCGAAGATGTTTAATAGTTGTTATTTTGGTAGTCTCCTGTGAGGCTTCTACCGTAAAGGAATTCTTATCAAATCCAGATACTGTTAAACATGGACCGGAAACGGCAATCGATTCTCCCATGGCAATATTTTCAAACCGCGGTTCGGGCGAGATAGTTATCACTCGATAATTTCCGCGCCAGGAAATATTTTTTATAATGCCTATGCTTTCAATTAATCCCGTAAACATATCACCACACCGGATAACCGCTGAAAAGAATATCCGTTCCCATTTTTCTAAAAGAACTGTTTCTAAATTTAATGCCATCCGGAATATTTTTTATACCTAATTCGCCAATTGAATTAAGACCTTTGCCAATCAAAACAGGTGAACAACTAAGATAAAATTTATTAACCATCCGCTTACTAAATAGCTCCGTCGCAATCCGGGCTCCACCCTCAAATAAGATTGACATTATACCTTCTTTACCGGCATGTTCCAAAAGATCCAAAAGATTAATCCCATTCTTCGTCTTACTAATGGACCAGCCGACAACTTTATTAAAATTCATTTTCTTAAGGATATTGGCGGGGGCGGCCACAATCGTCTTGTTATCATCATTATTCTCAAACAGATTAATATTGGAGGCCAGTTTCCCTGAAGCCGTCAGGATAATACGATAGGGATTCTTTCCTTTAACATGCCTGACCGTCAATGATGGATTATCAGCTTTTACCGTCCCGGAACCAACCGCCACAGCATCATACCGTGCCCTTAGTCGATGCGCGAACGCTCGTGCCTTCTTCGCGGATATCCATTTAGATTCGCCGGTCGCGGTTGCAATCCTGCCATCCAGAGTTTGGGCCATTTTCAACACAACAAAGGGGCGGCCGGTATTATGATAATGAAAATAATCTTCATTAAGTATAAGGGCCTCTTCCCGACATATATTTGAGATGACATCAATCCCTTGTTCCCTCAAATACTCCCTTCCTCCACCGTTAACTTTGCAATTGGGATCTTTAACGGCATAAATGACTCGCTTGATTCCGGCTGCTGCAATTGCCTTTGTGCATGGGCCGGTTCGACCGGTATGACAGCACGGTTCAAGACTAACGGCAAGAGAAGCGCCTCTGGCTTTACCGCCGGCCCTTTCAATGGCTATTATTTCGGCATGCGCCAGTCCCGCCTTTTTATGATATCCTTCGGAGATTATTCCATTTTCATCAAAGAGTACCGCCCCGACGGCGGGATTTGGGGAGGTATAACCCTGAGCTCGCCTGGCCAACCGGATTGCCCGCCGCACCATGTCAAAATATAGGCTGTCAACAGTCATAAAAAATCCCCATATTATCGGGGACAGGGAGAGCTTTATATCTCAAACTATTAAACAGACGTATAAATCCGTTTAATCCTATCTTCTCCCATCCGGACTGTACCGTCGGCGCCGGAATTTCACCGGCTCAGCAGAATTCTATTGAACTCCGCTCACGGGCTTTAACCGCCGGTCGAGGAATTTCGCCTCACCCCGAAGATATTTGTGGGAAATATATATGATCTTTGATTTTTGTCAATAGGATAAAAAAAGATAGTCTATTATCTGATAATATGAATTTCAGCACTCTCCGATGAGTTGCAGAATACCGCAGTATTAAAGCGAATTTATCCGATGACCTGCTCCGGTTCAATTTCCTCAATATCATTAACAAACGAAGAAACAGCATCCCAATCGGTCATTTCTTTCAATCGATTGGCCGATTTCTTAATCATATTTTGATATCGTATTACTTTTTCATCTTTGGTGTCGGTTTGATTCTCCAGTAGTTCAACGGCACCCATAAGTGAAGTGATCGGACTTTTGATTTTGGTCAGAAGTTCCCGATTGGCCAGGCAATGGTTTTCTTCAAAATCAAGTTCCATTGTGGAAAATGGAGGTTCCGATTCCAGCTTGCTTATTTTCAATGCTGTTGAGCATTTGGCAGCGACATCGCGCGCAATTAACATATCTCCAGTATTGAACGAACGCCGATTCCAATTGCGCACTTCGCCAATCGAAATGATACCGCGCACTTTGTTTTTAAGAGTAATAGGTATTAACATGGCCGATTTAATATTTGGCAATAGAGTTTGGGTGGATTCCTGAGGCTGCATGCGGGATTCGTCGTCTTCCTGATTTATCATCATTGGTTTTTCGGCCTCAATTGTCATTTTGTGCCACGGTAAAAGCGATAGTGGAATTATGGATTTATCTTTAAATGTTATTCCAGTATCTCTGATGGTTCGATGGGCATGGCTGATTAATGTCTTTCTATCTTCATCCACCAATGAAATTCGGGCTATCGTACATTTCATTCTCCTGGCTAATAATTCGCAAGCATTATCAAAATATTCATCGATATCAACCTCTTCCTGTAATTTTCTTTCCATTAATTGCAGACGAGCCACCTGGCTGTCCAGCGTTTCAAGCTTTCGGCTGAGGCGTCCACGCTGCAATACCGGCGATATTAAATCCGTTAGATTCATAATTTGATTTAGATGCATTCTTTTGAAAAAGTCGGGATTAGAATTGCCCAGAACAATGACGGCCAGGACTTTTTCCCCTGATTTTATAGGACATGCCAGTTTGGATTCCATGCCGGAAGAAATGAATAATCCATCGTCGCCCATTAACTTCATTCCCGGCGTCACACGGGCCGAGAGAATCGGATCACAGTTTTTGAATATCGCTTCTATTTCAGTGCCCCTGGTCGATAAATTTACGCCTTTCTCCAAAAGCATGCGACCGCTTGCGCCGATCGTATAACGCATCATATTTTCGCCGGAATTATCCAGATTAGCAAGCGACATATATTCCACACCAAAATTCTTTTTTAAAATATTAAAAAGAGGCGGCATCAATTGCCGGACTGATGATACTTGATTACATAACGAAGCAATTCTTTGATTAATCGATTGATGCTTTTTTAATAACTTTAGGCCGGTACTATTAATCAGATTGGTCGTGAAATTTCCCACCGTTTCACTTATCGATGAAAAGAAATCCATAAAATCATCGTCGATGAGTAATTTGCCGCTTGTCCAGCACATAATGGCGCCATATATCTGTCCACGATTATGAATCGGAATGATTATACTGGGTTGGCGGCCATTAATAAAGACAGGATGATTCCCTGCATCTTTTGTCACTCGCGATTTATATAGCGTAGTTTTTAATTCTGTTTGCGAAATTGCAATCTCGCGAAATATTTCGGGGCTTCTCGATTCAAAACCACTGGCGCTTGAAAGGTATAAGGTTTCGTTTCGTTTGGAGTACTTAAAGGCGGCACATTTGGGTATCTCAAGATAGCTTGAAAAAATATTTGTTATTTGATCCATCGCCGTATCATAATCCAGTTTCCTGGTCAAAATCTGATTAATCATTTTAAGGCAGGAATACCGTTTTTGAAATTTGGATCTGGAGGTTTTTGTTCTGGTCCAAGTGGGAAGCCATGCGCCGACTCCGGTAAGGAGTATAATAAGTCCGATAACTATTAAAATCGCCTCTATCAATTGCCTATTCAGGGAATTATTCACAAAAGGTAATCCGTTCATCAAGCCTTGATTTCCCAGAAGCTGAATAATTGAGAAACCGGTTAGAAAAGACAATCCTATAACTATTTTTGAAAATGCTCCTTGAGCGGTTTTGAGGGCTTTCCCACCCGTTCTGATCATGGCCCAAAAAACAATAACGAATGTCGCAAAATAAAGCATATCGTAATACAATTGTGGCATTGCCGCCTCCACCTTTTAAGCCTTTGTCTCCTTTTCTATTATCGGCAATTTGCGTTATTATTTAAGCCATGGGGCTTTATGTCCACAATATGTTGACTAATTCCCATATTTGAACTGTATCAAAAACTTACCGCCGGTAAATTAATCCCCCGAACTTCTTGAGATACAACATCTTATATTTCTCTCCTGTTTCGGCACCTACTTTGCAAATCTTACCGAAAAGAATAAACTAAATCCGCTTACCCAATTGCGGGGGAGGTAATATGCTATTAAGAAAGTTGCTTTGGATGACATCAATTGCAGTTATTGCACTTTCAATCTGGTTCGTCGGATGTTCCGACAATTCATTTATCAGTTCAACGTCATCCATTTCTGAAAACGCGCCGGCAACAGTCTATGTACAAATGGAACAAGGTTGGCGAATTAATTATGCGACCGTTGAACCATCTACCGAGTATTTTAGCATCGAAGTGACTGATCCTGTATCAATAAACGGTAATCCGGGGTTTACTATCAGACACGTTAACAACACAACCAATGAGCTATGGTACACTTACATGTATTCCGATGGCAATGCAATTTTTGAATCTTCTTCAACCAATCAACGCGGAGATAAAATTCTTGAATCTCCATTTGTAATTGGTCATAGCTGGAATCGTATCGAAGATAACGGGTCATCAGGCACTAATGATCCAAATATTTACGGAGATAATGATGGCGGTAATCCTCCCGACGGATATGGATACTTTAATAAGACTCTTCCAGGCTCTGAGTACACGATTATGACCATAGCCGGCAAAGAAACTGTAAAAACTCTTGACGGAAAATCCCATGGCAACTGTTTGAAAGTCGAGAGGCAGACCGGTGAAAATTCTTATTCCTATTTCTGGTATGCCGCCGGGATTGGTCTTGTAAAATATGAAAATATTTCAGGCTCTTTGAGCAGTGATAACAATAGAGTCCTGAGTATAATTACGGATTATCAAAAAGTAGAATATTAAATCTGTCGCCATCCCTATGTGTAACGAAGCCGGGAGTCTATTGCCTCCCGGTCTTTATTATTTTTATCCCGTATCCCGAGATCAAATAATCCGCGAGATTAATTGGAATTCTTTCGAAATAATAATTGTTTACCCTCATATTGCCGGATAAGGGACGGGCTATTTCTGATGAATCCTGCGATCCCGGAGCGAACTTGAACGATGGAATAATTTTAAACTTTTCGCAAAATATGAATGATCTAGCGCACTTTGCCTTTGCGGCTAACAGCAGAGGATAGGTCCCCGCCTTATTAATAAAATATCTCTTTGCCACACAGTCGGCGCCAAGAAATATATAATCGGATTTTTTAATCAGATTTGGCAAAGCGGCGTCGGAGCATATTTCAACTTTTAATCCCGCGTTGTGCAATTTTTCGCCGAGAATTACCCCTTCATTTTTAGGTGAAGCTTGAGATAATAATACCGATTCAACTTTAATCTGGTTTTCACATATGATATGCTCCACAACAGATGAATTGGAAAAAGTAACGATTCTTTTTCGTCTAAGCCATATCTTATTCAACTGATTATTTATTAATTTCAGCTCAGTAGAGCATTCCAGTTCAAGAAACCGAAGGACCGCTAAGTATTCGTTTTTATTGGAACGCCTTGTCATAAGAGACAAATATTCAAATACCGCCATTTCGGGGAATTGAGATTTTATTTTGTCAATTATCCTGAGCGCTTCATCCGGCGCATTATATTTTGTCTCAGTTTGAAGAAGATTTAGTGTTTTCTTATAAAGGGCGGAAGCTCCTGAAGTTCGATCACCCAATATATCATTCAACAATTTCATCAGGCAAATATTTTTTTATAATTCTTGAAATGAATCTTGGCGGTTTTGTCCAATATGCCGCGTCCTTCTTTTTTTACCAATTCTCTTCCAGCATTATCGACAATCATAGAAGCGCCCAGAGGGAGTTTAAATCCGACTTCTTTGGACAAAGAATCCATGCGTTTGACAAATTCTGCCCGCGCTACTATTGACGCCGCCGCGACGGCCGGATGAGCCTCACCCCTGACCTTCTGAATCAACTCAATCATCTTGCCCTTTTCCAGCAAATTATCCCTAATAAATTTTTCATTTCCAAATTTATCAGAGATTGCTCTTTTTGCTGACGTTTTTGCCAGGAGATTTTCTATGGCGCGAGCATGCCCCCAACCCAATAATTGATTCAGGTTTTTTATCTTCTGATAAAGCTGATTATATTTCAGGGGGTTTATGATAATAACATCAAATTCGCATTGATTCTTAATTTCGCCCGACAAACGCTGTATTTTTTTGTCTGAGATATTTTTGGAATCTTTGACTCCCATATCAATAAGTTTTTGAAATTGATCCGGCTTAAGACAAACCGCCGCGATCACCAGCGGTCCAAAAAAATCCCCTTTCCCCGATTCATCGACACCGATTATAGGGCCATCGTAATCGTCCACTAATTGGCCCGCTCAATATACTGGCCGGTCCGCGTGTCGACCTTTATCTTATCTCCCGGTTTTACAAATAAAGGTACCTTTACAATGAGTCCTGATTCCAGAGTGGCTCCCTTTTGAATATTCGATACGGTATCTCCCTTAACCGCCGGTTCGGCATCGACAACCTCCAGTATGACCGAGGCCGGCATATCCAGCGAAATCGGATGTCCTTCAAAAAACAAAATGGAATATTCATGATTTTCCATCAGGTAAAATCTGGTATCGCCCAGATTATCTTTGGATAAAACACTTTGCTCATAAGTGCCCGAATCCATAAAGTGGTAGCCATCAATGTCATTATATAAATATTGCATTTTTCTATTTTCCAAATCCGGCAGTTCAAAATTCTCACTCGATAAATACGATTTTTCAAAAACTGAACCGGTTATCAGATGTTTCAATTTGGCCTTGGTATGAGGCCGCCCGCGCCCCATCTTGGCCATGGAAAAATCTACGATTATATACGGTTCGCCATCGACAAGGACTCTCATACCTTTGCGAAAATCACCAGCGGTTATCATTGTACCTCCAAAATTTACTTGTTTAATATATGACGGGGCAAATATAATAAAAATATGGCCGTTCGCTACACATTTTTGACGGCACAAGAATCAAATGCCTGATTATCCATATCAGCGGTGACCATAATAGGAAGGCGAATTTCGCAGCGAGCTCCGGAGGGATAACCCGTATCAAAACCAATACTGCCATCATGCAAATTTACTATTTTCCTCGTCAAGGCAAGTCCCAATCCCGTTCCTGAAGGTCTGGATGAAACAAATGGAGTAAATAGTTTATTCAATATTTTCTTATCTATTCCGGGGCCATCATCGGTAATAGAAATAACGGCTTCGTTTCCGGAGCAAATTTCTGCGGATATTTCGATTGTACCATTTTGATTGATTTCCCGAATTGAATTATCAATCACATTTGAAATAGCCTCTTTTAATAATAGAAAATCCCCCATTACTCGAACTTGTCCGACCATTAGATTTACTACAATTGATATATTTCGCTCTTTACCGATCAGCATGAATTTTTCCGCAATATCATCTATTAACTTCCCAAAATCTATATACTCATGTGATATTGAGAGCGGGCGAGAAAAATCGAGAAATCGGCGGACCATTTGTTCGGAAGCCGCAGATTCCGACCGAATTGAATCGGCAATTTCGGATATTGATGATTCCCCTTTTGTTTTTTTCTTGAGAAGTTGAGAGAATCCTGAAATAGCCGCCAGAGAATTTCTCAGTTGATGCGCCAGCCCCGCGGTCATTTCGCCCAGCGCGGCCATTTGTCTGTTTATTTCCAATTCCGATTGAAGCTGCTTTACTTCGGTTAAATCCGTTATTAAAAGTGTAACGCCTATCGCCCGGTTTTGATCATCGAAAATCTGAGAGCTTTCAATGCCCAGCCATATCCGCATATTGCCCTGACGGTATAATTCCAGTTCTCTCCGGCAAATACTCTCACCCCGTTCCAATCCAGCCTCAATAATTCGATTTACTTCGGGTTCATCCGGAAATGCAGCCAGATAATACTTGCCCATCACCAGGTCATCCGGATAGCCAAGAATCTCACCAGCAGCCCGATTATAACCAATGATTTTTCCTGTCAAATCGACGTTAATAATACCCGAAGCAATGGACTTTAGAATGTATTGATTAAGTCTTTCCAGCCGCTCGGCCTTGTTTGAGCTTTCCTGATATAGGCGTTTTAATTCAATCTCATTATCTTTTAGCTGTTTAATGCTTTTTTTATAAGAATCTATTATCTGTATTACATCATCATCACCATCGGAAACCGACTTGAGATGCCCGGCTTCCTCCGCTGTTTTGCGCATTTGTTTGAACGGCTTCAAAATCACTCGGGGCAGAATTATTGTAAGTGGTACTATCAGGATAAGAATCGCAATAGCCGGATAAATGGCGTATTTCGACGCCTGACCGATATTATCCACGATTCGAGAATCAGCATGGAAAGCCAGCAGAATTGCTTTCCCCTTGGAAATATGATTAACCGCAAGACCATATCGTATTCTGGCGATTCCCCCGCGATGAAACTTCATCTCGCCTTGCCATAATCGTTTCCAGTCTTCGGCTTCAATTAAAGGAAATGTTTTGTCCAGACTATTTAACTTGCTGGGCACTTTATTAAAGACCTCTATGGAATCTATGCTATGCAGATGCGCCCCCAACAAATTAAAATTCCTTTTTAGATATTCAACTTGTTCGGGAAGCAATATTCCTTTTTGGTTTTTTCCTACCATGGCCGCGCCAAAATCCAAAGCCGCTGCAAGATTTTCGTCAATTTCAGAAATTGTCCGACTTTTGGCCTGATAAAACAGAAAAGTTGTACTAATATTAAGAAGCATCAGGAGGACTACAATAATTAGCAATCCCAATCGGATATCAGTTTCATATCTATTTAATAGAGCGCGCATATTTTATATTTCGGCATAAAAGGGAGTTTCGTTGAGAATGAAGTGCTTTCCGAATAATTAGTATTTTCGATGGTAACGCTTTAGGCGACAAGGAACGTTTTTATATAATATTCTAATATCTGTTCGCCATAAATGATTATTATAAAAGCGGCCAGCGCCAAAAACGGCCCGAACGGAATTACCCGCTCATGGCGAATTTTCCTGGATATCAGCATCCAGACGATGGAAACCAGCATACCGATTACGGCTCCGCCGAAAAATATGAGAATTACTTTTTGCCAGCCGACAAATGCCCCCAGCATCGCCGCCATTTTTATATCCCCGCCACCCATCGCTTCTTTCTTGAACAACCATTCACCCAGATAGGCAATTGCCAAAAGTGAAAGGCCGCCAACTAAAAACCCAATAATTGAATTTAAAATCCCAAGATTGCTGACAAAAACCGCACTGGCCAGCCCTATAATCATCCCGGGAATAGTAATGGCATCGGGGATTATTTGGAACTCAAGATCAATGAAAAAAATTACTATCAGAGACGAGGCCAGGAAACAATGAATAGGCAATTGCGGCGACCAGCCATTAAGATAATAAAGCAGAATATAGGCCGCGGCGTTTAGAATTTCCACGAGCGGATACCGGGGTGAAATAGGATGGCGGCATATTTTGCAGCGCCCCAATAATAAAATATATGATAGCACCGGAATGTTGCAGTAAAAAGGTATCGGCATGCGGCAATTGGGGCAGATAGAACGAGAAAATACTAATGGCATTTTTCTCGGCAGACGATAAATCAGGACATTTGTAAATGAGCCGATTGAAAGCCCTGTCAATGCCAATAATAAATATATTAACAATTGCTTATCCATATAGACTGTATCGGAAATAAAAGACTAAGCTTTTGCCGATTCAAATAAATAAATTGCCAGAGCTGAAATTACAATACCGGCCGTCTCAGTCCTCAAAATCCTTTCCCCCAGGCTGTAAACCGCGAAGCCTTTCTTGACAGCATGGTCTATTTCGCCTGGCGAAAACCCTGATTCGGGACCCGTAATGATTGTTAACTCGTTGCCCGGATAATCCCGGAAAATATTCGCATTGGCCAAAGGAGTACACTCCGGATGAAACAGTATCGTTGTCTGAGAATTAATCTTGTCCAAATACGCCATCAACGGAATTGGCTCACAGATATGAGGGATTATAGATCGACCGGATTGTTTCGCGGCTGCCTCACAAACACGTTGCCAGCGTTTCTGCTTTCGAGACAGCGTGCCGTGCTTATCAATCTTTACCTTACTTTTTTCGGTAATCAATGGGACAAAATTCCTCACACCAACCTCAGTACCTTTTTCAATAACAGAGTCAAATTTGGATGTTTGTGACAAACCCACTGCCAATGTCAGCGATAAAGACGCTTCACCACTATTTATAGTTTGTTTTATTATCCGGCATTCAACGGACCCTGTTGAAATTCCTGCAATTTCACAGATTTCCGCCTCCCCCTGGCCATCGATCAACCGGACAATTTCGCCAATGGGCAACCTCAGTACAGTAATAACATGATGAGCTTCATTGCCGGTTAGAATAATCCTATTATCATTTTTATCACTTGCTTTGTATATAAAAGTATGCGTCATATTTTAACCTTATAGGTAATCCATTCAGCGTCAAGATGGACATCATATTCATTCAGGCCGTGATTGCTCAGGGTTTTCTCGATTTCATTCCTGTCGATTATCATTAATCCAGAGAGTATCATAATACCTCCCGGATGAATAATCTCTTTGAGACGGGGGATAATTGGAAGGATAACGGCTTTAATTATGTTAACGATTCCCACATCATATTTTTCATCCGTGATATTATCTATTGTTCCTAATTTGGCGGTGCATTTATCACTTACATGATTTATCTCGTAATTCTCGATGCTATTATCCACTGCCAGGGTATCGATATCATATCCCTGAATTCTTGAAGCCCCTTTTATCGCGGCATAAATGCCCAAAACTCCTGAACCGCATCCCAGGTCAAGGACTGTATTATTTTTAAAATCAACGCTTTCCATCACCGCGAGGCAACTCCGGGTTGTTTCATGCCGCCCGGTACCAAATGCCATTTTAGGCTCAATAATTATTCTTGTTTTATCCGGGTAATCTTCAGTATTCCAGGGCGGAATAATAACTACTGAGTCTCCTGCGAAAACAGGCGTAACTGAATTTCGATATGACTCAATCCAATCAAGGCTTTTAATCAATTTTGTGGTCATTTCTGTTTTTTTATATTCGGGATTTATCGCGCGGAGATATTTTCGAAACCTTTTCAATTTGGAATTAATATCGACATTTTTTAAAGGGTAGAATCTAAGAATGGCATGCGAATTGCCTTCTTCATCTTCAAGAAGAATTCCGGTGGCAATATTTTCTATAATATAATTCGAAACGGCATCAACATCAGATTGTCGAACAGGGACGGAAATCTCAATATATAAGTCGTCCTCTGTCATTGATTGCCCCTATACGCCGAGCGAATCTCTCAGTTTGGAGAAAAATGACTTGGTTGATTTGGGCGGTTCGAATGATTGGGAACGCATTAGCTTTTCCAGAATTATTTTTTCATCCGGCTTGAGTTTTTTAGGCGTCCAAATCTGAACCTGCACCAACTGATCGCCTCGACCTGTACGCCTTAGAAATGGGATACCCTTCCCCTTAATCCTGAAAACCTTGCCCGTTTGAGTGCCTGCCGGGATATTGAGCCGGGTCATTCCATCAAGAGTCGGGATTTCAATTGTATCTCCTAGTACCGCCGATAAGAATGATATTGATTGCTGGCAAATGACATGATTATCCTGCCGCGTAAAAATATCATGATCCTTTTCTTCAATAACTACAATTAAATCTCCCGGGGGTCCCCCTTGCAAACCGGCTTCGCCTTTGCCTTCAATTGGAATATAATTCCCGCCTGCCACCCCGGCCGGAATATCGACATTCACAGTAATACTATCCTGAACTCGACCCTCACCGCGACATATCGGACAGGGCGTTGAAATCACCTGGCCAACCCCGCGGCAAACATCACAGGTGGCGATATTGACCATCTGGCCAAATAGCGATCTGGTAATGCGCCGAATCTGGCCACTGCCTTTACATTGCGGGCAAGTTTTCTTGCCGCTGCCGGGCGCGCTTCCATACCCTGAGCATTCAGGGCACGACACTCTTTGTTTGACTTTGATTTTTTTTCTGATGCCGACGGCAATTTCTTCAAGAGTCAAACTTAATCGAACCTGCTGATCGCGGCCGCGATTGTTAACTCTTTGCCTTCGACCGCCGCCCCCAAAAATATCTTCATATCCTCCAAAACCGCCGAAATCACGCATGAATGCCCTCAAGGCATCGGATAAATCAAAACCTTCGAAACCAAATCCGCCTCCTCCGAATCCGGAACCCTGCCCCAGACCGGCATGTCCAAATTGGTTATAGGTCTGCCGTTTCTGAGGATCTTTTAAAACTTCGTAGGCTTCAGTGGCTTCTTTGAAATTGGCTTCGGCCTGAGCATTACCCGGATTTCGATCCGGGTGATATTGCATCGCCAATTTGCGATACGCCCTTTTTATATCATCTTCGGAAGCTGATCGATCAACACCCAATATTTCGTAATAATCTCTTTTCTCCATCAGTACCTTAGGCTATATCATTTCTTCTCGTCATCATCTACGACTTCAAAATCAGCATCAACGGCCCCGTCCTGAGCTCCAGCGGCTTGAGAAGTGTCAGTCTCGCCGGCATCAGGACCGGGCTGACCATCGGCTTGTTCGCCTGCCTGATCGCCAGCCTGCTTATACATTTCCGCAGCCAGTTTATGAGATGCCTGCATTAATTCCTCGCACGCGGATTTAATCGTTTGAGTATCTTCCGAAGTCATCGTGGATTTCAATTTCTCAATGCCTTCTTCGATAGCTTTCTTTTCTTCCTCACTAACTTTATCACCATATTCTTTGAGAGTTTTTTCGGTCGTATAAACCAACTGATCGGCTTCGTTACGAGCCTGAATCAATTCCTTTTTGGCCTTATCGGCCTCAACATTGGCATCCGCGTCCTTGACCATCTTCTCGATTTCCTCTTCCGATAGCCCGGAAGATGACTCAATTTTTATTTTTTGCTCTTTTCCGGTCCCGAGATCTTTGGCCGAAACGTGAACTATACCATTGGCATCAATATCAAAAGTCACTTCAATTTGAGGTATTCCTCGCGGCGCCGGAGGAATTCCAACCAAATCAAAGCGGCCCAAGGTACGATTATCAATTGCCATTTCTCGCTCACCCTGCATGACATGAATTGAAACCGCCGGCTGATTATCAGACGCGGTCGAAAATATCTGAGATTTTCGAGTCGGGATAGTTGTATTGCGGTCAATCAATCTTGTCATTACCGCGCCCAGAGTTTCAATTCCCAGCGACAACGGTGTCACATCAAGCAACACTACATCTTTTAAATCGCCGGCCAGTACACCACCCTGAATCGCCGCGCCGATCGCAACGACTTCATCCGGGTTTACCGAACGATTAGGGTCCCGGCCAAACAGCATTTTTACCGTTTCCTGAACCTTAGGCATCCGTGTCATCCCGCCGACAAGTATAACTTCATCAATATCAGACGGAACCACTTTGCCATCATCGAGAGCCTTACGGCAAGGTTCAATAGTTCGTTCAATCAAATCATCACACAAAGCCTCGAATTTGGCGCGCGTCAAAGTCAAATCAAGATGCCTGGGTCCAGCTTGATCGGCAGTTATAAACGGCAGATTAATATTAGTCTGCATTGTGGATGAGAGCTCAACTTTTGCTTTTTCTCCCGCTTCTTTCAGGCGCTGCAAAGCCATGCGATCCTTCCGCAGATCAATTCCATTTGACTTTTTAAATTCATCCGCCATCCAGTCAATAATCTTCTGATCGAAATCATCTCCGCCGAGATGCCCGTCGCCGTTCGTGGAACGAACTTCAAAAACACCTTCACCCAACTCCAGAATCGAGACATCAAATGTTCCACCGCCCAAATCATAGACGGCGATTTTTTTGTTTTCTTTCTTATCCAAACCGTAAGCCAATGATGCCGCTGTCGGTTCATTGATAATGCGCAAAACTTCCAGCCCGGCAATTCGTCCGGCATCTTTGGTGGCCTGACGCTGGCTATCATTAAAATAAGCCGGCACGGTAATTACTGCCTGGGTCACTTCGCCCCCGAGGTATTCTTCTGCGGTCTTTTTCAGGTTTTGCAGAATCATTGCCGATATTTCGGGCGGCGCGTAATTTTTACCACCGACTTCTATTCTGACATCTCCCCCTTCATCGGCAACCACTTTATAAGGTACGATTTTTTCTTCGGCGCTAACCTCATTATGTTGACGACCCATAAATCTTTTTATAGAAAAAACCGTATTTTCAGAGTTGGTAATGGCCTGTCTTTTTGCAGATGCGCCTACCAGTTTTTCACCGTCCCTGGTAAAGGCAACAATTGATGGTGTCGTGCGTCCACCTTCGGTATTGGGTATAACAACCGGCGAGCCGCCTTCGAGAACCGCGACACATGAATTGGTCGTTCCTAAATCAATTCCTATAACTTTGCCCATCTATCAGACCCTCCGCATATTTATTTGTCAGAATTTTCTTCTTTATCCTTTTTCGGTTTTGGACCGGAGCTAACGATGACGCCGGCATGGCGCAAAACCCTATCATTGATTTGATATCCTTTTTGAATCTCCTCCATGACTACACCTTCCTCGTAATCATCGGAATTCTGCTGTATCATAGCTTCATGCAAATTGGGATCAAAAGCCTTACCAATCGCTTCAATCGGTTTGACATTTTCCTTAATCAGAAGTTCGGCGAATTGATTATAAATCAGTTCGATGCCTTGTTTATATGCTTCGACATTATCATTAATATTATTTTTATCCAGAGCTCGTTCAAAATTATCCGCAATTTGTACCAGTGACCGCAGCAAACGTGTATTGGCTGTTTTTATTAAATCTCCAAATTCGCGAGCTGTGCGTTTTTTATAATTGTCGAATTCCGCGGCAAGCCTGATATACCTCTCGGATTCAGATTCTGGCGGCTGAATTTCTTCCGGTGCAGATTTTGTTTTTTCATCATCGATAATAGCATCCGAAGGGCCTTCAGATTCTTCTTTTATTTCAGTTTCATTTTCAGAAACTTCAGAATCCTCAATCTCCGTCTTTTCGTCTATAACTTCATTCTCACTTTTATCTTTATTCTTTCCCATATTCCATCCATAATTTTGTTTTAATAACTTCTAATTGTTTTTAAGCGCTTTACTCAGTTGACGAGCCGCATATTTGACCAGAGATGCCAACTTACCATAGGGCATTCTTGTCGGCCCTATCACGCCGATAGTACCTGAAGTTGAGCCCACCTTATACGAAGCCGAAACGACCGAACAGGATTGAATCTCTTTGGCTTTGTTTTCCGCGCCAATCGTTATAATAAGACCGCTATTCAAATCAGATTCGGCATTCAATTCATGAATTAGTTCTGCCGGTGTTTCCAGCAAACGAATCAAATCCTGTAATTTCTTGCGGTTAGCGAATTCCGGTTTTCCCAAAAGATTTTCGGTTCCTCCAATATGTAATTGATTTGTCGAAACACTATTCCAAATCTCTGAGTTTTCATCCAGAAAAATCCTTAACAAACGAGGATTCCCCCGCGAGCCTGACAATCTTTTCTGGATCGTATTTCTTATTTCCCCAAGTGTCAATCCTGATAATTTCTCATTTAAAACCTGCGACATTTTCGATAATTCATCATTTCCAATGGACGCTTCAATTTCAAGAAGAATCGTCCTGGCCAGCCCTGAGCGAAACACCAGCACCACTAAAACCCTACCCTCAGCCATAGGTATTAGTTCAATTCTGGTAAGGATTGAATTATCAAGCTTGGGTGAAACTGTCAAGCCTATCTGATTGGACAGATTTGCCAGCACTCTTGATGTTTGCTCAAGAACTGAATCTATTCCTCCATATCCGGGGCTAAGGCGATCATTAATTGCCTTCTTCTCAGATTCTGTCAGCATTTCTCGGCCAAGTAGCATATCAACATACAGCCGATAACCGGAATCTGTTGGAATCCGTCCCGCCGAAGTATGAGGCTGGGTTACCATACCCATTTCCTCAAGGTCCTGCATTGTATTTCGGATTGTCGCCGGCGAAATGCCCAGTTTGAATTTATTGGCAATGACCCGCGAGCCTACCGGATCAGCCGTTTCCACATAGTGAGAAACCAGGCATGCCAGCACCTCTTTTTCACGAACGGAAAGATTCTCAAAAGCCACGATAATATCCAATCATTCAATGGGATAGCGTCAAATTGGCACTCTCCTTTAACGAGTGACAAAAAATACATAAATCTTCTATTTGTCAACCATTATTTAACTGAGTAAAGATTAAGAAGTTCCCTGCGAGATGAAATGTATTATGGGGGTGGAGGTTTATCTTTTTTTACGGTTTTTTTCGATTTTTCTTTTGGGGTCGATGTTGCTTTGTTTTTTTCCGCCCGATCGTCAATACCATTGTTATTGTTATCTATAAAATTATCATATTTCTTCTGTTGGCTGGTAGATTGATTCTGATCTGTGGCAGGTTTCTGCTTCACAACTTTCACGGAATCCGGTTTGGGATTTTCCTTTTTCCTGGACTTATCTACGGCCGCGGCAACGCCTGCCAAAAAAAGTACCAGCCAGAAAGCTATAAATATTTTGATAACTTTTTTCATAATATCTTTCAATATATGCTATTTATCATTAAATACCATATAAAACAATCGTTGCATTAGCGTTTTTTGGAACCTCCTGTCTTGGATAACGAATTTGATTTCGATGATTTGCTTAAATTGGCCTGCCTTTTATTGGAACCTCCGGAGCTTTCATAACTGCCGGAGGTTTTAGAAGAAGACTTTACGCTTGCAGAGCCCCCGCCTTTTTTCTTGGTCGGGGCGGAGCGCTGTGTTGGCTGTGATTTGGTCGGTTTCGGTGAATCGCTTTTCCTGAGAGCAGGACCTGTTGATTTTTTTGGGTCGCCACTTTGCTTTACCGCTTTGGATTGCTCTGGACTTCTGGATTTGCTCGGGACTTTGCTCATTTCCCGCTTGGTCGAACGGACAGTATTACTTCTCTTAGATTTGTCAACCTTCTTCGATTCAGATTTTCTGGTATTCCAGCTATCCCAGCGATTATCGGTCTTTTTGGTACTCTGGGTCCCTTTCCGAGAATCGATACGAGCTTTCGATTTGGTAGATCCAGTCGTGCGCTCACCGGTGCCTTTATCAATTTTTCTCCCTGTCCCAGGTCGCGAAAACTTGTCGGTTTTGATCCGGGTAGATTCGGTTCGTGACGTTTTAAGCCTCTTATCCGAAAGGACATAATCGGATTTCCGGTATTTCTGTGATTGAGTACGAATATCTTTGTAGCGACTGACCTTACTGCGACTTGTTTTGACTATGTCCCGATCAAAGTAAATGGTTGTATTATGAACAACATTCCAATGATGCTCCCAGCAATAGCCAAAACGATCATAGATGGTGAACCAATGCCATCCAACGACGATTCTTGGCACCCATAGCGGAGCGATTCCAATAAAGATGCCATCAACATATATTTCCCCGCCATAAGGATAATCAATATATATCATCGAATAATAAGGATCATCGTACCAATGCGTCGGAACATAGACCGGTTTATAGTAGTATTGTGATGTCTTAACGTAAATCGAGGTATGATCGTACGCCCGAAAACAATCATCCCAGCGGCATTTGAAATACCGTTCGTTAATTTCCTCGATGAAATCTTCAGGATCTTCATACGCCCCCAGCGTTATATTGGCTCCATCGTACCAGCGCGGCATTTCGATCATTTCTACCGATGCCACGGCCTGGATATGTTCGATTCCTTCCGGCCCTGATACAATCAGGCTATAATCGGAAGAACCGCCTGGAATTGAATAAAGTTCGCCGCCTTCTATGAATCCATCATCCCGGGGATTTTCCGGGAAGAGAAGATTGACATCGCCCCTTGTATCTATGCTGTAAATCGCGGTGTAACAATCGCGGTTAGTTTGGAAAAAAATTGTTATCTCTTCCCCTTTGTAGTAAATGCCGTCCTCATTATCGACCCAGACATCAATATCAAGCGGTTGATTTTCGGGGCCATCATGATACTCTTTGACCAGTGTCTGCGACACGGCCGATAGCGGCATTAACATGAAAGCCGCTATAATCGAAATGATCGTAAATTTTTTCATCTTAAATTCCCTCCTTTACGGAATTATCAAGACTGCTTGTCTTATTACCTTTGAGGGCAATTTTATTTATATCCCTAAATTTATTATTTCTCTCAGGCGTTCGTAAATAATTATCCGGCCGGGGTCTTTCGGGTTTGGTTATCAATGGTTTCAGTTCCGGATTGCCGGTATCAACCTGATACGCCCAATCAAATAATACATTGTCATTATTAATGGCTGTGACCCGCAATTTCGCGAAATGGTTATCGCTTGTCCAAATTATATACGTGTGACCCAGGATAACCTCAGACCAGCCCAAATACGACCAGCCATCATCAGGGGCATAACCAATTTCATCCAAATCTCCCGTATAACCCATATCCTGAATATCAGTGTTCTCATCCGCGACATTTATATAAAAGACTCCATGATCGGCATAGAATTCAAGATAGATATCCGCATTGGGGCTCGTATACGGCACACTTACCACAGCTGAGAAATCCCATCCGGAATATAAAGGCATGGTATTAAAATCAAAAACTGTCCGGTTGATCCCTTCAGGCCGGGGCGTATCAAAGACATACTCGTACGATAAATCCGACAGGTATCCATCTTCATCCACAGATGACACGGCATAAAAATAGGTATTACCGTTGGTAACATCATCATCAACAAAATACTCATTTGTGGTTTCGCCGATTTCGACATACCCTGTGTCCGGATCAGTATCCGAACGATATATGACATAGGCATCGAAATCACCGGCGACATCATCGATTGGAAGCCAGTAAAGCAAAACCTCACCATCTCCGGTTACTGAATAAACTCCCTGAGGCACAGGCGGAGGGCCTTCCTCGCCGATATAAACTACTTCTGTAATATATTCAGTATCATTATCGCAACCAATTATGAGAAAGGCCGAAAGAGCCAGAATTATAAGCATTAGTGATTTCATTTCTACCTCCAATTTTCTATTTTCACCAATATCATCGCAAAGAGCGTGCCACAATCTTTTAAACAATACATATGCTTACAATACAATAACTTAAAACAATTGGTCGATATGCGTTCCAAATAATATCTGCGTTGCCCGCACATTTTTTGTGCGTCATCTATTATTGATGCACTTTTTCATTGCTATCAGGCTGGGAATTATGGTGTCGAGATACTGATTCTTCATTAGATAAAAAGCCTTGATTTAACCGTAGATTATTGTATATAATAGACTTTTACGGTGAGGGAAAAATATGAGAATTTTAGTCATAGGATCCGGGGGACGCGAGCATGCGCTCATATGGAAATTGAAATCCTCTCCTCTGGTCAGTAAAATTTATGCCGCTCCGGGAAATGACGGTATTGGCCTAATGGCAGAGTGTGTCAAAATCAAAGCTGACGATATATCAGGATTGGCCAAATTTGCTCAGGATAAAAAAATCGACTTGACGGTAGTTGGCCCGGAGTTGCCGCTTACTCTTGGCATCGTCGATGATTTTGAAAGTAAGGGACTCCGGATATTTGGCCCATCAAAAAAGGCTGCCGAGATAGAGGGATCTAAGGCGTTTGCGAAGGATTTTATGCGTAAATACCATATCCCTACGGCCAGCTACAGGATTTTTGATGATAAGACAGATGCGCTGACTTTTGTTCAAACAGCCGCGTACCCAGTCTATGTAAAGGCTTCGGGGCTGGCCGCCGGAAAAGGAGCTATCCTGGCCAATAACGCCTCAGAAGCCAAAGAAATCGTTGAGAAAATGATGGGGCAGAAAATATTCGGCGAGGCAGGGGCTAAAGTTATTATAGAAGATTGTCTCATTGGACCCGAAGTTACCGTCATGGCTTTTACCGACGGGAAAACTATATTGCCCATGCTTTCTTCTCAGGATCACAAACAAATTAATGAAGGTGACCAGGGTCCAAACACGGGAGGAATGGGAGCCTATTGTCCAACGAAAATAGTCGATAGCCAAATGATGAAAACTATTCGGGAACAGATCCTCGAACCTGTTATTTATGGCCTCGAAAAAGAAGGCCGTCGATATAAAGGTATTTTATACGCCGGTTTAATAATTACATCTTATGGTCCCAAAGTTATTGAGTTTAATTGCCGTTTTGGCGATCCTGAAACGCAGGCTGTTTTGCCACTCCTCCTTTCAGATCTGGCCGACATATTCATTGCTATTGTAGATGAAAACCTGAGCATTATCGAACCGGTTTGGAAAGAGGAAGCTGCAGTATGTGTTGTTCTGGCGTCAGAAGGCTACCCCGGAAAAACCGAAATAAATCGTAAAATTGAAGGCATCAGAACCTATCGCGAAAACCATGCTTATCTTTTTCATGCTGCAACCAAAAAGGAAGGCAAAAACTGGCTTACCGCCGGGGGACGGGTTTTGGGCGTAACCGCCGTAAACAAGACAATAGATTCGGCCGCCAAGGCCGCTTACGACACTGTCGATAATATTCAATTTGAAGGCATGCATTTTCGCCGCGATATAGCCTATCAGGCAAGGAAATAAACGAAGATGAACAAAGATGTACTAATAATAATTGGTTCTAAATCGGATCGGGATATAGCCGATGCCGCCATTGGTATGCTGGAGGAATTATCAATCGGTTATAGGCTTGAAATTTCCTCCGCTCATCGGCATCCTGATAAAACAATTTCACTGGCCCGCGGTGCGGCCGACGCAGGTTTTAAGGTGGTAATATGTATGGCCGGGATGGCGGCGCACCTGCCTGGCGTTGTTGCGGCCAATACTAATCTTCCGGTAATCGGAGTGCCCGTGGCCGCATCATTGGGAGGCATGGATTCGGCTTTGTCCATGATTCAAATGCCTCCGGGAATACCGGTCGCGACGGTGGCGATTGGAAAAGCGGGAGCCAAAAACAGCGCTGTTTTGGCGGCTCGAATATTAGGACTTTCAGACGAAAAAATAGCCGCAAAACATACTGATTACCGGCAATCTCTTTGATTTTTTTGGGATATTTTCGTCTAATATTGTATATAAGTAGATGGCATTCGATAACAAACTGTTAGGAGAAATTATGAAGTACTTCGCGACAAAACCATTACTCAAAGCTTTATGTGTGGGTTTGGTGATCACCCTGATATCATCCGTGGCCGTTTTAGCCCAGGAAGCTGATGATGAAAAAACAATTCAGGCCAAAGAGAGTTTTAATACGGCCATAGAATCAATGAAAACCGGCGATACGGCTCAAGCAATTATATTATATGATGTTGCCATTGCAGCCGATCCGAATTTTGCCAACGCTTACCTGAATCTTGGATCGATTTATTTTGCTCAAAAAAAATATAGTGAAGCGGCGACGAACTTTAAAAGAGTAACTGAAATGACACCTAATGATCCTGTCGGATTTTCTAATTACGGAAAAGTTCTGGTAGCTCAAAAGAAGAATACCGACGCTATTGCCGCCTTTGAGGGCGCTTTGGCGGCCGATGGTTCCTATGCCGAAGCAAATAAGGAACTGGGTAAACTATATTATTCGGATAATGAATTCGATAAGGCCATTACATCCCTGGAGAAATTTATAAAACTTGACGCAAAAGACTACTATGCTTTTTATCTGCTGGCGGCGGCCTATAAAAAGACAAATAATATCAATAAATCTATCGAAAATTACAAAATCGCAATAGAGTTGAATTCTAAACATTTTGAGTCTATAAGAAATCTGGCAAATCTCTACCGTGAGAGAGAACGCTATTCCGAAGCAATAACTTATTATAACCGAGCCATGAAACTTAAACCTAAAGATTATAAAACCGCTTATAACCTGGCAGTAGCGGTTCGGGGGAATGATCCCGAAGATTTCGATGCGGCAATTGCCGCCTGGGAAGGCTTTTTAAAAATTGGTCTCAAAAATCCCAAGGCGAGAAAACAAGTTGCCAATGCCGAGGAGCAAATCAAGCAATTGAAAGAAGCCAGGGAAGCAAAGGAAATGAACGAATAAGTGTTGAAATTACTTAAAATAAAAAAGCCCCGAAACGATCGGGGCTTTTTTATTTTATATATAAATTTTCACTGTTTCTCAAATTCAATTCTTGAAAAATCTTCCCACTCGATAATAATTTCATCATCCTCGTCATCCTTGGGATAAATGAAGATACCCTTATTATCATCATCAACATCGTTCGATCCGCGCAATTTGAAGCTGCGGCCATCCCACAATGTGACTCGGCTCCCGCTGCGAGAAAGTTTTTCAATTGATTTGATATTTCTCATGACAATATCAAATTCAACATCTCGATAATTTCCATCTATGACTTCCCACCCGTATTCTTCGTCGTCGTCCCACTTAATATAACCAGAGTACTCGTTGCCGTCTTCATCATAAACAGTCCCGGAGAGCCGGCCATAATTGGCATAGTCGCTGTAACTGGAAAAAGCGTCTTCCGGTGGCGTTTTTATATCCAGTCTTTCAAATTCATTCCATTCAACAGTGATTCGACCAAGATTCTTATCGGCAATTGCGATTCCACGGTTACCACTGTCAACATCATTTGAATCATCCAGACGCATCGCCGTGCCTTCTTTGGTTGTTATTTCAGAAGCCTGTGATGATATTTTCTCAATTGATGTGATTTGGCCGAATTTGATTTTTCGCTTTCTTCTCCGATCACTGCCGTCTATTATATCATTGGTAAAAGATTCATCGACATCCCAGACGATCCAGCCGGTAAATTCGCCAATTCGATCGGAGGTTACGGTACCGTAAATTTTTTCTCCAAAATCAGATTCCACATCCCCACCGTCCATAAATTCAATATAATCAATATCATACCAATCAAGCTCAAGGAGGCCCTCATCAGAAGTTTCAATTACGATTTCCCGTATTCCCGTACCCAAATCGGTGGAACTCCCCTCAATACCAACTTCTTCTCCATTCTGCAATATCAATTCAGCACCATTATCGGCTATTGGAGTAAGTTTTTTTATAAATCCAAAAGGTAACGCCATCTGGGAGGACGACGAATAAAAAATGTCAGTTTCGCCGATTGTTATACCAAATAGTTTGACTCTCGAAGAGGAGCGTCTGTCCCTGTACTTTTTGCGCTGATTACTGTCGGATTTCTTTTTTTCATGCTTTTTGTTGCCATCAATCATATCATCCCATGATGATTCATTTACATCCCAGCGGATTGGCCCCTCAAGGACATCGCCGGCATCGGTATAGATTTTTCCATAGATGCGACCCTTCTCAGCAGTAGTCGGCACCGTCAAAAAAACCACAATCACAAAAATCAGGCAAAGCTTTAATATCCTTATTCTCATAGAAACCTCGCTTCTTAAGTTATTGTATTCTCTGATAATTAGACGAATGTATACATAAAACGGTTGCCTAATTTTAGTTAAAAAAGACAAAAAAAACCAAAGATGAATTTGAGGATTATTTTAAAATTCAAGATTTCTGTTTTTTGAATTTTATGTCATTTGCATTTTTAAAAAAATATTCCCATTTGGTATTAAAATATCGAACAAAAACAGGGACAGAACAATAAGTTCTGCCCCCTGGATATTTACAGAATAATTCGCGGCTTAGTATCAGACTTTCTTCTTTTTGTGACGGTCGCGCCTTCTACGTTTTTTCCTCTTATGCGTTTTAATTTTCTGGCGTTTTCGTTTCTTTCCGCTTGGCATTAATCCTCCTGTGATAACCTGATAACCGCGTCAAAATTATATCGGCAGTTTGGTAATCATGCTCTTAAATTCATTGGAAGGCTTAAATACCGGTACTTTACGGTCGGGCACCGGGACTACTTCACCAGTGCGAGGGTTTCTCGCCTTGCGTGCCTTCCTAAGTTTAATCTTAAACGTCCCAAACCCACGAATCTCAATGTTGTGTCCCGCTTCCAGCGATTTCTTAACAGTTGCCAAGAAATTATCGACCACCACGGCTACGTCAGTTCTAGTCAGCCCGGTCTTTTCTGCAACCCTTTCGACCAGATCCGCCTTGGTCATCTCGTCCTCCTCCAAAAAACATTATCGTTTATCGAGTTACGAAACATAATAATTTCCAATATGTTACGCAACCTTTTTTTAAATTATTTTTCAAAGTAATCATGCCTTAAATATCGGCGTCATAAACCATTATTCGCCCAGAATTCATTGATATTGATACAATAGGCCCTGTTGATTGTTTTCAATATTGGAAATCCTCTCCAAAAGATTAAGCGATTGATTTAAAATATCAAAAAACCCGGGTTTCCTTTTACTCTCTCTGACAATATCCGGCTTGGAACCGATTCCTGAAAGCTCACCGGCGATATCAAGAGCATCGTAATAGGTCCCTAAAGTATCAACTAACCCCATGTTATAAGCCTGCCGGCCGGTAAAAATGGAACCGTCCGCAAAAGGGTAAATTTCTTCTTTGTCTCGATTTCGGCCTTCCGCTATCGCTTCAATAAACTGCTCATATGTATCATCAATAACGGCCTGCAACATCCGTTCTTCTTCGGGAGTCATATCTCGGTCCATCGTTCCAACATCTTTGAGATCCCCCGATTTAATTGTTTCCCACTTTAGGCCAATTTTGTCAAACAGTTTTTTGGCAGTAGGAAACGACATGATAACTCCAATTGAGCCGGTTATAGTGCTTGGATTAGCTACTATTTTGTCAGCGGCGCAGGCGACATAATATCCCCCCGAGGCGGCGACCGTGCCCAGGCTGGCCACGACTATTTTCCCCGATTCTCTGGCCTTTATTACGGCGTCATACATCTCCTGAAACGAAACCGAAGCCCCTCCCGGTGAATTAATATCGAGGACAATTGCCTTAACAGAATTATCATCCGTCCATCTTACTATCTGCCGGACAAAACTGCGGGAATCATATACGGCGCCATAAATTTCCACGACCGCTACGTTAGGTCCAAAACCTGAAAAACCCGAATAAATGCCATCATCCACATTGCCCATAAGGCTGACGACAATCATCACGCCAATGAATCCGAAAAATACAACACATGATAAGATGATTACCGTAATAACGACTGTTTTTCTTTTCATCAGTTCTGCCTTATTTCGAAATCTTTAGTTTAGTTCCAATTGACAGTTGGGAGGCATTTTTGATATTATTTAAACGTATCAGCGAGTTGACTGTTGTTCCAAATGCTTTGGCAATGATCGAGAGATTGTCTCCCCGGCGAACGGTATAAACATAATAATCGCCTTCAGATAAAGCATCCTCGGAGCTTACCAATAATTCTTGCCCTGCATATATCCGCGAAGATCGGTTAAGACCATTTAGACGTCTTAGAGTCGCCGTTGTCGTACCATATTTACGGGCAATATCCCAGAGAGTATCGCCCCTCTTGACGACATACACTTTCGTATTACCCGCCGGTTTATGATCAAAATCCCTATCCTGCCTGGCTATCGTGGATTTATTGGAACCCGGCAACTTTAATACTTGACCGACATAAATTCGGCTTGAATTACCAAGATAATTCAGCTTCCGCAATTTTTCCGGAGACGTATCAAAGGACCGAGAAATCTCCCACAAATTATCGCCCCTTTTGACTATATATGTATTCTCTCCCGTCGCCTGTCTATTTTGGGTCATTCCATCCGATGAATAATTTCCGTCCAGCGGGACCGGCACAATAAGCGATTTACCGGCATAAATCCGGGCATGCCTGTTCAGATTATTCGCTTCGAAGATGGCATACTGTGATACCCCATATTTGCTCGCGATACTTGAAACCGTTTCCCCTCTTTTTATCTTATGGCGAACCCATTCCGTCTCCTGAGGCGATTTCAATTGGGGTAAACTGGTCAAAAACCTGTCCTTGGTTCCAGCGGGAAGTCGTAAGTTATATTTTGATTTGCCGGGTGGAGTAACTTCCCGTAATAATTCAGGATTTAACTCCACGAGCGTTTCTTTTGATACTCCGATTGCTTTGGCAACTGTCTTGAGATCCAGACATTTTTTAATGACAACCTCATCATAAGTTATCGGGTCATCATAATTGACATAAAAACCATAAAGCTCAGGGTTTTTTGCAATAATCGTGGCGGCCATATAAAATGGAACATAATCTTCAGTTTGCTTGCGAAGCTTCATGTCCCAGAAATTGCTTGTTTTTTGCGACTTAATAGTCCGGTTTACTCTTCCCGGTCCGCCATTATAGGCCGCGAGAGCAAGCTCCCAGCTTCCGAATTTTTCATATAAGTGTTTCAGAAATTTTGACGCTGCATGAGTAGATTTGACAAAATCCCGTCTTTCATCATACCACCAGTTTCTATTTAACCCATATGTCCTGCCGGTTGAAGCGATAAACTGCCAGGGACCGCTGGCTCGTGCCCAGGAATAAGCTTTGCAATTAAATCCAGATTCAATTATCGGCAAGTATACAATATCGGAAGGAATACCATGTTGTTCCAAAATCTCAGTCATGAGAGGGATGTATTTCCCCGAGCGCTCCAAATATTTTTCAAATGCTTCCCGGGCAACAGTCTGAAAATATATTATTGATTTCTTGACCCTGTCATTTAAAACCATCGGCACATTATATGTAACCGGCTTTTTCTCACCCTCTACTTTAAGTTCGCCTAAATCCTGAATTGACGAAAATTTCTCGAGAAAAGCTGAAGGTGAAGCATCTTCAGGCAGCGAACCCAAGGATAGCAATGTCAAGCGATAATCAGCCACTATTTGAGAAAGCAGCGAGCTGTATCGTTTCGATTCCGGAGTAACATTAACTGTATCAATATCGAGATCCGACATAACTCTCAGAGCCTGCTCCAGGTAATATTGCGCCTCTTCCCATGATGCCTCCTGATTGGCTGCAACACCCTGGGCAAAATACTCCTGGGCCTGATGCAACTGCCTCCAAATCTCGTCATCAACGGCGTAGGCTGAATCGGAAAAAACTGATTCATCATATGACATATCCGCAGATTCATATATGTTATTCGATGAGTCTGATAATTCCTTGTAAATTATAGTACTTTGCTTGAAGTCAGTCTGATTGCTGGCAATGACTGATTGGCATAGACTCAATGCAATAAATAAAAAACAATTTGAAAACTTCAATGTTATCCCTGTCGCTTTAAGGTTTATCTAAACTTATTATCGGTACGACATCCTTGTCGCTTTATTGTATATTCCCTGTAACTTGTTGATATATATGCAAACTCAGAATTTGTGTCAAGTTTTTTATCTTTCTAAGATTTATGCCAAAATCCATTAATTTGTTCCAAGCAAGATGCCAATGCTTCTGCTTCGCTCCCAAACTTTGGTACAAACTGCGCTCCAGTGGTATTTCCAAACCAGGTATATTGTCTTTTGGCGTATCGTCTCGTATTTTGCTTAATTAAATTCTGGGCTTCGGTTAATGATATGTGATTCTCAAAATATGCAATCAATTCCGTGTAACCAACTATCTTACATAATTTTAACTTTCCCTCTAAGGGAGATTTGAATATACTCTCAGCCTCTATCAGTAAACCCTGCTCAAACATTTTGTCGACGCGACTATTTATTCGTTCATATAGTTGATCGCGCTCAGGGACCAAATAAATTTGCATAAAATTAAATTTCTCATTTCTCGGAACAGTTTCGTTTATGACCTCACTTTTTGGCCGCCCGATCAGATTATAAATTTCGAGCGCTCGAATAACTCGTATCATATTATTAAAATGAATTTTTGCAGCTTCTTCAGGATCAACTTTTTCAAGCATCTCATGAATAAATTTTGGGCCTCTTGCCGCGGCGATATCAAGAAGCTCGTTCCGATATGAAGTGTCATGATCGGGTAATTCGATAATTCCTTCAGTTAAGGCTCGAAGATACAGTCCCGTCCCGCCACAAACGATAACCTTTTTATTAACCGCGGATAGATTGCTAATAATTTTTTCTGATTCAATCAAAAAATCGAAGGCAGTGAATTTATCGCCAAGATTATGAGAACCCATAAGATGGTGTTTTATTCCACCCCATTCAGTCTCATCCATCCTGTCGGTTCCAATTTTTAATTGATGATAAATCTGGCGGGAATCGGCGGAAATTATCTCGGCATCGTACTTTTTCGCGATATTTATGGCCAGCGACGATTTCCCCGATGCGGTCGGCCCCCCAATAATCAAGATATTTATTTTATCTATGGATTGATTCATTTTATGCCCGTCCGAATCTGCTATCCAGTTCGTCCAGACTTATTTTTACAAAGGTCGGGCGGCCGTGAGGGCAACAATAAGGATTATTGACTCTTAAAAGCGATGAAAGTAGAGATTGCACTTCATCCTCTGATAATTTATCACCGGCCATAACGGCGGCCCGACAGGCCAATGATTGGGCAATTGATTTGATTATATCGCCTCCTGCTTTTTTCAAATGGCTGATATCATCAAGCAATATTTTAATAATTTCTGCGGGATTTTTATCTTTGAATACCGGGGGTATACCCTGGACAACAACAGAATTACCGCCAAAGGCATCAATTTCAAAGCCAAGTTTTGTAAGAGTTTCCTGATTGGTTTCGAAAGTTATATATTCTTCGGAGGAGAGCTCGACCGCTTCGGGAAATAATGATTTTTGCGAGGCAGCGTTTCCCTTTTCTACCTGTTCGAGCGCATGTTCGTATAAAACTCTTTCATGGGCAGCATGTTGATCAACAATGTACAGCTCGCCCCCTATTGAAAGAACCAGATATTGACGTCCTACCTTCCCCAGATATACAATATCATGCAATGTTATTTCTTTTGCATCATCTGCAGTTTGTGAAGTAACAGCAGATGATTCATCATTCGGAGGAACCCGATTATCACATCCGACCGGTTCCGAAAATGGGGCTGAGGTAAATGTGTTTAGAGTGCCTGAAATACTTTGTTGATTAAAGTATTGTTTAGAATATGGAGTTTCAGAAAGCGGCCGCGATGACCGCAAATTCATATTCTGTTGAAACTGAGGTGCGGAAGCGCCGCCTTTCATTGCATTATTATATGATTGATGATCGCTGGAGGGAATTAAACGCCAGTCTCTCAAAGCCTTCTTTACGATACGATACAAATTATCATGAATCGCTCGTTCTTCAGATAATCTGACTTCAGCCTTGGTTGGGTGGACATTGACGTCCAGGCACGATGGATCAATAGTCAAATAAATAACCGCCAGAGGAAATCGGCCGGGCGGCAAAAATTCACCGTACCCCGAAGTGACCGCATGTATCAAACTTGATGACGTAACCGAACGCCCGTTTATGAATAAACATATTCGGGTGCGGTCCTGCCTGGCATGATCCGGATGCGCCAAATATGCCAGAAAATAAACTCCACTCATTTCAATATCGTATTCTACAATTCCATCCGGCTTGATACTGAATAGACTCGCCATTCTGTCAGCAATCGGTTGATTCTGTGGAACCTGAAAAGTTAGCCGATTATTGAGAGTCAGCTTCATAGCCACTGAAGGTTTACCCAACGCCATACGTTCCACAACCCTGATGATCTGGCGCGATTCGGTTGTCTCGCTTTTTAAGAACTTTCTTCGCGCGGGAGTGTTAAAAAATAAATGGGAAATTTCAATTTTTGTCCCGATAGGCGTCGAGACAGGTCGGCAATCGATTTCCCTGCCTCCTTCTATCGCAATAAATGTTCCCTCGCTCTCTTTGTAGAATCGAGTCGTCAGGTTTAAATGCGCAACCGAGGCAATAGAAGGTAGCGCTTCTCCTCTGAATCCGTATGAATTTACGGCGAATAAATCATCGGTGGTTTGTATTTTGGAAGTGGCATGACGACTGAACGCCAGTTTTACCTGCGCCGAGGGGATTCCGCATCCGTCATCGATCACGCCAAGATATGTCGTTCCGGCCTTTTCGGCAATTATTTCAACCGACGTGGCTCCGGCGTCAAGTGAGTTTTCAATCGTTTCCTTGATAACTGATGCCGGGCGTTCAATTACTTCTCCAGCTGCGATTTTATTTATAAGATTTCTATCCAGCTGTTTTATCGGTCTGGCAAATTTGTTATCAGAAAAGTCATTCATTATCAATATCTTTTTTGATTTGCGACAAAAACTCCAGCGCCTTAAGCGGGGTTAAATTATTTACGTCAAGTTCCTTAATCTTTTCAACAATTAACGATTCTCCCAAAGTTATAGACTCGTCAAATAATGTCGGCTGATTCAACCGGGCATGTAATCCCCGCGCTAACTCTGATTTGGCGAATTTCCCTGATTCGAGAAGTTTAAGAATCTCTCGCGCCCGTGAAATTGTATTTTTGGGCAATCCGGCCAGCCTTGCAACTTCAATTCCATACGAATCATCACATCCGCCGGGAATTACCTGATGCAGAAAAATAACTTCCTTACCCCATTTCTTTACGGTAACCTGATAATTTTTTATGCGCGGATAAATCGAAGCCAACCCGGTCATTTCATGATAATGAGTGGCAAATAACGTCCGGGGAGTTCCGGACGGATGCTGATGAATGGTTTCGGCAACCGCCCAGGCTACCGATAATCCATCAAAGGTCGAAGTACCTCGTCCGATTTCATCCAATAACAATAACGATTTATCAGTGGTGTTATGCAGTATATTGGCTGTTTCAACCATCTCGACCAGAAATGTCGATTGCCCGCGGGTCAGGCTGTCGGTCGCGCCCACTCTGGTAAAAACACGATCAACAATCCCAATAGTCGCCTCCTCGGCAGGAACAAAAGAGCCGATTTGCGCAAGGATCACAATTAGACCGGTCTGGCGCAGCCAGGTCGATTTGCCCGACATATTTGGTCCGGTTAAAACTACAAGAGATGTATCTATATCATTCAAATTAGTATCATTGGCCACGAAATGACCCGCGCCCAGAATCTGAGACAGGACAGGATGAAATCCTTGAGATAGCTTAAGGACACAGTCATCTATGATTACTGGACTAACGTATTTTTGCTCTCTCGCCAAGACAGCAAGAGAATTGACGACGTCTATTTCAGCCAATAAATCTGCAAGAGAAATTAATTCAGGGAGGGACTGAGAAATATCTTCCGCTAATTGTTCGA
Source organism: Candidatus Zixiibacteriota bacterium (assembly GCA_043819555.1). GTDB lineage: Bacteria > Zixibacteria > MSB-5A5 > GN15 > JAAZOE01 > JAZGGI01. Next base: position 115,083 of record JBDREQ010000073.1, on the reverse strand, counting down.
ATAACTGATGCTCGAGACGATTGATTTTATCTTCAGCGTCAAGGATCAAATTCTCTTTGACCTTCATTTCCTCAGTAATGTAACGTTCGGCGTTTACCAGCGTCTGCTTACGAATATAATTATCGGGCGCCTTATCAGAGTGAATCCGAGTTATCTCTATATAATAACCAAACACTTTATTGAAGCCGACTTTTAGAGAAGGTATTCCCGTGCGTTTTCTTTCCGATGCGGCCAGTCCGGCAATATATTCACGGGCGTCTTTGATTGATAGATTCAGGTCATCCAATTCCTTTGAATAACCTTCACGAATTACTCCGCCATTGTGTGGCGTCGGTGAAGCATCTTTTCTAATGGCTGTACCAATTTTTCCCTCTATTGCCGTCACCATAGGCAAAGAAGAGTAAATCGCTTTCAGCATTATAGATGATGATTCTGACAGATGACCCTTTATTTCTTCGGCTATCAAAATGGCATCCTGTATGGCAAGCATTGTTCTCGGGCCAGCCTTGCCTAATCCCAATCGTCCATTAAGTCTTTCCAAATCCGGAATTTTCTTAAATAGCAGTGATAAACTTTCGGATTTCAGGCTATCCTTATATAACTCCGCCACCCCACTCTGGCGATAGAGTATTTTATCCTTCTCAATAAACGGTGCCGCGACAGAGCGGCGCAGGCGCCGCGTTCCAAAAGATGAACCGGTACGGTTGATGGCCCAGAAAAAAGAATGCATTTCGTCGCCGGTTGCCAGATTTGTAAAAAGCTCCAGGTTCCTGATAGTGGCGGCATCCAGGAACATCCGTTTATCGGCCAATCCGATTTTAATCCGCGTGATGTGTTTTAATTTATCCTGTTTGTTATCCTTTAAATATCTAAAAATCGCACCCGCGGCGGACACACTCCGCTTCATATCTCTAAGACCGAATCCATCAAGAGTGTTAACAGAAAAAAATCGGCACAACATCTCTTTGCTCAGGCGATAATCAAAATATATATTCTCGAGCCGTGTGATATTTCTGGCTAAACCATTTTTAATCATTCGTCCAAATAAATCAGAAGGCTTATCTTCGGGCATTAACAATTCTTTTGGGGGAGCCATGGCCAGGCGATCATATATAATATCCGAGTCGTCTTCAATAACCGAAAATTCTCCGGTGGATATTTCCAGCCGGGCCAGGGCCATTTTATTGTCATCCCCATATAAGGCGGCAAGGTACGAATCATGCGAGGGCGCAAGTGAGGATTCTATTGTCGATGTCCCGGGCGTGATGATTTCAACCACATCCCGCCTGACTATTCCTTTTGCCTTCTTTGGATCTTCGACTTGCTCGCAAATCACGACCTTCCTGCCAGCCTCAATCAGGCGGGGCAGATATTTATCCAGGGCATGATGAGGAATACCGCACAGCGGAATCGGGTTTTGTGCATTTCCGGAACGCGATGTTAGTGCAATGCCGAGGATTGGCGCCGCTTCGACAGCATCATCACCAAACATCTCATAGAAGTCGCCCATGCGAAAAAACAATATTTTGTCGGGGTATTTGTCTTTGAAGCGGTAGTATTGCCGCATCATCGGCGTCAGACCGCTATTTTTCATCGTTAGTAATTACCTTAAATGGTTCGTTTTCACCCATTTCCAATTTTTGTTTGGCTGCAATGGCCTCCTGCATGGTGGCAAATTTGCCGGCCAACACCACATAATAATCGCGACCCGATATTCTTCGCCTATTGATTCGACTATCATATCCGTAACCCTCCGCCCGCTGCTCCATGTTTTTGGCGTTGCCTTTATCCGCAAAGACGCCAACCTGGACCGAGTAAGTAATCCCTTCAAATATCTCAGTGGATTCTTTTCCTGATTTCGCGTCCGAGACGTTTTTTAAGGCGTCAAGCAGTTCTTCTTCCCCAATAGCATGACGATATTGCTCTCGCAGAATATTATAATTAAATAATGCCCTCTCGGCGTCGCCGTTTTTTAGCCCTATCTTAGATAGCAGGATTAAACTGGCGGCAGTCAAATCGTCATTTGGAGAGTTATTTATCATTCGACAAAATGTTGTCGCCGTTTTATAATGTCCTTCTTTAAAAGCGCTTTCTGCTTGATAAAGTCGGGAATATTGACCGAAATAAGAACCTGGAAATTCATCGCCTAATAAATTTAGATATCTGTTTCGAGTTTTAGCATCTCGTGTTTCAAAGGCGGATAATATTGCCAGAACCTGTTCTCGAAAATCGCTTGTTTCCCATATATCGAGAAAAGACTTCCCTGATGATGTTACCTTAGACGTATCGTTATCTGCTGCGGCCAACTGAATCAGCCTGAAATAAGCTTCTTCCTGATATTTTCCGTCAAGGTCAGACCGGATGGCGGCTTCAATTTTATCCCGGGCTGATTTGCCATCCGGGTCCAGAAGCGATGCCATAAAGAGTCGATTCCCTTCTCTAATTGCAGTCTGCGGCAACTGAGAGAATTCAGACTCGGCCCGATATATTTTTCCTGTCGAAAATAGTTGATAGATCTCATCAATTTTATCATCAGCGAGTCCGAAAGCCGTCAAACCAAAAATAAATATCGTAATTAATAAATATTTCATAGCTCGGTAGTATTTAGTTAAAGGAATCGACAGCTTTGCAGCGAGGGCACAGCCAGATTTTATTATCAACCACTAAGCCGCATTCTTTACACACGAATGACTTGGCTTCTCGTTTCACCGCAATTTGCATAATCTGTCTGAAAACGTTATCGGCTGCTTCTTTACGGCCGGTTTCACGATTCAATCGGTACAATCCGAGCTTGGCAATAAGAGAATCCGGGTGATGATCCTGGGCCGCCACAAAATGTTCGCGCGCCGTATTGGTTTCACCTTTTTTCTCAAGAAAATGAGCCAATTCCAGGCGAGCCGTTAAATGTTCGGGAAAAGCCTGCAGAAGTTTTGATAAAGTATCGGCGTATTCCCCATAATGTCCGACCTCAAAATAAGCTTTTTTCAACCGCTCAAATACAACCTGGCTTTCGCGCGGACTGAGTGCGACTATCTTTGTCCAGTATTCCAAGGCATCGTCAAGGCGTTGCTCACCATAGTAACTTTCGCCGATAGCGACATACGCAACCAGGCATTTTTTATCGATATTCAAAGCTTCTTTATAAAACAGACGCGCCCGGTGCATATCGCCTTTTTCATTTAATTCATCCCCCTCAAATACTTTATACAATGCCAGCAACGCGCTTGAATCAACTTTTTCAAGTTTATCAATTTGTTTTCGGGTCAGGGCAGCTTCCTTCCATTCACAATTCTTCTCCTGCCATTTTAATAACAGTTTCAGAGCGTTACTATTGTTTGGCATAAGATGCAATAATTCTCTTATGGCTTTTATCGCGGTCTGTTCATCTCCAAGAGCGTAATAGTCATTATATAAAGCCATAAGAATTTCGTGTTTTTCCGATTCCGCCAAATTTCCTCGATGCGTTAAATCTCGATGTACTTTCAGGGCTTGATCATATTTTTTCAGGCGTCGGAATATGTTGCCCAGATGAATATAAGCGTGGATATTGCCGGTATCATTCAAGACCGTTTCCTTGAGTATCGCGAAAGCCTGTTCATCCTGCCCGCGTAATAAAGCCTTCAGTCCTTCAATATATGCGCCCGGATCAGGCGTAAAGGTCTCTTCTTGCCCGCGACGGAACCAATAAACTGCGATGGCTGCCGCAACAACAATGGCTAACAGAAAAAGATAGATTGCCTGGGTCATTTGTTTTCATCCTTTTCTGAAAGTAAAAAACCTTCCGATGCTTCTTCAATCGGGCGATTGCGCAGGGCGGAAATCTCGGATATCAGTGAATCGGCACGCCTCTTGTATTTCCTGATATCCGATAATTGCCTGAAATAAATCGAAACGAAAAGCAAGAAGGAAATCAAGGCCCCAAATGTAAATGCCATATAAGCAACCACGATCATAGGAACATTGATATATTTGGACAAAAATAAGTCGACTGTCACCATTTCCTGAGCGTTGAATACCGCAAAACCGACTAAAATAACGATAAGAATGACTATTAATACAGTCCAAAAAGCCCACATATATCCTCCTTGATACAGATAATACTACAAGAAGCTATATAACAGATAACTTTTTATCGGTCAATAAAAAACAACCCATTTCAGCCATGCCAAAATGGGTCATAAATAGTAAATTCCACAGAATTATTCTTTGGTCTCTGCAAATTTAACGCTGCCAATAATCGCATCCCAAATAGGAGCGTAATTCGCACTTGATAAGTACTCGCTAATCAGATGCATCACATATATTTTCCCGTCACGGACCGTAAAAAACATCCAGCCGCTTAAATTGCCATTTATTGCATTGGCACGATCCGTACCGCGATTAGAAATCTGCAATTCATAAGGCTGCCGGGCTTCCAAAAGAGTCACCTTGGAATCTTGAATGGTAATATTGCCGCTCCTTAATATTTCATGATGCTTGGCGATTATCTTCATATGCTTTAGGAAGAACTTTTTCTGCTTGGATTTGGATTTATTATCGAGCAAATTCTCTATAAACTCATCAACCGTTGAACTGCATGTATCCACAATAAGCGTAAAAGTTGGAATTTGAGCGTAATCTTCATTGCCACCCATAAAATCGCGAGAATATACTGGGTTTTTATCCATAAGAGTCAAACGCACTGGGTTTGTTGATTTTGATGCCATTTTTACAGAATACCCTTCAGGAACATTAAAGGAAATTCCGTGGTCATTATCGGTAAAAACCTTATCCTTAATTTCACCGATCTTTCCGGCAATGACCGTTCCACCAGCAAGTAAAATCGAGAAAAATACAAATAAAGCTATACGAAGAGATTTTTTCATGGCTATCCTCCCTAATTCTTTTGTGAATAATTAAAAATTATTCCGCAATTGTCAAGGATTTTGATAATTTTGTCGTTTCCTATTGATACAATCCGACACCCAAATAGTCTATTATTTAATAAGAATCCCTTGGAAAACCGCTGATTCGTTTCTGGTTTGAGCTTTAAATAAGTAGATACCGGATGAAGCGTTTTGGCCATCATCGTCTTTCCCATCCCAATAAATTTCAATATTATCAATCAAAGTAGGACGGGCAGAAACCGCGAGTGACCGCAATTTCCTCCCCAAAATATCATAAACATTAACTGCTATATTCTCATCAGTCAGCCGAAAATTCCTTAATACAAGCGTGATTGAAGGATTAAATGGATTTGGATAACCGATAATCGAAGGCTTTTCGAGAACTATATTATGGGGCAAATTCTCTTCAATGGCTGTCACCGGAATTGAATAAATATAAACAGCTTTGCCGTCTGATGCTGCAATGAAATTTCCCTGGACGGTCAATTGGGAAGCCGGCTTTCCTCCTGAAAATTGGAGATTGTCCGGAAAAGGATTAGACATATTATAAACGAATATTCCTGAGTCGCCGGCCACATAAACAAAGCCATTATTCATTTCCAATTCATATGAATTATTAATCGAGTGAAACATGAATGGATGCGGGATATATGGATGACCGGGTTCATTCGTTACTGTGACATAAAAACCATTCGACGAAGCCATATATAGCATTGTATCATCAGCAATAATATCATTGACCTGGCCAAAAATCTCGGTGACATCGGCCAACTGTATGCCAAAATCATTATCAATCACATATACTTCAAGTTTATCATCTGATGTTCCGCGATACAATAAATTATCCCTAAAACATACGGCAGTAGTTGTCGTTTCAAACTCCCAATTGATAACATTTGGTGTTATCCCATTAATATCTCGTCGGATTCCTTTCAAATATCGTAAATAATGAGTGTATACCAGATCACCGTTGAAAAAATAATCCTTGATAATCCGAGGTCGCCCCATTGAAATTGATAATGAGAAAAAGGGCTGTACTAAGTCTGGGTCACCAACGCCATAATCCAACGCCGGGAATATGGTTCCCGTCAAATGATCTCCGACAAATATTGTATCTCCCTTTGAGAACATTCCCGCTGGGCGATAAGGGGGATTTATCAGACGTCCGGATCGAACGGGATAATCCGGATTTGAGATATCATAGATTTCATAACGGTTGTTTGGCCCGATGGTATGCAGCCTTGAATTGTGGAATTCCAATTGCTTTATCGGTCCCGGAGAGGCATAGACCATATTCGGGTATAAAATATCAAGCGTTTGCGGATCGTCAATTATGTAAGTGACAAATCCTTTATCCAAATGAGCGTAGGTTATGTAATTATGCCCTTTATATGAAAATACTTCACCAAGGCCAAGCTTTTTTTCGACGGGAAATATTTGGTCTATTCGCGCATCTCCTTCGCCATAAATTAATTCGAAACCCACTACACCATTAGAGATAACGGTTCCGAAATCCGTTATGGAGATATTATCGCCGCGAATAAATGATTCCCTTGTTTCAAGGTAAACGGGATTGGTAATATTGCCGATCGATCCGACCATATATCCGGTCGGACGAATTCCGGCATAAACCGTATCGCCGTAAATTGAAAAAGAAATCGCCTGTTCCGGAAGCAGTAATTGAGAGACAGCCTCACCCATTCCATCAGAATCAGGCTCATATATCAATATTCCATTATAATCGTCCAGCGCGAATAGGCGCGATGATGCAACTTCGAGGTCAATTACTCTTATTCCGGTCATGCTGCTATCATCAAACCGGACGTTATCCGGATCGGAAATGTCATACCGGGCTATGCCGTCATATTCAATGGCCGCATATAAGTAATTCCCATTATATTCCCAATCCCAAATTTCCCATTCCGGCAGAAATGATCCCATTATTTCCGGGTCCGCGGGATTTGTTATATCTATCAGATAGACTTCCCCTGTTTCCGTCTCCGCGATCAGCAATTCATCAAAGGCTTTTATCTTGAACGGAATTCCAGGAATTTCGACGGCCGAAAACAGGTATTTTTTTGAATAATCATAATCAAGATTTATTATGCCGATACCATTTTGAAAAGCGCAATATAGATATTTGTCATTCGCCTTGACATCCTGAATACCATTCCATAAAAAAGAACCATGATATATAAAATCATCGGCCATTACCAATGATGTCAATACAATCAATATGACAGGAATCAATCTTATCATTTCGTCAAAATCATTTTATACGTTGAAATTCTATGATCATCGCTGAGTCGCACAAGGTAAATACCGGACGCTACAAGCTTTCCCGTTTTGTCAATTCCGCCCCAAATAATCTGATGCAATCCGGCCGGATAATGTCCCTCTATCAATCGGTTTATATGTTGGCCTAGAATATTATAGATATCAAGTTTAATATTTCCGCCTCGATCCAGCGTGAATTGAACGGTGGTTTCGGGATTAAACGGGTTAGGATAGTTACCGGTGATTCCAAAAATATCCGGTACTGGAGTGTTTATATCGTTCGCATCAGTAGGCGTTCCCCGACGAGGATTGACGCCGGTATTTTTATCGTCGCCCAAATACTTTGGCCAGAGCATATTTTCGCTTATATAAGGAGTTCCCAGGTTCCAGACAAAAAGCTCGTTGGCATCGCCGCATAAAATAATCTCCGTCATACCATCTCCATCCAAATCATCTATTACAGGGGTATTGGGTGTTGAATATACGCTGTTTGCCGGTGTAGGGGTTATAATGGGAAATCCGGGAGTCGGGGCGCCGTTTGGTTCCCAGACCATAATTTTCTCATAACTCGTCGCAAAGGGGAATAAATACCCGCCTCGACTGACTATATTTTGAGTTCCGTCGCCGTCAATATCGGCAATTATTATGTGACCCAGTGTATTCTGGACCGTCAGCAGTAACCCTCGAGGCAGATATGATGGATTCTCTATGCAGGGTGATCCGTCATGATTAAAGGCATAGACATGGGCAAAATCCCAATTATAATAAGCAATGATCACTTCCTTGCGTCCATCACCGTCAAAATCGACGCTCACCGGTACGGTCGATATCCAGTTGTCAATGGCGGGAAGGAAAACCGGCCATCCCGGTAAATCTTCTTTGCCGTTCTGCAATGCCCATATTCCATTGGAACCGTTGGAATCTTCACCGGCAACAATTATTTCAAGAGTTCCATTCTCATCAAGATCGGCCAGGACTCCTCCCCCGGTCAGTCGAATATTTCGGGCCTGCGGAGAGTTCCATCCCGGCAAAGCCAGACCGTTTCTTCCATTCCAGATATACACTCCGGATTCATCGACCGTTGTACCATAGACGGCTACAACATCAATTGAGTTATCATTTTCCAAATCGGTTGCTGTCACGAACGGAGCCGATAACCCGGTATTGGCTAGAGTATCAAAAATATTAGGATCAAGAGCGGTAAACAATCCATCAAGCGAATAAAAATATGAGGTACCATCAAAATTGTACGCCCTGACTTCACCATACGGCGACATATAGAGTGTCACCGAATCCGAATAATCGAATAGTTCAGTCGCCGTTACAACCGGATAGGTATAGTAAGTCATACCGGTTGAGGCTTGCCGCGGCCATCCGCTTATCGGCTGTCCCATATGGTTGAAACAAGCCAAAATATCTTTTCCAGAAATTATAATGTCAAGCAATCCATCGCCATCAACATCATCAAATGATGGTATCGCCCGCATATCCTTATTAGTATAAACCGGGAATCCCGGAAGAATTGAACCGTCATCGTTATAGGCGTAAACGCCATGGTCAGTCCCGACTACAATTTCTTTTTTGCCATCCCCGTCAATATCCGAGGTTCCGGGCGAAAAAGCCAAAAAGCCGGGATGCGCTTTGGGAAATCCGGAACGCATAGTGTTTACAATATTAATTTCTGCCGAATCAGAATAGATCTGCGCCCCGCAAAATGATTCCAGTTTGAAAATATAAACTCCGGTTTCGAGCGAAAATATTGACCAGTCTGTCAGGTAATCATCAAAATACATCTGGGGACTACTGAATATTCTATTAAATTCATTCCCTTCTGCGGAACGATAAGAAGTAACAACGGAATCAAATCCCTGGCCGAACGCCGATCCCTGAATTGAAATTAAGTAATTGTACTCTTCTCCATTTACAGGAGATATTAATTGAGCCCCGCCGGCATTAATCAAGCGGCATGTAACTCTATGACTCCCCGCTTGGGTCACCAGTTTAAAAGTATAGTAGCCCGCCAAACCATCACTATCCCAAATGAAATACTGCGGATCATTTATTGCAGATGGTGTCTCCTTAAGCAGAATCCATTCTTCCGGATTTTTTCCCTCCCCCACATAGAGTTTAGCAAATCCGGAATAATCACCGGTTACCGAAATTCCAATGGTAATTTCACCCTGAATAATCTCTGTATTCCGCGGATTCGATATATAGGCGGTCACTCCGTTAAGCGCCTGAAAAGCGGCTCCGACGTTGAGACGCCCCCAGCCTGATAAAGTATCATAGCCCGGCAGATTGTCGCCTTTATTGAACGGGTCCAAAATATCATCGGCCGTCTCTTTAAGAGTTTGTTCAATTGTAGCCGCATCTATAGATGGATTAAAAGACCAGAGCATGGCCGCCGCCCCGGCAACCAGCGGCGCCGACATTGAAGTGCCGTCGGCGAGAATATAATTTTCCGCGATTATGCGAAGTCCCGGTTCCTCATCTTCATATAAATCAGTATTTCTTGCCCTGAGCGATAGTATATCACGGCCCGGCGCGACTATATCGAGAGAAGGTCCGTACGATGAAAAATCCGTTACAAATCCCTGAGAATTTGTCCCCCCAACGGTAAACGTTTCTTCAAAAACCGCCGGCACGACCAGCGAACTATTGCCGAAATTTCCTGCAGAAGCTGCCATAATGCATCCACGACTATGTGCGTATTTTATTGCTTCGTGAAGAATCCCCATCTCAAAGGGCGAACCCCAACTCATATTTATAACCCGAGCGCCCATTTCAACGGCATAAATAATAGCCGGAACGGTCACCGATTGAAATGCCCTCGGAAATATTTTTACCGGTAAAATCTTAATATTCCCCGGAAATCCCGCAATACCGGATTGATCCCAATTGGCGGCAATCAAGCCCGCGATATGAGTTCCATGACCGACGTTATCAGACGGATCGTTATCTCCAATGATTCCGAATACAGACATGGAATTCCCGGAAAAATCCCACCCCACATAGTCATCGACCAGTCCATTATGATCATCGTCAATATCATTTCCCGGCATATCACCTTGATTAAAATATATTTTTCCTAACAGATCAGGATGTCCATAATCAACACCGGTATCGAGAATCGCCACAATCACTTCGACAGCATCAGCGGGCGCGTTATCATAAACCGTTGACATTTTGATATCTTCACCCGTCAATCCGGTTGCCATATATAAAGTATCATTGTTTTTCCCTTCATGACGAATAATGCCGTAGTATTCCTGACCGTTGTTATGAAAATACCATTGATGTTCAAACAAGGAATTAGACGGCCAGTCAAATAATTCCATTTTGTAATCGGGCTCAACCATACGGATCCCCGACATTTTATTAATATTGCTTATTATTTCTATTACATCGATCGTATCGGGGAATTCAAGTATATATATATCCGCCAGAAAAGTTTCACCGGCCGCCTTTTTCCCAAAATATTTAGCAGAATAATCGTCTGCTAAAGAATGAAGTTTCCAGCCCTGATAAATGCCAGCATCGGCCGCACTTACGCTTGTAAAAAGAACGTTTAATGTTGGAATAAAACCGTGATCCGCAAGAATAAGCGCTTTCCCGGGCTGATAAGAAATTCCCGAATCATTAGCAACAATCGATGCATTTAAAAACACAAACAATATCAGGAAAATCGGCCAACCGCAAACAACGGTTTTTTTTATTGGCATAATTGCTACCTATCCAGTCTATTATTCCAATCAAAGTTAATACGAAATCAAATTATGTCAAGGCGTCTTTAATTAGATCCTTTCTCTCTAAATTTTTGGGCGGTGAGGTTTTACTTAAGACGGCTTACTGTAAATTATATAAAAATATATTTATATTTCAAAGCATTTTTAAGAAAATTCTTCGAGAAGAAACCTGGATCTAACGGCCGCGCATTATGCGGCGAGAAAGACGAAATCTCGAACGGCGGCTGAACAGCTTTTTTTGGCGCAGAATATTAAATACTTTCCACCATCCCCAATCGACTTTAGGCGCCAGTTCTGATGCATCCCGTACCAATTCTGATATGGAGCTAAAAGGATCTTCGGCAACCAGATTGACGATTATATCTTCTGGCTTAGTATTTGGAGAAAAGACTGGGGGCTCTTTTAGCGAGCGCGATCTATTCCCGGGTGATAATGCGGTTTGGATCTTACTGCCGGTTTCATCAACGATTCTATCGCCCGTTTTCCAGACCTTTTCGGTATTTTGAGATTCCGCATTGGAAATATTGAATGCTTCTTTTCCCCTTTCAATGGAATCAAACGCTTGAATTATATGCTCAAATTCCAGGAGTTCATAAATCTCATAAACATTGGGAATCATGTTGACCAGTTTAATATCACCGGATTTTTCTCTGATTTGTTGAATCTTGGATACAAAGATTCCCCATCCGGCGGAGGAAATATAATCAACGCCGCCCAAATCAATTAAGATTTTAAACTTCTCCTGACGGAGTAAAGTATCAATCGCGATTTCAAGCTCAGAAGCTGTCAGCGTATCAACCACTCCGTCGGCACGAATAATTGATAATTCGCCGGAAGGACCGGCTTGAGATAATGACAGTTTTATATCTTCCATTGAGTTCATGCTAAAATATAGTCCTCTATAAAGAAAATCGCCACATAATAAGTGTAACTTAACCCCTAATACGCATGAAATTATCTAAAGAGTAGATTAAACAATCCTTTATTGTGTTTAGCTATTTCTATTTTCCTGCCTTTAAATTTCCATTATTTAATTACACTGTCAGCATTGTGGAATATTACCCTTTCTTTATTTTATAATCTCTAATTTTCTGCCTAAGAGTATTGCGATGAATTCCGAGAATATCGGCTGTTTTTTGCATATTCCAATTTTCAGAATTCAAAAGCGCCTGAATATGCTCCAGCTCCAAATCAGAAAGACTAATTTTTCGCATAGGCGATTTTTTTATTTCAGAAATACTCAAACCGGGTAAAACATCGACATCAATTACGCTTTCAACCGATAATACCACGGCCCGTTCAATTACATTCTGAAGCTCCCTGACATTCCCCGGCCAATCATATGAAACTAAAAGCGATGCGGCCGCTTTTGTAATGCCCTCAATATGTTTATTCATTTTGGCCGCGGATTTTTTTATAAAATGCTCCGCTAATATCATAACGTCGCCGCCTCTTTCACGCAATGGAGGCATTTCAATATTAACGGTATTTATTCGGAAAAATAAATCCTGTCTGAATTTTCCTTCTTCTATGAGTTCTTTCAAATCTCGATTAGTCGCTGAAATAACCCGAACATCGACTTTTTTGGATTTATCCGAACCCAGGGATTCAAAACTGCCATCCTCCAATACGCGCAGCAGTTTGGCTTGCATTGCCGGAGTCATATCTCCAATTTCATCCAAAAAAATTGCCCCGCCATCGGCTAATTCAAACCGCCCGGGGCGCCTTTTATCTGCCCCCGTATACGCGCCCTTTTCATGACCAAATAATTCTGACTCCAATAGAGTTTCTGGTAATGAAGCACAATTTAGCGGTACGAAACGGTTATTTTTCCGCGGTGACAATTTATGAAGTATTTCGGCAATAAGCCCCTTACCGGAACCCGAGGAGCCGGTAATCAAAACTGTCGAATCGGTTGGTCCTACTCGCGAGACAAGGGAACGGACCTTCAATAAAGCATCCGATTCCCCGATTAATTCTGGCATATCGGCCAATTCAACTTGAGTTCGATTGAGAAAATCATTATCAACTATCAGACGATTTTTTTCGGCAGCCCTTATTAAATTTATGAGCAATTCTTCAAGATTGACGGGTTTGGTCAGATATCCGTACGCACCCCCCTGCATCGCCTCAACCGCGGTTTCCACGGTACCAAACGCGGTTAAAACTATCACCTGGATAAACGGATTAATATCCCTTAATTTGCCCAGCAATTCAAGCCCACCCATTTCCGGCATTTTCATATCAATTATGGCGACCGGGACGAATATATTTGAATATTTTTCCAGAGCTTCCCGACCATTCGATGCCTTGTAAACTTGAAATCCCTTTTTCTCTAAAAAACCGGACAGCATATCTCGCTGAGTGGCTTCGTCATCGACAATTAGAATTTTGGGCATATTTTTGTCCCCTTAATTGTATCATACAAAAAAAACCTTTTCTCTACTCTGAGAAAAGGTTTTTTTATCATATTTTTCTATTTATTATTCTTTGGGGCCGATATTAACCGTTACACCAGCGCGAAATATCAGGAAATTATTGTTATCGGACCACGGATAATCAACACCCTTAAACTCGCCTGTGACGCCATTCATCATATCAATTTTATAGCCCCCTTCAAAATAAACGGCGCCAAGTTCATTGGTTTTCCAATGCAATCCAAGCGCAATTTCTGTTCCAAAAGCCGGGGAATAAGATAATTCCCTGAAGGCAACGCTGCCATTGCTGGTCACTTTGGTAATAAGTTTGCTGAAAACCAGCCCGCCTGAAACCTTAACATATGGCGATAATGATGATTCAGTTATATCCCGAACAAAATACTTGGCATAAAGTCCGAAATCGAAGACGCGATGATTTAAAACAATATCTTGCGCCCCCATATTATTTACTCCAAAATATAATCCCATGACCAGGTTTGACTTAAAATAGTACCCTGCCCCAATATTGAATCCTATACCACCAGTGGCATTAAGACTATCTGGTTCCAGGTCGTTTTTGATGTAACCGCTCGGCGAAATATAATTCCCCCCAACAAAACCTTCGACATAAGGTTCATCTTCGTATTGCGCCAATACCAACGAAGAAAAAATAAAAAACGATACAACAGCTGCAAAAAAGATTTTACGATTCATATCCACTGTCCTACATTACCTCGTTAAGGTTATACCGGCTGCTCGCATCCGGTGATTAAATCTCAATAATATTTAATTTAGGACGAACTTTGTCAATAGAAAGAACAATTAATCTTGGAAATCACTCCTGTTTTTTTGCAGCGATTCCCATTTGCCCAAAATCTATTCCTGATTTTTCGACGCCTTATATTCCTCCTGCAATTTCTGCGCGATATCAAGGGGAACTTCTTCATAATGAGAAAATTCCCGTGAATAAACTCCCTGCCCCTGTGTCATTGACCGCAAATCTACAGAGTATTTATATAATTCCGATTGAGGGACGCTGGCCCGAACCCTCTGCATCTTTCCCAGAGGATCCATTCCTATAATCTTGCCGCGCCGCGATGAAATATCGCCCATTACATCACCAGTATAATCTTCAGGCACAAAAATACTGACATTATAGATTGGTTCGAGAATTACCGGTTTGCAATTGGGATAGCCGTTTTTAAACGCCATTATTCCCGCCATCTTAAATGCCATATCAGAAGAATCAACCGTGTGATAAGAACCGAAATAAACCGCTATCCTGATATCAACGACCGGCGCCCCGCAGAGTAACCCTTCCTGCATCGCATCGACCACGCCTTTTTCGACCGAAGGGATAAACTTTCCGGGAATGACCCCACCTTTAACCTCGTCTGCAAATTCGAATCCCTCGCCTCGCTGTTTAGGTTCCAGGCGGAGCCAGCAATCTCCATATTGTCCTCGCCCTCCTGATTGTTTCTTATATTTGCCCTGGATCTCGGTTTTGCTGCGAATAGTTTCACGAAAAGGAATTTTCGGACGATCCAGCTCCACCTCAACGCCAAAGCGCGTTTTTAGTTTATCAACCAGCAAATCAATCTGTGCATCGCCCTGACCGAAGAGCAAAGTCTGCCTCAGAGCTGGGTCTTGCACAATCTTAAAGGTCGGATCCGATTCATTAAGCTTATTTAGTCCCATTCCCATTTTTTCTTCATCGCCTTTGGCTTTTGGCCTGATGGCCATATCCATGACGGGCTCGGGATAATCCGGTTCCGGCAATATAAACTGTTTACTTTTAACGCACAGTGAATTTCCCGTATGAGTATTTTTTAGCTTCACTAAAGCAACAATATCGCCCGCTTCGGCCCCATCGATTTCTTTACGCTCTTTGCCCGTTAATTCGTAAATTTGGCCTACCCGCTCAGAACTGGTCTGCACATTAGTCAATTCCAAACCTGGATTAATTTTACCGGAGAAAACCTTGACCAGAGAAAGATCACCTACATGCTGTTCACTTATCGTCTTGAAAACATATACCGCAACTGGATTCCCCGAAGAACAGACAATTTCCACTTCCTCATCATTGCCGGCGTTTTTGGCTTTTACCGGGGCGACTTCCGATGGATTCGGAAAATATTCAACCGCCAGTTCAAGTATCGATGATGCGCCTATATTGGCAACAGCCGCACAGGCAATAACCGGATATATCGAAGCGGTTGCAATTCCCTTCTTCAAACCGGATTTAAATTCTTCATCCGTTAGAGCGCCTTCTTCAAAGAATTTTTCCAAAAGTTCGTCATTCGATTCCGCGACCGCTTCCATTAGTTTTTCACGAGCCGCTTCACAATCAGGTTTAATGTCCTCAGGAATATCACTCGGAGTTTGCTTACCCTTATCGTCGAATGATATCGCTTTCATCTTGATCAAATCAACAACGGCCGAGAATTTATCCGCCGCCCCAATCGGCATTTGAATTGGAATCACTTTATTGCCAAACGCGTCCTGTAAGGCTGTCAAATTCCGTTTAAAATCACTGTTATCTTTATCGAGGCGGTTTATGGCAAATATCGTTGCTTTTTTCGCCTTTTCAAGATAATCAAAATACTGGAGAGTCCCGACTTCGACCCCACTGCCGGCATTGATCACCATAATCGCCGTATCAACGACAGCCAATCCGGAGAGGACCTCACCTACAAAATCCATGTGGCCAGGCGTGTCCACTATATTGATTTTATTGTTTTTCCAGGGACAATTTATCAAGGATAAGTTTAAAGACGTTTGCTTCGATTTCTCTTCATCGGTATAATCGGAAATAGTCGTACCCTCATCCGTCGAGCCGAGTCTGTTGGTCACACCAGCGGAAAAGGCCATCGCTTCGGCCAAAGTCGATTTTCCGGCGCCGCGTTGTCCAACCAATGCGATGTTACGAATCTTATCTGTGGTCATAGCCATCTTGGGAATATCCTCCTCAAAAGACACAAAATATCAAATTAACATAGATGCCCAACATAAGGCCAAATAAAACAATTGTCAAATTATTTCGGGCCGGGATTATGCTTAATTTAATGACTGATTCAGATTAATAAAGAAATATAAAGAGCCACCGAGCGGGATCGAACCGCTGACCTACTGATTACGAATCAATTGCTCTACCATCTGAGCTACGGTGGCTTATGGGGCGAAAAAAATGCCGCCCCGCAGAATCGAACTGCGGACACACGGATTTTCAGTCCGTTGCTCTACCAACTGAGCTAGGGCGGCATCTGCATTTAGATTTGCCAATTTATTAAAACTAAAACTCTTGTCAACTCCAAATCGTAAGAATTTATAATTACTACTTTTTTTTGCCTTCACCCAGGAATGCCGCACCTATAAATCCGGCGTCGTTGCCCAGCTGAGCCGGCATGATATTTAATGTTTCCGCGGCTACTGGCAGACATTCAGATAAAATTGTTTCCCTGACATTATCGACAAATTCATATCCGCCTTCGGCAACCCCTCCCCCAATTATAATTATTTCAGGATTCAATAAATTCACAATTCCTGATAATGCTACTCCTAAAATTCGCGCCGAATCACTAATAACGTCATGGGCGATTTTATCTCCTTTTTTCAAAGCCCTAAACACCTTCCGGATTGTGAGCCTCGACATATCCCCATTCAAAATATTTTGAAATGCCGGTGTCATTTCAGATTCGAGACCATTTTTCACCCGCGTTAAAATTGCGCGAGAAGAAACTAAACTCTCAAGTATATCCGATTCGAATCCGCCTGATTTATCTATGATAATTCGGGTATGACCAATCTCTCCTGCGGAATAATTGCTGCCATGATATATTTCCCCATTCAAAATTATGCCTCCGCCAATTCCGGTTCCAACCGTCAGACAGATTATATTGTTGTAGCCCTGCCCGGCTCCGAATCGAAATTCAGCTAAACCGGCGCAATTGGCGTCATTATCAACAAATACAGGAATATTTAAATGTTCCGATAATCGGTCACGCAAATGGAACCCGACCCAGCCAGGTATATTGGGACATGACCCGGCAACAACCCCGGTTTTGATATTAATCGCTCCCGGAGATCCGACTCCAAGGTGACCAACAGACAAATTCGCATCATCGGCTTCAAGCAACAATTGCTCGGCGCAGTATATTATTTTTTCAAATAATTTATTGGGCAAACCGTTTCCGGGAGTAATCGTCTTGCCCCTGAATTTAATCTCTCCGCCGGATTCAACTAAACCATACTTGATATTTGTGGCCCCGATATCAATTCCAGCGAATAACATATCCTCTACCGTATCCTTTTATTTTTATCGGATAGCTTTAAATAATTCAGCCGTAGATAAAAAACCGCGATTGCAGTCAGAATATAATAAGTGACCATAATAATCGCCAGAGTCTTTTTCTCAAGAATCCCTGATTGAACGAAAACAATGAGATAAACTACGAATGATTGGATGACCACAACATATAACCAAAACAGCCAGGTTTTTCTTCGGGCAATCCCATAGCCCAATAAGACACCAAGAGCAGTATGAAATAATATGGTAAATGCTTTTTCAATAATCGTTGCCCCCGGCAAAATCCCTGCCTGAAATAACGGGCCGGTATTATATGATGCTTCGATAAATCCCAAACCTGCGCCGATAAACGCGCCAACATATAGTGCGTTTATCTTCTTGTTATTTAATAGTGTTACGTGAATTATCATAGGTATTAGTTTAAATGTTGTGTGGAATATGCCAACCATTATTGAAGAAATAATGGCCGGTAAGAAAACCGTTTCATGCGCCTGAATCGCCGGAAAAAGATATCTTAATGAAAATTCCTGCTGCAGCGGATTTAAAGAAATTACAAGGAAATAATAAATGATTCCGCCGGCAATAAAATAAACGTATGCGATCTTTAAATGCATGGCTTTTCGACCAAACGCCATCACGCATACAAATGCGCAAAGCAAATAGACGCCATAAATCGGCATTCTTTTTATATGATTGGTAATAAATCCCTCATCCTCAAAAACAGGCGCCGTGCCTGAATCTTCAAAAACATCGCGTTCCATTTCAAATACCAGATTACGATTAGGATACTCCAGCCTGACCAGGTCATGTTTATCATTTATAAAGACGGTTAAATCGGCCGGATAGAGCATTTTGACTTCCCAAACCGAATCAGCAAAATTCCCGTATCGAATCGCTGTTTTTCTGATCACATCAAATTCATAATCCACATAGTATCGACTTTTAAAAGTATAGATCGGAACCTTGATATTTTCAGCCGGATTCAAATCATTCATCGCCAGAATTATTTCAATTTGATCAAACATATTGTCGTCGCAGGAATATACGGGGCCCGGAACATGCGAGTAAAAATTATAACTATCATTTTCATTAATTGTTAAGTTAATTTTATTTTCAATCGAATCAAAATATGCGACAGTAGTTTCAAAAAGGGTATCCTTCATTACAGACATATTGACATTATTGACGTGACCATCGGGAAATAGATATAGTTTATTCTCAGTCATGCGGATATCACTTATGCCAATTTTAAGAAAATTCAAAAATAGGTTTTCCTCAATCTTCCAGAGTCCGTCCTCCATCCCTGCATTGGTCGCATCAAGTTTTCCCACCTCAACGCTATCGACAAAGAAGTTGTAAATTTTTTTCTTGCCTGCGGGCCAGTATTCAGAGAATGATGGCGCACGTTGCAAAACCTGGGCAGAAACCGTAGAAAATGAAAAAATACCAATAAAGGCGGCTAAAACTATTTTCCTCAACTTAATCCTCCGGGAATATATTCAATTTTTGCCATTATACATACAGAATCGGAATTTTGCCATAAATAAAAAGCCCGAATTTAATTATCCGGGCCAAAAAACACAATTTAAAAAATCTACAGCGATTTTCTTATTCTTCTATAAGCTGCCAACGCCGAGGCCAATAATAAAATCTTGACGATTGCTCCGGGGATAAATGGATAAAGCCCCATTATCAAAGCTTGTCCTTCGGGCGCGTAAAGCGATACGATATATACGCCGGGGATAAAAATAACAATTGTCCCGATAGTCAAAACCGCCAGGAGTTTATAATAACTTATTGACTGAATTCTCTCGGACATCCAGCCGACAGCAAACGAGGCCGCGGCGAATCCCATCAAATATCCTCCGGTTGGGCCGATTAATTTGGCGATTCCGGCTGAGCCACCCGCATAGACCGGTAAGCCCATCGAGCCTTCCAGTAGATAGGCTATAACCGTAAAAGTTCCTCTAAGCGGACCAAGGAACAGACCACAAGCTAATACGGCCGCAGTCTGTGCCGTTACCGGAACTGGTGAAAACGGTAGAGGGAGTTGAATATATGATGAAGCAATTAACAGGACATTGAATGTCAGCATATATATTAGCTGCCGCCCAAAGGCCATTTCGCCAACGTAGTGATTATAGTATACAGCATCATGCGTTTTCAAAATCTATCCTCCAGATTATTTAGGCATAACAGATTTTAAAACATCACGAGCGATAACGATTCGCTGAATCTCCGAAGTGCCCTCGCCGATTTCACAAAGTTTGACATCCCGCAGTATTCGTTCGGCAGGATACTTACCGGTTATAATTCCGACTTCGCCTAAAATATCCAAAGCCTGCTCGGCAGCCCACCGTCCGACTTCCGAAGCATAGAGTTTGGCCATTGCCGATTCTTTTGAAAAGCCTATACCGGCATCCTTCATCATTGACGACCCATACACCATGTAACGCGCCGCTTCAATTTCAGTTGCCATGTCAGCCAGTTTCCATTGAATCGCCTGAGTTGTCCCGATCGGTTTTCCATTTATGGTTTTTTCGGCTGCATATTTAACGGCGCAATCATATGCGCCCTGGGCCAATCCTAATGCCATAGCGCCGATAGATATTCTACCGCCGTCAAGCGTAATCATAAACTGCCTGAAACCATCACCCAATTCGCCAAGCTGATTTTCGAGAGGCACATTCACATCTGTAAAATGCATAAAGGCCGTATCTGATCCTCTCAATCCCAGCTTATTTTCCTTTTTGCCAATTTCATATCCATTCCATTCTTTTTCAAGAATGAATGAGGAGATGCCCTTTACTCCGGGGTCATCCGAGGTTCGAGCGGTTATTACTGAAGCAAAAGCATGTGATGCCGAAGTTATAAAGCACTTAGTACCGTTTACTATCCAACCCTCTTCGTTTTTAACTGAAGTAGTCCTCGTGGCTCCGGCGTCAGATCCTGCTTCGGGTTCGGTCAGACCAAAGGCTAATAATTCACCACCCTCGGTACCTCGTGGCAGATATTTCTTCTTTTGCTCCTCGGAGCCAAATTTATGAATTGGGAAACAACCAAGACTATTATGAGCGGCTATTGTAATTCCAGTCGAACCGCAAACTCGCGACAATTCTTCCACCGCGATGGAATATGACACAGTATCAACTAAAGAACCGCCGTATTCATCGGCCACCACCATTCCCATAAGCCCCTCGGACGATAGGTCCTTAAGGCTTTCAATGCGGAATTTTTGTTCTTCATCGATTTCGGCCGCATGGGGAGCTATCTTTTCCAGTGAAAATGCCCTGATTCGTTCTCTAAATTCAAGATGTTTTTTATCTAATAACACATTTAATCCTTAAGTAACTGGCGCGATATAACTATTTTTTGAGCTTCGCTTGTGCCTTCATAAATCTCAGTAACTCGAGCGTCGCGAAAATACCGCTCAACCGGATATTCCTTCATATAGCCATATCCACCGTGAATTTGAACTGCTTCATTGGCAACCCAATTCGCCGTCTGCGAACAAACCAGTTTTGACATAGCCGCTTCGGTAGCGATAAACTGACCATTATCTTTCATGGAAGCTGCCCTCAAGGCAAGTAATTTGGCCGCATCAATCTTAGTCGCCATTTCAGCCAGTTTAAATTGAATCGCCTGAAAATTACATATCGGCTGGCCAAATTGCTTTCTCTCTTTGGAGTATTTGAGAGCCTCTTCATAAGCGGCGCGTGCGATGCCAAGGGCCTGGAATGATACGCCAATCCGGCCGTTATTGAGAAGAATGACTGCGGTTTTGAATCCGGCGCCTTCTTCGCCTATCATATTGGCAGCATCAATTTCGACATCCGTAAAAGATATTTCACGAGTATCGGATACTTTGATACCCATCTTCTTTTCCGGAGCGCCAAGACCTACGCCGGGCGTACCTTTGGGAATAATAAAACAGGATATTCCCTTAGAGCCTTTTTCCGGATTGGTAACCGCGAAAACTATATAAAAACCGGCCAATCCACCGCTTGTTACAAACGTCTTGGTGCCGTTAATTATATATTTATCGCCCTTTTTAACTGCAGATGTTTTTATCGAAGCGGCATCGGTACCGGCATCAGGCTCAGTCAGACAATATGAGCCAATTGAGCCGGCCGCCATCTGTGGCAAATATTTCTTTTTCAATTCATCGGAACCGAAACGATAAACCGCTTCACAACAAAGCGAATTGTGAACCGATACCATGATTGTCAAACCGGCGCATGCAGCTGCCAACTCTTCCATGGCCAGGTTAAAAGTTACCGATGGAAGCTCCAGACCGCCATATTCTTCCGGCAACATCATTCCGAAATAACCCAATTCGGCCAGTTCGTCTAAAACTTCCTGAGGTACTTTGCCTTCCTCATCCCATTTTTCAGCGTTCGGATAAATGCGTTTGGCCGCAAATTCAGCCGCCGCTTCCTTGATCATCAGATCATCTTCGGTGAGATTAAAATCCATTCAAAGGACTCCTTACTCGTAGTTATAAAATCCGCGACCGGTCTTTCGTCCCAGATATCCGGCCTGAACCATTTTTCTAAGTAAAGGACATGGGCGATATTTGGGATCACCCAATCCATTATGTAAAACCTCCAATATAGCCAGGCAAACATCAAGGCCGATAAAATCAGCCAGGGTCAACGGTCCCATTGGATGAGCCATCCCAAGTTTCATAACAGTATCGATTCCTTCCGCCGTTGCGACGCCTTCCATGAGTACGTATGCGGCTTCATTAATCATCGGTAAAAGGATTCGATTGGCGACGAAGCCCGGATAATCCTGAACCTCGACCGGAACTTTATTTATTTTTTCAGATAATTCCTTAATCAAATTGAACGTTTCATCGCTGGTGGCAATGCCGCGTATCAACTCGATTAACTTCATCATGGGAACTGGATTCATGAAATGCATCCCGATGACCTTTTCGGCACGTTTAGTCACACCGGCCAATTGGGTAATCGGCATTGATGAAGTATTTGATGCCAGAATCGCATCGTCAGAGCAAATCGAATCAAGTTCTTTGAATAAATTAAGTTTGACTTCAAGGTCTTCAAAGATCGCCTCGATGATAAGTTGTGAATTCTGGGCGACATTCAAATCAGTCGTCGGATTAATTCTTCCCAGAGCCGCGTTCTTATCATCTTCCGTAATTTTTTCTTTCTTGACCTGGCGATCCATATTCTTGGTAATCGTTGCCATGGCTCTATCGATAAAGGTCTGGGTCGTATCAACCAGGTTTACATTATATCCGCACTGGGCCAGATGGTGGCAAATTCCGTTGCCCATCGTACCACCACCGATTACCGTTATTTGTTTAATATCATCAACAGTCATTATATATATCCTCCCGAAATATCATTTACATCATTTCAATTGCCATTGCCACTGCATTACCACCGCCGAGACAGAGAGTCGCCAAACCTTTTTTACCGCCGTGATCCTTAAGAGCATATAACAACGTTGTCAATACTCGGGATCCGCTAGCGCCAATGGGATGGCCCAAAGCCACGGCACCACCATTAACATTTACCTTATCCCAATCCCAGCCGATTTTTTTCCCATCGGCAAGACATTGAACTGAAAAGGCTTCATTGGCCTCAATAAGATCAAAATGATTAACATCCACACCCATTTTGGCGCAGAGATCGTTAACGGCGTGAATCGGGGCGTAAAATATCATTTTGGGTTCGACACCAGCTGTACCATAATCGATAATCCTGGCCATCGGTGTCAGCTTGTGTTCTTTCAAATAGCTCTCAGATACAACCACAACCGCAGAACTGCCATCATTGAGTCCTGGCGCGTTTCCTGCCGTAACCGTACCGTCCTTTTGGAAAGCCGGCTTTAATTTCGCCAGACCTTCTATCGAAATATTGGCACGAGGGCACTCATCCTTTTTGAAAATAACCGGATCACCTTTTCTCTGAGGAATCTCAATTGGAAAAATCTCTGCATCGAATTTTCCTGCACCTTGAGCGGCGAGAGCCTTCTTGTGCGAATTAAAAGCATATTCATCCTGTTCTTCTCGACTGATACTTGAAGTCTCGGCGGTCAATTCGGCGGCGTTCCCCATGTGCCAGTTCTGGAAAGAACACCATAGTCCATCAAGTACCATTGAGTCCTGAAGTTTTTTATCACCGAACTTCAAACCGCCTTTGGCGCCGTGAAGAACATAAGGACTTCCCGACATTGACTCCATCCCTCCGGTAATAATGCAATTAGCGTCGCCCAGACGAATTGCCTGAGCCGCCAGCATGACCGCCTTTAGTCCTGACCCGCAGACTTTATTAATAGTCAGTGCGCCGGCTTTGGGTGTAATTCCGGCGTGGATAGCCGCCTGTCTCGCGGGAGCCTGCCCAACTCCAGCTTGAACGACCTGCCCCATAATCACTTCATCTACTTTATTGGGATCTATTTCGGCCCGGTTAACCGCTTCCTTAATTGCCAAAGCTCCCAATTGAGTAGCTGAAAATGAAGACAAACCGCCTAAAAATGTCCCGATCGCACTGCGGCAGGCGGACACTATATACGCTTCGCTTGTATATCCCATAATTTATCCTCCCATAAAAATTAAACTCACAAGAAGATAATTATACGAACAGAAATTATCAATTGCAAGTGAATACTATTGCGAGGTTTTTAACATGTAATATTTATTGTCTGACGCTTTTGTGCTCCATAATTATAAAATATTTTACCCTATTTTTTCTTTCTTAGAATTACTTCATCGAATCCCGCTTCGGTCATCGCATCAAATACTCCTTTAATATGTTTATAGTTGTTTGCTGAAATATTTTCATGATTTATCAATAATTCCGCGTCGATTACGATTGAGCCATTTTCAAATTTGACTTTTCTCTCAAATGCAGCCGCCCACGATTGTTCACTTATGTCTTTTGGAATAGAAGCTACTTGATATTCTTCTGGTATCGTAATGATTGTTTTATGGCTCGTTCCATATTTATATCTAAAATCTATCGGATAATAGCGTTTTTTATTTTTGAATAGGTTTCTTTGCAATTGAATAATATTGGGAAGAAATATCATCTCATCTTCAATTAGATTAGAAAATTGCGGGATATTGTAAAAGGCTTTAAAATGAAGATCCGATCCATCAACTGTTTCAGATCTGCTGGCGTCGGAGATATCAATCAAAAACATCGACCCGGCCAAAAGTTGCCGGCCCAATTCTTCATTAGAGACATTTTCATTGAGGAGATGCATAAAATTCTCGGTCTGGCAGCCGGAAATTAATACGTGTGTTGAGCAGTCTGCGGCACCGTCTCCGCTCAAAGATATATAATTCACATAGCGTCGCTCACTGAAAATCTCAGGAAGGTCAAGATCAATAATGCATGATTCTCTATCATTAATTAAAAGGCCGCTCGCGACTAAATCATATGATGGGACCAATGGAAATAGAACATTCTCACCCGCATCAAGAATAAATCCTTTTCCGGGCTTGCCGATGTAACAAACAATTCTATTCAATTGATTCAAATCCTGAAAATTTCGATAAAATTGATAAATGTAATCTCTTGTACCGATGTATATAGGATATGATTCAATCCCCTGGCTCTTTAATAAATTGATCAGAAATACATTCTTTTCAGATGGACCAGCGGTTCGATTATTAATTAAATCGCATAAATCGCCTGTCCACTCCTGGCCGTCTAATTTGGCAATCGATCCATTTACATTGTCAAACAAATTTATTGTTTTAATCTGATTATCAATCAGGCCGTCGCAAATCGAATCTCCAATCCGACGCCATTCATCCAGACAATGGCTGGTTTTTTGATCAAGCCAGTTTTCTACAAGCGAACCAATGTCCCGCCAACTTTTGATATAATCAATTTGGCTTCCGGCGGCAAAGTATTCCGTCATTTGAAACACTATATGAGAGCGATAGTAATTATATCCGGGCATTAAAGGTTCCGGATTTGCCGGGGGGACATTTGTGGCAATGTAACAATATTGTTTGGCCGGGTAACCATTTGACAAAGTAATATCCTGTGGTCCTGATTTTTCAAAATAATCGGGCTCATTGTAATAAACCCATGAATATCTTGCATTCGGGCCGAAGGTAAAAATTAGTTTTGATTGAAGAGTAAATATGCTGTTTTGAAAGTACCAGGGTTTGAAATATCCAACCCGTTTATGCGTATAGGTATAAGAATATTCAATAATTGAGCCATCGGTTACGTCGGGGAATGAAAACACCATTTTTTCTCCATCGGCGTCAATTATTTTCTGAAAGCTTTTAACTTTTATTTTCTTACCATTCGGCAGGTTTGTATAGGCTTTGGGGGATCTGATTTTGTCATCCGGTAAATATGGAATTTCTATCTTTATGATATCTTCAGCACGACTACAATTAAATATTTTTATGCGCGTGTGGCGTTCGAGCTTTACTTCAGCTTCGAGAACTGATGTGGTTAAAACACCATTATCAAAAACTATTATTGCCTCTGCATTGGGAAAATCGGATGGTGGTTTTAAATCCCACTCTTCCTCGCTGATCTTGCCCCATTCCTGAGAAAAAACAATGTCAGGCACGACGCATAGAAATATTAAAGTACAAAATAGTAAAATATATGTCGCACGACAGTACATCATTTCATTTCCCCGGATTAACATCCTCAATAGTACATTAATAAATTACTCTAATGCGACAAATTAGTATTGTTCATCCGGGGGATGCAATGAAAAAAAACAGGGGCTTAAAAAGCCCCTGTATCTTCTACATACTAAGTAATCAGCGATAATTATTTGCCGCAGCAACCCGGACCACCTGGAGAACATTGTATTATGATACAATTCTCCATCATCTCGGGAGTGCACTCCTCAATGGGAATACATATTGCGCCTTCAGGGCAGCATTCCGGATTCGAGCTTTCACCATATTCCACCGTTGAGTTTTGTGAAAGCGGTGAAAAACCGGCTAGTACCGAACCTGCAAATATTAGCGCAATCGCTATTGCCAAAACGGCAAAGATTGGATGCTTATTCATAGTATTTAATCCTCAATTCAAAATGTTCTTTCAAGGTTAGAAATTTTGGGCCACGCGAGTTCATGGCTATTGCTGAAAATCAGCACCTGAGAACTGTGCTTGGAATCGAGAGATGAATCCCCTGAAAAGTTGATTTATAGTCATTGAATTTGCCGGAAATATCTGCCTGGCATATTTCATCCGGCAGGGCAATTGAATTCTCATGCTGGTATTGAAAGATTCGAAATTCAACGATGACGGGGCGAGTTTCCAGCGGTATGAAACTGCAACCTTTACATTTGCTATTCTCCAGGATTTCGTGAGGATAGTCCGGATCAAGATCGGGAACTAACGCAGTCGGTGGAGAACAACCTCCGCATCCGGAAACGACAATAACGCAAGTCGGCTCGGCATCCAGAACAAATATATTATCACAACCCTCAAAAACCTCAAGACACTCGTCCGGTATTGGCATTAAAACACATGTGACCGCATCGTCGACGAATATAAAAAACATGAAGAATATTAAAGCAAATGTCGCAGAAAACCGCCGCAAACCTCCTCCTTCGAATAATTATTTTACAAACGATGGAAAGTTTGGTTCCCGGCAAATTTGGGAGAGCTTTTTTAACCATCACTCAATTTCATATCTATGTCCTTTTCAACTCCAATTCAATCGAATTTGGTGACCTCTTCTGACATAAATTGTGGCGTAATCGTTTACGATTTCTTTCTGGGTGATTGGCACAAACAGGTTATAGGCCATCGAATTGTGAGAGCTCGACCAGGTTATCACCAAAGAATAGGTATGCTCGTTTGGCATCCCGGCAAAAATCAAATCGTCTCGGCGAAACCATCCGGTTTTCATTTTTATGCGCTGATTTATCTGGAGCGTATAAATTCCTTCGTATATCATTGGGCCCTCCTTTACTGAGGATATTTGCATAATATATAGTTTCCGGGGTCATTTTATTCAATAAAATCGAAGGCAAAATGGGTTCGTTTTATAAATAGATACTTTTTGGTCATATCAAATCGGTGGTGATTACGAAAATAGTCATAGAATTCCTCTGTAGGGGTCGCTCGCGAGCAACCCGCGGGCTCGTCGCGACGAGCCCCTACGGTTGAATTTTGTCTGAAAATAAAATTCATTCTATAAATGCGGATGATTTCAGAAATTGCATCGGATTTGATGGATAATTGCATTTACTGTTTTTGCTCAATCCTGAATAAATCTTGATTTCTCATGAAATTTCATCGTATTTTATACATAATACAAATATGCC
This sequence comes from Candidatus Zixiibacteriota bacterium, assembly GCA_043819555.1. Taxonomy (GTDB): domain Bacteria; phylum Zixibacteria; class MSB-5A5; order GN15; family JAAZOE01; genus JAZGGI01. The sequence continues at coordinate 87,157 of JBDREQ010000073.1, read as the reverse complement.
ATAAGGCAAAATTCAAATTTATTTTAAAGGGGCAACATATGAAATACTTGTCTGTCTTAATTTTGGTTTTGATCGCAACTGTCGGTTTCGCCGGTGATAAGAAAATGGCGGACAAAGAACAGCTAATAATTGTTGACAGAGAATTTTCCCAGATGTCGGCCGACAGTGGAATCGCCTTTGCTTTCAATCATTATATGGCCGACAGTGCGACAGTTTTGAGCGACGGCAGTCATCCGTTAAAAGGACGCGAAGCGATTATGAAACTTTATGAATCTCTTCCGGACAACGCCAGTTTGACCTGGGAAGCAATTTTCGCCGATATTGCCGCGTCGGGTGACTTGGGTTATACGATTGGGAGCTGGACTTATTGTGTAACCGATACAACCGCAACAGAAAATAAGGCCACCGGATACTACGTGACTATCTGGAAACGACAGGATGATGGAAGCTGGAAATACGTTTTCGACACCGGCACCGACGGGCCGAAAGAGTAGGGATTAATTCTTACGATTAATTTTTTGGAAGGAGCCTTTCAGGCTCCTTCCCTACAAAATAATTTTAATTAATTACCTCCAAGTTCGTAATTTTTGCTGGATAAATCCAATCATCGCTGAGGTTGAAATTTCTTGGCTCTCGTTCTTCAATTTGCGCCAGGTAATTTTCTATTGCATAAAATGCATCTCTAAGAGCATCTAATTTGGCTGATTGCTGGCGATAATTCTCTTCGTGTTGAGTTCCTTTATTTGCCGAATATAGTTTTTCCAATTTATTGTTTTCATTTATCATTAATATTAACTCATTATAAATTTCAACGATTTCTTTATGTAGTTTTATAGCGTTTTCGGCTTTTGATAATTTAATGTTTTGTTTTGATATTTCCATTTCCTTATATTTCCAAATAGCACCTGTTCCCAATAAAAGCACAATCACTGATGATAAAATCACCCACCAAAACGGGACTTCCTTGACAAATAGCCTCTTAATATCCTCTTTTGCTATGTTCATTTTGTACCTCATTTATTTTCTTGTAGGGAAGGAGCCCAAAGGGCTCCTGCCATCTCCCCAAATTTATTCTCCAAAATTATCTTCGAACTGTAAATCTTCGAACACTCCCCAATCCGGCGGATAATATGATTTATATTTCTGAATCGAGGAATATTCCCACGTTAACGGCGCATCAATATAACCATGTTTAACAGGATTATAATGGATATAATCCAAATGTCTATTAAAATCTTCCTGATTTCTAATTATGTGATCCCAAAATCGTCTCTGCCACACTTGGCCCGATGATAAACTCATCCGGCGTCGGTACATTTCGCCGAAACTCATTTTAATTGATTGCATGATTTTTGAAATATTCGCCTCTTTTGAATCTATTAAAACATGAAAATGATCCGGTAAGATGCTCCATGCTATCAAATCAAAATCATATTTTTGATTTGTGCGGGTGAACGCCTCCCATAATATCGAAAATGAATCTATTAATATCGGTGCTCGATTGTAAGTGACGTTTGTTATGAAATATATTTTTGATAATGATGAGTATCGTTTGAGTTTTGACATTAAAATGGCAGGAGCCCTTCAGGCTCCTTCCCTACAATAATCATCGCACCAATTGGCAGGAGCCCTTTGGGCTCCTTCCCTACAAAGATATTACTCCACCAATTCCAATTCAATCAATGGCGTTTCGGTGTCAACCTGGTCGCCGGTGGAATAATTAATGGCGAAAACTTTGGCTTTGGCTCGGGCGATGCAGATATGCTCCATCTTCATAGCCTCGACGATGATGAGCTGGTCTTTTTCGTTGACCTCATCGCCGACTTCGACTAACACTTTGACGACTTTGCCAGGCATTGGAGCGAATACTTTGGTAGGATCTGAAAGCCCTCCCCCGGCGCCCCCGATTCCGTTTTCTTCGGATGGTATCGCAAATTCGAAAAGCGTCCCGTCGATATCGACAAAGGTTTTATCGCCGGATGTGACGGCAAAGATTTCTTTTGACGCCCCGGCGTTGTTTACGAATATCCGTCCGTCTGGAGTATAATTAATATCGATTATATTTTGTGAATCGGCGAAAACAGCTTTGTTGCCGTCTTTAAGTTCGACTGTTTTGGTTTCGCCGTTATGTATGAATTCGTAAATCACTTTTGCACTCCACTTTTCCCACAGCAAGCTGTGGGCTACCCAAATTAAATTTTCTTAACACACCCCGTCTCCCGCTTCGCGGGAGCCACCACTCTCAAGAGGGGAACAGGCGAAGGCCTGTTTTTGACTATCGTTTTATTGTAACTAATTTTGGCAATAGTCTGATAGGCTCCTTCCCTTTGATTTTTCGAAACTACAGCAGTTTAAGACTTACTATTTCTAATCTTAATGCCAACTATCTATCCAGCCTATTGCCACTCCCACTCTACTAACACTGTCACTCCCGCGAAGGGAAGTCCAGTCTATTAAATTTCTGGATTCCCGACTCATTCTCCCGCTCAAGCGGAATCACTCTCGGGAATGACTCAATTATGACTCTTCTTTAATTCAATCGCGCTTTCCAAATCTATAATTTTTTCATTCCTAAAATCTTTGAAGTAGTCTTCCGTCAAAATATCTATTCGATCCCCGCAATAGCCAATAAACACTTCTTGATTATCTTTAATCGGTGCATCTTTTAATAAATAGTAAGTAAAGCGATTCCAATCCCTTTCATACCAATCTTCACACCTGGCATCAATGGCATAAACTTCAAGACCATCCTTTATCACAATAAATGGACCATATTTATTCATATGTAGCCCGCCATTCTCCCTTAAATAATCTAATTCTAAGGGATAGAAAAATAAATTCATTAACGACTTTGCAACTGAATCACAGACTATAGAATCCGCGCAAGTATATTTCTGTATCAAGATATGTATATATAGTTTACCACCATAATCTTCAATATAAATTCCCTCTTTGCTTTTTTGGTGGGACTTAACGAAATCGATTTTTCCATTCGATTTATCTGTTAAATGTACTTCGTTGAATCCCGGCAATAGTTTTTCTCTAAAGGAATTAAACAGCGAATCTGAACCAAATACAGGCGTATAAAGAATAGATATCGCCAACAGAATTAATAGATTTGGTGCCCGCCTCACTTTATCTTCTCTCCCAAACGCCAGGGTCCCATTGTAAGCCAGGGGTTGTATGCTTTGGCTCTTTGCTGATTATTCCCAAAACCAGCTTTTTGCCCGCCGTTGGCGTTAATCACAGCCGCAGCTGCAAGAGCCATTTCGATACAATTATCGCCGTCGTCTGACCAGTCGGCGAAGTTCTTATCAATAAAATCGGTATAAGTCTCACTGGACTTATATATCGCGTGCGCAACAATATCCGCAAGATATCTAATGGAATGCTTTATGCCTAATATCTTGTATTCTTTCAGGGCCTTTACCATTCGGGCAATAGCCATATCGCGGTCTTCGCCCCAGACAATCAGCTTGGCCATAATCGGGTCGTAGTCGATTCCGATTTCGCTGTCCTGCCGGACGCCCGAATCAACCCGCACCCCCGGCCCGGTCGGTTCGCGATACAAAAGTATTTTTCCAATCGAGGGCATGAAATTATTCCCGGCATCTTCGGCATAGATACGGCATTCGATAGAATGGCCCCGCTGCGTCAGATTATTGAATTTATCCGAAAGCGGAAATCCCGACGCAACTTTAATCTGTTCGGCGACCAGATCGACTCCGGCGACTTCTTCGGTGACTGGATGCTCGACCTGAATGCGGGTGTTCATTTCAAGAAAATAAAACTTGCCGCTTTTATCGAGCAAGAATTCAACTGTCCCGGCATTGACATAACCGCAGGCTTTGGTGACGGCGACAGCGGCCTCCCCCATCTTCTTGCGAAGCTCAGGCGTGACGGCAACCGACGGGGTTTCTTCGACAATCTTTTGGTGCCGCCGCTGAATCGAGCATTCCCGCTCGAATACATGAACAGCATTGCCATACGAATCAGCAAAAACCTGAAACTCGATGTGGCGCGGATCAACAATATATTTTTCGAGATAAACGGTATCATCTCCGAATGCAGATTTGGCTTCGCGCTTGGCGCCCTCGACGGCAGTTTCAAGTTCAGATGGATCTTTGACAATCCGCATCCCCTTTCCTCCACCGCCGGCAGCGGCTTTGATTAAGACCGGATACCCAGCTTCATCGGCGACTTTATTGAATTCATCGAGACTTTTACCGGCGCCTTTCATGCCGGGGATCAAAGGTATTCCCGCCCCGGCCATTTTCTTTCGTGATTCGACTTTGTTGCCCATAAGTAAAATAGCATCCGGCGGAGGGCCAATAAATGCAATTTTATTATCAATGCAAGCTTGGGCAAAATTGGAATTTTCAGCGAGGAAACCATACCCGGGATGAATGGCGTCGGCTCCGGATAATTTGGCGGCTTCGATAATTTTATCGATATTAAGATACGATTCCAAAGGCGGAGGAGGGCCGATTTCGTAAGCTTCGTCGGCCATCAATGTATGAACGGCGTATTTATCGGCAGTGGAATAAACCGCGACGGTTTTTATATCGAGCGTTTTGCAGGCGCGAAGCACGCGCACGGCAATCTCGCCCCGATTAGCGACAAGAACTTTATTAAACAGTTTTGGCATCTTCATTATTTTACCCAGTTCGGTTTGCGTTTATTTAAAAAGGCATCCATCCCTTCCTGTCCCTCGTCAGACAAGCGCAATTTGGCAATCATCTCAGCCGTATACGATTTGAATTCGTGGGGTTTCATACCGGGGACACTGGAAACAAGTTCTTTGGCCATCGTGATGGCATTCGGCCCGGATGACAGAAGCGTATTTATCAATTTGTCAATTTCTTCATCGAGTTTGTCGTCGGGATAGTATCGGTTAACCAACCCAATGCGATATGCATCAGCGGCGGTCAATCTCTCACCCGAGATGAAAAATTCACGAGCCTTTCCTTCACCCAGCTTCTTGATAACATAGGGCCCGATACATGCCGGAACGATTCCGATTTTTACTTCGGAGAATGAAAACCTGGCCGATTCGGCAGCGACCGATATATCGCATACCGAGACAAATCCCGTTCCTCCGCCAATGGCCGCTCCGTTGATGCGTCCGATGACCGGCAAGGGCATGGTATAAATCAGATAAAACAAATCAGCCAGAGCCAGAGATTCTTCGAGGTTTTTCTCATAGCTATAATCTTTGACGCGGCGCATCCAGTTCAAATCTGCCCCGGCGCAAAATGATTTTCCTTCGCCGGTTAATACTACTACTCGTAAGCCTTTAACTTTTTTGAGCGATTCAAAAAGATCGGTCATCTCATAAATGAGAACGTCATTGAAAGCGTTGTGGACTTCGGGGCGGCAGAAACTTACCCGTGCGACTGGACCATCTATTTTGACTTTGACTGTTTTATATTCTTTATGCATCGACTTTACATCCTGAAGACCCCGAACTTATGATCGGGGATATGTTGATTGAGCGACATTGCGATGCCCAGCGCTAATGCCTGCCGGGTTTCGGTCATATCGAGGATACCATCATCCCAAAGCCGGGCGGTGGCATAATACGGCGATGACTCGAGTTCATACTGGTCAAGAATCGGCTGCTTGATGGCGTCAATATCCTCATCGGTGAGAGTTATATCCTGGCGAGCCATCTGAGCCACTTTGACATCAGCTAAAACCCCGGCGGCCTGCTCTCCTCCCATGACCGAAATTTTACCCATCGGCCACATCCACATCAGACGAGGCTCGTATCCCCGTCCGCACATGGCATAGTTGCCGGCCCCATGCGAGGCGCCGATGACAACCGTAAATTTGGGAACTTGTGCATTGGCGACGGCATGAACCATTTTGGCCCCATCGCGGGCGATGCCCCCGCTCTCATATTGTTTGCCGACGATAAAGCCGGTGATATTTTGAAGGAATATCAGCGGGATTTTGCGAACGCAGCAAAGCTCGACAAAATGAGCGCCTTTTTGGGATGATTCGCCAAAGATAACGCCATTATTTCCCAGAATACCAACCGGATAACCCATAATGCGGGTAAATCCGGTTATGAGAGTCGGGGCATATAATTCCTTGAATTCATGAAACCGCGAACCGTCAACAATGCGGGCTATGACTTCACGAACATCATACGGATGGCGGAGATCATTGGGCACAACGCCATATAACTCTTCAGGATCATAGTGCGGTTCTTCCGGGTGTGATATATCAAGCGGAAACTTCTGAGTTCTTTCGAGATTTTCAACAATGTTGCGAGTAATCGAGATCGCGTGGGCATCATTCTGAGCATAATGATCGGCTACTCCTGAAACGCGGCAATGAACATCGGCGCCACCAAGTTCCTCTGGAGAAACGACTTCGCCGGTGGCTGCTTTCACCAGCGGCGGCCCGCCTATAAAAATCGTCCCCTGCTTGCGAACAATAACGGTTTCGTCCGACATGGCCGGAACGTAAGCTCCTCCGGCCGTGCATGAGCCCATAACAACGGCAATCTGGGGAATGCGATTGGCCGATAGTCTGGCCTGGTTGAAAAAGATATGGCCAAAGTGTTCTTTATCGGCAAATACACCAGCCTGCTGGGGCAGAAAAATACCCCCGGAGTCGACCAGGTAGACGCACGGCAAGTTATTTTCAAGCGCGATATCCTGAGCCCGAATATGTTTCTTGATTGTTTCCGGAAAATAAGTTCCGCCCTTGACCGTCGCATCATTGGCGACAATCATAACTTCCCGACCCTGGATAATTCCGATACCGGTTATTACACCCGCGCCGGGGGCTTTGCCCTTATACATATCGTAGGCGGCCAGAGGCGACAATTCAAGAAATGGCGTATTTTTATCGAGGAGTTTTTCGACCCGCTCGCGCGGTAGTATCTTGCCGCGCTCGGTATGCAACTTTCGGGCCTTATCCGTGCCGCCCAATTTAATTTCTTCGATTCGCTGTTTGTATAGACGAGCGGCTTCTCGATTTAATTTGTCGTTTTCCTTAAAGGCTGACGAACTGGTATTAATTTTTGATTCGATTTTAAACATATTTTCCTATCAGATTAATAACACATTTCTTTGTATTACACCCCTGCTGAAATATATAGAAAAGGGCTTCACGCGGAAGCCCTTTTATTGTCTAATACCATTTAGGTACGAGTTTATAGGAATAACTCAAAACGCCATGCGATTGGTCAGTTTGAATGCGTCTGAATTCAAGCCTGACTTTCTGGCCGATTTTCAGTTTATCCACATCGCAATCAACGATCTGCGCCGTCATTTGAAGACCATCGTCAAATTTAACTATTCCTATCGCATACGGTGCCTGGTCAGAAAACTGCGAAGCCGGTGTACGAATGACCGTAAATGTTTGCAATTTTCCTTCTTCAGGTAAATTATACAGCTCGAATTTACGGCAACCGCATTTGTCACAAATCAGCCGCGGCGGATAAAATCGTTTTCCGCATTTTTTACAAATTGAGGCCTCGAGGCGGTAACGCTGAGGCATTTCTCTCCAGATTCTTGATGGAAACATCACGCCACCTCCAGGATATGCACCACCGCCGAAGCACCGGAGCCGCCCATGTTTTGAGTCATCCCAATTTTGGGATTGCCCTTTATCTGTCTGCCATTCTCGGCCTCGCCGCGAAGCTGCTTGACAATCTCCACAACCTGACCGATACCGGTCGCACCGACTGGATGACCTTTTGATTTTAGCCCGCCTGAAGGATTAACCGGAATTTTACCATCCAGCGCTGTGGCGCCAGAGGCGGCCGCATTGGCTCCCTGACCCGGTTTGAAAAACCCGAGCGATTCGGTGACGATGATTTCCGCGATTGAAAAACAATCATGAACTTCGACCAAATCAATATCGCTGATTTTCCGACCGGCCATCGCAAGCGCTTTCTTTCCGGCCAACTCAGTTGATTTAAGAGTCGTCAGGCTTTCTCGCTGATGCAGCGCAATCGTATCGGTCGCCATCGCCGAACCGGTAATCCGTATATACGGTTTTTTCATTTTTTTGGCGATATCAACCGTCGTTAAAATACAAGCCGCGGCGCCATCGGTTATCGGAGAGCAATCCAGAATATGCAAAGGGTCGGCGACTTTGACGCCGTTTTCCACATCCTCAATCTTAATTGGAAATGGATACTGAGCATAAGGATTTTTGGATCCATTCTGATGCGCCTTATAAGGCACCGCCGAAAGCTGGCGGCGGGTCGTTTTATACTTTTTCATGTAAACGCGGGCCATCATGGCATAGAGACCCGGAAAAGTCACGCCATGAAATACTTCATATTCCTGATCGGCGGCCGCAGCCAGAGCATAAGTCGCGCCGTCGCCGGAAATGTCAGTCATTTTTTCAACGCCGCCGGCCATCACGATATCGGAAATTCCAGAGGCAACTTCAATCATGGCCTGGCGAAACGCAAGCCCGCCGGAGGCGCAGGCAGATTCCACATGCGCCGCCGGAATGTGGCGCTGGCCGAGGTAATCGGCCATAATTGCGCCGACATGTTCCTGACCGACAAACATCCCGCCTGTCATACATCCCACTATCAATGAATCTATTTTATCGATACCGGCATCATCCATAGCATTCAGGGCGGCTTCAGTGAAAATATCGCGGAACGATTTTTCCCACAACTCACCCCATTTCATGATACCTATACCGACAACAGCAACATCTCTCATCTTCATTTCCTCCTAATTATTCTTCAGGATTTTGTGCCGGTATTTGGCGTAAGTGCCGTAATCGACGTAAGTTTTATTTTGATCCAGCAAAGTAGTCGTATGAACGGCCAGATCGCGGACTTCGTTTATGCGGTCGGTGACTTTCCAGACGAAAGCATCAGAACCGGCTCCAGAGCCATAAGAAATCATCAGAATCATGTCGCCTGGTTTGGAAATATCAAGAGTTGAAGTCAGGCCAATCGGCGAAGCCCCTGAATAAGTATTGCCCAGCCTTGGAGCCAGCCAGCCCGGTTCTATTTGTTTGGGAGTGAAACCGAGTCTCTTACCAATCCTCTGAGGAAATTTACCGTTTGGCTGGTGAAAAATCACATAATCGAAATCTTTAGGTTTCATGTTTACTTTTTTTAATATCCCGTTAGCGGCGCCGGTAACAGTCCTAAAATATGCCGGTTCACCAGTGAAACGTCCGCCGTGCTGAGGATAAAATTCATATTCGCGTCTCCAAAAATCGGGCGTATCGGTCATAAATGAATAAGTATCGATACATTCTGCAATTAAATCTTTTTTACCCATGATAAACGCCGCCGCTCCGGCCGCGGCCGAATACTCCAGGGCGTCGCCAGGGGCTCCCTGCGAGGTATCGCCTCCGATGGCCAGGCCGTATTTTATAAATCCTGATTTTACAAGTCCCAAAGTAACAAACATCGCTTCAGAACCGGCTTTACAGGCAAATTCAAAATCGGCGCAATGGCAATCGGGAACACATCCAATCGCTTCAGCCACTACAGTCCCTGACGGCTTAACCGCGTAGGGATGTGATTCGGAACCAACATAAACAGCTCCAATGTCTTTGGGGTTAATCATGGCTCTTTTTAGGGCATTTTTGGCGGCTCCAACCGAAAGCGTAATTGTATCGACATCGGGAGTCGGCACTGATTTCTCGCGAAGCATCAGCCCTTTCTTGTAACTGGGCGCATCGGCTCCCCAAACCTTCGCTATTTCTTCTACTTTGATGCGATGCCGGGGTATATGCGCTCCATAACCAACTATTCCAACCATTTAAATACCTCTATTCAAAAGTTATGTCTTACTTACTAACGGCGTCATACTATAAATACGCAAAGTTCAGTATTATACAATAGGCGAAGTAAAAAGGCAAGCTGCGTATTTTCCTTTTTGCATATTTTGTGGACATATTTTGTGGATTGCCCTTTCACTTTTTTTTACTTATCATCATAATAGTTTTTTGGAGGTCTCGATTTGAGATTTTCCAAAAATAATTAAATATTTGTTGAGAATATTCGTCTATAGCAAACAGAGGGTTTAAGACTAAAGTACATTATAGTTTGACACCGAGTGAAAAAGGAGGACAACTTGCGATTATTGATCATTGGGTTTGGCACCGTGGGGCAGGGATTGGCAGAATTACTTATTAAAAAATCTAAAATGCTTTCCAATCTTATGGTTGAAGGAATTTCAGTAGTCGGCATAGCCGATATGCGGCACGGGAGTATTTATCAAGAGAACGGTATCGATTTGCAGTTTATCCTGGATACTATTAAAGAAGGGAAAAAACTAAATGAACTGCCCGATAATTTCGAGGGAGATGCCTTGCAATTGATAAACCATGCCAAGGCGGATATGATGGTCGAAGCTACTTACACCGATATAAAAACGGCCGAGCCCGCGACTTCCCATATTCGGGCCGCCCTGGAAAACGGCATGCATGTGACGACTATGAATAAGGGACCGGTTGCTTTGTATTTCCATGAATTGAAACAGTTGGCAAAAAAGAATGGCGTCGGTTTTTACTATGAAGGAACGGTAATAAGCGGTACGCCCCTTCTTAACCTGATTCGAGAGACTCTTATCGGAAGCGAAATCACTGAAATCAAGGGCATTCTAAATGGTACAACCAACTATATCCTATCCCAAATGGAAGTAGGTATGGATTATAGCGAAGCTCTCAAAAAGGCGCAGGAACTTGGGTATGCCGAAGCTGTTCCTGACGCCGATGTCTTGGGATGGGATGCTTTGGCCAAAGTCACTATTTTGGCAAATGCTGTTTTCGGAGCCAGAGCCAAACCACAGGATTTTAGCTGCGAAGGAATTACGAGTATTTCTCTTCAGGATATCGCCCGCGCCAAATGCAATGGCAAGAGGTATAAATTAATTGGCCGCGTTTGGAAAGAAAACGGAGAAGTCCGAGCCGGCGTGGCACCGCAGGAAATCGACATATCGCATCCTCTGGCGGGGGTTATGGGCGCTATAAATGCAATTACGATAACAAACGATACTTTGGGCGATATCACTATCATAGGACCTGGAGCGGGCAAAATCGAAACCGGCTACAGTGCGCTGGTTGATATCATTTACGCAGGGGGAAAACAATGAAAATGCTTTTAAACGGCGAATGGGTCGATAGAGAGACTAAAATTGAAGTAAGCGACCCGTTCGATAATTCAATAATAGATACCGTTCCTGCCGGAACGGTAAAAGACGTTGAAACGGCCCTCAAATCCGCAGTCGCGGGATTTGAAATCACGAAGAAAATGACCGTATATGAGCGGGCTCAAATTCTATTCAAGACGGCGAAAATTATTTCTGAGAGGCTTGATGAATTCGCCGAGACGATTGCCCGGGAAGGTTCCAAGACAATTCGTGAAGCCCGGAAGGAGGCGTCGCGCTGCGTCAATACTATTACCTGCTCGGCTGAAGAGGCCAAGCGTATATTGGGCGAAACAATTCCGTTCGATTCATTTCCCGGAGGAGAAAATCGCAAGGGGTATTATTATCGTTTTCCAATCGGTGTTATTTTGGCTATTACGCCGATCAACGATCCGTTGAATCTGGTGGCTCATAAAATCGGCCCGGCGTTCGCGGCCGGAAATTCTGTCATATTAAAACCTGCTACGGTCACTCCGCTGTCGGCGATTAAACTTGTCGAGGCAATGCTCGAAGCAGGATTACCACCACAAGCGATTCAGGTCATTACCGGGTATGGTTCCAAGATTGGAGATGCCCTTGTTAGTGATGAACGGGTGCGGATGATTTCTTTCACGGGCGGAGTCGAGGCTGGGAAACAGATCGCGGCCAAAGCCGGAATTAAGAAGATCGGAATGGAGCTCGGGTCCAATTCGCCCGTTATTGTTTGGAAAGATGCCGATATTGATCTGGCGGTTGAATCATGCGTATCCGGTTCATTCTGGGCGGCGGGTCAAAACTGCATTGGTGTCCAGAGGCTATTGATTCATGATGATATTTATGATGAATTTAAAAATAAATTCGTGGCACAGACGAAAAAATATATCATCGGCGATAAGATGAAGGAAGAAACCGACATGGGTCCGATGATAACGGAAGCCGAAGCAATAAGGGTTGAGAAATGGGTCAATGAAGCGGTTGAAAAAGGGACAACATTATTGACCGGGGGAAAACGTAACGGCGCATTGTACGAGCCGACTGTTTTGGAAAACCTGCCTGAAGGCGTCACGATTCACTGCGAAGAAGTTTTCGGCCCGACGGTTAATTTTTATCATATCAATGATTTGGATAAAGCCATAGCAGAAGCCAATTCTCTCCCCTATGGACTACTGGCGGCGATTTTTACAAATAATATTGATATCGCTTTTAAGGCTTCGTATGAGCTTGATTGCGGCGGCGTTATGATAAACGACTCGACCGATTATCGTTTGGATTCGATGCCGTTCGGCGGCGTGAAATATTCCGGCCTCGGTCGCGAAGGATTAAAATTCTCCCTCCAGGAAATGACCGAACCCAAAGTGGTGTGTTTTAATTTGAAGATGTGAAATTTTTTAACAGTAGGTCAGGAGCCCTGCTGAAGGTTTCGAGTGTAGCGAGAAAGATCCCGCCAATCGCGCATAGCGCGATAATTTAATTCAATTAATGGCAGCATAGCGGGGATGCTGCCCTATTGGCTGTTCCGTCAGTTCTTGATTTCGCGAAAAGCGAAATTGTAAACTGACGGTTAGCATTAAATCATCTATTCAAACTTCTTCAATACTTCCAGAACACAATCAATATCATATGCCGTATGGTCGGCGCAGACCTGAAAGCGAATCGTTTCATCGCCTTTCGGAACCACCGGATAATTCAGACCCGTACCCAGAACGCCATTATCGCGCAGATATTTCACAAGTCTCGTCGTCTTTTCAGTATCTCGCACGAGAAGCGGCACAATCGGATGCGGAGAAGGAATCGTTTCGAATCCCAAATCCAGAAGCCCTTGCTCAAATTTTTTAGTCATTTTAGATAGATGCTTTAGAAGCGCTTTGCCGGCATCGCTGTCGAGTGTTGCCAGCGCCTGCAGAGCGGTTGTCGTTTCCGACGGAGTGATTGGATTGGTATATATATAGAACGGATTTTTCTCTCGCAGATATGGCACGATGGCTCCATTGGCGACGATATAACCACCGTTGACTCCGAATGCTTTGCCCAGCGTGGCAACTAATATGTCTATACCTTTGGCATTACAAATTTCTTCGGTGCCTCTCCCTGTCGCGCCATAAGCGCCAACGCCGTGCGAATCATCGACCACAAGAACTATATCTTTTGAAAAATCGCTATTATATTTTTCGGTAATTTCGCAAATCTTTTCGAGAGGAGCATAATCTCCGCGCATACTGAATACGCCGTCGGTGATAAGTAAAATATTCTCGCATTGCCCAATCGATTGCTTGATTTGTTCTTCCAGCTGGCTCATATCAAGATGCTTATATATTTTCTTACCCTTGGGTCGGGCCAGTTTCATGGCATTTATAATACAATTGTGATTGAGCTCATCGGAGATAATAATTGTTTCAGGCGTCGCCAGAGTCGAGATAACGCCAAGAACAGTCGTATAAGCGGAGCTGTTGAGCATACAGTCATCACGGCCATGAAATATCGCCAATCGTTTTTCAAGTTCGATATGAGGTTCGTATGTGCCGCTGATAAACCTGACTGCACCGGGACCGACCCCATATTTTTGAGCGCCATCTTCTTCAGCTTTGAGCATATGTCCCTGAAATTGCAAACCCAAATACGAATTTGAATTCATCCGAATAAATTCTTTGTCGCCGTAACCGTCAAGCTTGAAACACGGGCCGCGTGTTCCGTTGGCTCTTAGAACCTCGGTCACAACCAGTTCTTTGCCCTTGGCCGTACCGGTGGAATTCAGTTCATCAATCTGGGTTTGCAGATGTCGCGAAAATCTCTCGTATGGCATTTATAATATCTCCTTGCATATCCTAAATTTTCTTTTTGATTTTATCAAGCATATCCTCAACCATCATGGGTAGATCATAATCATTTTTCCAGCCCCATTCTTTCCGTGCCACAGAATCGTCTATAGAATCCGGCCATGAATCCGCAATTTTCTGCCTAACTGGGTCAATTTCATATTTGATTTCAAATTCGGGTATATTTTTTCGAATTTCGTTGGCAAGAATATCTGGAGTCAAACTCATCGCGGTAATGTTATAAGCGTTTCGATTGATTAATTTCACGCCATCAGCTTCCATAAGTTCAATTAACGATTTAATCGCGTCCGACATGTACATCATATCAAGAGAAGAATCTCCTCGCAAATAGCAGGTATATTTTTTGTGCTTGATTGCGTCAAAAAACATTTCAACGGCATAATCGGTTGTCCCGCCGCCCGGTTCGGTTTCATACGAAATTAATCCGGGAAACCTCAGACTGCGAGTATCGACTCCGAATCGCCGAAAATAATAATCACAAAGAAGTTCGCCCGATAGCTTGGTCACACCGTACATTGTTTCCGGCCGCATAACAGACATTTGCGGCGTATTTTTCTTGGGCGTTGACGGCCCGAAAGCTCCGATTGAACTGGGGAAAAACATCTTGCAATGATATTGCCGAGCCGCTTCAAGCATATTATATAATCCGCCCATATTGACTTGCCAGGCGATTCCCGGCCGGGATTCTCCGACCGCGGAAAGAATCGCGGCGAGATGATAAATGGTGTCCACTTTGTTCTGTTGCATGACGCGTGTGATATGATGCTCATCGGTAACATCAAGAACTTCAAAAGTCCCCAAATCGCGCAGTTTCAAATCCGACGGCATCCGGATATCAGTCGCGATAACGCTGCTTTCGCCGTATTTTTTTCTCAGCGCCGAAGTTAATTCTGATCCTATCTGACCCAACGCTCCGGTTACAAGAATTGTGTTCATTTAATTGCCTTATGCCCAATTAAAAGTCGAGATCAATTGTCAAATTTTAAACCTATATATACAATGTCGATGCTTGGAAATCAAGTAAAGCGGAAAGGATAAAAGAAAAGCCGGGGGGCGATTCCCGGCCGGTATTGCGATTTATTTTACTGAGTTTTTTTTTGGAAAAATGTCTGCTTTGATACGGGCAATGTATAGCGGGTTTTGTCCTTGTCATCAAGTTCAATCGTTATCGATTTGGTAAATGATTTCGTATAGGATTCGGCAAATAGAATAACTTTGCCCTGCCGTGTTTCTCCGGCTTTAATAACTTCGGGAATATCAATATCGTATAAATGCCCGGCCCATTCAATCGGTTTTAGCCGAACATCAGACTGTGAATTATTGATTATTGAAAATGAGATTTCATCATTGGGACCGACAGTCTCCTCAGTAATTTCAATAGAATATGGCTCGATCGATAGCGGCGTCAATTCGACCGGATCGGTAAAGACATTGGCCTTCACATATATATTTTGAACCGAATCATTTACATTGGTTGTCATTTTGATCGCTTTATTGACGTTTCCTGAATATTTGCGTGTGCTGAAAGTTATTTCGAGTCTGGAACTATCCCCCGGTTCAACCAGTTCTTTTTCAAGAGGAGCTTTGGTGCATCCGCAGGACGGCTTAACCGTTTTGATATACAGGGTCGTATCACCTATTGATTTCAACCAGAAGACATGGGCTACTTTGGCCTGCTGAGGGACAAAGCCAAAATCAAAAGTTTCACCATCTATTTTCATATCAGGCTGAGCAACAACCGAAACAGCCATTATTATCAAAAAAGACAATCCTGTCAGAGTCGCCATCTTGTTCATATCTCGATTCTCCTTGCGAGCCAATATAACTGAAAATCCGGTCAAAGCCATTTATTTCCGGCGGTATTTTTAATCCGAATTTGGTCTTTCTCTTTATACTAAAATCGTCAAAAATAGTTTTAATTTCAGGTGAATTGCATGAATTTTCAACAATGCAGCATATTGGCAGCATCGCTGGGATGCTGCCCTGCCGACCAAACATAACCCGATCTCTTTTTATATTTTTGAGTTGTTTATGTGCGAACGCAAATACCTGTGATCGGGTTAAAAGCCGGCGCCGGCTCAGGATTTACATATTTAATTTAAAAGCTTCTCATTAGCATGATCTAATAGTGTTTTCGATTCATTTGTTTGAATCGATATGACTTGAGGTTTCATCTTATCCGCGTCGATTTGGGTAAAGGCCGAGACCACCATCATCGCCTCTTCTTCGGTTTTCAAATCGAATACCACCAGACTGCAGGATGATTGACACCCCTGGAAATCTATATCAGCGTCGTAAAGCTCCAGATATTGCAGTAAATCGCAGAATATATTGTTATTGTCATACAGATTTCTATCCACCCCGGAAAAGGCGACTTCATATCCGATTGTTTTTTTGTATTTTAATGGAAGCGCTGCTGAGATTATCAGGATAATTGTAAACGTTGCCAGAGTTATTGAGTAAGCTGGCTTTCGGGCAAAAATCAGAAAATTAAATTTAGATTTCTCTTTTTGTTTGGATTTCGCATTTGTTCGGATTTCAATATTGGATTTCATATCTGAAAGCGAGATAATATTTTTAGAATCATCTCGACTGGCGGTCTCTATAATATTGTTCAGTTTTTTATCTTGCCGCTCTGATTTGTTATTATTCTTTTTGTTTCTCATAACATAATCCAAATTTAATACAGTTTTAAAGATGTAAACTCATGTTTATCGGTTGTGTCCAACTTCTTATTTCTTGGCGCCGTTTTTTTTCAATATTTGCAAGTGCGCTTTTCATTTTAATTCTGGCCCGAAACAATTTTGCTTTTATTGCCCCTTCGGTGTTGCCGAATAATTCGGCGAGTTCACTAATTGGCCATCCTTCAAGTTCGTGCAAAGTAACTAACGCCTGCTGTTCCTTTGTTAATACTTTGAATAATTGTCGAAGCCATCTTTTTGCCGTCAAGGTATCGAATTGATTTGTGCCTGCCGGGATGTTTTCGATTTCGGAGGTGATTGGAATCATTCGTTTCCACCACGGCCGCCGGTTGGCGCTGTGAAATGTATTGACGATTATTCTATAAAGCCATGGTCTGAAGGAGGACTGCTCTTTCAGTGTTGAAAAACCGTTTAGGGCGTTTATCAAAGCATCCTGATACAGGTCGTCTCCCGCGTCACGATCGCCTATTAATTTTCGACAGAACATCATCGCTCGGAAATAGTCCGGTTCCAGTAGTTTCCAAAAACTCTCTCTCATCAACTCCATCTGTACTTAAGACGCCTTCATTTTGAATCAAGTTACGATATTTATCCACAATATTATACAAAAAACGTATAAGATTGTTTGCTTCAGTAGGATTCGACAATTCTCTTTGTTGTGTAGCGACATCTCTCGAGTTGTCGAAAGGCTTTTTTGGATGGAGCCCGCTGGGCTCCATCCCTACAGAATTAAAAACAATCACTGTCATTGCGAGCGAACAAAGTGAGCGTGGCAATCTGTGGGCTTTGGATGACTGAGGACAGATCGCCACGTCGGCCTTCGGCCTCCTCGCGATGACAAATTTTATACAAAAAGAAAGAGTTATCCACACTCTGTTTTTGTAAATTCCGCCTTAGTTTATATCGCCGTGTACTTTACAGCAAATTGGCTTTGCTCTGTCTTTTTTGGTTATTCGTAACCAAATCGATGGTGATTAATAACACACCCCGCCGCTTGCGGCACCCTTCTCAAGAGGGGAATAGGTGGAACCTGTTTTTAGCTGTCGCGTAGATGACCGACCTTTTTTCTGCGCAGGTGTGGACACCTGCACGGCACAGGAATATAAATATGCGGATGATTTCTTAAATTGCGATGGATTTGTGGGATAATTGCATTCGTTTCAAAGCGGGAATCCACCTCAAAAAACGGTACGCCTATTCTTGAGATGGGCCATTCAGTCGGAGATACTATCCTTCTTCTGACATATAAATTACTTATACAATAATTTTTCTGCTTGGCTCTTTTGGCCTGTCAAATATTCATATAAGCAATAAAAAGTCCCCGATAAAGATGGCGATAACTTGGGACTTTCCAACGCGTTTTTAACAGAAAGAATCAATTGGTCAATTGTTGGCACATAAAGCTCAAATGATAAATCATTAGATGGTTCTATACCCTCTAGGGGGGAAATATCAGAACGGTCCATATTTCTAATTCTTGTAATCCCAATAAATTCAGGTTTTCCGCATCTGGATAATTGTCGGTAAAATCCAATTACCTTGATACATATTTCTGGTGGACTATTCATTTCATTTTCTTCAACCAATTCTCTTTTCATTGCATTTTCAATAGTCTTTAATAAGCTCTTATTTTTTTTATCTAGATCTCCCCAATCAACAGATCCCGATGCAGAACTAACCAAAAATTCAGGATAAATAACCGTTTGTTTATGCTGCTCCCAAATAAGGAGATAATTATCACGGGTTATGGCCACTAGACAGACGCCTATGTGATTATCAACGAGAGAAAGACTTAAGGGTTGTAATTCCGGCATCCCATATTCATTAATTAAAATCGGATAGTACATTGTACCATCACAAAAACATATCCTTTTTAGAACCGATTTCCCTATAAATGGCTTTTGTATATAATTCATTAGTTAAGTATGAATCAAAATATGAACCACGATGACATATCACTGATTCGGTTGAGTGAAATATATCACCTGAGATGCAGAGTTTTTTCTCATTGTGGAACAGTTTCTTATTTATGAGTGCATCATGTATATAGTACTTAAGTATTTCAATATAATGATAAGATTTTTCTCTAAAAATATTGCGTAAGATTTTAGTTCTGCTCTTTTTTATTGAGATTTTATAATCCTTAGCATCCCAAAGCTTGAAATTCAATAATCGTGAAAGCGCTATTATATCCATGGAGTCGCCACATGTAATTTTCACTAGTTTAAAGTCATTATTTTTGTCATTTGATGATAGCTTAATGTCTTCTAATCTGCACTCCATTCCCATTTGATAAGCATTTCTTCTGAAAAAAGTAACGGTTTCTGCTATAGTTAATTTATAGTCGGCCCCAAACATTTTTGAAATTACACGATAAAACTTATAGATGCGCCAAAGAACTTTAAACCCAACATAACAAAAAAACAGCAAAACTATCCAATTTTCATTCAATGAATAACTTAAAAGTGTTTCAAAATCAGTGAATATCAAAAGTAACAAAAATAATATAGCGTCAATAATAAAAATAAAGGCTTCGGCTCTCCGCAATGGTATAATATATAACAGATAATCCCTTATCGTCTTATACCTGTAAATATTCAACTTGGATATTCCTTCCTATCAAATGTAAAAGTATAAGATTAAAGTTTACTCTATACAAGCTATTTTCCATTACCGGTAATATAAATATCCATCTAATTCTGAATTTATGCAATTTGCAGCTTATGCCGCCTGCATAGTCAATTCCTCAAATTCCTGCAACAGCTCTTTTTGTTTGTCCGTCAGATTGGTGGGGACTTTGACATTGACGGTCACGAACAGATCGCCGGATTTGTCACCGACTTTCAGTCCCGCGCCTCGGAGTCTGAGAAGCGAACCCGGCTGAGTTCCGGCGGGGACGTTGAGCATAACTTTTTTGGAAAGCGTCTGCACCGGTACTTTGGCGCCCAGCGCCGCTTGAGGAAAACTGATGTCCACCGTAGTATGAATATCACTGCCTTCCCGTTTGAATTTTTGATCGTCCATAATTATGACCTTTATGATTAAATCGCCCTGAGGGCCACTGTTTTTTCCCGGATATCCGAGGCCCTTGAGCCTCACCGTTCCGTTGTGTTCGATTCCCGCAGGAATCTTGACTGAAATCGTTTTGCGTTTTTTGACCGCACCTGTTCCCCGGCATCGGCCGCAAATCTGTCCCGGTTCAACGCCTCGCCCGAGGCACGATGGGCATGGCCGTGAAATTGCGAAAGCTCCCTGCGTATGCGTCACCTGCCCGGTGCCTTTGCAGCGCGAGCATACTCTTTGTTCACCTCCGGAAACGTATCCCGTCGCCGAACAGGTCGAGCATGATTCCGGCAGATGCATTTTGATTTTTTTGGCAATGCCTGTCGCCGATTGTTCAACCGATATTTTCATTGTGATGCGGATATCGCGGCCCTTGCGGGGAGCGTTTGGAGGCGGACCTCCGCGACCGCGTTGACGCGCCCGGGTGCGGATATTATCGCCGAAGAGTGAACTGAAGATATCGCCCAAACCGCCCAGACCGGAAAGATCGTTCATGTCAAAATTACCGCCGAATGCCTGCCTGAAATCGCCGTTGGTATAAAACCGCCCTCCCCCTCCGGGAAATCCTCCCCCTCCCTGACGAGGATCGAATCCGCCGAATTTGCGCATGGTATCGTATTGCTGGCGTTTTTTATCATCCTTGAGGACATCGTAGGCTCCCGAGATTTCTTTGAATTTTTCCTCGGCCTGTTTGTCGCCCTTATTGTGATCGGGATGATATTTTTTGGCCAGTTCTCGATATTTTCGCTTTATCTCATCGGTTTTGGCGTTTTCATCCACACCAAGAATTTTATAATAATCACGGGCCATCTATTAATCTTTTCCTTTAGCGACTATCTTAAACACGACCGTCAGAAACAGATTATCTATGTGCTGTTTGGCTGCCGTTCCGTTTGATACTCCTGACGGGAATTCCAAAAGAGTACTCTTTTTGTATACCTCTTCCCCACTTCCGCCGCATTTTTTGCATGCTATAAAAAGTATTTGTCCAAAGCCATAACATTTTTTACATTTGCGCGTCAGCGGGAGATTGACTTTTATTTTGCCTCCTCTTGAGGCTTGTTCGGAAGTCAATTCTAAAAACAGGTTCAAAAATTCAGGCTTGCCGATATCAAAAAAGGTTAACATGCCATCTTTGAAATCATCGAATAAATCCTGAATTTGTCTCTTTCGATCTATCCTGACATTGACTTCAAAATCAAAATCCTCGACCGTTTCTCCTTCGCCATGAGCGTACCCGGCGATTTGTTCGTAGGCCAGAAGTATCCGTTTGAATTTTTCACCAGTTCCGCCGACAATATCGGGATGATACTTTTTTGCCAATCGCCTGAAGGCGGATTTGATTTCGCCCTGACCGGCGTCTTTGCTGATGCCCAGTATGTCAAACGGTTCTTTCTTCATAATTTTTTGTCGAAACCGCTGGGGTTTCGACTTACAGGAAACTATGTCTCTTTTGTCTTCGGGTCAATCTTTTGTTTTATGCAATCTAATTTCGGGTTTCTCGCTTCGCTCGGAACCCGACCTACACAATTGCTATCAAAAAGGGGCTTTTTGAAAAGCCCCTTTACCAGAGAGCAATTCATGCCCTCAATCTATGTTAAAGTATGCTCTATTCTTCATCAACTACTTCGTAGTCGGCATCGACAGTATTGCTATCATCCGCAGATTGCGTTTGTGAAGCCTGCTCATGATTCATATCCGGTCCTGATTGCGGTCCCTGCTGCTGCGCCTGTTGCTGATATATATTCTGCGCGGCGGCATGCCATGCGGCGGTCAAATCGTCTGAAGCCGATTTAATCTCGTCGGTGTTTTCGCCTTTTAAAGTCTCTTTCACACGGGATATGGCCGCTTCGATTTTGGCTTTGTTGTCAGCATCGAGTTTGTCACCCATATCTTTAAGATTCTTCTCCGCCATAAAGACCGCCTGGTCAGCCTCATTGCGAATCTGAACTTTCTTATGCTTTTGTTCGTCTTCCGATTGATGCGACTTGGCATCGTTGACCATTTTCTCGATTTCCGATTCGTTCAAACCCGATGAAGCCTCGATGCGCACCGATTGCTTTTTGCCGGTGCCTTTATCCTGAGCAGAAACTTCAAGAATACCGTCGGCATTGATATCAAAAGTCACTTCAATCTGAGGCATACCGCGCGGCGCGGGAGGAATCCCATCGAGATGAAAACGCCCGATGGTTTTATTATCGATGGCCATCTTGCGCTCACCCTGGAGGACATGCACCTCAACCGAAGGCTGGTTTTCCTGCGCCGTCGAGAAAACCTGTGATTTTTTTGTCGGAATCGTCGTGTTGCGTTCGATAATTACAGTATCAACACCGCCCAGAGTCTCAATTCCGAGCGACAAGGGTGTAACATCAAGAAGAAGCAAATCGTTGACAGCTCCGGTTAAAACACCTCCCTGCAAAGCCGCACCCATGGCAACAACTTCATCCGGATTTACTCCCCTATTCGGCTCTCTGCCAAACAGTTTACTGACCCGTTCGACGACTTTGGGCATTCGGGTCATACCTCCGACCATAACGACGTCATTGATATCAGAGAAATTAACACCAGCATCTTCAATAGCTTTTCTCACCGGAGTAATTGACCGCTCAATCAAATCGTCAACCAACTGCTCGAATTTTGCCCGGCCAAGAGATAAATTCAAATGTCTGGGGCCGGACGAATCGGCGGTTACAAATGGCAGATTAATATTTGTCTCAAGTGTCGATGACAATTCAATTTTTGCTTTTTCAGCCGCTTCTCTCAACCGCTGCAATGCCATCGGGTCTTTCGACAAATCAATCCCATCGGTTTTTTTGAATTCCGCAACCAGCCAATCGATGATTCGTTTATCGAAATCATCACCGCCCAGATGCGTATCACCATTGGTTGACAGGACTTCAAAAACTCCATCGGAAAGTTCAAGAATTGAAATATCAAATGTACCGCCGCCCAAGTCATAAACAGCGATTTTACCTGATTTCTTTTTATCGAGTCCATAAGCCAAAGCCGCGGCAGTCGGTTCGTTGATAATTCTCTTAACGTCCAATCCCGCTATCCGCCCCGCATCCTTGGTCGCCTGACGCTGGCGATCGTTAAAATACGCCGGAACGGTAATAACCGCCTCTTTGACTTCATGTCCAAGATAATCTTCGGCAGCCTTCTTCAGATAAGAAAGCACCATCGCTGAAATCTGAGGCGGTGCATATTCTTTTCCGTTCAGCATAACCAGCGGCTCGCCATTGCCGTTCTTTTTTACTTTGTATGGGAAGTTTTTCAATTCCTGAGTAATTTCATCATATACCCGGCCCATTAATCTCTTAATTGAAAATACGGTATTTTCAGGATTGGTAACGGCTTGGCGCTTTGCGACTGCACCAACCAATCGCTCGCCTTTTTTGTCAAAAGCAACAACCGAAGGCGTTGTTCTTCCGCCCTCAGGGTTATTTATGACTTTTGCTTCCTGTCCCTCGATGACAGCAAGACATGAATTGGTGGTTCCTAAATCAATTCCAATTATTTTTTTGCTCATTTTTATTCTCCTTTTAGCGCTTTTTATCAAATATACATCAAATATTGTGCCAAAGGATATAACTTGTTGTAGTTAATACTGTTACTGGATATATTAATTATGGAAGACTTGCGATACTGCCATTATTGATATTTATTTATGCCATAATGGCATTATTATTATCTTCATATGCCATACTGGCTCATATTATTGTTTCGGATTCAGTTTATTTAAAATGACTTTGGCAGTTTTTGATAAATTATTTTGGAAATCCGGTTTAAAATTTTCAAGTTTTTTCTTCAATTCATCGTCGCCGATCTTTTCAAGAGCCTTGACGATTGTAGATTGAAGGACATTTACTGATAGTTTACTTGATGATAGTTCTTTTAGCTTATGTTTGCTTTGCAAAAGCTCCCAGAGATAATCCCTTGCTTCCAAAGCACCGGTTAGCGCCATGGCGTTAATAATGCGATCGGTTTCACCTTTTTGTTTTTCGATCAGATCAGTATAAAAGGGGAACAAATCTCTTCTTTTTTTCAAACCCAAAACAATGATAGCCGCTTCACGGACGGAACTATCAGAATCTTCAGCCAGGAGCATTAATAAATCAGCAGATACATTGGCGTCTATTTTCTCAAGGGCTTTGATAATTTCAAGACGAACCCTGACATCGGAATCAGACAATCTGCACCTTAAAGCCTCGCAGGCTTCCGTTCCGCCTAAATTCCCCAGGACAAAAATGGCATTTCTGATTAGATACCACTTGTCATCGGGCAATTCGCGGCGATCAAAGGACCGCATGAAATTTGATTCATCTCTCAGGATATCTGAAAAGACTTTTATTGCAGGTCGACCTGATTCCGATAATATCTTCAGACTATGCTGCCTGATTTGGCGGTTGGGGTGAATCACTATTTCTGCTAATTGAAGGGCGACTTCTTCTGATTGCAGGGCAATTAAAATTTCTCGAACCTGTTTTATGAGAGTGCCATTCGGGGTTCGGATTTCTCTCATTAATTGAGAAATTAACTCCTTATTATCCATCACTTCAAAGATTCTCCGGACAGTAACCGAATCATAAACCAAAACCCCATTCTCATAATGGCGGCTTGAGCTGAGAGTATTTAAAAATTCCGCGACGGCTTTATATCTCTGCAGAGAAATCATAACATTTAATAGCTCAAATACAACTTCCGAGAATTCAAATGATTCCAACCCGCGAGTGTACAAAGCCTGCATCAGGAGCAAAATCGCGTCCAAAAACTCGTTTTCACCGGCGTTTGTACTAGTGGCAATAATATCTTTTAAAAGATAGATTGAATGCTGGCGATAAATGGCAGTATCGGACGCAAGGTTCCTCACAATCTTCTCGGCGACGCTGGCCGCTTTGCCAATCTGCCTGGTTCGCAATAGTCTTATAAAGGCATCGTGGAATTCACAATAAAGCGCTTCCTGGTACTTTTCGGAATAAACATCATCGCCAATTCGATCAATATCCTGAACCGCCTGCAATTTAATTGATGCCGGCTCTGACAGACAATTTCCGAGCAGATTCGATTTGAAACCTTGATCCATTAAATACGACTGGACTTTGTTGATTAATTCGTCGCGGCGCGGGTGGAAATTAAAAGAACGAATAAGTTGAATCAATTCATCCGGTAAGTTCCCGTCGCCGGAGGGATTTTCCTCCAAAATCTTCAAGGCCATAGACAGCAATTCAGAAGATTGCAATTCGGCAAATTTCTCCGGCAGAATATACCGGACTATTTCTCGATGATAATCTATCCCGGTTGATTCCACCTGTTCACTGGTTTCGTTGAAATCGGCGGATAAGAGTTTTACCGCAAGATTGATATCGCCTGAAAAATAATCGGTCACCATTCGCCTGACGGAAAAATCATCAAGCTGCATTTCGCGATAACGCAGGCCGGTATTATATAATTTTTCAATCAGGTCATTATTGATTAAAACCGTTGTTATTCGCCGCCTCTCTAAATATGATTCCATAGCGTAATCGGGGTGAGAAGGATTTACGCGTCCAACGAATCTTTCGACAAAGGCGGTAAATCCCACAGCGGTAATGTTTTCTTCAAAAGCGATTGATTTGAGATCGAGTTCATGCATCTTATCTTTTAGATAATTCACGGCTCCGGCGTCGGTCATCAGGATATTGTTGGCGTACAATCGCCCCTCTGTGAAATACAAAATACAATATTTTTTGAATCCGAACAGGCGTTGCAATCCCAGAAACGGTTTGGACAGTCCCTCAACAACCATTGGATGATCGATCGCATATATCCCGGCTTTGCGGCAGATTAAGAACAACTCATGTACTATTGCCTGGGTCAGTTTCCTGATATCTGTTTGAAGATTTTTTTCGCTAAGATTTATATTGCGTTCCATTAATACTCCTCAAAACAATAAATGTGGTTTTTCTGACACGCCACAAAAATCCTGTTTTTGTTTATGGCTGCTGCAAAGGCGACCGGTCCTTCAAGATTATAACTGTCCAACATTTCACCGCTTTCGGCATCAATGCTATAAAACTTCTGGTCGTACGATCCTATTAAAACAGTATTACCATAAATTACGGGGGTGGCTACAATAACGCCATCTGTCTGATAATCCCATATTATTCCACCATCAACGGAGGAAAGGCAATAAACTTTACCGTCTGTGCATCCGAAATAAACGCGATCGTTATATTCAATCGCCTTGCCTCGGAAGGCATAACCGGTATTGGTTCGCCATACAACGCGGCCACAAGTCTTATCAAGGGCCAGCAATTCGCCGTCTGATAAACCAATATATAAGTATCGACCAATACTCAGTTCGGAACTTATCGAGGCATTGCAATCGATTTCCCATTTCAAAGAACCATCGCCGGGCTCAGCAGCCCTTATCTGACCGCTGCCCGATGCATAATAAATGTGAGAACCATCGAAAATCGGAGGGATATCGACGACTTCGTCGTTTTCCAGCCTCCATTTCTGGTTCAATTCGGTCAAATTTATCGACACCAAACCAGTCGCAGTACCCACAATAAGACTGTTATTAATCATTATCGGCCCGGAACGAATATCTTTTACATAAACTTCACCTATCTTCTTGCCGGTGAACAGATTTTGCATTATAATCTGGCCTAAAGGCGACTTTTTTGTGAAAATAATCAATGAGTCGGTTATTAAGGGCGGCAAAATAAAGCCCCGGCTCTGCTTAATCCGACATAATTTTTCTCCATTATCCTGATCATAAAAAACCACGCGATTGCGAGAAGTTCTCACGCTGAGATAGCGCTCGCCAAGTATTAAAGGATCGGCCGGCGCTCCTTTAATTTTATATTCATATAATAGTTTTAACTTCCCCTGAAAATTGTCATTAGACGTATAAATACCGGATTTTTGTTCACTTTTAGGCAATAAATACCCAAAATCCCGCCTCATTTTTTTCGGAACGGTGCAGGCAGAGAATAGAAGAACAACTATCGCCAATACAACTGATAATAAGGCTTTCATTAGAAATTCCACCCGAAAAAGAAATCTGCCCGTGTACTTTTTGAGATGCCTCGAAAGTTATGAATTCGCGAGAAATCAAATCTTAGGACAACCAGATAACCGAGGGCTACCCGTATTGATGCTCCAAAAGAACCTCTCCATCCAATCCAGTTATCATCCCAGGCGGTTCCGGCGTCATGGAATAAGGCCCCCCGAATTCCGCTAAATTTCATGGCGCCAATCGGGAATCCAATTATCAAATTGTTTATCAGTGGAAATCTAAGTTCCATTGAATTGAACAATATGTTTCTATTATAGAAATGCCGACGGCTGTATCCCCTGAATGACCAGCTTCCTCCAAGGTATATTCTCTGCGGTTCAGCTCCCGATGATGAATAGGCGAAGAAACGGCTGGCAAAGGATGAGCGACTGCCCAATCTTAAATAATGCCGAAAATCAATAGACGCCAAGCGGTTAAATGTCTCGGCCGAATTCAAATCGAAACTGTAACCGACTGTCAGATTAAGCCGCCGTCCCTCAACCGGACCAAGAGGCTCCCAAAGCGTATTATCGCTGATAAAACTGAATAATTGTGTAGCCGGAATTGCCTTTCGCTTCCATAGGCCTGCAAATCTTTCTTTTTCGCTATATCTCAAAAACAGCGACGTTTCGATGCGGTCGAATTTTGTAAGGGGATAACTTAATAAACCGACTCCGCCGATGAGCCGCTCAAAGTAATAACCGTCATAATCGTTATAGTACTCATTATATAAATGAAAAACTCCCAGTCCCCAATTAAGTCTGTTAGTTCGTCTCAGATAAGTCACACCAAGATTGAAACTGGTCAATATATCGTCCTTAGTTTGAGCCGTATTTGAAAGCAGGAATATCCACATATTGTTGCCGAGCATATCACTCACTGCCGCTTGAATACCCCCGATAGTCCCGTAAACTCCATCATAGGCGATTGTCGATTGCGCGATATCAAGTGAATAATCGGTTTTATACTTTACTGTTGATTCGCTTGCTTCTATGCCTATCTTTTCAGGTATCCAGCGAATTTCAAAATTTTCGTTTTCATCGACGGGGACGGTCTCCAGAATATTTATGTCTGAACGAAACAAATGAAAACCACGGTTTTGGTAGGCATAAAAATAAACCTCATCTCCGCCTTTATTAAAGCGGGGATCAAATGCTCCGGTTAAATATTCGGTTACTTTGGAAAGCCTTCGCTCGCGTTCGAGGCTAAAAATATTAAACGATCTTTCTTCGCCGCGATCGGAGGAAAATATCAGTTGTTGTCCATCGGGGCTCTCTGAAGGATATCGGTCATGGCATTTGCCATATGTAATTCGTTTCATTTGGCGATCCTGCACATTGATTCGATAGAGGGACATGTATCCATCGTATCCATAACCGCCGCGATCGGATGAGAACAAAATGGAGTTTCCTTCGAATCCGAAGGATGGATCAAGATCATTATAAATATCATTGGTAAGTTGAATAATTTCGCCCGATTTCAGATATATCATATAGATGTCGGCATAGCCGCCCAATTGATATCCGGTAAAGACAACTCGATCGCCTTCAGGCGAAAATCGAGGCGACACTAATCCGATAAGATTTTCAAATTCATACTTTGTGATAACTTTCCGGTGTTCCAAATCATATATGTACAAGACATCACGTTCCTGCGATTTTGAGGCAAATGCCAGAAGTTTATTGTCAAATTGGTCTACTCCGCTTGACAATAGGTGCAATGACTCGTACTTGGCCGATCGTTCGCCCTTCAAAAGAGTTATAACTTGCTTGCTTTCCCCCATTGCGGGTTGCATATAAATCGCCGAGTACCCAACTTTGTTGGCCTTGTATATCACCCACGGCTCTTCGATGCCGTTTTTGTTGGTCATAGTCACGGGTACCGGGCGAACGGCGAATATCCTGTCGGTCAGTCTGGTAGCTCTTTTATCGGGCAAATCAAGATTAGCAATCTGCGGGAAATATTTTTTCTTGAGAAAATATGACCATTTTTCGGAAAGTTCATCCAAATTTTTCCCGAGTGTAAAGGTGATAACATCATCAAATGTTTTCCCCAATGACCAATTCTCAAATATCTCTGTCATTTTGTCTTCGCCATATTCGTCAGCGATAAAATGACAGATAGATTCGCCCAGTTTATATACATAATAGGTGTTGTTATAAATCCACATGTTTTTTATAGACGGCAGATTTCCATTAATGACCATATCCCTCAAAACCATGTCGCCTTCGCTGTCCCATTCGCGCGACCAGTAATTAGCCAGCCCCTCAATAAACCATTGAGGAGGAAAAGCCGACGCCATACGGCCGTAATCCTGAATCTTCTGCCCAATCTTGGCGAAGGTGAAGACGTGGACCATTTCATGCCAGATGACATCATTAAAATCAGAATAGGAACCGTTGAATGGCACGACCACCCGCCCCTTCATATGTTCAGTAAAACCGGCCACATTTTCAGGTAAAAAAGAAAAAGTCGTATTGGTTTGAACAAAATAATTGGGATTGCTATAAATAATAAGAGGCGTAATCTCATATATTTCATGATTAAAAAACGACGCGAGACGTTTGTAAGATTCTTCGGCGGACCTGGCTGCGATTTCCGCCAATTCCGTTTCGGCGGGATAGAAATATATTTTGAAATGCTCTGTCGTCATAACTTGCCAGTCAAAATTTGTGTATTGAATTTTATTTTTGCCAAAATAGAATTGGGCATTCGCTTGCTCAATTGACAAAAATCCGGCAATAACGACAACTGAAAAACTAATTAAAAAATATTTTAATCTCATCATAATTCAAAACGGTCAGCAATCAAGTCGTGTTCCCGCCCACATATGATAATTGCAGTCTCTCCAACCAAAACGCTTTAAATCCCTGATATTAAAATATATCGACCTCTGAATACTCTTACTGCAGTCGATAATATAACTAATTCCCTGTGACAATACCAGTTTCGGCATGGCATGACGAACAAATTCCTTTTTCATCTAAACCTGTAATATCTATCCGATAGCTTTGTCGTTTTATAAGAACCTGATTACATGAAGGGCAGCGGCTATTGCCCAATTCATCAAGAGCCATATTCCCCACGAACACATTATTGACATACTTTTTTAAAATAGAATAAGCCTGTCTCATAGTTTTTTCCGGCGTTGGGGGATTATTTAGATTGTAGCTTGGGTGATACGCCGACAAATGCACTGGAATAGTTCCGTCAACGGAATTGACAAATTCGCCCAGTTTATGAAAATCACTTTCGTCATCATTCAAACCGGGTATAATCAAATTGGTCAATTCAATATGGGCCGACGAGTTTGCGATAATTTTAATTACTTCCAGAACAGGCTCAAGCTTGCCTTTGCAAATACGCTTATAAAACTCCGGTTTAATTCCCTTGAGATCAATATTAAAGGCGTCAATATAAGGAAGTAATTTCTCAAGGGGCTTAGGATTAATGTATCCGTTCGAAACCATGACATTATTTAGGCCGGCATTTCTTATTAATGGAGCCGCTTCCATAATATATTCATACCAGATAATTGGTTCAGTATAGGTATAAGCGATTCCGATTGAGTTTTTTTGTGCGGCAATTTCCGGCAGTTTCTCCGGATCAATATAGACAGTCGAAACTCTCTCCTGAGATATTTGCCAATTCTGGCAATGGCGGCAGGATAAATTGCATCCGTTGGCGCCTATTGAAACAATATTCGTCGCCGGTTTAAAATGATAGAGAGGCTTTTTTTCAATAGGATCAATGACAATCGTAACCGTTTCTCCAAAATTGTCAGTAACCAGCCTGCCATCCTGGTTAAATCGGGAATGACAAATGCCTCGCTGACTCGGTCTCAGTCGACAGAAAGCCGGACATAATAAGCATTGTACCCGACTATTCTCCAGTTTTTTTTGATATAACGCTTCTCGAATCATGATTTCGACAATATCCTGTCGGCGGCGGCGCTTAGATTATCGCATAAAAAATACGGAGGCGGATACGGCGCGGCGGGGTAATCTTTTTCGGTTTCCATTCCGTAACCGGTTCGCACTAAAACTGGGATCGCTCCCGCGGCCTGGCCGCATTGGACATCCGATAGTTTATCTCCAATCATATATGATCTTTTTAAATCAATTCCCAATTCCATCGCGCTTTTTTCAAGCATTCCAGGCCGAGGTTTGCGGCATTCATCTTCCTTTGTATATTCGGGAACATCACCGTCCGGATGGTAGGGACAAAATCTAATATCATCAATTTCAATACCGTTTTCTTTCAGCAATGCCTCAAGACGATTATGCACTTTCACAACGGCTTCTTCGGGGAAAAACCCTCGAGCTACGCCTGATTGATTGGAGACAATTACGATTTTAAAACCTGCCTTTTTTAATCTATGCAGAGCATTAATCGATCCATCGATAAATTTGATTTTATCCGGATTGGCCAGATAATGCTCATCAACAATCAACGTCCCGTCACGATCTATAAATACCGCCGGACAAAGATTTTCTTTATCGAGAATTCGGATCATCTGCTTATAGACAAAATCGACCGTCATGCGAGTGAAACAGTATTGCTTTTCTCGATAACAGGGGACATTACCATGAAGCGAACAGGGTCGGCATTTCTCATCCGTTCCCAGCATCACATCATGAACTCCCAGAGGGTAAAATCCAAGTTGCTCATGGGTTGGGCCGAACAGTCCCAGAGTCGGAGTCCCGGCCGCCGAAGAGATATGCATTAATCCGGAATCATTGGTCAGGCTCAGGCGGTACTGCGATAGGATTTCACCAATCCGATCCAACGGTTCATCCCAAAAAATCGAAACTCTATCGGCCGGAAAATGAGAAATTTTATCCGCGATGGCATCATCCGACGAAGATAGAAATAACGATATCGGGAAATTAAAATCACCGATTAATTTTTCAATTACCGAAACAAAGTTCTCAATTGGCCAGCATTTAACGGATGATCCGGCGCCCGGCGCGATGGCCACGCCCTCTCTTCGAAAATTACAATCCGACAATTTATCATAGGGAATAAAAATATCAGGCCTTCGGGCGATGCGTTCGCCCTTAAGTTTATCTATTACCAGATTATACTGGTCAATGGTATGCGGTATTGGCGAAACAAAGATCTTCTCGTTGACTGCTGCCTGCCTTTCTTTGCGCCTCTTCTTATATACGACCTTATAGCGAGCTTTACATAAATTGGCGAGATGAAAGGAACGGAAATTTTTATGCAAATCAACAACCAGGTCGGGCTGAAAATCATCCAGTTTGATTGATAATTTTACCAAATCGAGATACGACCCTTCGTTAGGAAAGGTCAATACTTCGTCGACTCCGAAAAGCGAATGGCATAGAGATTGATAGGGTTCACGGGTGATATACGATATTTTTGAATCCGGGTAAAGAAAGCGCAGATTTTTGATAGTCGGTCCGGTAAGCGTGACATCTCCCAAACGGCCCAGACGTATGATAAAAATATTCCGCATCAGTTGATAAATATATAAGAAATAATTCCCGCGGCAAAGCAATAAAATCCAAAAATATAGAACTTTCCCCGTGCAATCAACTTCAGAAGATAATGAATCGAAAGCAATCCAATTACAAAGGATACTAAAGCTCCAATTAAAAATAATCCTAATTCATTGCCAGACCAGACTGAAATATCACTCGAAATTAAATCAAGAACAAAGGCCCCCCCGATTGCCGGTATGGCAAGCAAAAATGAAAACTCCGCGGCTTGTTTGGGTTTGACGCCCAGAAGCATGGCACATGTGATTGTACTTCCGGAGCGGGAAAGTCCGGGCAAAATAGCCAGAGCCTGAGCCATCCCAATACCCAATCCGCGAGGCATGTTGATTTGCAGGTTTTTATTGCGGGCCAAACCGCTTAGAAGGAGGATAACCCCTGTGACGACAAGCATGGCTGATACAAATGATGGCGAACCAAAGGCGGCTTCAATTGATGATTTGAAAGATAAACCAATAACCGCGGCCGGTGTAGTTCCAATAATAATTGCCATTAATAAGCGAAGGTTTTCATCCCGGTTTTCAGATCTCCCAATTAAGGCTTTTGCGATTTCGAGGAGACGCCTAAAATAATAAACCAGCACTGCAATGAGCGTCCCAAAATGCAGCCAGATTTCAAGGCTGACTCCCGGGGCTTTGATTCCCAGCAAGTACTGGCTAATGACCAGATGGCCTGATGAAGAAATCGGCAAAAATTCAGTCAGCCCCTGAATTGTGCCTAAAATTAGAACATCCCAAAATTCCATCTATGTTCAATTCTATGAAATGAATATTCCAAATTTAAAACTCGAACAAATCGAGTCCGGCCATAATCGCGAATTGGTCATCCAGCTGCAATTCAATCGTAAAATCCGCCAGCGACATCACGCTAAAAACAGCCCCGATGCTGCCGCCCATCCTGAGTTTGGAATCGGAACCGCCGCTAATCTTGACATTTGATAGATAAAAATCATCGGTCGAGATTCGCTCGAGACGCAAATGCAATTGAGCATACGATTCGATACTTTGCCCGCCCTTCAAAACATGCAAATGCGAACCGATTATCGAACCGGTCAGGCCTAACAATTTCCCATTATCAAATTTTGAATACTCTATTCCGGTTCCGAGAGACATATCAAAAGGATTTTCCCCCTTGATATATTCCCATAATTGATATTTGGCATCCGCGCCAAGTATTAAATTTACGCCGTTTCCTTCAGGATCAAGAAGTCCGCCCCTAATACGGCCCTCAAGATACTCTCCTAATCCCATCCGCCAGGAACCGACGACGCCCAATGCGTCTTCGGCAATAATTAAATAACCTCCGCCAATAT
Source organism: Candidatus Zixiibacteriota bacterium (assembly GCA_043819555.1). GTDB lineage: Bacteria > Zixibacteria > MSB-5A5 > GN15 > JAAZOE01 > JAZGGI01. The sequence continues at coordinate 53,553 of JBDREQ010000073.1, read as the reverse complement.
TCTTCCCTTTTTCAAGACAATCTGCCGACGTCATTTGCCCCAAAAACTGCCCCGATGCTGATCCGGCGATCAGGCAGACAATAATAAAATATTTTACAATCCTCATCATTTAATGATATCTCCTTTCATATATTGGCTTAAGTATAAATAATCTCATGTCTCATTCCGGTCAACAAAAACAAAATGCAAGAGGTAAATATTAATATTGACAAGGGGGCCGCGGCATAATACTATTTACAAAATGAACTCTCAAAAAGTTTCAACATGTGCCTTATATATGTTATTATCAATTTTTTCGGCATCGGAGACCAAAGTTTTTGGAACATATATTTACCCGGATGGAATATTGTCGCGTTAATTAGCAGGAAAGGTATTTATGGCTCAAATACGAGAACGCTGGGGAACAAGAATGGGGGTCATCCTGGCCGTCGCGGGCTCCGCGGTAGGTTTGGGCAATTTCTTAAGATTTCCGGTACAGGCCGCTCAAAACGGAGGCGGAGCGTTTATGATTCCTTATTTATGCGCCTTTGTGTTAATTGGGATTCCGCTTATGTGGGTCGAATGGACGGCTGGGCGGTATGGCGGCAGCTATGGCCATTCTTCCGCCCCCGGAATTTTCCAGTCGCTCTGGAAACGCAATAAAGCGATCAAGTACATTGGCGTTCTTGGCATTTTGGGGCCATTGATTATTTATATGTATTATGTTTATATCGAGTCATGGACGCTTGCTTATTGCTTTTACTCTGCAACCGGCACACTCGCACAAGCCAGCGAAGGAGGGCAGCTGACCAACTTCCTCTCGGGACTGCAGGGGATCGAACACAATCATTGGTTTAGCGGTTTAAGCGCGGCGTTTACATTCTTCATAATTACTTTCTCAATTAATATCGGGATTACCTTTTTTGGCATTAAAGGCGGTATCGAAAGATTATGCAATATCGCCCTGCCTACTCTTTTAATCTTTGGCATATTATTGGTGATTCGAGTTATTACTCTCGACTGGGGAGAATTTAACGGCCTTGGGTTTCTTTGGAATCCCGATTTCTCCGAATTAAAATCCGGAAAAGTATGGCTGGCCGCGGCCGGTCAGGTGTTCTACACATTGTCACTTGGGATGGGAGTGATTCTGTCTTATTCAAGTTACCTCAGGGAAACCGATGATGTTCCTCTGGCGGGATTATCGGCGGCCAGTACCAATGAATTCGCCGAGGTCATACTGGGCGGTTCGCTAATTATACCGGCGGCGTTTTTCTTTTTTGGCAATGAAGGCATTGTTGAAATCGCCAATTCTGGCGCCTTTAATCTCGGATTCGTTACGATGCCGGGGATTTTTGGCCAGATACCGTTCGGACAATTATTCAGTTTTCTCTGGTTTTTAATGCTCTTTTTGGCAGGGATAACATCATCAATCTCGCTTACTCAACCCCTGGTTGGTTTTTTCCAGGATGAATTTGGAATGAGCCGCAAAAGGGCGGTAATAGCTTTCGCTTTGGTCACATTTATCCTTTGCCAGCCGGCGATTTGGTTTTTTGATAACGGTGTTCTTGGCGATCTCGATTTTTGGGGCGGCAGTTTTATTATTGTCCTGGGAGCAACGATAGAGATTATTCTGGTGGCCTGGGTATTCGGAATCGATAAACTCTGGGCTGAAATGCACATCGGTTCCAATATGAGAGTCCCCGGGTTTTTCAAATATATCATCAAATATGTCACTCCGATATTTCTGCTTGCCATCCTTGGGACATGGTTCTTCCAGGATTGGCTCGACGTGATTCTAATGAAAGGAATTGCTGAAAAAGATATACCTTATATACTTGGTACGCGCATCGGTCTTGTATTCGTATTCCTGATTCTCTGTATTTTAGTTCGTATTGCCTGGCAAAAACGCAGGCGTGAAACCGGAAGCGAGGTGTAAGATGGAATTAGGCGGATGGATTATGTTAATTATCATGTGGGGCGGCGTAATCGCAATGGGGATTTTTTGCTTCCGAAGAATATTGAGCGAAAACGACGACAATACGCAATTGTAAGCTGGTAATGTCGATAAAGTATGGCCGGGGGATGGCGCTGTTTTTGGCGTACTTCCCCGGTTTTTTTAAAAATGCGTCACCGGTTTTAACCCTATTAGTATCGGTATCATCTCCCCGTCCGTTGTTGGTATAATTGATTCACGTTTAAATACTTCGAGGCCGACTTCCGTCATTAAATCCATCCAGGTCGCCAGCTTAAACAAGCCCAGCAAATGACAATCGGTTTCAATTGAAAGTTCGCCGGAACGCCTGATTAAATAGATGAAATTCCCCTCGTAACAATAATCATCAGGGACCGGATCATAATAATTTTCTATCAAAGTAATCTCAACGTCTCCCTGGCCACGGGTTGAATACAGCGTCTTGTTTTGCCTGAATGTCTCAACGGTTTCTTCAACACAGGTCAGGAAGACCCCCCCTGGCCTTAAATGCGCATAGGCGGTAGTAAAAGCCGCTTTCAGGCTTTCCGGAGTACGCATGTAACTTATAGAATCAAAGACTGTCACGGCGTCAAAACCCTGCCCCAATCTCACCGAACGCATATCGCCATGCTCGTATTGGACATTGGGATTTAGAGCTCTGGCCAAATGTAACATTTCATAACTGATATCCACACCGACGACATCAAAATACCCGGCAAGCGTATTATCGTTATGGCCCCCCCCACAACCCATATTCAGGACATTTTTGACAGGGATTTGAGAATGTTCCTTTATAAGCCTGACAAATTCTTCAGTCTCTTCGATATAATCCTCAGGCGGACTTATTATCGGCCAAATCCAGGCCAGTTCCTCATACATACGGCGTTTATCAGCCGAAACAAATGTCTGCATAGCAACTCCTTTGAATTTCCGGAATCATTATTTGATACGCAATAATTGGCGGAATAATAAAAAATCGCAATATAATTTTCGTAAGGGATATTTCTTAGTCGTCTATTTCTTCCGCACGATTTAGATATTCTATTCCCATTCGAGTCAATTTCTCTTTGTCAAGCGAGTCTATTGATCCGGATGCAATAAATTTTTCAAAGGCCATATCAAGGCGGCCCAAATTCAAATCGGCATAGAGGTTATCGTTCTTCTTTTCTTCCTTTATAAACTGGATATCCAGAGCAAAGGCCTTGTTTTTCAGCTCGGCTATTTTATCAAATGCCAGCGCCCGATATGCCTCTTCCGAAATCCCGTCAACCTTCAGGCGAATTATTTTATCTTCAGGATTGTGGTCCCTTATTTTCTTTTCAATCCGCGACATAATGTCTTCCGCGGAACTGCCCCGGACCTGGAGCGGTGGCAAATCGAGCATAGTCCGGGAGGGGATTTTATGAAATTCAATTTTAGGCGGACCGGACTCATAAAAATCGACCTCAACAAATCCCTTCTGATGACCGCTTTCCGCCTGTGACAATCGTTCGGTCGAACCTGAATAATAAACGTTTTTTCCAACCTTTGTGAAATTATGATAATGTCCAAGGGCAACATAATCGAAATCTCCAAATCGGTCCGAAGGAATCATTTGCTCCGAAAGATCCGCCATTTGAAAGGCTTTAATCCCGCCCACGACTCCATGCAGAACAAGAATATTTTTATCAGCATTGTTATCCAGGGCGATTTTTTCGAGCTCCCGCTGCAGGATTTCCGGAGTCAAACAATGAGGTACGGCGGATATAGAAACTCCGCCAATCTTAATTTCTTCATATTGAGATTTATATATAACCGTGATGTTCTCATAATCCTCAAATATCGATAGAGCCGACGCAATGTGTTTTTGTTTAGGGGCGTCATGATTTCCCGAAATTATGACCGTTGGGATTTTATGCTCTCTCCCCAGTCGCAATAACTGGCGAGAAGCAAAGGCGATAACTTTGTTGGACGGTTGTACCATGTGAAACAGGTCGCCGGCATTTATCACCAAATCAGGACGTAAATCAATGATCCCATCGACGGCGTTTTTGAAGCCTTCGAAAATATCGTTTTCCCTGGCCCCTGAACCGGCGCCCAGATGATTATCCGCAAAATGACATATTCGCATAATAATAAACTTTTGATAATCAATATACACTCAATAAAAAAAGGCCGCAATATTAATTGCGGCCCATTGAACCCATCCTGGAAGATAATTTGAAATGGTATAGTCTAATATATGCCGTACTTGCTGATACGGTCCCGTAAAGTATTGCGGGATATGCCAAGCATATCCGAAGCCTTGACCTGATTGGAATTGAAATGTTTCAGGCAGGCTGAAAGCAATGCCTTTTCCATGGACGATTGCATCAAATGGTAAATGCGTCCCTCGCTGCTACTGATCAATTTGGGAAATAGCGGCTCAATCAAACGCGCGAACATCTCGGCATAATTATCCTGCAAACCCTCTATATCAATGTCAACCTTGTCATCGTTTTCATTGCAGACCGGCAAATCTTCCGGCTGAATAACATCGGATTTGGACATGACCATCGCGGTATGAATATTGTTCTCAAGTTCCCTGACATTTCCCGGCCAGATATATTTTGACACTATCGTCTTGGCCTTTTTGGAAATGGAACGGATGTCTTTCCCCAGGGATTTATTGTATTTTTTGATAAAATGATCTACCAGGAGAGGTATATCCTCCCGTCTGTCGCGCAGAGGCGGGATGTACAGAGAAACGACTTTCAATCGATAGAAAAGATCTACCCGGAAGGCGCCGTCCTTCATGCATTGGACCAGAGACTTATTCGTAGCGGCAATAAGCCGAACATCAACAGCGATGGTTTCATTTCCCCCCAGTCTCTCAAATTCTCTTTCCTGCAAAACGCGCAGCACTTTCCCCTGGGTCAACATTGACATATCGGCTACTTCATCAAGGAAGATTGTTCCGCCGTCACATTGTTCGAATTTTCCAATGCGTTTGAAATAGGCCCCGGTGAAGGCGCCTTTTTCATGGCCGAATAATTCGGACTCCAATAAGGTATCGGATAATGCGGCGCAATTGACCGATAAAAAAGTATTGCCGCGTCTCAGGCTATTGCGATGAATGGCGCGGGCAACCAGCTCTTTTCCGGTACCTGACTCGCCAAAAATAAGAACCGAAGCGTCTGTTCTGGCAACCTGACCAATTAGCTTGGCGATTTCAACTATCTCAGGCGACTGCCCCACGATAAGATCCGTCGCCGTGTCGTCGTCGGATGTGATTACATGCTGCTTTATGACATGGGGCTCCTGCATAAATCCGCATGCTTTATTAACTATTTCAATCAATTTATTTAATTCAAATGGCTTGGTTAAGTATTCAAAAGCTCCCTCTCGCATCGCTTCCATTGCGTTTTCAGTTGATATAAATCCTGAAATGACTATGACCGGCAAATCATCCTTGATTTTTTTAATATTTCTTAATACATCCAGACCGGAACATGACGGCAGGTTCACATCCAGCATTACGAGATCGAGATTATCATCATGACATTTAATATAATTCGTCGTTTCCTGTCCATCCTCCAAATGGTGGAATGCGAATTTATCCGGATCAAATAAACTGATTAGTGATCGTGACAATTCAACATCGTCATCAACAAGGAGTACTTTTTTCATTTTCTATAGTTCCCTAACATCATGTAACGTACTATGGTATAGTACAGTAATCGGTTAGGGGTGAGTATTTGTTTAGGGGGAAATGGCAGAAAATGCAATTTTGAATAGTTATTTATTCTTAAGATTGTATTTTTCAATCAGGTCATAAAGAGTCGTTCGGCTGGTCCCCAGTTCTCGCGAAACCCTGGATATATTCCAATTATTCCTGACCAGGGATTCAAGAATATACTCTCTTTCGGTTTCTTCGCGCACTTCCTGCAGGGTTGCCCGGCCGGCATCATTTCCCGCGACCGCCGGCAAAGATAAATCCAGCGGCTTTATCTTCTTGTCCTGAGCCATGATAACGGCTCTTTTAATTTTATTTTCGAGCTCCCGGACATTTCCCGGCCAATCATATGAGGCAATAGCGCGTGCAGAAACTTCTGAAAACGACAGATTGCCCTTTTGGTTTTCAAGACCATATCTGTTCAGGAATGTCTTGGCCAACAACAGGATATCATCTCCCCGGTCCCGAAGCGGCGGTAAATCGATAGTTATAACCGATAGGCGATAATATAAGTCTTCACGAAAAGCGCCTTTGTTAACTTCTTCCAGTAAATCTCGATTGGTTGCCGCCAGGACGCGAACCTCAAGTGGAATTCCAGTTCTGCCCCCAACCCTTTCAATAATATGATTTTCCAAAACTCTGAGAAGCTTTACTTGAAGGTTTAGCGGTAATTCACCAATTTCATCGAGGAAAATCGTACCTTTATTTGCCAGCTCGAATTTGCCGAGTTTTTGAGCATAGGCATCGGTAAAAGCTCCCTTTTCATGCCCGAAAAGTTCCGATTCCAATAGATTTTCCGGAATCGCTCCGCAATTAATAGTTATGAAGGGATTACCCTTTTGAAGTCCGGAATTATGAATGGCACTCGCTACCAGTTCTTTACCTGTTCCTGATTCACCGGTAATCAAAACAGTATAATCGGTCCCGGATACAGTTTCGATAATTTTATAAACTTCCTGCATTTTTTCCGAGTCGCCGATAATATTATCAAATCGTTTTACGTGGGCCAATTCGGTAGATAACTGCCGGTTTTCTTCTTCCAGCGTCGCCATTCTTAGGCCGCGATCCATGATAATTTTCAATTGATCCAGATTGATCGGTTTTTCAAAAAAGTCATAAGCGCCTTTGGCGACAGCCCTGAGGGCATTTTCCTTTTGACCGTGTCCGGTAACCATAATGACTTTACAAAAGGGATTTATCCTGAGGTAGTACTCAATTAATTCAATCCCTTCGACGGCATTTTCTCGCGTACTTAGAGCTATATCCTGTAGAACAATGAGCGGCTTATGCTCAGATGCCAGGGCACAAGCATCATCCGGTCCTGACGATTCGATAACTTCATAATCGTCAAGCAATGCCCATTTTAACTGGGAACGGATACCCTCTTCATCATCGACTATGAGAATGACAGGCTTGGCCACTTATATTTCTCCGGGCAAATAGATTATAAAATCGGTTCCCCGACCAGGTTCACTTTTTACTTCCAGGCGACCATGATGTTTGAAAATAATTTCCCGTGATTGATACATACCGATTCCGAGACCATGCTTTTTGGTCGAGCTAAATGGCCGGAATAATTTTGAATTAAGGTAATCCGCATCCATTCCGCAACCGGTATCGCTAAATTTTATACCAATCGCTTCTCCGTCTGCTTCAGAAAAAGTATTGATTGACAATACCCCTCCATCCGGCATAGCTTCGACCGCGTTCATAATTAAATTGTCAAATACCGATCCTATTTTTTCGGGATCCACAAATACTCTAACGCCATCGTCAATATCGCACCTTAAGTCAACCTGGGGCATGGTATCGATCCGGACTCTTTCTGTAGCCCACTTGATTAATTCCGAAAGGCGGGCTTCCTTAATAAAATACTTATCCTCGCCACGCTCTTCGGTAAGGCGTGATATTATTTTCGTCTGGCGATCGACCGCCTTTCCGATTGTAATTAAGGCTTCTCTTTGAAAATCCGGATTAGCCATGTTTTTATCAGCATTCTGCAACAGCATCGATAGCATCCCTACGGAGTTCTTAAGATCATGCAGTACAAACGATGAAAACCGGTGGTATGATTCAATTTCACGCGACGTTACAAGCTCTTCGGTAATTCGCGCGCCGTGCAAAGTCAATGCCACCGGTCCGGCCGCAGCCTCAATAAAACCTATCTCATCGCTGAGGAGTTTTCGTCCCGAATTATGATAACCAATCCCCCAAATGCCGATGAATTGATGCCGCGCCGCAAATGGAACCAGCAGAAACGCAGTAAACGGAATGAGTTTTTCCAAATCCAGATATTGATTCAGCTCGGTCTCACCGGCATCACCGATATCGCTCACTTCAATCGGCCGTCCAAGTCGGTGCAGCCAATCGCATAGTTGATTCAAATTATTTGCGGGAATTATATGGTCAATGTCCTTACCGATCAATAATCTGTAATCACAACCCGGTTCGGATTCCCTTAGAATAAAGAAGCAATCCTCAATTTTCATTATGCGATGCAATAAGCTTTTGGTGCGCTGATAGATCTCATCAAATTCTATTGTGGCAGAAATTTCTTCGGCGAATTCCTTCCATTCCACACCATATTTTAGTCCTGAAGATATGTGACCGCCATCAGTTAATCCGGTCAATCGCGATCGTCTGGCCTGAGAGAAGAGGAAGAAAATAAAAGTAGAGCCCAATAGGATAAGGACAACAACTGAAATAAATGTACCCTCATTCAAATTAAGTTTTCTCAATATCTCTCCAGTTAGTCCAATGGATAAAAAATACAGACCAAAAACTACAACTACGATTGATGAATATGATGCCTTGCGGGAAATTATGATGCCATCATTGTCCGGTTCGAATCTTATTACATGCCTTACATAAAACAAACAAATTAGTCCGGCGAGGAAAAAATTCAAGGTCAAAAGATAATCACTGATTTGTCCATAGATTATGGCAATCGTTGCCATAGCCAGAAAATTTATCACATACGTCAACAGCAGGAAAAATGACTTTCTTATTCTATCCCGCGATAAACCCAGTGATGAGCGATATCGATTTTCAATGGCATAAGCTCCGGCCGTAAGGCAAAAAATAAAATTCAGATTTATCAAAAATCTCCATTTTAGCAGCGATATAAACCAGCGGTCGCCAATAATGACAACATCAACGGCCTTTTGCCCGATCATAATTACAAAAATGATTGCCCCCAGGATAAACAGTAAACGGGGAATCATTTTGCTTTTTGATTCAAATTCACCTGTATCCTGGGCCCAGCGGCTCGAAAGAACGTACCATGCAAAAGGCATAAATGATATAAAGGCGTACACCATGATATGCGCCGTTTTCCAAAGCTGCGGGAATTGTCCAACTTCAATATAAAACGCCGCGATCCCGATGATATTTATAAAGGAAAAATATAAAAGTGGACGGTTGTAAGATGAGAATCTCTTGAATAAAATAACCAGAAAAATGGTAAGCAGAAGCAGACAGAACGAAATAATTAAAAATACTTGTACCGGTTCCATTACGATTCATTCTGATCCATAAAGAATTTTACCGCGGTGCCCATCAAAATAAAATTGGTAATTAGACTGACTACGATTGACGTTATTATAAGATAAAAAATCATTTCCGGATTAAATACTTCAACCACACGGTTCGAAAAGGATAAAGGTAATCCCGGGGCGGCTGATATAACGTAAGGGATAAGGACAATTCCAAAAGCAATAAACGGGTGGCGTATAAAAGTTTTAAAAGCCCGGCTTATTGTTTTGGCCAGAGATGAACCGCCGACCATTATACTGGGGATAATGAATATAAGTGGTGTATAAATGACAACCGCCAGAAAATGCAGAGAAAAGAAAACCGCAATCTGTCGTCGGGGCGACTGATGCAGCGCAAGCCCGATGACGTCAGTAAGAAAATCATAATAATATAAAGACAGCAGATAGAGCACAACCAGCAATCCGCCCCACACCGAAGTCAATTTTATATATCTTTTTGCGGCTCGACCGAACGATTGACTGAAAGCCGGTTTCTCTCCCCGATAGTTGGAAATCATTAAATCGGAAAAAACGCCCAGAAAAAGCGCTTCAACGAGGATAGAAAACACCCGAACTGAAGTATCAAGAATTAGCGGCAACAGGGTAAAATGGTTCGGATAGTGAAAAAAGGCGTCCTTATATTGAGGATATGTAAAACTCAGAAAGCCTTTCAATAACGGATTCAAAACTGGCGAGAAAATATAATAATGCGCCGTCGCCAGACCAATCGTCAGCAGTCCCAAAATTAATAGGGGCGACCATAAAACAGCTCGTTTCATCTGCTTTATTGTCTGCAGGTATAAAAACCAAAATTCTCCGAACTGAACTCTTTGTCCCATTACAGATCGCCTTACTTAGTTATCCCTATGCCCTCCTATCGGGCATTATCAGGGAATAACAATTGATACAATATTCGAACCGGTCAACAGTCCCTGCTTATCAAATATGAAAACCTGATAATAATATGTTCCGGCCGCCGGTAAATAATCGGTTACCGATGTTGTCGCACGCGCATTAATTATACCTACCACAAGATCACTATCATAACCGTTCAACGGACTATTATCCCTTAGGAGATGATATGATGCAAAATCATCATCATATGACTGCAGCCAGCTGACTTCCACCGCCAGAGCTTCGCCGGTCAATCCGACCGCGATTGTAATCGCGTCCGGCGGAGTATTTTTCATGGTTGATATTTCCAGTTCATTGGATCCAGATGAATTTCCGCGGTTATCATAAACGTACACGCGATAATAATATGCAGTTGTATCGGCCAGTGCAGTATCCTGGTAACTGGTTGTAGATTGACTGGATACCGTTGACACAAGGAACGAAGTTTCATCTATTCCGGGGTTTACACTGCGAAAAATACGATAAAATGAAAAATCTGATATGGCTGATCGCGTCCATTGTAACAGGATTTCAAGTGATGATTCGGAATAACCTGTCAGGATCACCGGATCCGGAGGAAAAGTCGCGGTCAAACGAGTTCCGGCCTTTACATCAGAAGCGTGATTACCGGCGGCATCAGTAAAACTCCCGGTAATTTCCGCATCCACCAATTCCGTGCCTATCGGTAAGGCATAATCAATTTCATATATGCCATCGTCGGCAAAACTGTCTCCACTTAATCCAAAATCATTGAGGGCGATATTTCCTATTCCGGTAATATTAACCGATGCCTCCCCCCCGGATTCGGAAGTATAAATTGATAGATGAACCGTATCGCCAACGGCCAGCACCGCACCTCCCGAGTTTTCGGTAACCGAATCAATAGCGGCATATCGATCAAGGATTATACTGTCGGCTATCATACCTGTCGAATTACCTCCGTCCCTGGTTTGAAAACGAGCATAAAGCCGTTTCATTCCATCCCCGTCAGACAGTAAATATGACTTCGTTGGGCTAAAATTCTCCCAATGAGCCGAATTAAAATCAAAACTTTCCGAAAATTGTACCAGATCGGTCGCGTCAACGGCAGTTAACGCGATTGATATCGACCGACTATTTGTAAATTCATTGCCATTATTTATGAGAATAGAAAATATTCCGGGAGTCGCCCTGACGACGCGAGATTTCTTACCTTCATATCCGGCCGTTGTGAGAACCGATATTCGAAAGAAGTATTCGACACCATTGGATAATCCCGTCACCTGATATGATAAATTCTTAGTCGAATCCAACAATGACATATCCGAAGACGATGAATCAGAATAATATATAAAATACTGGGAAATTGCAGAAGCATTCGAGATGGTCCAGGCTAAATTAATCGTACCTTCTCCAATGGCGGCCGTTAATCCACGAGGAATCTCAGGTTCAGCCGGCAAACCAGATATTCCGCTTGGTGATTCAATTTCTTCACTGCATGAAAGGATTATCATGGCGCACAGGATTGAAAAGGCCAATATAAAATATTTTTTCTTCATATCTAAAACCTCACCGCCAACGTTAATCCAACCTTGTCATCACCCACGTCGGGCACGGCCGTAATCGACTTATATTCGGAGTATGAGCTATGTTCGGGAAACAATAGAATAGTGTCCAAAAGATTTAACAGATAGACTCCGGCAGTAACAGCTATTAAAAGATTTACCTTGTTCTCCGCATCATTGGCCACCCTCTGGGCAGCCCAGACACGTTCTTCCAAACCGCCTAATTTACTCCAGCTGCGTTCATCGGCAAAAGCCTGTTTGGCGGCATTAAAATCTTCGACCTTGTCATCGTAATCACTTTTATAGTGTATATATCCTACGACAGAAGCAAGGGTACCCAAAGCGATAACCGTCGATTTGGTTTTGTCCCCATAATATTTTTGTCCCCATCCGGGAAACACGATAGATCTGAAAAACGCTTTGGTTCTCGTTTTTTTAACGAGATTTATATCAAGCCGGGCTGGCTGTGTCTCGGAAAAATACTCGGTGGATTTGTACTTTTCATAACCGTCCCGCTCTACCGTAAGACGGTACTGTCCGGATAAAACTCGGTCAAATCTAATGGGCGTAACGCCTGACAGATCAAATAATCCCTCAAGCCTTACCAGTCCTCCCTGCGGATTGGAATTGATAACGACATTACCTTCATCCTGAGCCAGAAGACTGGTCGAAGTGACCAAACATAAAACGCAACAGACCGCCAAATTCCATTTTATGGCCTGGTTCATAAACAAATTCCCTTTTTGATTTATTTCGGGAAAATATATCAAATCCTTGATATTCTCGCAATAAAAACTCATCCCCAATATACAAAAACCGCGCTTAATGTGAAAGCGCGGTTTTAATCTTTTCACAGAATTCAGTTCTAAAAGGCGCCCTTGCCCGTAAAAACTACTAGAACAGTCCTCATCATAATTTTGAAATCCTGCCAAATATTCCATTTCTGGATATATTGCAAATCATATTGTACTTTTCGCACGACCGACGCGACCGAAGAGTCATATCCATTCTCAATCTGAGCCAGTCCCGTCAACCCCGGCTTGACATCCAGTCTCATTTTGTAATTATCCACTTGTGAAGATAATTCTTCAACGAATTTCGGGCGTTCCGGGCGAGGGCCAACCAGCGACATATGACCCAATAGAATATTCACAAACTGGGGAATCTCATCTAACCGTGATTTGCGCATAAATCTTCCCAGGCGTGTCACTCTGGGATCATTTTTGGTAGCCCATACCGCACCGCACTTTTTCTCGGCTTCAGGCACCATTGTACGAAACTTGTAAACATGAAAAGGCGTGCCATGCAAATTTATTCGCCTGCGATTTCGCCTGTCACGTCCCAGCATAGAACCGTTTTCCTGTCGCCTCTCATCTCTCCGGCGATTTTGACCGACGCGCAATTGCTTATAAAAAACCGGTCCGGGCGAATCAAGCCTAATAAGGATTGGAAGTATTATAAATACTGGAAGTGTCAAAACCAAACCTACCAGAGCTCCAATGATATCAACGGCGCGCTTTAGAAAAACCGACTTAAAGGCAAAGCTTGGAATTACCATCAACCAATGCCGAAAAACAGAATTCGTTAAAATTCCAGCAAGGATAATGTAACTCAATAAGATTCCCGAAATTGAGTTGCCTTGACTGCCTTTCTCAATTCTCGAAGATAAAGACTCGTAGACTGAATCTTTCTCCTTAAAAGCGGTTTGCGAACCATGTTTACCAATCGATAAACCGGCCATCCGCTGGGCACCGACAGAGTGCGTATACATAGTGGACCCCCTAAAAGATCACAATATTTTGAAGGATTTTCCTAATTATCCCAAGCATTAATTGAAATTGAGCAAATAGACTGCCAGAAAATTTGATGAATGCAAATCTTACATTTACAGCAGCCACCACTGATTAATCTCATTATAAGTCATTATAACATAATGCCTTGTTATCGCCATTATGGATATGTTAGACCCATTATTCTTTATTAATTTTTTATCAGGCGTATTTTGCTGTTTAGTAAATGAACAGCAAATCATAATACGTGCAATCTACTGCATTTCTCAAGGGAAATGTTGCATGTAATTGCACCAATAACGGGCCATTTCTTGTGATTATTATTGCTGAGTATTCGAATAACAGCCTAAACCAAAACACAAAAATCGGTGAGCAAAACTACAGGCGGTTTTTAAGGTTATTAAACTTCTGGCTATTTAGAGTCAAATTTGAAGGCAGTTCCCCAAGTTTTTTAATTCTCTCTCTGGTCGAGGAAATTCGGTCGCTGGTTTGGGGATGGCTGGAAGCGAGCATTTCAAAGAACCCGGCATTATCATCATTATTCATTACCCGCAATTTTTCAAACATTGATAACATCCCGTCCGGGTTCCACCCGGCTCTCACCATATAGGTCAGGCCAAAATCATCGGCCTCATGTTCATTTGAGCGCGAGTAGCCTGACATAACTATCCCCAAAGCTGTTCCAGCCAGAGCCTTTGTCTGGTCTGATTTCTCCCCCAAAGCCAAATCCAGTACCAGTGACAGCCCCATTACCGATTGGAGGCTTTTAATGCTATGCCGACCCACAACATGGCTGATTTCGTGAGCCATTACAGCGGCCAATTCGGCCTCATTATCCATCTTTTTAATTAACCCAGTGTAGAAAAAAACAAAACCGCCCGGAGCGGCGAAAGCATTAATTTGGTCCGATTCAATAACCGCGAATTTATATTCAATATCTTTGCGATCTGAAACCGCGACTATTTTCTGGCCCATCTCATTGATATATGCCTGCCATTCCGGATCATCGAGCCATTTCTCAGATTGTTGGAGCTCCTGATTTAGTTCCTGTCCAATGGCTACTTCCTGATTTGAGGATATCAGGATAAGTGATTTTTTCCCGCCCGGCCCGGTCGTCGCGCAGGATTGAAAAGCCAAAAAGATTATTATTAAAAGAATTGGGAATAATAATTTTGATTGTTCCAATTTCATTTTTACTTACAACTTCAGCTTATTAGCCAAATCTCCAATAATGGGAATCTGGTGAGCTTTGCCCTGAACGGCGAACATTATTCCGGCGACAGCCGCCCCAATACACCCGATAATAATCGCGGTCCAGAATAATTGGCTGAGATGAGGAAATGAAAATATGAAGGCGATTATTTCCATAAAAAATAAAACTAATCCTTGGCGGGCATGGAAATAAACATACCGATCATCGCGCATTTTCAGTAGTGGAATAAAACACAGGAACGGAATATAAGCCATAACCGCCATCATCCGCTTATCTTCAGACGGCCGGGAATCAAATCCATCGCTCTCTAATTCCGGAATTCTCCCTTCGCCAGAGAGTTTTTCATCCTTCTTATCCTGATTAAAAAAAGATTCAGACATTAATCCTCCGGATTATAAATCCCATATAATATCTTCTCCCTCTTTGAGTACGGCAAAATGAATCGGGTCGCCCTCGGGCCAAATTTCCAGTTCTTGATCATTCTCCACAACGCCTAATCGAAAAAATAAATCGCCGCGCCCTTCCGGGAAAAACATGCTCCTTTTTAAACCGACTTCAGCAATGTCGTCGATGCCGAATAGTATATCGCCTTTATCTTTAACCCAATCGGGCACCTGACGCATTTCGTCATTCGAAAATATAAATTGACCCTGACCGGGGTTTATAATATCAATTTTCAAACTCAGATGACGATTGTCAACCAAAAAACCTTTCTTTGTGAAATCTACCCTGAAATACAGATATTCTTCATCAGCGACGAAGTACAATTCTTTTATGGCACGGTCAACCCGATGCATCGCCCCGCCCGCCTTAATGCAATCGAATTTCCCGGCGCCGAGCCATTCATAGTATGATGTCAGTTTGCCATCAATTTTCGGGGTTACGGTACACTCCGGAGATGTTATATATGAAACCGGAACAGCCTTAGTTATAGGCGAAAGGACGTTCCTGGGTATCTCCAGACCTAATAAAGTATAAATAAATCCAATATGTTTGCGATAGATTTGATCGAATAAATCGTTTTGAGTTCCCCGATGCTCATCGCCATACCACCAGTTCCAATCTGACCCTTCCGCGGCCATAAGCGATTTTTCTGCCCTGCCTATGATTTTTACATCGAAATCCGGGTGTTCATCTCTGAATTTATACAGCGCCCGCCGTGCTTCCCATAACAGATCCCAGGCCAGATTATCCTCGGCATGACCAATCCAGATACGGAAATTACTATTAATCCACGAACCGGCAAATATCCGCTTGAGGGGTTTTGACTGTACCTTTTCAGCCGCTTCAGACATTGTAACCGTCTCAATCCTGGTATCGGATGAAAGTTGTTCAAACAATAAATTCAAAAACTCATCGCCGTCATTGGCATAAAATTCCCAGCAATTTTCGCCATCAAGAATAATTGGCACTACATGATTATCATCCGCCCCCAATATATCATTCAATCGATAGAGCTGACTCATAAAATCATTGACGGCTCGATTGGCTTCCCAGCCCGAATAGACAAATCCTATTTTATCCGAAAGGGCATGATCTCGAAAAAACAAATGAATTTCGCCGCCGGATGATTTGTACTTATAAACATTATGAGTTCCGGATTCACTTCGATCAATTCCGGATTTTTGCGCTGAATTATATAATACCTGTTCATCCGAAGCCATCCATTTGAGGCCGTTTTCTATCAAGATTTCGGCCACAGGTTCAGATATCGATCCCTCGGATGGCCACATCCCTTTTAAATCTCTCCCGAATTTATCCTGATACATTTCAATCGCGAGAATCACCTGGCGTCGCGCATCTTCCGGATGACAAAAGCGGTTTTGCGGCAGAACTATACCCGGTAATGCTTCGCGGGCCGAATCAGTATCGCACAATAATGGTAAAATCGGGTGAAAATACGGAGAAAAAGAAACCTCAATTTTATTCAGTTCCATTAGAGATTTATAAACCGGAACGATTTCTGACATTAGAGAAAGCTGGGCATGGACCAGAGCGGACTTGTCCTCTTCGGTAAATTTCTCTCCTTTGCTAAATAGACTTTTAAAGGGTTCTCGCCTTCTTAGAATAGGATCTACCCAAACCAGATTTGCCCAAACGATCAGATCCCTGATCTCCTGAACGGTCGAGGTTCGAACCGCAAGGTCCGCGTCACTATTGCAATCATGGAATTTCCTAAAAATCCTTCGATAACACGGATAAGGATCAATCATTGTTTCCTGGTTCGCCTGGAAAAATATCTTAAAAACTTCCATCTTCTCATGAGAATTCAGGCTGTTTGTGGGACGTGTGGTTAATTCAAAGTGCCGGTCGGTAGATTGTCCATCACAATAAAGATCAATCTGTTCCAAAAGCGATGGGACCAGATTAAAAGTCATTTTCAGGTTTTCATAATTTCCAATCCGTGCGGGAAGATCATAATAATCTTTTAAAGCATGCAACCTGACCCATGGGAGCGCCATATTACCGGATTGGGGATCGCGATAATACGGTTGATGCATGTGCCACAAAAAGGCAACCTTAAGCAATTCCCACCCCCAAAATAATTGTTATAATTCTATGCCGTATTCTCCGGCCAATCTCACAGCATCGCGATAAAAACGGCTGCTTTTATAATCATTTGTTAATTTGGCAAAAATAACACGGGCGGATTCAAGATTCTCGGCCAGGGCATAGTGTTTCATTGCGTCATATAAATATTGTCCGGCCATATCAAAATCCGGATATTTTTCAGCCGCGGCCCTGTACATATCAGCCGCCCCGGCCATATCTCCCAATGCTGCAAGCGATGCCGCGGCACCCGCCATAGCCGAGGTCGTAAAATATTGATTGTTGCCTTCATATGACGATAAATATGCCTCAAACGCTTCTTTAGCCTCAGTATATTGTTTGTTATAAAAATAGGCGTTGCCTAATTCAAACGTTGCCTGCTCAGCTACGGTTGACGATCCGTATTCATCAATAATTAACTTATAATCAACAATCGCCAGGGGATAGCTTTTGCCCATCAATTGACTGGCGGCTCGATTGTAAATATCCGCAGCCGCAATTTCTTTTCGGGATTGTTCTTGCTGCAAGAAGGTAATTCCTAATACAATTAGAACTATGACCGCCGCTCCCCCGGCAAAAATCACCCAATTGTTCATAATATAGTCTTTGGCCAAAAGCATATTGGTCGTAAATTTATCTTCTTTGAGATCCCGCTTCGTAATTTTAATATTTTGAGCCATTTATCTTTTTCTCCTATAAACTTATCATCGATTATTATCGGTAATTTACTGAAATCATATCAGAAAAAAAAGGCGGAATCAAAATAAGCTTCCGCCTTTTTAGTTTTTTCAGGCTTTCTCTTAGAAATACCCCGTAAAGCTAATATTAAATTCATGCGATTTGGGCTCATTCCCTTGCACAGATATGGTCTTAATCTGGCTCGGATTGTCAATATCCGTTTCTGTATCTACTCTATTCCATCCCGTTTGTGAAGAAATACGATATGTCAAATCAATACGGATCTGCGACCAATGAATACCAGAGCCAACACTAAATTGAGTCATATTTTGACGCCCGCTGGCAGTGTACAACATATTGCGTGCACCAGTATCATTTCCATCCATATCAAGTATGATATCAGTATGCTGATTAAAATCTTTTGGCGTGGGTAATTGATTAAATCTAAATCCGGCCCGTATCGGTATTTGCCCAAAAGCAGATGTTAAAACATATTCAATCCCGCTCCCGACTCCAAATGTGTTATTCCAGTCAATCGGTATTTCGCTGTAATAATCAGTTCTCTCGCCTCCCGGGGAAATCACCGTAGAATCATTGGCAAACCAACTTACAGAACCATACTTATCATAATTAAAATCAAGAGTGATTTTTATGTTTTCCTTGGGAGTCAGGCCGACGCCAAATCCAATCGACAACGGCAAATCCTGTTTAGATAAATTATTATCATCAAATAGCGTATCTGAGCCGGCAGTATAAACCAGACCTTGATGAGTAGTCAAAAATTCAAAAAGGCGATCAGAATTGTGCTTGAGCTGAAAGGGAGTCCTAATTACGGCGCCAAGGCTCACCTTATCCATTTTATACATCGTACCGATGAGAAAATTGAATCCACTACTTGCTATTGAATCAGTAACGCCATTCTCATGCTTTACATTAATAGATGTTCCATCAAAATAAATAACACTATCATAAGCCCATCGTTCAATATCAACCACTATTTCTCTGGCGTCATAAATATTGGCGACAACTCCTATTGCAAGACGATCATATAATCTCGTTGAGAAGCCAAAATTAAATGTACGCATACCAGATTCACTCTTAAGATAATCATCAGGGTCTAAATTGCTCCATGGATTTGTCTTCATATTTCTGAGAAAACTACTATTATTATTGCGGATAAAATTTAAATTAAATACCCAGGGATGTCCCTTAATACGGACCGGAGCGACAAATGAGAAATGGCCAATTCCATTAAGTTGAATATCATTTGGAGTGATTTCATTGATAAGATATTCATCTCTATTATATCGATATTCCCCTTTTGGAGTGAACATATTATATGAAACAGATATAGCCGGCTTGTCCAACTGATAAATTCCAGCTGGATTCCAACTTCCTCCACTAATGTCATCCGCCAGGCCGATGAAAGCATTGCCCATCGCCATAGCTCTGGCGCCGCCGCCGTAAAACCCAAAACTATTTGCGTTTAGAGCTCTACTCGTTGACTGTCCGAATACTACAGATACAGTTAGCATTAGACTCAAGGTTAAAAGACCGACCAGCGTCTTCATAAAGGACTTCCTCCCGTATATCACGGCTAAATATTTTCTCATCCACTGCCTTGCGACAGATTGAGAATATAACAATTTAACAATATGCTGTCAAACGGTTTTACCAAACTTTATCCCAATCCCAATCAAATATTTTCGTCCAAAAACCGGTCGTATTTAAGACGGCAATTCCGCCGATTTGTCAAAAATCAAAAAACGAAATTCTGACCTTCATGAATTAACTATGCTTGACGAAACTTTTTAATTGCGTATATTTTGGAATAAACAAACAGGTTTGAAGATTGGGTAAATCCGTGAAATCAAATAACTTGTACATATTGCTGGTTCTTTCTCAATTTGCCTTACTTGCGATATTTCTGATCGGTTGTGGTGGTGATGATAGCGGGAGTAACCCAGTTCGGCCGACTACCCCGGTTTTAGAGGCCTCGCCCAATTCTCTTGATTTTGGCAGGAGCAGCATTGTCGAGGTTCTCAATATCGCTAATAAGGGAACCGGTACTCTGGACTGGCAGGTTTCATCTAATTATAGCTGGATTGCTTTGAGTCCCTCAAGCGGAGAGGCCACTTCAGAAACCGATCATATTGCCGTGAGCGTTAACCGTAGCGGTCTCGATATCGGCTCCGAATCGGGAACAATAATTGTCACGTCCAATGGCGGTACCGACACCATTTTGGTTGAGCTGGATAAAGTCGTGCCACTCGGTCCGGACTATTTCCCGATGGCTGATGGCGACACCTGGTATTATACCAATGCCATCGACGAACAAATCATCAGGACAGTTTCCGGCGACACAACGATTGCCATTCGCACTTGCCGCAGAGTTTTACATAATGGAGTTACGGCTGAAGCCTGGTCAATAAGCTACCTGGGAACGGACAGCGCTGGATTTTATGTCCACATGTTGACCGGCGATGATATTTATGTCTTTATCCCCCCTCTCGCGATTCCATTTAATCTGGAAGCTGCCGGGCCTCATAATTATAATTCTCAGGTATTTGTAAATAATGTCGGAGCCGGTTCGATCACAGGAAGTTTATCCTTTGTCGATTATGTCACCGGGCAGGTTCCAGCCGGGACATTTGAGAGTATTATACAATTGCATTATACGCCGGATGGCGAACCCGAATATGATGAATTTTACGCACCATACGTGGGGCTTCTCAACAATGGCGATATGGAACTCGACAGCGCCTTCGTCGGCGGTGTCTGGTACCAGCCATAGTCAGACAAATAACTCCGAAGACAGACTATTTCTTTCTTCTCGGCTTGGTTCCGATAATAAAATTCGACCGATTTTTCGATGAGATTTCTTCTCCAGTGGGCGAACCATATCCTTTGACATCGACAAATCCTGCTTTTTCAAACATTGCCGCCATTTCGTGATATGAATAGGCTCTGATTCGCATTGGCTGCGGGCTCTCCTCGCCGTCTTTTACAAAATGCCATGTTCCGTAAATCATCGATCTTCGGAAATCGAAATTATTTTTTATAAGAACATATCCGCGATTTATTCTTAGCCATTCCGACTCCTTGAAATCAGCAATGATATAGTCACGATTGATTGCCTGAATCAAAAGTCTGCCGCCCGGTCTCAATGCTTTATAAAATTTCTTGAGGACCAGAAAATTATCTGATTCATTTTCAAAATATCCGAACGACGTCCAGAGGTTAACGACGGCGTGAAATTTGTTTTCAAAATTAATCCGGCGCATATCACTCTGTACCGTTTTGATTTTAAGATTCTTCTGCGCTGCCTTTTTATCAAGTTCATCCAGATAGCCTTGGTGAAAATCCACCCCGGTCATTTTCAATCCATTGCGAGCCATTAAAATTGTCGTACGGCCGATTCCGCAGGGACAATCAAGAACTTGTTGACCGGGTTTTAGATCAAGGTATTTGATTGCGAAACGGACGACCGCATTGGAAGCTTTTACCGGAACCGAATCAAAGACCGGCCTGAAATCATCGAAAAATTTTTCCCACCAGTCCGTATTTTTCTCAGTCATTTACTCTCCTCTAAAAAATTCTAATTTTGCAGAACATTGGGCGGTTGTTCTTCGAGGATGATTTCAATTCCGCCAATCCAGCCAGCCACGAGGTTATAAAACCAACTTCCTATCGCGGCAGAGACAAAGCCCAACAGGCCATAAAAAATCGGGAGAAGTATTATTGCCCCAATTCCAAAAAACATCCCCATTAATTGACCGCCTCCCAAATCTCCCGAAAATACCGAAGAGACCAGACTGATAAATGAGAATATTGCCCCAATAATTAATCCCATCAAAGCGTATAATATCCCGCTTATTTTGGCACACGAAAAAACGCCAATTTTTTTGATAATCATTTTATCCTCCTCCTTAATAATTGAATTTATTCACAAATTCATCAACGAATATTGACTGATTTTCCTTTAGATGCTAAAAGACATAGAGAATTATAATTATTTCAACATCTGGCGGCAATATATTTGATTATTATTAAATGAGAACCTAATATTGCAAGGAATTCTTAATGGCTGTTTCCATCTTTGACGGAATAACTCCCTCAGCCTCAATCCTCTCGCATCTGTTAAACCGTGCGAATTCATGTAGTTTTTTACCCAGTGCTGGAAGTAAACTATCATGTTTTTTAGAGCCGTCTTCAAAATGCAATCTGCGAATCACTAATACCTTTTTCTTTCTTTCCGCTTTGGCATCCATACGGCCGACAAATTTATCACCCCATAAAATCGGCAAAACGAAATAGCCGTATTTTCTTTTCGCCGCCGGAACATAGCATTCAATTGTATAGTCAAAATCAAATAACTTTTTGGTTCGTTCGCGTTGAATTATCAAATTGTCAAATGGCGAAAGAATATGAATCTTTTTTGGGGTCCGTTTAAGATTATTAAGTTTTTCGAGCGATTCCGGCAAAGTATAATAATCACCATTATTTTTGCCGACCAAAACCTTAATTATCTCTTTGGATTCAATCATCGCATTTAACGAATTTTCAATCGCCTCATTATCAGCCGCTCGAATATGCTCGCGAATTTCTCTTTCTTTGGCAACACCGTAAGACTTGAGAGCACGCCTGATAAAAAACCTGCCGACTTCTTCATTATCGGGAAAAGTTTTATCTATCGAATCGGGCAAAACCCGTTCGGTCAAATCATATACCCGATGGAAATTATGTCTTGCGGTAATCATCAGTTCACCGCACCAAAATAGCATCTCGAGCGCAACTTTGGCCGGCCGCCAATCCCACCATGTTCCGCTCTTTTTATCCGATATCTGAGCGAAATCTTTGGAGCCCAAGGGCCCTTCTTTGCGTATCCGTTCCAGAACCGGCTTCATCAAATGACCGTATTTTTCATATCTCGTTTTTTCCCATTTACTGTAAGGATCGCAAAACTTTTTCATTCGAGGCAAGTAGTACCGATAATCGGACATAGGCAGGTACGACATGGCATGGCCCCAGTACTCAAATATCCTCCGGTCATTGGCCTGCAATTCGTGAAGCACCCGTCCATTGAAATCCTGATGTCTCGACCAGAGTGTATGGCGGTGAGCCCGTTCAACAACAGAAATCGTGTCAATTTGCACATATCCGATAGTCTCAATTGTTCGAGCAATCCCCTCTTTACCGGCAGGGACTTTCGACTTGCCGTCAAGCAGTTGAGCGTTAATCGCCAGCCTGCGGGCTTGCGGAATCGAAATTGCTGGATTCTTTATATTACTGCCTGGCATGACACGCATAAATGTAAGTTAAATTAACAAAGGCAATCACAAATTAAATCTTTTACCCAAAAAGCCAACCAAACCGATCCCAATCCGAACGGAGGTTCCTTCCATACCGGCGAGATCCTCTCCTTTGATTTCAAAGGTATCATGTGAAATTTTGATTCCCACATCCAATCCAAAGGCGGGAGAAATCATTTTGATCATACCGAGATTTATGCCGATCGCTGTTTTTGAATAATTGATTTCAAATTCCTCGAGATTTTGAAATTCTCCATAAGTAAAATAGAGCGTTGCATATGGAAATACGGCTCCTTCATTATCCTCGCGATATTTGTCACTGTTGTAAAAATACCCAATCTTTGGACCGATGGAATATTCCAGCCGCCTTTTCTCTCCAATGTCGATTGACTGCATTTCGCCGGCGGCTCCGAGAAAAAATCCATCGGCAAAAAATATCCCAAAATCCGGGTTTATGCTGATTGTTGTCGTCGATTCTCCGTTTTCATCTTCGTAAGCCTCTCCTGTCTGGCTTTGAAAATACAGCTTTCCGCCGGCCAGATAATTGCCCTGTCCGACCGGATTTGACTGAGGCCAGGCCAGTCCCGCCGCACAAACCAGCAAAAGAGCGGTGAAGATATATTTATTGCTCATATAATCCTCCCGAAATGTTGCTACATTTTATGTTTAAATTCTGGCTTCGCCAACAAAATAATTTGTAAAAACGGTGTTGACTTTGGCCTTTTTTGCCGTATATAGATATGTGAATTAGAAATGTCCTGGACTATGGTTTCGTAAAGATTTGTTCTCCTGACCAATTCTTCCAAGAATCTTAGATAAGGACGAAGCGCAATAACGCGCAATAATGGGTTTATCGAGGGTCGAGGATTTCTGGATCAGGGTCGGCTCCGGCATGCGATAAACGTAATACGGAGAGTAGAATGAAAATCTACGTAGGAAACCTGTCGTATCAAACGACGGAAGATGATCTTCGCGAAATATTTGCGGAGCATGGTGAAATTTCAAGTATCAACATCATCAAAGACAAGTACAGTGGTGAGTCCAAAGGTTTTGGATTTATTGAAATGGATGATGACGAAAAGGCCAAAGCAGCTATAGCGGCTTTGCATGAGTCCGAGTTCAAAGGACGTAATCTAAACGTCAACGAAGCTCGCCCGCGCACTGAAAATCGTGGCGGCGGCGGTGGTGGTCGTGGCGGTGGTGGTCGTGGTGGCTACGGCGGCGGCGGTCGCGGCGGCGGTGGTCGCGGCGGTGGTCGTGGCGGTCGCGATGGCGGCGGCGGACGCTGGTAATCTTTGACTACAACGCCTGCTTACCAAAAGCAGCTTGAACGATAATAAAAAGGGACCTGATTTTGAATTAGGTCCTTTTTTTTATTGTTGAAAAATAATTCTACGCCGAATAACTCTCTCGCTTAGCAAACTTATATTTTACTGTTCTATTTAGGATTTTTCAATTTCGGTTTCGGCCTTTAATAGAGGTGATAGCCAATTATATAACTCATCAAAATCTGCATTGATAGGCAACGGATTTTCCTCGACAAAATGTCCTTGAAAATTCGTATGAAGAAATTGCTCACATGTTCGTCTTGGGTGTGACGCAATTCTGGATTGATAGAAATCCTGTGAATAATCAAGGTAGTTTCTTACAACAAGAGGACTCCATGTCTTCTCAACTTCAGCCTTTTCCTTGGTATCAATGACTTCAATTCGTTCTATAAATCGATTATCTCTTCCCCATGAATTTTGCATAATATTAACAGCTTCTACATCAATTGATGGGGCGCTATATCCAAAGATTGTAACCAGGCTTGCCTTAGATAGACTTTCACTAAATAACTCCCATTCACTTTTAATAAATGGATCATCATTATAATTTTTAACAGCGACTGGATAAAGTAATGGGGTTCGGCAAAAAAGATTATTACAATTTGGACATTTTCGACCATTTTCTCCATATACTTTGTGCTCTAAACAATACCCTATGCGGACATTTCCATGTAAATGGGCAATTTTGGGTGACGGTGCATTATGAATATTGCGATTCCAGGCTTCATATAGAAAGGGATCCCAATTAAATGTAAATACAAAATCTTTTGGCCTTAATGAGAGAATCAAATGATCATATAAAGTTGGATTTGCAGAAATTTGCAGGGAGGAAAAATATTCTCTAATGTTTAAATCGATATCTTCTATTATCTGGGAATTAGGCATTTTTACTGAAAGTTCACTATAAACTTCTTCAAAGTTTTCATTCTTAAAGTTAATCCCTGTATTTTTCAGTTTTTGCCCAATATTGAGTAATCCAAATAGCTCATTCATTATTGGTGGGATTTTACCATTCATATCGCCATCAGGAAAAGCCTGTTTACTCGCACCGGCTCCAAGAATAACAACATGTCTTCCTTCGTTTTTTGGTTCGCTAATGAGTTGAGATATCGAAACTTTCATATGATATAATTTTGTATCTTGTTTAAATATTAATCTACATACCCCGTACTGAACGATTTTCGAACCATTAGATTCGAGTTTCCGCGGTATGAATAAGATAAGATGTTTTTTCTATTAGCCTTGTATTGAGAACAAAAAGGATTTTGTCTCATTTAGATAGCGGTCATTTCTCCAATATTTAAATATTTAATGCGCCGTCAGGATTATTACAATATGCTCGTAACCAATCAGTTAGATCATTATAATCTCGAAGGCTGAGATCATATCCAACCTGCTTCTTAAATTCATATGCATCGCGTGTAAAGAATGACGTTGTAACGACTACACCCATATTGGCCCTCTCTGCCATTTTTACTCCATATAAGGATCTCACGACATCTACACCAACCTTGTTATCCTTATTATGTCTTTTACACTCAACGAGTATGAGCATGTGACCAACGTCGGTTTTATGGATCGCATAAATATCTTTCCCTCCATCTCGTGTACCTGGGGTCAGGGTTATAGAAAATCCTGCCCTTTCCAGAAGCTTCGCAACCACTTCTTCGAACTTTCTCGGGTTGAGGTTATACATGTAATCAGGGTTTATTGTAAGATATTTTATCAAATCATCACTTGCATCAATGAACTCAGTCTGAACGAGTGAGATTTGACGATCCACAGATTCGCTATTATAAAGTACTTCTCTATTCCCTGTACACGCTTCAATCAGTGCACTGAAACAAGGATATTCCACCGGCTTGGGAATGTAGAATGTATTCTGGAATGATTCGACTGCTTTAAGAAATTCAATGTCATTTCTCCAAGTGCAGAATGCGGCAGGAATATCTGGAAGTATTTTTCTTATATATCTCAGGAAGAAGGCAACACTAACGTCCCGTGACGGAATGTCTACATCCCCCATACATTGTCCTTGTGGTCGATTACCATCTTGAATCACAATATCTATGTCATTCCGATAATCATTCATGATTAGTATGGCCTCATCATTGCTGCCCGTAGTGAAGACACGATATCCTTCATCCTCAAGCAAGACTTTCATGGAATCCTGCATTCTCTTTTCATCGTCAATGAAAAACACGGTCCCTTTGTATTTATTATTGCTCATTTGAATATTTATGCTCCATTATTAACGGGCTGATGATGTTGCCAATATACTATTATTAGAGGCAATTTCCAAAAGCTCATAATCAGTCTTATGAGAAATAATAACAACGGCTGTCTCAGAAATCCTGGTAAGACTCTGTCAATTAATAATTGCATGTACCCGTATTGAACGATTTTCGAACCATTAGAATTGAATATACGCAGTTGTAAATCCATCAATCAATTCCGCAGCAAACTGTGGATCACAGGTTTAGTAATCTATTTTAGGCATTTTGACTTGAATAAGTATGTTCTCGTAACCTAAACCTGTAATATTGGTTAGTGATTTTGCGATTGTATGATCGGATGCACCATATGATCTGGCAAAATCCTTATAATAATCTATACTAATATGACCCAATCCATCAGTGAGGGGTGGATCAAGTAGATTAATCTTATGATATGTGTTTTCATAGCTCAGACCTGTTAGGCTACTCACGTTCTTAGTTAAGTCAATACCTTCGCTTAAAAGGGTCTTGTAATAAGGCACCTTCTTCATCCTATTCCTCCTTCGTTTTGAAAATAGAGAACCGCTGATGTACGCCGACAGAGTAATCCACAACTTACTTTTGAATATCAAGCGTACGCTCAAGCAGTAGATCATTAATATCTATGCAAAAATCTATTGAGAAGCGCAATGATTGTCAATATATATATATTACCCCCGGCAGGACTCGAACCTGCTGCACTCGGTTTAGGAAACCGATGCTCTGTCCTGGTGAGCTACGGGGGCATTAAATCAATAATATGTAATAACCCAATTAAACTCAAGAACGAATTACCCATTATTTTTCACTTAACGGTAGAATACCAAACGACAACCCGAGGGTTGCCGCTACACCTTGTCTGAAGTTTTTATGATGTGGCTATGGGTCACCCGCGCACAACATTTGTCTCTTTTCGTCAATTAATGTATGCATTATTTATTCATGGCGGATGCCATCAATTGGATCGGCAAGGGCGGCTTTAATCGCCTGAAAACTGACAGTTATCAGGGCAATAAGTATCGCGGAAAAACCGGCCGCGAAGAACATTGATAATTCAATATTGACGCGATAGACAAAATTTTCCAGCCAGGTTTTTACAACATAGAAAGCAATCGGCCAGGCAATAATATTAGCAATCGCAACCAGAACAATATATTCTTTTGAAAGCATTTTCACAATATCAGATACTGATGCGCCCAATACTTTGCGGATGGCGATTTCCTTTGATTTTTGCGCCGCGGAGAAAGATGACAGGCCCATCAAACCCAGACAGGCTACAATGATGGCAATGGCGGCAAAGACATTTAAGGCAATATTCAAATTGTTTTCCGAGGAATATGCACTGCGGTAATAATCATCCAGCATTTTATACTCAAATGGATAATCCGGGACCAATCTTCTTACTATTTCTTCAATACTTTTTATTGTAGATTCGCGGCTGCCGCTTTGTATTTTTACGGATAGATATTTTCCATCGCCGTATAATAATACCAATGGTGCAATCGATTTATGCAATGGCAGAAAATTAAAATCTTTCACAACACCGATAACTTTTGCGTCAATATTTCCCCCCATTGTATAGGGCCGGCCAATCGGATTTTCTTTATCGATTGCCCTTATGGCAGATTCATTTAGGATGACCGATGATTCCCGGGTATCGTTAAACTCTGGTGAGAAATTCCTGCCCCCTACTATAGAAATATTAAAGACATCAGTGAAATTCTCATCAACTTCACAAAAATATATTGATAGATCGGCAGAATCTCCTTTTTCATCGGCGACTTTATTAGTTGTTGAATTCAAAATGAGATGCGGCAATGCATCTGAATATGTCGCACCCAGAACTTTGGAATGCTTTAGTATCTCATTTTTAATGCTTTGCTTGTTTTTCTCAAAATCTTCGCCCTTCAGTTTCATCACGACGATATTATTCTTATCATAACCGACATCTAAATTATCCACATAGTATAGCTGCAAATTAATAATTAACGTGATAATAAGGAGACAGACGGCTGCACCGAATTGAATTATTACAAAAAGCTGGCGCAACCGTACGCCATCTCTGCCAGCGATAAATATATTATTTATTACTCTCAAAGGCTTGATGGCAGAAAGAACCAGGGCCGGGTAACCGCCGGCAACTATGCCAACCGCGAAACAAAGAAATATTGCAAAGAGCAGAAAAGGTGGATTATTTATAAAACTAATTTCAATATCTATGTTTGCATAGGAATTAACCCATGGAATTAGAAGCTCCATCAGGATTACCGATAATATCATCGCAAAGAATGTCATTAACAATGATTCAATTATGTATTGGATTATTATTAGTCTTTTACCGGCTCCAATCATTTTACGAATTCCGATTTCATTGGCCCGGGATGAAATCCTGGCGGTGGCGATATTAATGTAGTTTAGACATCCTAATATCAATATTAACAGGGAAATGGAAAGCGCCAGATGGACATAATATATATCGCTGATATTGGATGTGCCCGGCTCGCGGTCCAATCCTGAGAATAATCTAATGTCTGTCATCGGTTGAATAAAATAATCGGAATGAGTCCCTGTTTTTTCCAATATCATTTCATCCAGTTTGCCGTTCAAAGGGGCAATCTCCACATTATCATGCAATTTGACATAAGTCAGAAAAAGGTTGCAGGCCCAGCACCGCGTGTAGGATTTGCCTGATGCTGTCGCGGCATAGGTGGCAAAAGAAACAAGGAAATCAAACTGAAGATGCGAATTGGAAGGAATATCATCAATGACCCCTGTCACTCGGAGGTCATACTTCTTGTCAAAACTAATTGTTTCCCCGATCGGGTCGTCGTCTCCGAAATACTTCCGGGCAAAACCTTTCGTAATTACCAAAGTATTAGGCTCGGTTAAGGCTTTCCGCGGTTCACCCATTATAAATGGAAATGAAAAAACGTCAAAAAAACGCTCATCCGCGAAGTAACCTTCACTATAAAAAGATTTATCATGGTAATAAAACAATACCCGATTCTTATCGTAGCTGCCGAATTGTAAACGGGTTGCCGATTCAACTTCCGGGTATCTTTCCATCATAGTCGGCGACATTTCGGAAGGCGTTGAAACACCTGTTTCCTTGCTGACTACCCTGTAAATCCTATTAGCATCTTTATGGAATCTGTCAAAGCTGAATTCATACTGCGCGTAAAGGAATGCCATAGCTATGCAAGATATCCCAATGGCTAACCCAATTATATTTATGACCGCATACCATCGCTGCTTTATGATACTTCTGATGGCGATCTTAAAGAAGTTCTTAATCATCATCCCACCTTAACTAACTACATTTACTTAAAGATATAAGCAAATATAATGCCAAGCCGTTAACATCGCACATATCAAATACTTGCATCAATTCATAATCATCATACGTGTTCGTTATCGCACACTTGCCGTGCGTAAACGTACATTTTAAATATAATGATATAATAAAATGGGGGCGGCAAGAAACGCTTATATTGAATTTTGAGTAATCGGTCTTAGATCGTGAATTTGCCGCTTCGATAGATCAGTCTGCCGTCGCCGTAAATCTCTCCGCCCTTTTTCATTTCGGTAACCATATCCCAATGAATCCCGGACTTGTTTTTTCCTCCGGCTTCTGGGATACCGGCTCCGATGGCCATGTGGCAGGTGCCACCTATCTTTTCATCGAATAGAACATTATGGGTAAAGCGTTGGATACCGTAATTAGTGCCGATTGCAATCTCACCAATCCGCTTGGCGCCGGGATCCGTTGTCAGCATACCTTTGAGGAACTCATAGTTTTTAGATGCTTCAGAGTGGACGATGGTACCGTTTTTGAATTCAAGTTTAACGTCGTACACTTCCCGCCCATAATACGAAGCGGGATAACTGAAACTAATAACGCCGTTGGCGCTGTTTTCAATCGGTGAAGTAAATATCTCTCCATCGGGAAAATTCTCGGTTCCGTGGCATGATATCCATTTACGTCCTTTGACCTGCATTGTAATATCGGTGCTGCTACCTCTGATTTGCAGCAGGCTGATACGGTTGAGGATCCTGACCAGGAGGCGTTGCTCTTTGGCGATTTTTTGCCAGTACTTGTAGGGGTCACGGTCATTGATATGACCTGCATCATAAACAAAATCTTCGTATTCAGTAAGTGACATCTCGGCCAGTTGAGCGTCCGCCAGCGTTGGGAATTGGGTTCCAACCCAGCTAATCTGCCCCAGAGATTCGCGCTTAAAAAATCGCATCAATAGAGGTTTCAGAGTTTTTTGCCGTAACGCCTGGCGTTTGGGATCAACTCCGGATAAATACTTGGTATTCTCACCGCCCCAGATTGATATATAGGCATCGAGCTTATTTATTTCCAATTTGGAGATGGGACTTATGTAGCTCAGTTGTTGATTTGATCCCCGTTTGAGAAAAGCCTCATCGCAATCGGGAATATCAATTGTAGTATATGGATAGGCGCCAGCATCGAGAGCCTCCATATAAACCGCCTTAATCAAAGGCATTGAAGCCACTTCCCCTCTAATTTTGACCAACTGATTTTTCTTAAGTTTCAAAGAGTAATGTACTAATAACTCGGCAAGCTTTTTTACTCGTGGATCCATGTCTATCTCCTATAATATTTATGTCATTTATACTTATTTAGCTTTTGCATATATTTAATAAGCGCCTTAATGAGCAGAACCAATATTATCATTGGCAAAAATACTAGCACACCGGTTGGGATGTATTGCAAAGCTAAGGTTGATATGAAATACAGAAATCCGATACATGATATGACAAGAGGCGGTATAGCGTATCTGAAATCCCGTTTCAATTGTTTCTTTGATTTGTATTCATACCATGCTATAAGACCTGAAATGGCACAGGTTAATGACACCGATATAGCTCGTACTGGTGATCCCAGTTTTAACTGCAAGACCTCATTAATAAAAAGAAATCCGCCGATAAGAATGATCCATGAAAGTAGAATCATTAAATCCTCCTATTCTGCACGGTTACTATATTTATCCTATGGTTTATTCACTCTCATAATCAACCAAAGCACAAATATCAAACTTTGATAGTTTACTACGGCCATTGAGAAAGGATAATTCAATCACAACACCGATAGTCGTAACCTCTCCCCCAAGTTCTTCGACCATTCGACACGACGCTTCGAGGGTTCCACCGGTAGCGAGCAGGTCGTCGATGACGGCGACTTTATCGCCGGGGAAGATGGCATCTTTGTGCATTTCCAGAGTATCGGTACCGTATTCGAGTTCATATGAGGCCGAAACTGTATCGAATGGGAGCTTGCCTTTTTTTCGAATAACACAAAGCGGAATATTCATGCGGTCGGCCAACGCCCCACCGAATAAAAAGCCGCGGGCATCAATGGCGGCAATGCGATTTATATTTCTGGCGCGAAAATACTTTTCAAATTCGTCAAGCGATTGTTTGAATGCTTCCGGATTGGACAGTAGTGTAGAGATATCCCGGAAAACTATTCCCGGTTTGGGAAAATTGGGAATGGAACGGATGGCGTTTTTCAAGTCCATGATTATATCCTTATCTTATTCCAAATTTATCAAAGTTCTCATCGGTTTTAATTTCTTCCAGTTGTACGTCGGATACTGAAGCGTAACTGGGGCCAACTCTTACGATTTTGATCAGTTCATCAATCATGCCTTTTTCACCCTGGGCGATTATTTCAACCTGCCCGGTGGGGAGATTTTTAGCATATCCGGTTAAACCCAGAGAGGTCGCCTGTTTATATGTAAAATATCTAAAACTGACGCCCTGCACTAAACCGCTGACAATTATTCTGACGCTACTTTTTGGCATGGCCAGCTTGCTTGATCGCTTCTTCGACCGCCTCAGCCGGGATTGCCATTGTCATCACTTCAGGAAGCAAATCCCAGTTCACCAGTGAGACTAACGGTTTGCCTTGTTTGAGAGCAAAACACATTTCGATTATTGTGCCATAACGGCCATGAAGGGATATTATTGCATCGGCCGTCCTGACAACGACCATGTTGCGGGCTTCTCCCAAACCAGTCGGAATTACGATGTCGCAGTATGGATTGGCATCGGATTTATCGATACCGGGAATGATACCTATAACGGTTCCTCCGGATTCTTTTGCTCCCTGGGAAGCCGCTTCCATGACACCCTTGAGACCTCCGGTAACAAGTATCGCACCGGCCTGTGCGATTTCCTGACCAACCTGATAAGCCTGCTCTTTCAGCTTCCGCGAACCTTTTCCGGCTCCGATGACGCCTATTATGATTTTATTTTCTATGTCCATAATTCCCCTTTATTTGAAGTGATTACTTATATAAAAATCGGGGCGACTGGATTTGAACCAGCGACCTCTTAGTCCCGAACCAAGCACGCTACCAACTGCGCTACGCCCCGATTAGAGAATTCCAAAATAGAACAAATTAACTTTTTGTCAAGTATTGATTTCATCGACCTTTACCGGGGGAGTTTGAAGCCGTTTTCGGTTAAAGAACTCAATACTTTTGTGTCGGTAAAATGAAAATGTATGGGAGTAATCGATACTTCACCTGATTCGATGGCGTAAATATCAGACCCCGGAACCTTCTTCCAGATGGGGCTCCCGGCTATCCAGTAATAGTCCCAGCCGCGCGGGTCTTTTCGTTTTTCGATAATATCATCATATTCCCGACTTCCCAGACTGGTGAATCGGTATTTTTTGAATCCGTCTTTAACCTTGCCGGGGAAGTTTATATTCAAAATTGTTTTGGGAGACAGATTCATTTGCGGGTATCCTTTAATCAGACGCCGAATAAAACGTGCCGCGCTTTTGAAATCAGCGTCTTTGCAATTGACCATTGAAGCGGCAATGGAATGAATACCCAACTGAGAGCCCTCTATGGCGGCGGCGACGGTCCCTGAATACATGACGTCCTCGCCCATATTCGGACCATGATTGATCCCGGAAATGATCATATCCGGCTTGTTGTGATTGAGAATACTTAAAACCGACAAAAGAATCGAATCAGTTGGCGTGCCGTCGCAGGAATAGCGATCATCAGCGAATTTGTGTATGCGCAAAGGATGCGACAGCGTCAGAGAATGACTGGTGGCGGACTGTTCTCTATCGGGAGCAAAAAGTAAAACATCATGGCGCTTTTTCAATTCCTGAAAGAGAATATTTATTCCCTCGGCATGAACGCCGTCATCATTGGTCAGTAAAATTCGCATAATGTCCTTTGTTCAATACCAAATGCGTTTCCATATTTGGCGAATAAAACGAGTTGTATCCTTGAACGGATTAATAAATGAATGTGAACCTTCGTAAACCGTATCGATAGCCACTTCACCCGTGGTAAATCCCAAATACCCGCTTTGGAAGAGCATCTCGCTTTCGGTATCATATCTTGAACTGGTTAAACAAAGTCTTTTTAAAACCGAAGTTTTAATTAATCTATATCCTGATTGGGAGTCACGAATTCGAATTGAACCGAATATGGAAATAATAATCGAAGTCAGATTATTGGTCAACAGGCGATCATATGGCATCAAGCGGGGATTAATATCCCGGGTTCCGATTAATATATCGGCATCATCATATGCTTCCAGAAAAGCCGGCAGATGTTCGGGACGGTGCTGCAAGTCGGAATCAATTGTTATGACGGCGTCACAGCCATGAGCGACGGCGAATTCAAATCCTCTTTTGAGGGCGACTCCTTTGCCCAGATTTTCAGGGAAATTAATTTTGTGGCATTGGAGTTTATCAATTTCAATTTGCGTCGTATCAGTTGAGCCATCGTTGATTATTAAAATACTTTCATCTTTAAAATAAGGCGAAACCCGTCTTATGAGCTCGGGGATATATTTGGCGGCGTTGTAAGCTGGTATTAAAAGAAGAATTTTGGGTTTCATTTATATATTCCGGATTTATATAAAATGGTCGGGGCGAGCCGATTTGAACGGCCGACCTCTCGCACCCCAAGCGAGTGCGCTAACCGGACTGCGCCACGCCCCGACGCGTATCCCAAAATGGTTAAATATCTAAAAAAGGCAAGGGAAAAGTTTGAGAAGATCGGTAAGTTCCTTTTTAATCTCACCAATAATGGTATTAGATTTTGCCTTTAAAATCAGTTTCCGCTTTTCCGGCGTTGATTCCATTTGACGAATGCGTTTTCTTGCGCCGGCGATTGTATAATTTTCGCTGTAAAGTAACTGCTTGATTTGATTAATCATTTCAATATCGCGCTTTTGATAATGCCGATTGCCGCCCTTATTTTTCCTGGGGCGCAGGGTTGGAAATTCCTTTTCCCAAAACCGCAAAACATATGGCTGGAGGTCGGTTATACGCGCAACTTCACTTATGGAATAATATAGTTTTTCATCAAGGAGTACCTTAGTTTTGTGCATTAGTACCTCCGTTCAAATAATCAAACTTAACCGAGACTTCGGCCTTGAGAGGCCTTGTCATTAAACTTGTGACAGCTTCACGGGCAGGAAGATTTTCAAATAAAACCTCGCAAACGGCTTCAGTGATCGGCATTTCTATAGACTTATCGTGGGCCAGCTGGCGCGCCGAACGACAGGTAGTGACCCCCTCGGCGACCATAACCATTCCCGATAGCACTTCTTTGAGAGTCTTGCCCTGTCCTATTTGATATCCGACCATCTGATTCCTTGAGTGGGCAGAGGTGCAGGTAGCAACCAAATCCCCAATACCCGATAATCCCGCCAGTGTTTCCGGTTTGGCTCCCATTGCATAAGCCAGGCGATTGATTTCAGCCAGTCCTCGAGTGATCAATGCTCCCATTGTATTATCGCCAAAACCCAGACCGCGAATGATCCCGGCTGAGATGGCTATAACATTTTTCAATGAGCCGCCCAATTCGACGCCGATTAGATCGGAACTTCGATATACTCGAAAAACGGGATTGCTATAGATTTTTTGTGTCAACTGGCATTTTTCTTTATTGCCCGCCACTACAACCGAGGTCGGAATATGTCGCGAGACTTCTTCGGCATGCGAAGGACCGGAAAGAGACACTATACTTTCTGGGTGGATGCCAACCCATTCTTCGGCGAGTATTTGTGATACTCGGCGCAGGCTCCCTTGTTCAATTCCTTTGCTCAGACTAATTACTAATTCCGGACGAGCCGTGGATGTCGCCGAGATGCGGCGGCAGACTTCCGATATCTTCTGAGTCGGTACCGCAAAAACAACGATATCGGAACCTTCAAGGGCATCGGTCAAATCGCCGACCAGATTGATACTGTTATCGATTTTAATTCCCGGTAATTTACGCGGATGTTCCCGCTCAGTCCGTAGAAGTTCCAATTCCATGGGATCAAACTCCCATAGAGTAACTTCCGATCCGTTCTGAGCCAGGAGATTGGCGTTGGCGATTCCCCAGGATCCAGCCCCCAATATGGTTACCCGCTTTTTCAATCGACTGCCTTTCGTAATTGAAATCTATGTTCAGTTCCCGTAATCAGCCTTTTAATATTTTGGTGATGAGTAAAAAGTATTAAGGCCGAAACAACTGATGTTGCCAGCAAATATTCTTTTTTAACGGGGATATTAAAATACAGATATTTTATCCAAAGAATCCCGGCCAATGACATTGTCGCGATTATGGAACTCAGAGAGACGAATCGTGTTATCAACAAAACGATAACAAAGATGATTACTGAAGCCAAAGTTTCCAATGGCAATAAACTGGCAAAAACTCCAAGAGCGGTACATACTCCCTTGCCGCCCTTAAAAACTAAATATGGGGAAAAAAGATGCCCCAGTACCGCAAATAGCCCACATAACAATGCCGCTGATTCCTGGGGAATTGGCCATGAAGAATTGGACCATAAGCTGCAAATTAAAACTGCCGCCGCCCCTTTGCCAAAATCGCCGACAAAGACAAAAAAAGTGGCTCCGGGCCCGGCTATCCGCCAGACATTGGTAGCCCCAATGTTTCCCGAACCTTTAGATCTGATATCTCCATGCCCAAAGAGAAATCCCGCAATTAAACCGAAGGGGATTCCTCCCAGCAGGTAAGATAGTATGAGACAAAGATAGAAACTCATTATTTACAGCGGTGAATTCTTTTACCTTTTAGTTATTGTCAGCAAAATCCATTTTCCGCCATCAGGTTTCAATCCGCGATCATGATACATTTCAAAGATATCACCATCAAGTGTTTCAACCTGATAAAAATTTCTATGACGCCGCATCCGCCAGTCTTTTTTGCGAGGGGAACCGGCAGAATATCCATGATTGGGCCAGGCTGCAATAATGTGCTTAATTACAAAATCTCGATCATCCCAAACAAAAGATTCCGGCAGACCCGTATTTGGATTTCGAAGAACTTTTATTTCCGCAGAAATGAATTTTTCCCGCGGATGTTTCATCTACAGGCTATCCGGAACAGCAAGAGAATCGCCCGGCATTTCCTCCTCGCCCATATCGTTCATAACCGACGGTTCCTTGCCGAGGGCATCCTCAATCAAATTGAGCATGTCTTTTGATTCTTCGACATCAAAATGCTTATCAGCCATTGCTTCCCGAAGATTTGCAGCAAGTCCCTGAATTTTATCCGCCGCGATTTTATTTTCATTAAGCGCGGCTTTTAATTCCCCCATCAATTCGGTTACCGATTCTTCGGAATAACCTTCCGGAAGGCTGGCTTTTATTTCAACCTCAGCCATTCCCACCATTTGATCGATACCGGCCTGCATGATTTTATCTTTGTTAAGCCAAACCAGCACGCCTCCGATAATAATAATGGCGGCCAATACCGCGACGACAATTAACGCAATCGTGCACCCTTTTGACATTGCCATAAAGCCTCCGTGCAATTAAAGCATTAGTTGAATTGCGAAAATAGTTCCCCCTCGTAACTCGTGGAGAACTAACCTATTCTTGCCACTTGTTAATATGATTCTTTAATGAAGATAACACTAATTGCAGCAGTTTGCAAATGCTTTTTTGGAATTATTAATTAGACGAGATAAAAACATAAACAAAAACGGCCGCATGGCGGCCGCTTTTGTAATAACAAATTATTGCAGCTATTTACTTTTAGATTTTTTCTTATCTTTCGACTTTTCATCAGCCTTTTCGGGCTTTGGAGTCTGCAATTCGATTAGCGACAGAGCGGCGCCATCTCCAAGTCGAGGGCCGATTTTGATGACACGAGTAAATCCTGACGGCCGATCGGAAAAATACGGAGCGATTTCATCAAACAATTTCTTGACAATCGTTTCATTTCGCAATTGCGCAAATATCTGCCGCCGAGCCGCCAGAGTATTTTGCTTGGCGGTTGTTATTAGCCTATCCGTCAAGCGGCGCAGTTCTTTGGCTTTGGCATCCGTAGTTTTTATAGAGCGGTTTGCGAAAAGCGAATTAGCCATATTGGCCAGCATCGCTTCTCGATGCGGTTTTGTCCGAGATAATTTCTTGGTTTTGACCTGATGTTTCATGTTTTTCCTGCCAGGTTCTAATTCTTTTCAAGGTATGGTACAATATCCATACCGAAAGATAAATTCAATTCGTCGAGTATGGATGTCAGTTCATTAAGCGATTTGCGACCGAAATTCCGATATTTGAGCATTTCCGATTCGGTTTTTGAGACGAGTTCTCCTAAATTCTGAATATTGGCAGCGCGCAGGCAATTAGAAGAACGTACCGACAATTCAAGCTCATCAACTCGAGTTTTCAAAAGGAGTCTGATGCGAACGACTTCCTCATCTTCTTCTTCTTCCACCGCAGCGTCCAGTTCCTCATCAATATGGATAAACAATTGCATGTGATCTTTGAGGATTTTGGCAGCATAGCTTAGGGCGTCTTCCGGCGTCATCGATTTATCGGTCCAAATATCGAGCTCCAGCCGATCGTAGTCGGTTTTTTGTCCAACGCGAGTGTTTACGATTTCATAATTGACTTTAATGACCGGTGAAAAGAGAGAATCGAGGAAAATTGTGCCGACCGGCATATCTTCCCGTTTATTTGATTCAGCCATTACATAACCTCGACCGTAGTCAATATCTACTTCAAGAGAGAAATCACGCTTGCTTGTCAATTCCGCAATATGCAAGTCCGGATTAAGAATTTCCACATCTGGATTCTCTTCAAACATGCCGGCTGTAATTTTACCCTTGGAGTTAACTGACATGGTCAAAGTACGTCGTTCGTCAGAATTTAGCCAAACGCGCATCTTCTTGATATTCAATACAATATCGGTAATGTCCTCATAAACTCCTTCAATTGCTCCGAATTCATGCAATACACCTTCAATCCTCATTGAAACCGGCGCCGCCCCCTGAATCGATGACAGCAAAACCCGCCTGAGGGAGTGTCCTATTGTCGCGCCGAATCCTCTTTCGAGAGGCTCGATCGCAAACCTTGCATAACCCTCATCCAGATTGGATTTATCGGTTACAATCTCCTTGGGCATTTGCAGGCTCTTCCATTTCATTAGCTTATCCCCCGTAAGGTTAAAGCACCGCTAAAGCGGTATTATTTTGAATACAATTCCACAATTAACTGTTCCTGGGCGGGTATCATAATTTCTTCCCGTTTCGGAACTTGCAATAATTCACCTTCCAGGCTGGCTTTGTTCAGACGCAACCAGGAAATTTCCTCGCCTCTTGATTCCTTCAGCGCCATATGAATAATATCCAGACTTTTGGATTTATCCTTTACGCGCAAAACATCATTGACCATGACATTGTAAGAGGGAATATCAACAATACGGCCATTGATCTGGAAATGGCGATGACGAATAAGTTGTCTCGCAGATTTTCTTGAAGGAGCAAAACCAAGACGATACACAACATTATCGAGGCGGCATTCCAGCATTTGCAATAGATTGACGCCGGTAATGCCTTTTTTTTGCTCGGCCTTTTCAAAGTAGTTATGAAATTGTCTTTCCAGAATTCCATAAATACGCCGGATTTTTTGTTTTTCCCGGAGCTGAAGACCGTATTCGGAAACCTTTCTTCGCATATTGCTACCGTGCTGTCCGGGAGCATAAGCCCGCCTTTCGAACGAGCACTTCTCAGAAAGGCATCGATTGCCTTTCAAAAAGAGTTTTTCGCCTTCTCGGCGACACAATTTGCAGTTGGCATCAGTATAACGAGCCATTAAACATTCCTTTTATTCAAACAGATTCATTTACAAGTTTATACCGTCTATTCAAACCCGACGGCGTTTTGGCGGACGACACCCATTATGCGGAATCGGTGTAACGTCTCTTATGCTTAGCACTTCCAATCCTGCCGCGGAAATAGAACGAATAGCGGCTTCACGGCCCGAACCTGGACCTTTAACCATTATATCCACTTTGCGCATGCCCATATCAAGGACCTCTTTGGCTGATAACGCTGCGGCCTGCTGGGCAGCAAATGGGGTCGATTTTTTTGAACCCTTAAAACCTACTCGACCGGCGCTAGCCCACGACAAGACATTGCCTTTGCAATCACAAATAGATATAACCGTATTATTGAAAGATGCCATAACCTTGGCAATTCCCACCAACTCTACTTTGTGGTGTTTCTTTTTTGCTTTTCGTTTCTTCGGATCAGCCACAGATACTCCTCAAATACTCAAATTATTTTCTTATTTAGGTCCCGGAGCTCTCTTCTTTCCGGCGACAGTTTTCTTGGGGCCTTTTCGAGTGCGAGCGTTAGTTTTCGTTCGCTGGCCTCGAAGAGGCAAGCCACGTCTATGCCGGTAACCCCGATAGGAGCCAATATCAATCAAACGTTTGATATTCATTGCTATTTCACTGCGCAGGCTTCCCTCCACCTTATAATCATGTTCAATCAGGTTTCGCAGTTTGATAACATCTTCTTCAGTCAGTTTATTAACCCTGGTGTCGGGATTAACTCCGGTTTGAGCCAGGATATCCTTGGCTGATGTTAACCCAATTCCAAAGATATAAGTCAGGGCGATTTCGATCCGTTTCGTGCGTGGTAATTCCACACCAGCTATTCGGGCCAAATGAACCTCCTATATTGATTAGCGGCCATCAATTTACCCTTGTCTCTGCTTATGACGCGGGTTGACGCAGATTATTCTCAGAACACCTTTGCGACGAATAATTTTACATTTATCGCACCGCTTCTTTATTGACGTTTTGACTTTCATAGTTTTATCCTCTATGGTCGCAATCTCTTACTTATGCCGGTAGGTTATTCTCCCCCGGCTTAAATCATACGGAGACAGCTCCAGGCTGACACGGTCGCCCGGCAAAATCTTAATAAAATGCATCCGCATTTTCCCGGATATATGAGCCAGGACCACATGTCCATTTTCCAGTTCGACTTTGAA
The DNA here is from genome assembly GCA_043819555.1 of Candidatus Zixiibacteriota bacterium. Classification (GTDB taxonomy): domain Bacteria; phylum Zixibacteria; class MSB-5A5; order GN15; family JAAZOE01; genus JAZGGI01. The sequence continues at coordinate 12,500 of JBDREQ010000073.1, read as the reverse complement.
CATGGCATTGGGCAGCGGTTCAAGAACCTTTCCTTCAGCCTGAATAATATCTTCTTTTGCCATAAAATTCCTATACCAGCGTTAAAATATCCGGACCATTGGACGTAATTGCCACAGTATGCTCAAAATGTGCCGACGGCTTCCCATCGGCAGTAACCGTTGTCCAGCCATCCGGTTTAAAACTTATTTTATAATCTCCGGCATTAATCATTGGTTCGATCGCAAGAACCATTCCTTCGAGTAATTTCAATCCGGTACCCGGCGAGCCAAAATTATACACTTGCGGATCTTCATGCATTTTGCGGCCAATTCCATGACCGACCATATCCCGAACGACCGTAAAGCCATTTTGTTCCGCGAGACTTTGAATGGCCGAACCGATATCTCCGAGATGATTCCCGGCGCGAGCCTTTTCAATGGCGGCCTTTAGAGCATCTTTGGTTACTTGTATCAATTTCATTTTGGTTTCATCAACTTCGCCAACGGCATAAGTTCTGGCTCCGTCGCCATAATAACCGTCAATATAAGTACCGACGTCGATTGAAATAATCTCGCCTTCAGCCAGTTTCCGATTCGAAGGAATGCCATGAACAACGACTTCATCGATTGAAGAACAAATTGAAGCCGGATAAGTATTATTACCCACTCGGTATCCCTTGAAAGCGGGTTTGGCCCCGCGCGATCGGATATGGTCTTCGGCGATAGCGTCAAGCCTTGCGGTGGTAACGCCTGGGGCGATATTTCTCTCCATCAGCTCGTGTACTTCAGCGACTATTCGGCCAGCTTTGCGCATCAGTTCAATTTCTCTTTTTGACTTCAATTCGTACATTGTTCATTTAAACGCCCAAACCCTTAACAATACGATTAAAGATATCATCAGGGGTACCGATTCCGGGAATCGGCAATAACAATGATTTGCCCCTGTAATAATCCTCAATCGGCTGGGTTTGTTTTTTATAAACATCAAGTCGGTTTTTCACAACCTCGGGTTCATCATCAGGACGGCGGACCAATTTGCCGCCGCATTTATCACAAACGCCCTCTTCCTTTGGCATATTGGCCGGATAATTGTAACCGGACTGGCAATCGTTACAATACATTCTTCCGGAGAGGCGCTTAATTATTTCTTCATCATCGACGTCAAGCAATACGGCATGGTCAATTTTGGCGCCCGCGCGTTCAAACATCATGCTCAAAGCTTCCGCCTGAGGAATTGTTCGGGGGAATCCATCAAGAATAAATCCGTTTTTTAATTCCGCGTTATTTTGTTTTTCTTCAATCAAACCTATAATTATGTCATCCGGTACCAGTTCGCCGGCTTTCATGTATCCTTCGGCCTTCTTACCCAATTCGGTGCCATTTTTTACTGCAGCCCGAAGCAGATCACCGGTAGATAAATGTAAGACCGAGATTTTTTTGGCCAAACGAACCGCTTGCGTTCCCTTCCCCGACCCGGGAGCTCCCAGAAAAATCAAGTTCATTAATAAGATCTCCCACGAATACGGCCTTTTTTCATAAAGCCGTCATAATGTCTCATCAGCAAATGCGATTCGATTTGCTGCAATGTATCAAGGGCTACACCGACGATAATCAAGAGCCCAGTCCCGCCAAAGAAATAGTTTACATTCAACTGAGCCACTAACACCCAGGGCAAAATAGCGATCATGGCAAAGAATACCGCACCCGGTAATGTGATGCGAGTCAAAATCTTTTCGATATATTCAGCCGTTCGTTTCCCCGGTCGAATCCCGGGAATAAATCCGCCGTTTTTGCGCATATTATCAGCCAGATCAATCGGATTGAATGTCAGAGCAGTATAAAAATACGCGAAAAATACAATTATCAAACCGTATAATATCGAATAAAACAGCGTTCCCGGCGCCAGCCAATAACCGATTATATTATTTATCCATTCCACATTTGGGAACATTTGCGCCACCGTCGCCGGGGCAAACATAATCGATTGGGCAAAAATAATTGGGATAATACCGGCTGAGTTTACCGAAAGCGGGAGGTGCGTCGTTTGGCCGCCGTACACTTTTCGTCCGACAACTTTTTTGGGATACTGTACGGGAATGCGCCGCTGGCCTCTCGTAACAACAATTACCGCTGCAATAACGACCAGCATCATCGCTATCATCAAAACTTCGACAAAGATCGAGCGCGTACCATTTAAAACCGCCTGTCCTTCCTCAACCACAGCTTGCGGGAAGCGGGCGATAATACCAGCAAAGATTATAAGCGAGATACCGTTTCCGATACCACGCTGGGTAATCTGTTCACCGAGCCACATTATAAAAATGGTCCCGCATGTAAAAGTCAAAACCGTCAGGGGAACAAATTGCCAACTATCCATAACTACGGCGGCGCGACCGTCCGACGAGACGATCGATTGCAGATATGTCGCCGTACCGAAAGCCTGCAAGGCAGCGATGACGACGGTTCCATAACGGGTGTACTGGGTAATTTTGCGACGCCCTTCCTCGCCCTCCTTTTGCAATTTTTGGATAAAAGGAATTACCGCGCCCAATAACTGCATAATAATCGAAGCCGAGATGTACGGCATAATACCCAGGGCAAAGATAGTTGCCTTCTGAAACGCCCCGCCGGCAAACATATCAAACATTCCTACCAGAGTTCCCTGCGCGCCGGCAAAAAAGCTCTGGAGAACCCCGGCATCAATACCCGGTGTCGGAATATGGCCGCCAATGCGATAAACAATCAGAAGGCCTAAAGTATAGAAAATCCTTCTTCTCAGTTCTTCAATTTTGAAAATCGATTGAAACGTTCCTATCACTGAGCTACCTCAACCTTTCCTCCGGCCGCCTCGATTTTGTTTCGGGCGGTTTCACTGCAGGCATCGACAACGATTGTCATTGCCGCTTCAATTTCACCCTGGCCGAGAATCTTCACCGGTATATTCAGCGATTTAATTTTGCCGTGCTTTTTCAAAACATCCGCAGTAATCGGTTCTTCGACCGGCAGGCCTTTTAGTGAAAAGAGGTTTATAATCTGAAATTCCTGCTTAAAGATATTTGTAAAACCCCGCTTGGGGAGGCGCAGGTGCAGTGGCATTTGACCGCCATGCATCCATGGCTGAACCGAGCCGCCGCTGCGGGCTTTCTGCCCTTTATGTCCTCGCGTAGAGGTTTTACCCATACCGGATCCGGGTCCCCGTCCCACACGTTTTCTTTTCTTTCTTGATCCGGAAGCTGGTTTTAAATTTGAAAGTTCCATTTTATACCCTAACTTTTGCGCCGAGAGGCTACTTCACATTCTCAACGTTAACAAGAAACGCCACGCTTTTTACCATACCTTTGATTTGGGGAGTATCTTCGTGAATAACTGATTTCCTGATTCTGCCCAATCCCAATGCTTCGATAGTGCGTTTGTGTTGCGGTTTCCGTCCTATTACGGAACGAATCTGTGTGATTTTTATCTTTGCCATAACAGAACCTTTTAACCCTTTTCTCTGTATTCTTTTTCTTCTTCGCCGGTGCGCAAATTCTGAAGCCCGTTCATTGTGGCTTTTACGACATTGTGCGGATTGCGCGAACCGAGGGCTTTAGTCAGAATATCCTGGACGCCGGCCGCTTCTAAAACCGCACGAACTCCGCCGCCAGCGATTACACCGGTACCGGCCGAAGCCGGTTTGAGAATTACCCGGGCAGCCCCGAATTCACCGATTATGCGATGCGGGATGGTGCCACCGGAGATCGACACATTAACCATAGCGCGCCTGGCCGCCTCGGTGCCCTTATGAATTGCCCCAGCAACTTCTTTGGCTTTGCCGAGTCCGATTCCTACTTTGCCATTGCCGTCACCCACAGCAACCAGAGCCGTGAATGAAAAACGTCGTCCACCCTTGACAACCTTGGCGACTCGGTTAATGTGAATTACTTTTTCCTGAAATTCAAGACTATCAACTTCAAATCGGGTCAACATTCACCTCATTTATTCTTCAAATTAAAATTTCAAACCTTTTTCGCGAGCGCCCTCAGCCGCAGCTTTTACACGCCCATGATACCGAAACTGATTGCGATCGAAAACGACCTTTTCAATTCCCTTTTCGATAGCCAACTCGGCAAATGCCTGACCGAGTTTTTTTGCTTTGTCAACCTTCGAATCGCTTTTATCCAACTTTCCGGCGAATTCTTTTGAATTAGTAGCCAGCCCAAAAAGGGTGATGCATTTATGATCATCTACTATTTGCATATACATATTATTAAGAGACTTTGAGACCGTAAGACGAGGAATTTGGGAAGTGCCATTGATCTTTCCCCGAACCCGGCGACGTCGTTTCAGCGCTCTGGCAGCTTTTTTCTTAGTATTTGAGATCATCGTTACAACAACTCCATTATTATGCGGCAGTCTTGCCAACTTTACGACGAATATGCTCGCCGACGTATTTAATACCCTTACCTTTATATGGTTCCGGCTTACGTATGGCGCGAATCCGATCGGCTGTTAATCCGACAAGTTCTTTATCAATACCGGAGACAGTAATAATTTTAGGCTTGGGATCGAATTCCAAAACAATACCCTCCGGCGCCTTCACCAAAACAGCGTGAGAATAGCCAATTGCCTTTGGAGGGAAAAACAAGTGATTACCTTTCATCTCCGCCCGATATTGCACTCCAATAACTTCCAGTCGTATTGTATAACCTTGTGTTACCCCGGTTATCATATTTTGAATCAAAGCGCGGGTAAGACCGTGAAGGCTGCGATGAAAATTTTTGTCCGAAGATCGGAGGACTTCAATTGTTTCCTCGCCAATATTTATAGTCATATCCGGATGAAATTTTTTAATCAAAGTTCCCTTCGGTCCTTCGACCGTCATTTGAGAACCGGATAATGTAACTTTTACCCCTTTGGGGATTTCAACCGGTTTTTTTCCGACGCGTGACATAACGTCTTCTCCTTACCAAATGGCGCAGACAGCTTCGCCGCCCACTTTCTTAGTTGCCGCTTCCGAACTGGTCATAACTCCCGAAGAGGTTGAGATAATCATCATTCCCTGCCGGCCGTAGCCATATTGAAATGAATCAGTAGCGTCAACATATTTTCTTAATCCGGGGCGTGAGATTCGACGCAAACCTTTAATAATCGGTTTATCCTCGCGGCTATATTTAAGATATACGCGAATGAGACCTTGTTTATTTCGACTGGGCAGTTCAATATAATCTTTGATGTAGTTATTTTCTTTTAAAATGCGGGCGATTTCCTTTTTCAACTTAGAGGCAGGAACATCAACCGCTACTTTTTTAGCCTTACAAGCATTTCTAATTCTAGTCAGCATATCCGCAATCGGGTCGGTCATTGACATAACCAAATACTCCTAATACTATTCTGCCGTAAATCGGCAAATTTTACCAACTGGCTTTCCTGACTCCAGGCAATTCACCAAATAAAGCAAGTTCACGAAAGCAAATTCGGCATAAACCGAATTGGCGCATGAAAGCCCTCGGTCGTCCGCAACGGCGGCATCGACTGTAGCCTCGAACCTTAAATTTAGGTTTACGTTTTTGTTTTTCAATCAAGCACTTCTTGGCCACGATTACTCCTCTTTCCGGAATGGCATACCAAATTCTCTAAGCAACTGAATACATTCCGCGTCGGTTTCCGCAGTTGTTGTGATGGCAATTGACAAACCGCGGACTTTGTCAATTTTATCATAATCGATCTCGGGAAAAATCAATTGTTCTTTGATCCCGATATTAAAATTCCCACGGCCGTCGCAGGATTTCGTAGAAATTCCGCGAAAATCTCTGATACGAGCCATTGCCGAATTCATCAGCCGATCCAGGAATTCATACATTTTTTCGCGTCGTAGTGTAACCCGACACCCGACAGACATTCCCTGGCGGAGCTTGAAATTGGATATAGATTTGCTTGCCCGAGTAATGACCGGCTGCTGGCCGGTAATGACTCTTAAATCTTCAACGGCGGCATCCAGAGTTTTGGCATTTGTAATCGCTTCGCCGACACCGATATTGACCGTGATCTTTTCGATTTTGGGTACTGCCATAACGGAGGGATATTTATTGTCCTTCATTAATTTGGGGACTATTTCATCAAGATATTTCTTTTTAAGCCGTGCCATTTCTTAAGCAACTCCCTTATAACTCAGCGCCGCATAATTTGCAACAGCGCGTTTTGGCTTTTGACTTACCTTCGCCCTTGGAATCGATTAGCTTGTAAGCTACCCGCGTCGGGCTGTTGCAAGATCCGCAATAAAGTTTTACATTAGAGCGATTTATAGTGCCTTCTTTTGAAATAATACCGCCCTTTTGATTCCTTTGAGTCGGACGCGTATGACGCTTCATCATGTGAACGCCTTCAGCAATAAGGCGGTTGCTTTCAGGAAACACATGCAAGACCTTGGCGGTTTTACCTTTAGAATTACCGCTTATCACGTAAACCGTATCGCCTTTTTTAATATTCATATCAGGTATTCCTTAAATAACTTCCGGAGCCAAAGAGATTATTTTCATAAACTGCTTTTCACGAAGCTCTCGGGCTACCGGTCCAAAAATACGAGTTCCGCGCGGTTCATTCTGATCATTAATAATCACGGCCGCATTATCGGAAAACCGAATTAATGAACCATCCTTACGGCGAATTTCCTTGGTTGTTCTGACGACAACCGCTTTACAAACCTCAGATTTCTTGACCGTGCCGCCTGGTATGGCGTCTTTTACGGTGCAAACTATTATATCTCCGACTCGAGCATAACGTTTTTTGGAGCCTCCAAGGACCTTAAAGCACATAACACGCTTTGCCCCGGAATTATCAGCTACCACCAGTCGAGTATATTCCTGAATCATCTTCGCATCTCCCAGACCGCGTTAGACTTTACTTGGCCTTCTCCATAATTTCCACAAGGCGCCAGCGTTTAGTTTTTGATAGCGGCCGACATTCCATTACCCGAATTACATCTCCAATTCCGGCCTCGCCCCTGGCATCATGAGCGTACAATTTCGATTTTGTCCGGATAATGCGCTCATATAATGGATGTCTTAAAGTACGATTGACTTCGACAACCAGGGTTTGGTTTGCTTTATTGGAGATTACGGTACCGATTCGGGTTTTTCTCCGGTTTCTTTCAGCCATCTCTGGTGCGACTCCTGTATTATTCACTGATTATTTCTTTTGTCTCATCGGCCTGTTCGAGAATTGATCCCGCCTGATCGACGATTTTTCTTATATTTTTTTTGTCTTCGCTAATAACTGTTTCTATTTTGGCAATATCACGGCGAAGGGTACGCAGCTTCAGCGGATTATCAAGCTGGCTGATGCCGCGACGCAATTTTAGATTAAATAACTCTTGCTTCATTTCATCACGTTTTTGAAGCAGTTCATCTTTTGTCAGATCCCTGAGAGTTTCCATGCGCATTGTTAAATACCTTCCAATTCAGTACGAGTGACAAATTTGGTTTTTATCGGCAGTTTGTGGGAAGCCAGATCCAACGCCGCTCGGGCAAGTTTTATATCAACGCCTTCTATTTCAAAAAGGATTCGACCGGGCTTCACGACCGCGACCCAATATTCGGGAGCGCCTTTACCCTTACCCATTCTGGTTTCGGCCGGTTTTTGAGTGACCGGCTTATCGGGAAAAACGCGAATCCAGATTTTTCCGCCACGCTTAATATGTCTGGTCAAAGCTACACGAGCCGCTTCGATTTGACGATTGGTTAACCAGCAGGCTTCCACTGCTTTCAGCGCAAATTGCCCAAAATCAATATTTGAGCCTCTATAAGCGTTTCCACGCCGGCGACCTCGTTGGGTTTTTCTATACTTGGTCCGTTTCGGCATTAACATGACTATTTGTCTCCGTCTTCTTTCATCGTTTTATTAGCAGGAGGCTTGCCGCCCGGTTTTCTCTGCCTGCGAGGCTTCCCGCCCCCTCTCTTTTTAGATTTGTCGGAGATATTATCCCTGCGAACTCGTCCGGCAGGTTTGCGTTTATGTCTTTTTTCTCCTCTATGAGCGCCGCGAGCGGCTTCAGTTCCATCACCAAACATTTTATCTTCGCGTCCCTCAGGAGTAAAGTCACCTCGATCCAGAATAGTGCCTTTACAAATCCATATTTTGACGCCGATACACCCATAGGTTGTATGTGCGGTGGCGATTGCGTAATCTATATCAGCACGCAGGGTATGAAGCGGTACTCGTCCTTCCATGTACTTTTCCGAGCGAGCGATTTCAGCCCCATTTAGACGGCCGTTGCAGATAATTTTAATGCCATCGGCGCCCATTTTCATCGTAGCTGAAAGAGATCTTTTCATTGCCCGACGGAAAGAAACGCGCCCTTCCAATTGTTTGGCGATTGAATCGGCTACGAGCTGGGCTGACAATTCAGGCTTTTTGACCTCGATAATATTGAGAGTTATATCTTGATTGGCCAGGAGCTGCAATTCTTCTCTTAATTTGTCAACTTCGGCCCCCCGGCGTCCAATTACAATGCCCGGGCGGGCGGTGTGGATGTCAACGGTCACCTTCTTTGGGGCTCGAATTATTTCAACTTTAGCCAGCCCGGCATTATCGAGGCGAGTAGAAATATATTTTTTTATCAGCAGGTCCTCTTGAATAAGATCAGCAACAGATTTCACGGAAAACCATTTTGAATTCCAGGACTTTGTTACTCCGAGTCTGAAACCTATGGGATTTGTTTTTTGACCCAAAATTTATCCTCCATAAACCTTTCGGTTTATTCTTTTTCCTTCTTCTTAGCCGGCTTTTTGGCGGCCGTTTTCTTTTTAGGCTTAGCCGTTGTCTTCGTTTTATCTTTTGCGGCTGTTTTCTTTGTCGTCGACTTTTTCGTTCCGTCCGATTTTTTGGCCGTCGCTTTCTTTGCGGTCGCCTTTTTTGCGGCTGTTTTCTTTTTGGCCGCCTTCCCGGTTGTTACCTTTGCGGCCGATTTCATCTCGTCTTCGGCTTTTTTCCTGCCAATGGTTCTTTTCGTCTTCGCTTCTTCGACCGCCTCACCCTCGACAACCACGGTAATATGCGCGAATCGTTTTTTATAACGAAAAACTCGTCCCATGGCACGGAAGCGAATTCTCTTGGCCCGAGGCCCTTCGTCGACATTTATTCGCGCAATTGATAAATCCTCGGCTTTTAGCCGTGACGTACCTTCGATTGCCAATGCGTTTGCAGTCGCTGATTGAATTGTTTTGGACAACGGTCCGGCCGCCGCCTTATTGGTAAATTTGAGAATTGTAATCGCGTCCTCTACCGATTTACCCTTAACCAATTCGACAACGCGGCGAATCTTACGCGGCGACATCATTAAATATCTTAATCTTGCTTTTGCCTGCATTGTATCAAATCCCGTTATACTCGTTTGACCGCCGAAGCACGTTCGGCCAGTTTTCCACCATGCCCGCGAAAAGTACGCGTCGGAGCGAATTCACCAAGTTTGTGACCCACCATATTTTCGGTAATATAAATCGGGATAAACTTATTGCCGGTATGTACGGCTAAAGTATGGCCGACAAATTCCGGCGATATGGTTGATCGGCGAGACCAGGTTTTTATTACTCTTTTCTCCCCGGTTTCATTCAGAACTTCAACCTTACTGAACAATTTTGGGTCAATATAAGGGCCTTTTTTAAGTGACCGGGCCATTTATCCTCCGTGTCTTTACTTTACTTGCGTCGCTTAACAATTAAAGCGTCCGAATTTTTTTTATGTCTGGTTTTCTTACCTTTAGTCGGTTTTCCCCAGGGCGTACAAGGATGGCGGCCACCCGAGCTGCGTCCTTCGCCTCCACCCATGGGGTGGTCAACAGGGTTCATCGCCACGCCGCGAACATTGGGACGCAACCCGCGCCAACGACGAGCGCCGGCTTTGCCCCAGACGACATTTTCGTGATCGATATTACCGACCTGCCCAATAGTTGCCAGACAGATAATCGGGACCAATCGAACTTCGCCAGAAGGCATTTTTAAATGAGCGTACTTGCCCTCTTTTGCCATTAATTGGACCATCGTTCCGGCGCCGCGGCCGATTTGTCCGCCTTTCCCGGGCCGCATTTCCACGTTATGAATCATCGTTCCCAGAGGTATTCTGGCCAGTTGTGTGGCGTTACCAATCTTGATGTCAGCTTTTTCACCCGACATAATCATGTCATCAACATTCAATCCATCCGGTGCCAGAACATATCGCTTTTCTCCATCAGCATAATGAAGGAGCGCAATGCGGGAAGAACGATTGGGATCGTACTCAATGGATGCCACACGCGCCGGAATATCATGTTTGTTCCGCTTGAAATCAATAATCCGGTAGAATTGTTTATGGCCGCCGCCTCGCTGGTAAGCGGTAATTCGACCTTTATTATTCCGGCCGCCGGTTTTCTTTAAGATTTGAATCAATGATTTCTCAGGAATGATTGACGTAATTTCTTCAAACGTCGGAGTTGTCCTGAACCTTAATGACGGCGTGATCGGTCTGTATTTTTTTATACCCATAATCTATCCAACATCTGCTTTAGAGATTTTCAAGCTCCGCGATTTGGGCGTCGCCTTTCAATTTAACTACAGCTTTTTTCCATTTGGAAGTCTTGCCTTCATAACGTCCCATTCTCTTGATTTTACCGGGCAATACCATTGTGCGAATCGATTCAACTTCAACCTTAAACAGATCCTCAATTGCATGTTTTATTTGATTCTTGTTTGCCCTTAATTCCACTATAAAGGCATATTTGCCATAAGCCTCTTTGGCAATGACCGATTTCTCAGTGGCCAAATATTGCCTTATTATTCTCCGAGCTTCCATCAGGCAAACACCTCCGCAATTTCCTTTAATCCGGATTGGGTGATTAATAAAACATCCGCGTGCAAAACATCATAAGCATTTGCCAAACGCGCTCTGACGACCTTAACCCCCGTTAAATTACGGGCAGCCCAATAAGGATTTGGATTCATGCCTTCATCAAGGACGAGGACTTTTTTGCCGACTAATTCCAGATTCCCAAGGAGCGTTTTAAGGTTTTTAGTTTTTTTATCCGGAAAATCAAGTTTATCAAGAACCCTGATGTTTTCGGTTTTGGCCTTATCAGAAAAAACTGATTTCAGGGCCAATCGTTTTTGCTTTTTAGGCATCCTGTTATAATAGCATCTTGGGTGCGGACCAAAGACAATACCGCCCCCTCTCCATAGGGGAGAACGGATGGTTCCGGATCGAGCTCGACCGGTGCCTTTCTGTCGCCATGGTTTGGCCCCGCCACCGCGAATTTCGCCTCTTACACGGGTAGATGCATTGCCTTGCCTTTGATTGGCCAGATAATTTACAATATAATTATGCACAACCGTTTCATTCGGCTCAATACCGAATACTGCTTCGGGCAATTCTATGGTGGACCCTTTGCTTCCGTCTGCTTTAAATATCGTTACCGGCATATGTTACCTTACTTCCGAGTCGATTTTCTAATCTTGAGCAGGCTGTTCGCCTTGCCCGGAATGCCACCTTTAATTAAAATTAAGTTCTCTTCGGGTATCACTTTTACCACTCTAAGCGCGGCTACGGTGACAGTTTCGCCGCCCATACGGCCGGCCATGCGGATACCCTTGAGCACCCGTGAAGGATAAGATGACTGCCCGATTGAACCCGGGGCGCGCATCCGATCCGACTGGCCGTGAGTTTTCTGGCTCCCGCTAAAATGATGGCGTTTCATAACACCCGCAAATCCCATTCCGCGGGATGTGCCTGTAATATCTACCTTTTCTCCTTCATGGAAGATATCATCAACCTTGAATGAGTCACCGACTTTGGTTTCACCCAATTCGGGAACCCGGACTTCACGCAAATACCGGGTAGGATCGATTCCAGCCGTTTTGAATTGTCCCGTTCGAGGTTTATTGAAAAGGTCTTTTCGGCCCGTTCCAAAACCAATCTGAAAAGCATTGTAACCATTCTTTTCTTTGGTCATGATAGCCACCACCGAACATGGCCCGGCTTCGACCACCGTCACTGGAACTGCCGTTCCGTCTTCCATAAAAAGACGGGTCATTCCTATTTTTTTGCCAAGTAATGTATGCATTCTTCAGCCATCAGGTTTTAATTTCAACGTCAACACCAGCAGGCAAATCGAGCTTCATCAAAGCGTCAACCGTCTGCGGCGTGGAGTCATAAATATCAATTAATCGCTTGTGAATTCTGGTTTCAAACTGTTCCCTAGATTTCTTATCGACGTGGGGGGATCTTAATACCGTATAAACGGTTTTCTTGGTCGGTAACGGCACCGGTCCGGCAATTCGAGCCCCGGTCCTTAATGCAGTCCGAACGATCTCTTTCGTCGAGCGATCAAGCGAAAAATGATCATAAGCTTTTAATCTAATTCTAATTTTCTGCGGATCCATAAAATCATTCACCAGTTTTTATTCAATTACTTCGGCGATAACGCCGGCGCCAATCGTGCGGCCGCCTTCACGTATCGCGAACCGAAGTTCTTTCTCCATCGCGATCGGCGTGATCAACTCTGCCGATATCGTGACATT
>JBDREQ010000072.1:0-42720 GCA_043819555.1 Candidatus Zixiibacteriota bacterium | reverse complement strand
TGCAGCATTATCAGACCACCGAATACAAAAAAGAGAACAAAAAAAGACTATGATTGATTTATTTAACAAAAAGTGTTACCTATCTGCCCGGATCAATCTGTTACCTATGTACCCGTCCGCTCAGGGGCGGGGTGTGTTCGTAATCAACACCGATTTGATATGACCCAAAACGTTAATCTGAGAAAACAAACCCATTTGGGAAGTATCCCACGCATTTGACGGGGATTTTTCTACGTGATTTCAGGATTGGACGGACGGTCATCTTCCGGTTTTGCCGGCGTTTTTCTCGAATGGTACATCATGAGAATTATGGTGATGATTATGCCGCACGAGACGGCCATATCAGCAATATTAAATATCGGCCAGCGGTCAAGATGATACGACCCGATGGAAATGTCGGGAAATTCGCAGTCTATAAAATCAACAACCTCGCCGTACCGAAAACGGTCGATGATATTTCCAGCGGCGCCTCCTGAGACAATCGCCAGGGGAATCGAGATGAAACTCGCATTGCGATTTTTAAAAACATAAAAAATCAGGATGGCAAAGACAATCAAAGACGTGATAAGATAATAATTGGGACCGCCCAGTCGCATGCCAAACGCCCCGCCCGGATTATAGGCCAATGTCCAGCGAAGATAATCTCCCAGAACCGGAATCGGTTGACCCAGAGACAGTGAAGATAATGCAAGATACTTGGTTGCCTGGTCTAAAACTATGACCGCGATAAAAAGGAGTATAAGTCGGGAAGAGGTTTTGTCGATCACTGATGTCGGGCTTTCTTTTTCTCTTCCGCTTCCTTACAGGCAATACAGAAACGCGCGTGCGGGACGGCATCCAATCGAGGCTTGGCAATGTTTTTGCCGCATTCGAGGCACTTGCCAAAGGTTCCGTTTTCAATGCGGCGCAAAGCTTCGTCAAGATGATAAATCAGCCGGCCTGATTTGGAGGCCAGTAGAAACTTTTTTTCCCGCTCTTGCGCATCTGTGCCCAAATCGGCCATGTGATACGAATAGGACGACAAATCACCAGTCGATTCCTTGATCGTCGCTGTCGACTCTTTGCGGAGCTCCTTTATGTCATCCCTGAGAGTCTCTCGCTTGGCCAGAATGAGCTTTTCGTATTTTTTCATGTCCGCTTTTTTCAAAGCGCACCCCCGGGTTTTAAATACGTTCTATTGCAATATACGTAATTTCACCGTTGATTATCAACTCTTCAATTGCGCCCGCCGCTAATTTTGTACTGGCTTCGTCGTTGTCCTCAATTGGGGCCGCGGTAAACGGTTCGGCCAGAGTTTCGGTGCTAATATAATCGCCAAAATTCTTTATAGCCTCCGCCACCGGTTCATCGGCAAACAATTTTATCCGAATTCGGTCGGTGACCTCAAAGCCTGAAGATTTTCGCTTATTTTGAATCTTGTTGACCAGTTCGCGCGCGAAGCCTTCCTGCCGGAGTTCTTCGTTCAGGCTGGTGTCCAGCACAACCGTATATGGCCCGTCTGTTTCCACGGCAAAACCTTCATGTTCATCTCGAATAATCTCAACTTCTTCAGATGTCAATTCCACCCCGCGGCCATCAAATTCCAGCTTCAGATTTTTGGTATTCGCGAATTCCTTAATGTCATCGGATGGCAGATTAGCAATCTTTTCTGCGGCTTTCTTGACGGCCTTTCCGAATTTAGGTCCCAGCCTGGAAAAGACCGGTTTGGCCGAGTATGAAACATAATCGGCAGGATTATCCGAATATTCAATCGCCTTGATATTAAGTTCACGTAGAATAATCTCATTTATACTATCGGATGGCTTGAATCCATTCTGGTCATTTATGATTATCCTCGATAACGGCTGCCGGACTTTGAGGTTTTTCCGCTTACGAGCAGAAAGGGCTAAAGAAACGACCTTTTGTACGTAAGCCATTTCTTTTTCCAGATTGGTATCAATAGCTTGCGCATCAAATATGGGATACGATGTAAGATGAATCGATTCGCCTTTATTATGCCGGGTTTCTCCTATAAGCTGCCCATAAATAAATTCGCAGAAAAAAGGAGCAATCGGCGCCATCAATCCGCATATCCCAACGAGGATATCATAGAGAAGGGAATAAACCAGCATTTTATCGGGATCGTCGCCGGAACTATAGAAACGCGAGCGATTGAGGCGAATATACCAGTTGGACAGGTCATCTATAACAAAATTCTGAATCATTCTCGTGGCCCGGGTGAGGTTATACTCATCAAGAGATTTGGTGACCGATTGTACGACCGAATTGTATCTGGACCAAACCCATTTGTCTATCGGTGTCTGTTCTCCAATGTTTTTTCGCAGATAATCGCCGATCGGTAATCCTTCTTTATCAGCCTTTCCCGCGATATCATCGATATTGGCATACAGGGCCCAAAAGGCATAACTGTTTTTCAGGGTATCAAAAAATTTCCGCTGCGTTATTTTCACTCCATCGGGATCGAACTTGAGGGCGATCCAGGGATGCGATGTCGAAATCATGTACCAGCGGACAGCGTCGGCGCCGTATAAATTGAACATTTCAGAAGGTTCAATATAGTTGCCGATATGCTTCGACATTTTTTTGCCTTCCTGGTCAACAACGAATTCCATCACCAGGCAGTTTTCGAAGCAGGGTTTATCGTAAAAAATGGTCGATATGGCCAGAAGGGAATAAAACCATCCCCGGGTTTGATCGACAGCTTCGGAAATGAATGCCGCCGGGAAAAGTTCTTTGTCGAAACGTTCCTTGTTCTCAAAAGGATAATGCCATTGTGCGAATGGCATCGCTCCGGAATCAAACCAGACGTCAATAACCTCAGAAACTCTCGTCATCTCACCGGAGCAGGCGGAGCAGGTCAGTTTGATTTCATCAATGAATGGTTTGTGCAAATCAATATCATCAGGAACGCCGATCCCCTCTTTCTTTAATTGTTCAATCGAACCGATGGCCCGTTTTTCACCGCATTTGTCGCATATCCAGATTGGGAGAGGCGTTCCCCAAAACCGCTCGCGTGATATGGCCCAATCAATATTGTTTTCCAGCCATTCTCCAAAACGGCCGGAACCGATTTCGGGCGGATACCAGTTAATTTGTCGATTGTATTCCAATAATTTGTCTTTAAACTGAGTCGTCCGGATATACCATGATTCGCGGGCGATATAAATCAAAGGCGAGTGGCATCGCCAGCAAAACGGATAACTGTGAGTATATTTTTCAGCCCGGAATAGAAGTCCCCGCTTATCGAGATCAGCGATAATTTCAGGGTCGGCGTCTTTGATAAATTTTTCAGCTAGCCATCCGGTATCTTCCTTGAAATAACCATTTTCGTAAATCGCCTGTAAGATCGGAAGCCCAATTTTTTTGCCAATCTCATAGTCGTCAGCCCCAAATCCGGGAGCGATATGAACAATCCCCGTGCCGTCTTCCATTGTAACGAATTCAGCAGTGATAGCATAAAAGGCTTTATTGGCTTGGTCAGCAAAAGTGTCGAACAACGGCTGGTATTTTGCATTTATATACTCTGAACCTTTTTTCGTTTCCAATACCTCAAAATCCTCTCCGAGGATTTTATCAGCTAAGGCTTCGGC
Source organism: Candidatus Zixiibacteriota bacterium (assembly GCA_043819555.1). Classification (GTDB taxonomy): domain Bacteria; phylum Zixibacteria; class MSB-5A5; order GN15; family JAAZOE01; genus JAZGGI01. The sequence continues at coordinate 39,130 of JBDREQ010000072.1, read as the reverse complement.
CAGAACCAACTGCTCATCCTTGTATTTAACTCGAACATAAATGTGGTCAGGATGGAAGCAGATAGCGGCATTGGACGGCAGAGTCCACGGGGTTGTTGTCCAGACGAGAAATGAATAATCTTCGCCTACGGCTTTCATGCGGACGAATACCGAAGGATCGCTAACGTCCCTATAATCCTGGCCTACCTCATGCGAGGACAATACCGTTTCGCAGCGCGGGCAAAAAGGAACGGTTTTATGGCCCTTATAAATTAAATTGCGATTGAAAAAATTGGCCAGAATATACCAAACCGATTCGATATAGTAATTTTCAAGAGTGATGTAAGCCTTATCGAGATCCAGCCAGTAACCGAGGCGGCGGGTGAGTTCATCCCAGTCCTTTTTATAGGTGAAAACCGATTCTTTGCAGCGCTTGTTGAATTCCGCGATACCGTATTGTTTAACATCCTGCTTAGTCTTCAGGTTAAGTTTCTTTTCGACTTCCACTTCAACCGGCAATCCGTGCGTATCCCAGCCAGCCTTTCGATCAACGCGAAAACCTTCCATGGTCTTGTAACGACAAACGAGGTCTTTAATAGTCCGGCTAATTACATGGTGGATTCCGGGTTTTCCATTTGCGGTCGGCGGGCCTTCAAAGAATATATAAGGCTCATTCTCTTTGTTTTGTTCCATTGACCGGGAGAAGATGTCGTTATCTTTCCAAAACTTAAGAACTTCGTCCTCGATTGCCGTCCAAGAGAAGTTGTCTTTTAGTTGATCAAATTTCATAATGCTGGCCTTTTTATTTTAGCCTCACAATCTATCCAAAATGGCATTTGAAGTAAAGTTTTTTTTGAAGATGCTGAGTATTAATAACAATTTTTAAATCGGCGAAATATTTATTTTTAGTGATAAATCTGGTTAATTTCGGTTTGAGTTAAAATATATTGAACATAATTGGGACTGGGATGTATTATTAGTATTCGCCGGGGGATCGCCTACAAGGAAAACATCTTATTTATTGGGCAATGCCCGCTCCGGCTAAACTGGTAAAACTATTCGCCAGGGAAGGCCAAATTAGGTTAGTAATTACCAGAAAGCGACAGTACCGACGCTTATCGTAGCCCCAAAGAGGGGGATGCGCGGTCAATGTGATCTTCGGATCATTTGAGCCGGCTTTTTGGGCACAGGTTTTACAACCGAGCGGGCGCGGCCCATTATAAAATTCTCTAAGTATATTTGTTGCTTCTAAAATAATCAGATACTTCCTGACCATAAGCGTCTTGAAGTTTACTTGATATTTTCATTTTACAAATTTCTTTACATCCGCATTGGCTGCCTCTTCCAATGGGTCAGCGACCGCCACAGCCATTCAGCAGGACCGAATCGGAAATGTTTTAACCAAAGCGGACTGTATATTAACTGGATTATCCACATTGCCAAAGCCATCAGAAGCAGGTAGAAGCGTTCAACGCCGCCGAATAATGCAAAGCCGTAGCCATAGAAGATTGTGGTAAAAACGAGAGTGTGCACGAGGTAGTTAGTCAAGGCCATTTGCCCGACGGCCCGCAATCGAGACGTCAACCATTTTAATAGACCCTTTTTATAAAGCAGAATTATCAAACTGGCATGGGCTATGGCAACGAGGATGCTGACCAGATAATTAAAATGCGCTCCATACATCATAAACCGGATAAAATCAAAATTATGAGCGATGGCTGATGTCATTCCATAATAGACAATTGGAAGTCCGATTACATATCCGGCAATCATCCAGATTGTATAAGTCTTAATTGGTTTTTCTCCGGTGAGAAATCCCGATTTCATAAGTCCCATACCAATAAGCATAATTCCAAATATACGCCAGAACATCATAAACATGAATGCTTGAGTCTGCATCATGAGTGACATTGGAAAGCGAATCCAAAAGGCATCTGAAAAACTGCCGCGATAGGCATCTATCTCTTTGGTAAGGGCTTCGGGACTGGGATCAAACATGACGCCCATTTGTTCCCAGGCCTGCAGCATCCCCTGCTGATGGGAACCGATTTCATTTCCGGCGTCGAGAGCGGCTTGAGCCTGAATCGCCTGATCGCGCACGTACCCTATTCCAAAACCGCTTACGGAATATATAACCAATCCGAATACCAACATGCAGATTCCGAGGATAATTAAAAATCTTTGGGTTTTTCGGCGAAACATGTAGATAATCATTCCACAAATAGCATAGGGGAAGAGGATATCACCATACCAGAAGATATAAGCATGGATAAGGCTTATAACAAGCAGCCACATTAAACGGCGATAATAAATACTTTTAAATTGCAGATTGTGTTTCTCCGATCGGTTCATCATCAAAATGAGACCGCCGCCGAATAACATCGAAAAAACAGCCATCATTTTTTCAAAGAAAAAGAAATAGCCAAATTCCCAGGTAATGAGATTGATCCCCTCAAATCCTCCGACCAGTGACGGGTTAAAAATTATAATACTGGGCAGGGCGAAGAAATCTATATTGATAATTAAAATTCCCAGAAGCGCCATCCCTCGGATTATATCGACGGCGGCAATTCTTTCCCGTGAAGTGACCGGAGCTAATCCCGGCTGAGATGTTGGATTGTTTTCATTAATCATTGTAACCCCCGAGAAATTTTAAGAGAGAACTTAATCTTCAATAATATGTCTTCATCGCACGGAAATCAATAAATAAGAAATTAATTGATCGGTTTATGGAAAGATAAATCAAAAAAATCACTTAATTAATTTACCAAGACGGCCAAGTTCAGAACTCCAAAATATTTTTACCGGCGTTCCGATTATTAGGTCTCTTGGAACAGTTCCCCAATATCTTGAATCGCTTGAATTATCTCGATTGTCGCCTAAAACAAAATAATTTTTAGGAGGTACTTCGTAAGGTCCGTAGTTATCTCGCTTTGGATTTGTGCGATCATCAATATTTTTAATTGAAGTCATTTCATTAAAGGCCATTCCGTTTACAAATACTTGCTTATCGATTATCTCAATTGTATCACCGGGGAGTCCTATACAGCGTTTGATATATCTGGTCTTGCGATCTATAGGATATTTAATATCAACCAATTCATTCCGCTCCGGCGGATTTGTTTTGTATGCTGTCGTATCAACAATAAAATAATCGCCTATGAAAAGCGAGTTTTCCATTGATGTGGATGGCATCTTCAAAGATTCATAATTTCGACCGGCCGGTAATAAATAGTCATTGGCAAACAGATAAACAATGATGACAATTATATAGATGTACCACCGGTTGAAAGCTTGAAGTTGATATTCAACTGTAAATCTTTGTGAACAGATTATGGCATCTATTATTACGCACAAGTAAGTGAGTAAAAAAATACATATCGGGATAATCACTGAATATTTACCCCAATCTGCGTTAATAAATAAGAGGAAAATTAAATTGATTATTATCAAAAAAGTTAAAAACCAGATAATAGCCCTGGTAAGTTTTCCGGCATATAAATGCCCAAGTCCGGGAACGAAAATAGATAAAATTCCGGCTAACCATGATCTGCGTTTACTCATAATTTAAATTCCCCCTTCCTCATGATATGTCTACTTCCTGTAGGCTATGGTGGCTGAAGCCTGGGCCGTCGCCATTATCCGAAGTTGATGAATATTGACATGAGCCGGTCGGGTGACACAAAACAAAACCGCCTCAGCGACATCCTCACCCGATAAAACCTGAATTCCCTGATAGACTTTTTTGGCCCGTTCAGCATCGCCCCTGAACCGGACAGTCGAGAATTCTGTCTCGACCAGACCGGGATCGACGGTGCTGACTCGAATCGGTGTGTCTACTAGATCGATCTGCATCCCCTTGGTGATAGCGTCAACGGCGTGCTTGGTGGCGCAGTAAACATTGCCACCGGGATAAACTTCGTGTCCGGCAATCGAACCAATATTAATGATATGTCCCGAATTGCGTTCGACCATTCCGGGAATAATTGCCCGGCTGACGTACAAAAGCCCCTTGATATTGGTGTCGATCATTTCTTCCCAGTCGAGCAGTTCGGCTTCATGCAATTTGGATAAACCTCGTGACAGTCCGGCATTGTTGACCAAAATATCAATATAGCGCCACTGTTTTGAAAGTGAGTTTATTTTATCCTCGACTTCTACTTGATTTCGCACATCAAGGGCAAAAAAATGGCAGTCGGTATTGTATTTTTCTTTCAGTTCTATTGAATGGTCCTTGAGCTTTTCTTCGCGGCGGGCGCAGAGGATGAGGCGAGCGCCTTCCCGGGCGAATATTTTGGCGGTGGCATATCCAATTCCCGCCGACGCCCCGGTGATGAAAACGATTTTATCTTTGACAGTTGACATGAGTGGTATCCTTTTAAAGTTTATAATCAGCCGGTAAATTATCGTAAATGCCTGTTTAAGTCAAGGAGGGGATTGACTTGAGAAATTTGAGAATTGCCTACAATCAATCTAGGACGAGATTGAAACAATCTGTGATGTGTTGGAATTTCTCAAGAGCTATCGGTTCGGGGATTTTATCCTTTAAAATTATTTCCAATTTATTGTAATCCTGCAATTCCCTATCAATGTCCTTTTTATCCCTTTTACAGAATTCTAAAATTTGTTTCGTGATCTCCGACCAGCTTGTATTCCATCCGTGCACATCACATTGACTTTTAATTCGTCTTATTTCAAATGGATAAACGACTAGAAGCAATATCCAGATTGTGAATTCGCAGGGTGGGGTTTCGTGTGATGCAAATTTCTCAAGGTAGAGATGTCGAGCCAATAAATATACATTCTTGAAACGAACCATTTGTCTTGGGGTTGGAGTAATTCCATTATTAATAATTTCTTCAATTGTTTTATCTTCGGCTTCTGATAGGGACATTTCAAGGGTATCATCCTGTTTGATTGGGAAGAGAGCTTGATTGGGGTCACCTTGGATCTCAATTGGCATGCTTCTGTTTGCTTTAATCGTTGGTTCATTATCTTTTTTGGGTTTGGGTCTTTCATCATGCTTCTCTTCCTGGGGATGCTCCACCAAATCAGCCAGCAATTGGTTTTTATGATTTAATATTTCTATGGGGTTTAATTGTGGTAAAGAAAAAGGAATTTGAATTATTTTTTCAAGATAGTCATATCTCATTATTTCTTGTTCTGGTATAGTCTCAGCCATAAATTTATAGTGTGTGCCAACAGCATGTCTTACTACACGAGCATCCATTGCAAGTATAAATATGAAATTTTGTGTGTCCAAAAAGAGTTTTATTGCCTCTAGGATATTCAATATTTGTTCAGGTCGACACCTATCTAAATCGTCGATAAATACAATAAAGCGCTCATGGATTGGCTTCATAAATAGATTACTTTTTTTGTTCTTAATCCTATTAGATTTCCGCTTATTAATTTTTTTCTCAAACCAAGAGCATATTTTCTCAAAATAAAGTAGTACATCATTTTGTTTATTGGGAGGTATGGGATAAGGAGCTTTTTTGAATTTTCCTAAAATGAGTTTTGAAATCGATAAAAATGAAGCCCAAGCCAAAACGGCAAGTGTAATTATGGTTCCGATTATTGGTGCATGGGTAGAGAAATTATTGATTTGAATTTCTGGTAAATCTATAACAGCGCAATATAGATTTCGTAAACCCCAAATTACTATGCCAACCGTAATTAATAATAGAAATATACGAATTAGCCATGATTTAGGCAAACAGTGCTTAAGTACATTCCAGTTAAATAACAACTTGTTCAATCGCCCAAGTCTCTCTTCAATTGTGCCAATTATTTTGGAATAAAAAGTCGCCCAAATTTCTTCAGAATTTGCATACTTCCACGCATTAAAATTTATGGGCAGTATATGTTCGTGACCTTTAATCCTTTCCTTTATGAAATCCATTAATGTTGTCTTGCCCATACCCCAGGGAGCACCGATGCAAATAGTTAATGGTGTCTCGGTTTTTTCATGAATAATTAAATCGCCAATGGCGTTAGCATATTCTTTATATCCAAGTGCATCTTCTGGTATTTCTTTTTCACCTACTCCGAAATGTACTGCTGTGCCTATTGTTTTAGATATTGAGGCATCCGAAGTTACCGTTGTTGTTTCTTGGGTTTGGTTTTCTGCTGGTTCTGTGTCAGCATCATCTAAATTGTCCCTATTATGGATTGAAGCTGCTGCTCTTGCAATTGCACGAATCCCTTCGATTATGCCTTTCAATCTTTCATCAGTTTCTATCCATGGTCCTAATGCATCAATATAATTTGGTGGTAGAGCCGCATCAGAAATATAGATTTTAAAGCCATGCGGCCCCGTGCGAGGCCAAACCCTGGTTATAACATTGAATCTTATTTCACTCTCATATTGAAGAATTGCCAAAGCCGTAAAATAAGTATAATATGGTAAATCCTGAACGTCTATTGTGCCACGCAACGCTCCATTGCTTAATACGGCTAATTTATTTCTTACCAGGCAGGGATGACTAGTTGGAGTGTTATCCAATATTATAGATAAGCCTTTTGTGTCACTAATTCGTTCATCAGAAACTTCTATGTTGCCTTCAGAATATGGTGGTTGATCGGTCCAGATAATCGACGTTTTACCACTGTATATAATTTTGATATTTGTCTGGCGTGAATTTATGAATTTAACTACATCTTGCCCAATTGTTACACCGACAGTCTCAAAGAGTTTATATTCTACGGGTGTTTCGCCAATTATAACTTCAGGATCAGATGTTGACGCCTCCGCCTCCGCTGGTTTTGGGATTATAGTAGCGCCATTTTTATCTTCATTAACAATTGGTTTTAATCGCTCCAAAGTCTCAGATAGTTTTTTGTGCCAATCTTGTTGGGCTTTGACTTCATCCCCTTCATCATTAATTGGCGAGAGTACTCCGGATTCATAAAAATATTGAAATATTTCCAATATCTCAAAAAATTCTATAACTGACGAGTTTCTTATAATTCCAGCGTTTAGTGTATCGCCCGGCCGATTCAAGAAATAAACCTCTATTAATTTCCCGGTCTCATGAATTTTAAGTCTTCTTGACCATACCGGATATCTAAACGCATTTTTTGTGTTCGTTGTGATCCTATCTGGAACATAATTTCTAAATTGAATAAGAAGTCTGTATAAATCTTCATCGCTCATTCTATTTTCCGCTAGGTAAGATCCACTAACATTATAAATTCTTGAAAAAAGAGTATCACCTGTAATAGGATTGAGTAATTCTATTTTGATTCTTTTCCCATCACGGTCTGGTTCGGTTACATCAAGGACTTTGACCTTAACGACCTTTTGTTCATGAATCGCTAGACCTTCGTATACTACTTCATTCATAGATAATTCCCCAAATATAATGATGTTAGAATACTTATAGTTCAAGAAACGGGCACAAGATGAACTTGTCAATCACTATTACAATAATTAATGCCATTTTTTTGTCTTATACAGTATATTACCCCCATCCATGAAAAGGCAATTCGCGAAAAATCTGGGGTCCAACTGGGCGGTTTATTTAGCCTCGGCGTTGATATCGTTTTTCCTGACGCCGTATATAATCGGAACGCTGGGGCAAGCATCGTATGGCGTCTGGATTCTGGTCGGATCGTTTTCAGGCTATCTTGGAATTTTTGATTTTGGAATCGGATACGCCGTCGTCAAATTTGTCGCCCGTTACCAAAAAACGGGCGAACCGAACAAACGAAACGAAATAATCGCTACAGCGTTTTACACTGCCGGACTTTTGTCTATTATAGTCATCGCCGCGACGGTTTTTATCGCTTGGAATGCCGCCGGGTTTTTCGATATCCCCCCGGAATTGGTCCGCCAATCTCAAATTGTAATTCTACTGGTCGGCATTTCAATCGCGGCCGCTTTCCCGATGGGTATCTTTTCGGACGCTCTTTCCGGAGGTTTGTGGCGGTTTGACCTGTTTAATCTGGTCTCGCTGACAATTTCTGTATTTCAGGCAGTTTTAACGATTGCGCTTCTTGAGGCCGGGATGGGCTTGCCGGGACTTGGGATTTCGGCTCTGCTGGGTTCGGCGATTGGTTATTTCTGGCGTATGCGTATGCTGTATAAGCTCTTACCTGATTTATCAATCGGTCCAAGCCTCGTCAATTTTCCGGTTTTGAAGAAAATCGGCAATTATTCGTTCTTTTCGTTTGTACTGGTGTTATCGGGTAGAATTGCGTTTTATTCCGATTCTTTCATAGTGGGTGTCTTCCGTGGAATCGAAGAAGTCGCGGTTTTTGGAATTGCTGTCAAATTGACAGAATACTTGCGCCAACTTATCTTTACTTTAACCAAATTATTCACTCCAATAGCTTCGAGATATGATCCTGACACCGAAAAGGCATCGCTGAGGCGGATATTTTATGACGGCAGTCGCCTTAACTTGTTGGTATCTTTGCCATTATCAGCAATGCTGTTTTTTTGGGGAGGAAATTTGATTGATATTTGGATCGGGCCGGATTTCTCATACGCCAAAACGATTTTGCAGATACTATTAATAGGGCATATTTTGTCATTTACTCAGGCGGTTGGGGGCGAACTGTTAATTGGGGTCGGCAGGCATCGTAAATTTGCAATTATTTCAATGATTTCCGGGATTGTAAACATTGTTTTGTCAATAATTTTGGTCAAAAGGCTCGGTTTGGTTGGCGTGGCCTGGGGAACTACAATACCTCTATCGATAATTTCAATAGGGTATTTGCCATTCGCAACGATTAGGCTAATCGAGGGGAAATTCTCAGAGTTTATCAGTCGAGCGGTTGTTCCAGCAATGCTGTCGTCGCTGGCTCCGGTGATTTTAGTTTATTTAACCAGAGAATTGACAATGAAGTTTGGCGGAATAATTTTATGGGGGGGCGCTGTATTTCTATTATTTTTATGTTCCGCGTATTTACTTGGTTTGAAAAAAGACGAAAGGAGCAAAATAAGGGATCTGCTGGTGCGAATTTTTCGCTAATTTTTGGTTGACATTAGCCTTATACCTTTGTATATCAGTCAGACCTTTGGATGGAATCATGAAAAGGGAGATATTATGAGATTTTTAAGGGTTTTTGTAATTATTATTTTTGTCATGAGTTTATGTCTGAATCTTGGGTGTAGCCAGAAGGAAGAACCGATGACGCAGGATGAACCGGCAACAACCGAAACCATGGAAACCACCACTCCTGATGCCACGATCGAGGAAGTTCCGGCTGACACAACAATGACCGAAGAGGCTCCGACGGAGCCAACTGAAGGCGATAACTAAAACTTATTGTTCAATTATTGAGCAGTTAAAATGTGCAGCCTGCATTCCTATGCAGGTTGTGCAACTTATTTCCTAAAGGGCGGGTTTTATTTAATTCGCGGTTTACTTCATTTTCTTTAAAATAACCGTCAATGCTTCGTAAGGCCATATCCTTTATAAGACCGGCAATACTCGTTGAGGCTTGGTTGGTTGATAAATAAAAGCGGGCATATTGTTTGCTCAATACGGTCAAGCGAAATCACTATATTGGAGGAATAGACATTCTGGATAGGGTTAACAGCGCAAGCTTTTCCCTTTAAAAAAGATAAGAATTAGGTTGACAACTTTCCAGCTGTGGCTTATATTAGACACGATGATACGACATTTTCTACACGTTGATCTTAGACATTAGCAGGTGATAGTCTCCTATCCAAAGTTGATAAAGAGCCTGAGAAATTAAAAAAGTAAATTTCATGATACCTCAGTGTTGGGTTTGTCAAAGATACAGCCTGATTCGAGTTACCAGTCAAAGGCTTGGTTCGTAGCCGCACTATAACAGAATGATAGTCGCGGGGAAATGAACAAGCGCGGAGGTGAGCGACTGATATAGGTAACGGAAGTTGTCAGTAAACATATGAAAACTGTTCGGAAGGAGTTGAGAATGTCCTTCACTTGCCAGTCGCGTTTTTTATTGCTCGCCGTAGCCGTTCTAATGGCGGTTATGGTGTTTTCAACAGAATCATCCCAGGCGCAGATGCCTGAGATTTATCTGGCGTTAAGTGACACAACTGTCGCCGCCGGTGATACAACCGGGTGGGTCAGCGTTTGGTTCACTAATTACCAGGAGACATTGGCCGCGTTTACGATCAAAATAGTTTTGAATAATCCGGACCTGGTTGATTTCAGGACGGATGCGGTTGATACCAGTTATCGAACGACAACGCAGTATTGTGCCGAGTGGGATCAGGGCACGTGCGTTGATTGGAGGGATACTCTAATCATCGATACAATTGTCAATTCCGGGGCGCTTGATACTGCGGGATGTTTGATTTCGGGATGGGAATATGTGACCGCCAGATCGGTTTCCGAAAACCGCACGGATATCAAAGTTACGGCTATCGCCGACGCTATCGGCCAGCCCTACGTTCCCGGTGTAGCCCCGCGAACGAACCCGGGAGTTTTGTTTCGATTGCGAATGCGGGCCAAATCCGAGGTAATCGACAGCTCCGACAATGTTGTCGGGCTTTTGATAATTGACAACCTGAGCGAGACGATGTTTTCCGATCCGCATGGAGATTTGTTTGGAGTAATTACGAATTATACTATTTGCGACTCGACCTGGATCGATGAAGTTCTGGTGTGCGATACTTTTTATCGCTACTGGATTTGTCAGGATTGGAACGGGTCCGATTGTCTTGATTGGATCAATACGACCAATCCCGATTCAGCCATTTTTGCCGATTCGACGTCGATTGACTCTATCCCGTGGACGGTGCGCAACGAGTCGACCTGTTTTTATGATGACGGCGACGTGACGGTCAATTTTGCCGATTGTCTTTGCGGTGATGCCAACGGGGATACTTTCTTTAATATTGGAGACCCGGTTTATTTGATCAATCACATATTTAAATATGGACCGCCTCCGGTAACCGATTGTGGCGGTACCAACGGCGATCCATTTTTGAATGTCGGTGATGTTGTTTATGGAATCAACACGGTGTTTAAGGGCGGACCGGATCCTATTTGCAACTAATTGGGGCGCATACTTAACTGAAGGCATAAATGAGAATAAGTCAAATAAAAATAGAAAGTCTCTCGAAACGAGAGATTACTACTAACCTTAAGTGGAACATTTTGAAAGGAGGTGACGCGCGCATAAGAGGATTTGTATGACACGCGCTCAAAAGAAAGAAATGGCTTTTTAGCTCATTTCTACTCACTTACCAGAACAAAATTTCCGGACGGCTCATCGGAATTTGGGATGGTTTGTATGAGGGGGACTATGTGGCAACTCGTTACTTGTAATATTACGTTTTGCTAAAACATGAACTTTGGTAATGAAGGAGCACATAATGAAACGACTAATCGTTTTGCTCGCAACATTGCTTCTTTCTTTTGGGCTTACTTACGGCCAGCAGGATTTGTGTGACATTATTGTCCACACTCACTCCGGTTCCGATACTCTTTGGGCCGGTGTTGCTGCTGAGTTTGGCATAGCGCTTGAAAACTCGCAAAATCTCGGCGGAATTACTCTGGGATTTGAAATCACTTCTCCGGATGGCGCTACCTGGACCTGGAATAACGTTGGTAATAGAAAACCAGATCCGGCTTCAGAATTCTATATTACAATGCTTTCCAATACCCGCATGTGGCCGCCGACTATTTTAGACCCTAAAGGCGTCTGGGATATGACTGGTTTGCTGATTACTTATGCCGACGTTGACAATACCTTGCCGGACAGAATACTGGCCGGTGGTGTTGCAATGGGAGCCGGACTGCCCCCAGGACCATTGGAGGAAATGTACCAATTGCATGGTATCCCGGGCGGAACATCTGATCCGGCAGAAGTTAAAACTCTGTGTATCGACAGTGTTCAGGTTTCCGAATCGGCCCCGTTTATTTTCATCGATGCTACCGGCGCGACCTTTCCTCCGATAGTTGGATGGAATGATGGTGAAGGCGCATTATGCATACCGGTTACAAACGCGCGTAATTTCTGTCCGACATTTACTACAGCTCCCGGTCTATCAATGACAGTTGACCATTGCGGCAGCAAAAGTGTCACTCTGAATGGCTACGACGCAGAAGGCAACGAAATCAACTTTAAGCTGGGTGGTACTACCGGCGCCGGCGCCGCGGTCGTAACTGATCTCGGCAGCAGCTGTTCGGTATCATATACCGGTGCGGCGGCCGATGTTGGTTCAGCCGTAACTATTACTGTTACAGCTGGCGATGCCGCCAATGGCGATTGTGCATCATATGAGATCGCAGTGACGGTCACCAACAAAATCCCGACTATCAATTGTGGATTAGCCTACAATCCGGTCGGCTTTACATCCATGATTATAAAGGATGATATTGTTGGTTCCGATGCCGATGGCTGTGATGGATTGATTTATGCCTTGGTTTCTCCGCCTATCGGTGATATGGCTATTAATGCCGGCACGGGTGAATTCACCTGGACGACCGCTTTTGAGGACATTGGTTCTCATATGATAACCGTAAGCGTCAGCGACGGTATTGCTGATCCGGTTGAATGTACATTCGAAGTCGATGTATTATTAACCACACCGTATGAGGTGGTTATTGATAAACTTCATGATGTCATTCAGGGTCACTATGTTGATCTTCCGATTTGGCTGAAAAAGGGTTCAGAAGAAATGGGCGGCTTTGACTTCCTGTTGGCTTATGACCCGACCGTTTTGACCTTCACTGAAGCATCACTGGGTCAATTCTTCCAGGATTGCGGATGGGAATACTTCACTTATCGCTATGGCTCACACGGCAATTGCGGTAATGGCTGTCCTTCCGGCGAAATTCGTGTTGTCGCTATGGCCGAAACTAACAATGGCCCGGTCCATCCTGATGATGAATGTATTATAAATCTCGGTGATGGCCAAATTCTCGTCAATCTGACATTCTTTGTCTCGACTAACGTGAATTACAACGATTACTTTGCCCACGTCAGTTTCTTCTGGATGGACTGCGGTGACAACGTAATCTCGGTCGCTTCCGGTGACTCTCTGGCTATCTCCCGTTTCGTCTATAACTACTATGGCATGGACGGTGGGGATAGCTACATTGAAGTCACGGATAGAAACTGGGGTTTCCCGGGCATGTACGGCGCTCCGGTTGCCTGTGAAACCAGAACCGATAAAGGCGCCCCGATTCGCTTTATTGATTTCTTCAATGGCGGAATTGATATTATCGATAAGGATAAAATCGATGATCGCGGCGACATCAACATGAACGGTTTGGCGAATGAAATCGCTGATGCGGTTATGTTCACGAACTATTTCATCACTGGCCTTTCGGCCTTTGGTGTCCATGTTGACGGTTCTATCGCGGCTTCCGATGTGAATGCCGACGGTACTGCCCTGACCATCGCCGACCTCGTGTATCTGGTTCGTGTCATCATTGGTGATGCGCTTCCGTATGCCACGAAGCCGGCTCCGGGTACTTTGTTCGATGTTAAAACTCAGCTTGTCAATGGTAACATGAATGTTAGTGTGGAAACCGGCGTTGACGCTGGCGCCGCCCTGTTCGTCTTTAACGTTACAGGCGATGCCGGTACTCCGGTCCTGCACAACAACATGGACGTCGTCTCAAGCTTTGAGAACAACGAACTCCGTGTCCTGGTTTATAACATTGGTTCCGAAGCAATCACTTCCGGCGATCTGATGACCATTCCGGTCAATGGTAACGCCGAATTGATCAGCGTTGAAGCTTCCGATTATAACGGCAGCATGATGGAAAGCAGCTTCCATGCGCTTCCGTCAAACTTCAGCGTCGCTCAGAACTACCCGAACCCGTTCAACCCGACCACAACCATGGGCTTCAATCTGAACAATGCTTCAGATTGGTCCGTAGAGATTTACAACATTGCCGGTCAGCGTGTGAACACATTTAACGGATTCAGCGAAGCTGGAACCGTGAATGTTGTTTGGGATGCCAAAGATGCCAGCGGCAAGTCCGTTGCTTCCGGTATCTATTTCTACAAGGTAACTGCTGGTGCTAACTCAGCTACTATGAAAATGGTACTGATGAAGTAATCAGTTTTTATAATTTGGTGGTAAGGGTCTTCGTGACCCTTATCACTAAATTAAAGAATAAGAAAATAGGGAGGTTGGTTTATAGAGTACGAGATAATGAAGAATTGACATGACCGAGAAATAAGGAATAAGCATATGCCCGACAAAGAGCTTAACATACCAACTGACAATAGCTTGCGGGCTTTTCGTTTTTTAAAAATCGGATTTTACTCGTCATCTGTCTTCAATATGCTGCAAAATAGTGCAGATTGTATTGTAAAGATTGTCAATTACTCGCCATACGGATTTAATGCCTCACAAAGTTACAATTTCGGGCCTCTGTTTTTTTGGTCTGGGGAGAGATAAGCGTTTTTGGATTAATAGGTATAACGAACTGGGAACGAAAAGGTTAGGTTTTTTTTGCGATAGTCGGAAGTATTGATAATTGCCTGAGTTTTGCACCATATCGCAAAAATATATGAGAATTATTAAGGGTAATTTGAGACTTATCCGGGATTGGTAAGCCTTTTGCTCTTATAGAGACTGGAGTTGTATAGCATTTAAATTTGGGCATTTGATGAAAAGATTTGCACTGACATACATAGTTTTGATTCTTCTCTTCGGCTCGGTATTGGCCCAGAATGATCCAATTGGCGAAACCGACACAATTTCAATTGGCCAATATACGGTGCCAGCCGGAGGAAATTTCAGCGTTACCGTCAATGTCTGGAACGATGAAGAATTGGGGGCAATTACTTTACCGCTCATATATCCCATAGATAAACTTGAATTTCAGGAAGTTGATTTTGCCGGAAGTCGGATTGAATACCTCAATATGCTGCCGGTGACAGTCAGCGAAACCACCGGCACAATTTTGATCGGCGCCGTGGTTATCATGGAAGAATACATCCAGCCCGGTTCCGGATCGATTTGTAAAATAAATTTCAGAGCCAAAGATGATTTGATTCCCGGGGAAATAATAATCATTGATACAACGTTTTTACCGCCTGCAGGTCAATTATTGCTATCCGACGCCAGTGGGTTGAATAATTTCACTCCCGCGTTTATTCCTGGGGAAGTACAAATCGGTGAGCAAAATCGCCCGCCGATATTCACGCCGGTTCCCGACGTGTATGTTGCAGAGGGAGATTCTCTTTATATTGACCTGCAGGTTATTGATTCCGATGGCGATGAAGTTCTAATCGTCAATCCGATTCATCCATTTAATTCCGAATTTGTCGATAACGGCGACGGGACGGCTCAGTTTGCCTGGCGCCCCGATTATATCGGCCCGCTATCAGCCGATTTATCACCATTCTATTTTGTTTTCTGGACTTCCGATGGAAAATCATCAAGCTATATCCGCGTTAAGATAAACGTAATAAATGTCAACCGAGCCCCCATAATCAGCGCTCCGGAAGAGGTCATGGCCGAAGCCGGAGATTCGCTGGGAATCAATGTATCGGCTTTTGATCCCGACTTTGAAAATATTGAATGGGAAATCTCAGTACTGCCCGACGGGGCTTCTTTTGATTTTGAAAATCCCGGGCTGATAAGCTGGCCGAGTGATTTTTCGGATTCGGGCCATTATCAAATTACGCTGATTGCTCATGATCCTTATAGCCTGCCCGATACCGCGGTCATCGAAATTGAGCTTGTGCCGGTTACATTATATGGCATCAGGATTGATACCGTGACTAGTTTTTCGGGCCGGTCGGTTGACCTTAATGTTTACCTGAAGAATAAATTCGTTATTCGCGAATATAATCTTCTTATCCGAATGGACCCTTCGGTTTTGATTCCTCTGGGCATAACCAGCACCGGAACCCGATCGGAAAATCTTCATATTTTTGATTACCGCATCAACGAGAACGGCATAAACGGCAATGTCCGGATCTCGGGTAAGGCCGGGATGGGCAGTCCGATTGAAAGCGGCGAGGGTCCGATCTTTACGATGACTGTGCAGATCAGTTCCGATCTAAATTTCGTTGGTCAGCACATACCGGTGCGGTTTATCCAGATGTTTTCAACCGATAATGCTTTGGTACTTGATGATGGCAGTATTATTTATGCCAACGATATTAATCTTTTTGACGGTTATGTCCTGATCGCGGCCTCGGGCGTCCAAATGCTGGGAGATATCAATCTCAATAATATCGCCTATGAAATCAGTGATGCGGTATATTTTTCGAATTTCTTTATCAGTCCGACCCAGTACCCGATGAACGAGCAACAAATACTCAATTCCGACATCAATCGCGACGGTTATGCCCCTTCGGTCGCAGATTTGGTTTTATTGATAACTATCATTACCGGAGAGACCAATCCTCCGACCGCCAGGCCAACAACGCAATCATATCCTGTTAGGGCAGAAATAACACACGAAGAGACGGGAACTTATTTGAATATTGATTCTCCGGACGAAGTCGGCGGCGTCTTTGTCCGCCTGACCGGAGAAGATGCCGGAAATCTCGCTCCGATGAACATGACAGAAATGGATATGATGTCCGGAACGAAACAGAATGGCTGGAATGGATTGTTGATGAGCTATACCGGTACAACGATCAATTCGGGTTCGCAATCTATAATAAAAATTTCAGATTCACCAGATTTGAATCTTCAGATTGAGAATATAGAAATAGCGAATATTAATGGGGAAATTTTACAAATAGAAAAAACCAATACCGGCGTAATGCCGTCGCAATTTGAGTTATTCCAGAATGCCCCAAATCCGTTTAACCCGGAAACGAATATACGGTTCAATCTAAATGAACCTGCCCGGGTGACATTAACGGTCTTCAATATCCTGGGGCAGACAGTAAAGGTTTTGAGCGACGGAGAATATCCAGCCGGACAACATGAGGTTATATGGGACGGCACAGATGCACAAGGCCGCGCTGTCGCTTCCGGAGTTTATTTGTACCGGATAAAAACGGAAGATAATTCGGCCTCTAAGAAAATGGTGCTGTTGAAATAATTATGAAAAATAATCATGAAGCATATAGAGGAATGCCATGAGGCGTTTGATCATACCACTACTGATATGTCTGTTAATCGGAATTTCCGCCGGGCTTGCCCGGGGTCAGATTTTGACGGACGAGAGTATCGGATTTTTGAAAGTCGAATATGGATTACCGGATAGTATCGTTTCGATTCCGATTTATCTTCAAAACGATTCGACCGTCAGTGGAATAAGTTTTTTGTTCCAGTTCGACCATAATATTCTGCATCCGATTATCGCTTTCAATGCCGATTATCAAAAACTTCTGGATTCGGCTGATATTGATCCGACCTATACTCCGCCTGATTCGACTGAATTTCAAGCGACTCCCGCTTATGATCCCGGTCTTTGGGAATTGGATCTTATCATTTCAAACCAGATCAAGAATTTTGGCTGGGTGAATCCACCACAATATACGGGTATCAGTCATCCAACCTGGGCTATCAAATCGGTCTATTATAGTCTTAATGCCCGTGATAGCGTTCGTCTTCTGATGGCTCCGAACTGGGTGGATTCAGCCTACGCACAAAATACTTCCGGCTATGTCAGGCCCCATATTCCCGGCGGTCTGGTTTATTCGGGTGATACTCTTGGCGTAATTATCGGATATATAAAATTCAGAGTAAATCCGGCGGCACAGATTAACGATCAATCATTCTTACATACTACGAGAAATATTCCTCAAACATATAAGAGCACTGAATTTGCTGAGGAATGGCATGATCCTCCCGGCGCTCCTGATGCACAGACAGTATCGGTGTATCCTCAAAATTTGCTCAGCTCTGTCTTTATAGTCGATACGGCCGTTGTAGATACTACTCAACCTCCTCCCGATCCGGACAAAAATAATCCCCCTGTACTTTCGACAATTTCGCCCACTACATACAATATTATGGCCGGCGGACAGGTCAGCTTTAACGTTACGGCTACCGATGCCCAATCCGGAGTCGTTACAATTCGCGCCAATGATGGAAGCCTGACGACTCCCAACGCGCATTTTGGAATTAATGGAGTTGTCACAGGCGCAGGCGGTGTCGCAACCGGTCTGTTCTCTTTTAAGCCTGACCTGGATCAAGTTGGAAGTTTCTCATTCAAGTTTCAGGCAACCGATGATTCCGGAGCTACATCCGGGGCGCAATTTGTTTCGGTATTTGTCGAGGGAATCGATGAAGATATACTGTTTACCTCATCTGCCGAAGACCTTTTCCAGGAAGGCGGCGTTCCTGGCCTGAATGAAGTTATGGTGCCGATTAATGTTGTAACCGAAAAGACAATTTACGGTGTTCAGTTTGATCTGAATTACGACTACAATTATTTTGATCTCGATTCGATATTTGCAACTAATCGTATCCCCGATTGGGTAATATATGAAAATATAAACGAGACTCCGGGAGAGGTGCGGGTGGTCGTTTTCGGATTGGCTAACGACCCGATGGTTCCCGGTTCTTCCTCGGCAATTCTAAACCTGGCCTTCACGGTTGACCAGTTCGCTTCTCCGGGATGCTATCCCATTGATATCTACAATGCCTGGGAGTCGATAGATCCCGATCCAAATGTTGCCGGGCTTGAGATGGTGACCGATTCCGGTTCGATGTGTGTTGATTACTGGGGTGACGTTAATTTAGATAAAAATATAAACGTGGCCGACCTTGTCAGCGTCGTTGCCTTTATTATCGAAAATTATAATTTGACGCGCAGACAATTTGCCGCGGCGGATGTTGTGATAAATGATTCCGTGAACGTAATTGATCTGGTCGGTATCATCAATGCGATTTTCCTTCTTCCCATTTCTCCGGATCTTGCTCCGCCTGTTCCTCCGGGAGAATTCGCGTCGCTTCAAGTACTTCATGATGAGATTACCAGCGCCGGAGTACAATCGGAAATGGCCCTTGAGGCCGATTTACCTGCAGATATCGCCGGTGTGGAACTCGAAATTTCTTATAATCCCAATACGATCGAAATGCTTAAGCCAATATTGACCGACGCCAGCGGCGAATTTCAGATATATACCAAAGATAATGGCGCGGGAAAGATGAAGGTTCTCCTCCATAGTCGTCACCCCTGGAATGAAGATGAGTTAATTGCTGAAGGTTTGTCAGATATTCTGGCCCTGCCGTTTGTATCCAGGGCGCCGATCAGGGCTGATGACAATTCGCAGGTTCGAATTACTCGCGCGGTAATAAGCACCGGAGCGGCCAAAGGCATCGATGTTGAGGGAATAAATCCTGATCCAATTCTGCCGGATAAATTTTCGCTGTATCAGAACCGGCCCAATCCGTTTAATCCAACAACTTATATAGACTTTTATATAGATGGTTCCTCTGGAGGAGCCGAGACGGTAAGACTCGACGTCTTCAATATTCTCGGCCAATCCGTGAAAACCCTGGTAAATGAACCACTTCCACCCGGTATGCATACTGTTGTCTGGGACGGTACCGATAATGGCGGCGATATGTCGGCCTCCGGTGTCTATCTCTACCGACTACGAGTGGGAGATAATAACCAAACCAAGAAAATGGTACTGTTGAAGTAGTTCAGGTGTGAGGGCAAAAATGATGTTTACCAAATATAAAATTCTGGCAGTAATTGCAACCCTTGGTCTGATATTTACAACCGGCTCGGCGATGGCTCAAACGGCCCCGGTTGTATCGGATATTCCGGATCAGACCGTCGCCGAAGGTTTAACATTCACGACTATTAATCTTGATGATTATGTTACTGACGCTGAGAATACTGACGACCAAATGACCTGGACTTACGCCGGAAATTTAGAGCTTACAGTTGATATAACAGCTCGAATCGCCACAATCACAATTCCAACGGTTGACTGGAACGGTAACGAAACAATAACATTTACGGCTACCGATCCGGATTTATTATTTGACTCCGATCCTGCAATCTTTACAGTCACGGCCGTCAATGACGCTCCGGTGGTATCCGGAATTCCTGATGAGTCGATAGCCGAAGGCGGTAGTTTTGCGACTATAAATCTTGATGATTATGTGACTGACGCAGATAACCTTGATACTGAGATGCTTTGGAGTTATTCGGGCAATACCAATCTGACGGTTGATATAACGGCCCGAGTGGCGACGATTACGCCGATCTCGGCCGAATGGAACGGGACCGAGACGATCACGTTTACAGCCGAAGACCCGAGTCTGGCGACCGGTTTTGATGCGGCTGATTTCACGGTTACTCCGGTTGGCGATCCTCCGATAGTATCTGATATTCCTGATGAGACGATAATTGAGGGATCGACTTTCGCAACGATTAATCTGGATGATTATGTCACCGATATCGATAATACTGACGCTGAAATAATCTGGACATATTCTGGAAATATCGAGTTAGCTGTTTCGATAGATGTCAATCGCGTCGCTACGATTTCAATACCAAATGCTGACTGGAATGGCGCCGAGACAATTACCTTTACCGCGACCGATACATATTTACTATCAAATTCCAATCCGGCGACATTTACGGTTACTCCGGTCAATGACGCTCCGGTGGTATCCGGAATTCCCGATCAGACTGTTGCCGAGGGTGCCTCATTCGCTACCATAAATCTTGATGATTATGTAACAGACGTTGATAATCTTGATACTGAGATGCTTTGGAGTTACAGCGGTAATGTCGAGTTATTCGTAACGATTAACGCCAGTCGAATTGCAACGATAACTATTCCCTCGACTGAGTGGAGCGGAAGTGAAACGATATCATTTATGGCGACCGACCCCAGCTTAATGTCCGCAATTGATCCGGCAGTTTTCACCGTTACGCCTGTTAATGATGCTCCTGTTGTTACAGATATCCCTGATCAGACGATTCCAGAAGGCGCCTCATTCGCTACTATAAATCTGGATGACTTCGTCAGCGATATAGATAATACCGATGCCGAGATGACTTGGTCATATGCCGGTAATATCGAGCTGACGGTTGATATCACGGCCCGAGTCGCGACGATTACGATTCCTACTCCTGATTGGAATGGAACTGAAACGATCACTTTTACTGCAGAAGATCTGGGATTACTTTCAGATTCTGATCCGGCAACGTTTACCGTTACCGCTATCGGGGATTCTCCGGTTGTTTCTGATATTCCTAATCAATCGATTACTGAAGGCTCAACGTTTGCCACTATTACTCTTGATGACTATGTCAGCGATATAGACAATCTCGATAGCGAGATAACCTGGAGTTATTCCGGAAATTCTGAGCTGACAGTTGATATCACGGCTCGCGTGGCCACGATTACAATTCCGGACGCCGATTGGGTAGGAACGGAAACAATCACTTTTACCGCGACCGATC
Source organism: Candidatus Zixiibacteriota bacterium (assembly GCA_043819555.1). Lineage (GTDB taxonomy): Bacteria > Zixibacteria > MSB-5A5 > GN15 > JAAZOE01 > JAZGGI01. The sequence goes on along the minus strand of JBDREQ010000072.1, from coordinate 17,834 downwards.
CCGGTTTTCTCTCCGATTTTGACGCGGCTGATTTCACAGTAACGAATATTAATGATGCCCCGGTGGTGGCTGGTATTCCCGATGAATCGATTGCCGAGGGCTCCTCATTCGCGGTTATCAATTTAGACGATTATGTCACCGACGTTGATAATCTCGATACTGAGATGACCTGGACATATTCCGGCAATACTAATCTGACGGTTGATATCACGGCCCGGGTAGCGACGATTACGCCGATCTCCGCCGAATGGAACGGCACCGAGACGATCACGTTTACAGCCGAAGACCCAGGTCTGGCGACCGGTTTTGATGCCGCTGACTTTACGGTTACTCCGGTCAATGACGCTCCGGTGGTGATTGATATACCTGACCAGACTATATCAGAAGGCGGGGCCTTTACCACGATTAACCTTGACGCATTCGTCAGCGACATCGATAACACTGACGCCGAAATGAACTGGACGTATTCGGGCAATATAGACTTGATAGTATCAATTGATTTAAATCGAATCGCGACAATTGATATCCCCAGTCCCGACTGGAATGGCAACGAAACGATTACTTTTACGGCGACCGACCCGGGATTGGCTTCAGGGGCTGATGCTGTTGTGTTTACAGCAACCAATGTCAATGACGCTCCGGTGGTCGCAGATATACCTAATCAAACTATAATAGAAGGCTCACTGTTTACGACGATAAACCTTGATGATTATGTCAATGATATCGATAATGCCGATGATGAATTAACCTGGAGTTATTCCGGTAATACCGAATTATCGGTTGATATAACTGCTCGGGTGGCTACGATTACAATGCCAACTCCCGATTGGAATGGCACCGAAACAATTACTTTTACGGCGACCGATCAGGGGCTCCTTTCAGATTCTGATCCTGTAATCTTTACTGTTACTCCAGTCAATGACGCTCCGATTGTTTCCGATATTCCTAATCAGACGGTGGTTGAGGGAGATGTCTTTACAACCATTAATCTCGATGATTATGTCTCAGATGTTGATAATACAGATACGGAGATGACGTGGAGTTATTCAGGTAATGTTGAACTGACAGTTGATATCACAGCTCGAGTTGCTACGATTTCAATTCCGACTGCAGAATGGAACGGAACCGAGACGATAACGTTTACAGCCGAAGACCCAGGTTTTGCAACCGACTCTGATCCGGCGACTTTTACGGTTACTGCAGTTGGCGACGCTCCGGTTGTGACAGATATTCCTGATCAGTCGATTGCAGAAGGGGCAAGTTTTACGACGATAAATCTCGATGACTTTGTAAGTGATGCCGACAACACCGACGCTGAGATGACCTGGAGTTATTCCGGTAATACGGAATTAATAGTTGATATAACTACTAGGGTAGCAACAATCACGACTCCCGGCATTGATTGGAACGGCTCTGAAACAATTACATTTACGGCTTCTGACCCGGGACTTCTGACCGGTTCTGATCCTGCGACATTCACCGCAACTGCTGTTAATGATGCTCCGGTCGTTTTAGATATTCCCGACCAGACAGTGCTTGAGGGAGATGTCTTTACAACCATTAATCTCGATGATTATGTTTCGGATGTTGATAATACAGATGCGGAGATGACGTGGAGTTATTCCGGCAGTACTGAACTGATAGTTGATATCACGGCTCGAGTTGCTACTATAACGATTCCGACTGCAGAATGGAACGGCAATGAAACGATTACGTTTACAGCCGAAGACCCAGGTCTGGCGACAGGCAGTGATCCGGCAACATTTACGGTTACTCCGGTCAATGACGCTCCGGTAGTGACGGATATTCCCGATCAGGCAATTGTCGAGGGGGCGAGTTTCGCGACTATAAATTTAGATGATTTTGTAAGCGACATTGATAATCTCGACACTGAGATAACGTGGAGTTATTCTGGTTACACCGAGTTAACGGTTGATATCACGGCTCGGGTAGCGACAATAACAACTCCCACCATTGATTGGAATGGCTCCGAAACAATTACTTTCACGGCTTCAGATCCGGGACTTCTGACCGGTTCTGATCCCGCGACGTTTACAGTTACTCCGATCAACGACGCTCCAATTGTTTCAGATATTCCCGACCAGACAGTGCTTGAGGGAGATGTCTTTACAACCATAAATCTCGATGATTATGTTTCGGATGTTGATAATACAGATGCGGAGATGACGTGGAGTTATTCCGGCAGTACTGAACTGATAGTTGATATCACAGCTCGAGTTGCTACGATTTCAATTCCGACCGCCGAATGGAACGGCAATGAGACGATAACGTTTACAGCCGAAGATCCAGATCTGGCGATAGGCAGTGATCCGGCGACATTTACGGTAACCGCCGTTAACGACGCTCCGGTCGTTTTAGATATTCCCGACCAGACAGTGCGTGAGGGAGATTTCTTTACAACCATTAATCTTGATGATTATGTCTCAGATGTTGATAATCTTGATACGGAGATGATATGGTCATATAGTGGTAATATCGAGCTGATAGTTGATATCACAGCTCGAGTAGCCACGATAACAATTCCAACTGCAGAATGGAATGGCAGTGAGACGATAACGTTCACAGCCGAAGACCCAGGTCTGGCGACAGGCAGTGATCCGGCAACATTTACGGTAACTGCGGTTGGCGATGCTCCGGTCGTAACGGATATTCCCGATCAGTCGATTGCAGAAGGGGCAAGTTTTACGACGATAAATCTTGATGACTTTGTAAGTGATGCCGATAACACCGATGACGAGATGACCTGGAGTTATTCCGGTAATACAGAATTAATAGTTGATATAACTGCTCGGGTAGCGACAATAACAACTCCCACCATTGATTGGAACGGCTCTGAAACCATTACGTTCACGGCTTCAGATCCAGGACTTCTGACCGGTTCTGATCCCGCGACGTTTACAGTTACTCCAATCAACGATGCTCCAATTGTTTCAGATATTCCCGACCAGACGGTCGCTGAAGGAGCAAGTTTCATTACGATAAATCTCGATGATTATGTTTCGGATGTTGATAATACAGATGCGGAGATGACGTGGAGTTATTCCGGCAGTACTGAACTGATAGTTGATATCACAGCTCGAGTTGCTACGATTTCAATTCCGACCGCCGAATGGAACGGAACTGAGACAATAACATTTACCGCCGAAGACCCTGATCTTGAGATTGGTTCTGACCCGGCGACGTTTACAGTATCTCCTGTAAATGATGCTCCGGTACTAACCGCAATTGGCCCGCAGACCGTGGCAGAAGGCGGCAATTTGAATCTAATAATCACCGCGACCGATGCCGATGGAACTATCCCGACTCTTGCGACATCTGCTCTTCCAGCCAATGCAACGTTTGATAATTTGACCGGTATTTTTGATTTCAATCCTGATTTCACACAGGGCGGTGATCATTTTGTAACATTCTATGCCGCCGATGGATTGGAGACCGATTCGGAGCTCGTCCAGATTACAGTAACTGAATTAAATCAGCCGCCGGTCCTCGATCCCATTGGCGCTCAGACTGTGGCTGAAGGCGGTAATCTGAATTTGATAATCACCGCATCCGATGCCGACGGAACGGTTCCGACGCTATCAACATCGACTTTACCAACTAATGCAACATTTGACGATTTAACCGGCATATTTGATTTCAATCCTGATTTTGCTCAGGCCGGTGACCATTTTGTTACTTTCTATGCCGATGACGGTGTTGATATTGATTCCGAAATAGTTCAGATAACTGTTACCGATGGCGGTAACCAGGCTCCGGTCCTGGATCCAATTGGCGCTCAGATTGTGTATGAAAATTCTAACCTGAACTTTGAAGTTACGGCATCCGATCCAGACGGCCCAGCACCGACTCTGTCGGCGACAGGATTCCCAGCTAACGCCACCTTTGATGATTTAACCGGCATTTTTGACTTCAACCCGAATTTCACTCAGGAAGGTGTATATAATGTTACCTTTAAAGCCTTTGACGGATTTCTGGTTGATTCCGAAGTAGTAATAATAACGGTTCTAAATACTAATCGCCCGCCGGTGCTCGATCCTATCGCAACACCTCAGGCAGTCAACGAAGGCGAAAATCTGAATTTTGTAATAACCGCTTCAGATCCTGACGGAACCACGCCGACATTATCGACATCAGCCTTGCCGCCGAACGCTACCTTTGAAGCTTTGACCGGTATCTTTGACTTCACGCCTGCGTTTGATCAGGCCGGCAGTTTCGATATAACGTTCTTTGCCGACGATGGTTCTGAATCGGTTTCTCAACTGGTGACGATAAATGTAGCGGATGCCGGTAATCAAGCTCCAGTGCTGAATGCGATTGGGCCTCTATTTGTTACCGAAGGCACCAACCTGAATGTTCTGATCACGGCAGTTGATCCCGATGGAACCATTCCAACTTTCACGGTCATAAATCTACCCGTTAATTCGACTTTCAATGACAATCTTGACGGAACCGGCATATTTGATTTCACCCCTGATTTTACTCAGGCGGGAGTGTATGGTGTTACATTCATAATCAGCGATGGTGTTCTGGCCGATAGCGAATTTGTATTGGTCTCGGTAACGGAGCTGGGCAATCAGGCGCCTGTGCTGGATCCGATTATCAGTCCGCGGGCGGTCAACGAAAATGATACTTTGATTATTCCTCTGTCTGCCACCGACCCTGATGGGCATAACGTAGTATTCAGCTACACATCTAATCAGCCTATGACAGGGATTACCTTGACTGACAACCTCAATGGAACAGGCGTATTTATGTACGCTCCTGATTTTAATTCGGCCGGCGTGGATACCATTCGTATTTATGCTACTGATGATGGCAGTCCTCAGCTTTCTGATATTGCCTTAGTTGAAATAATTACGATTGAAATAAATCAGCCTCCATCGATCGAGCCGATCGGTCCCTTTGGAGTCAGCGTCGGCAGAACTCTTGAATTTACAGTAACCGCGTCCGATTCCACCACCGATGGTTCCGGTCAAGTTTTCCTGACCGCGTCCGGTATTCCCAATAACGCGACCTTCGTGGATCAGGGCGATAATACCGGTCTTTTCAGATTTACTCCGAATAATAGCCAGGCCGGCGTTCTTACCGTCAGATTCATAGCTATAGACGATTCACCCTCACCGATGTCGGCTTCGATTGATGTCGAGATTACTGTAGTATCCGGGAATGCTCCGCCTGAATTCGCGGACATTATGCCGCAGATGATTCCGGAAGGTCAGACCTTAGTATTAATGGTGTCGGCTTCCGATCCGGATGGTGGTATTCCGATCTTATCCGCCGATGATTTAACGGATAGCTCATCATTTATTGATAATCTCGACGGAACCGGGACCTTTACATTCTCGCCAACTTTCGTGATGGCGGGGCTTTATGGAATAGTATTACGGGCCAGTGACGGTTTTGATATTGATAGAGTAAATGTTTTAATTCAGGTCCTTGAAGCGGGAAATCAGGCTCCGATTCTGGATCCTATCCCGGCACAAAATGTGACCGAGGCGATTGAACTAGTCTTTGCAGTTAGCGTTCTTGATCCCGATGAAACAATTCCGACCCTGACCGCCGAGCAGCTTCCCAGCGGTGCAACGTTTTCCGACAACGGCGACGGCACTGCCAATTTCTCCTGGATGCCGGGTTATACTCAGTCAGGCATTTATGATATCCTGGTTATCGCCAGCGATGGAGAATTGGCCGATTCGCAATTAGTTACTATTATTGTAGATGATGCCGGTAATCAAATGCCGGTTTTAGATCCAATTTCCAGTATTACCGTCAATGAAAACGCGACAATCAGATTTGATGTTACCTGTTCCGATCTTGATTTGGTTGTACCGATATTATCTACTTCGACTCTGCCGGGTACAGCCACTTTCGTAGACAATGGCAATTATACGGGCAGATTTGAATGGATAACTTCGTATACCGATGCGGGAACTTATGATTTAACGTTCTATGCGACCGACGCCGACGACGGAACTATGATAGATAGCGTTATCATTCAAATCGTAATTAATGATGTCAACCGATTGCCTTACCTTCTTGAGATTCCGCCGGGTCAAACTAAGACGGTGGCCGAAGGCGGTACTCTGGTATATAATCTGTCTGGTTTTGACCCCGATGGCATACCGCCGCGAATGGTAATGGTACAAAGTACGGCCAACTTTAATTTTGTCGATAATGGAAACGGTACCGCGACTCTGACATTGACGCCGAATTATACCCAGGCCGGAATCTACGCTTTAATATTTGCGGCTTATGACAATGATCCGAGTTACCCTGATGACTTTGGAATATTTGGACCGATAAACTTCACAGTTACAAATGTACCCGTTGCTCCGATTCTCGAACCTATCGGCCCTCAGACGGTCGTTGAAGGTGAGACTCTGGATGTTTTAATAACAGCAACTAATCCCGGCGGCGGGAACGCAGATATAATTGTCCAGAATAATCCGACGAACTCGGAAATCTTATTCTCTGCCGGCATGCCCAAAACATTCCGATTTACGCCTAATTATGTTCAGGCGGGAACCTATAATGTTCTCTTTATTGCTCTCAAGGATGGTTTGGCCGATTCAGAATATGTGTCGATAACTGTTCAGGAAGCCGGTAACCAGGCGCCAATCTTTACTTCTCCGACTGATACGATGACGGTAATATTGGGAGAGTCAATCGAATACCACATACTGGCTATCGATCCTGATCTTGATCCAATATTTTTCTGGATGATAAATCCTCCGCCTAATTCGGTTCTGGTCGATTCGGGCAACGGCGCGGCGAGTTTGACATTTACTCCCGATGCCTCGCAAAATGGCGCAATGCACCTGTTCCGATACGTTGTCGAGGATCCTGCTGGCTTGACGGATACATTATTAAAATGGACCCGGGTAGCAACCTTCCTGCGAGGCGACGCGAATAATGACGAAACGGTCAATATTGCCGATGCTATCTTTATTGTCAATTTTGTCTTCAAGCAGGGAGCCGCTCCGGTTGTCATGGAAGCCGCTGATGTAAACAACGATGGTGTCGATGGTCCCATTGTCAATATCGGTGACGCCCTTTATCTGGTGAACTTTATCTTCAAGCAGGGGCCGCCTCCGATTAATAATTAAAACAGAATATATGCCGCGAATTATCACATTCGCGGCGTATAACTTATTAAAATAAAGACGGATATAAGGATTTACCAATGGCGTTAAGACTTTTGATTTCAGAAAGGGATTGGCTGAATAACGCTAAATTAAATGTCTTGACATAATTGAACCGGGCCAGTATTTTAATAGTACCCTCCGCCGCCATATAGTAATATTGAAAAAAAGTGCTATTTTTTTATTGACTGGCACAGATTTTTTCGTACTTTCATTTGACGTATCTTTTTCACATGCGTCCTTAAGTATGAGAAAAAGCAAAATGGAAAGTAATTAAGAATTTAAAACAATGAGCGCAAAAAAGAATGCGCATGGAGGCATGAGCGTATGAGAATTTTAATGTTAACGTTTTTAACCGTTTTGTTAATGTCATTTGGCGTTTCACAGGCGGCTGATTCGGTTGCTGTCGCATTGTATAATGTTACCGACGGTGTCTATGAAACCAATGGCTCAACTATTTACGCCCAGGATGGTGATGGCAACCCTATAATGTATCGAGTTGAAATGTCGCTTGAAAATGATGTGATACTGGGCGGCATGTCCCTCGGTTTGGTTTTCAAAGGCGATGCTGCTATAAATGTCAACTGGGAACCGCAAACTGGCGGATGGGGAGCAGGCGGTCAGGATGACTGGGCCATTACCGTGGAGGGTGCCAGCCGTTTTAAGCCGGAATCAGGCACAACGGGTTCATTTGATATGACAGGTCTTTATGTTACCGAGCAAGATGTTGATTCTATCGCTCCGGATTCAATTATTCTGGGCGGAGTGGCCTTATGGAACGGTCTCATTGTGGGCCCCATGGAACATATGTTCAATTTTAACTTCTCTCTTGATGTTCCGGGAAATGCTGTTGATTTTACTATTGATTCTTCCAAGATTGGCGCCAGCGGAGACTGGACTTTTGTAGATCTGGGTGGTGGAGGTATTGCTGCAGCATTTAGCGGCGCTATTAATGTAATGGTTGAACAATCTGCGAGCCAAGCGGCAGGTGATAACCCCGCCATCGCTTACACATACGGCCTGGAGCAGAATTATCCCAACCCGTTTAACCCGGTGACCGGTATTGATTATTCACTGGCCCGAAAGAGCCAGGTTGATATTGCTGTATTCAATATTCTTGGTCAGAGAGTAAATACGCTGGTCAGTGGCGAAATTGAAGCCGGCAACCATTTTATCGAATGGCACGGCGATGATGACAGCGGTCACGAAGTCGCATCCGGTATTTATTTTTACAAAATGGTTACCGATGAATATGTCGAAACCCGTAAAATGGTTTTGATGCGATAAGTTTTCATGATTTTTTTCAAAAGCCCTCCCATATTTGAGAGGGCTTTTTTTATGGTATGATTGGAGACAGTTCAATCAATTTTGCATCAGATGTTACAATATTAATCCTTGATTGGCGAATATTGTATAATACTATTGACTATACTCCGGAATAGGTTAATTTGAGTAAACGGATGTTTGGTTCTTGAAAATATGAGTTGGAAATTTTTTAAAATTGCTGTTTTCGTCATCGCCCTTTTTTCAATCCCGGCAATTGCCACGGCTCAAAATAATCCGCCGGTTATAACTCCGATTAGCGATACGACGATTATTGAAACGACAGAGTTGGTTTGGAAAATTGAATCAACCGATACTGACACTGGAGACGTTATCAATCTCTGGACGTCGCCCTCGGATCTTGATCCTATGTTCAAGGGCAATGCCTTTTTTGTCGATAGCGGTAATGGCATGGGATCATTTACATTTTCAACAGGATATGATAACGATAGAGATTATCCTATTACGTTTTATGCCCACGATGGAACCGATCAGGATTCTTTTAATGTGACGATTACGGTTCTTGATTCCAATCCTTCTCCGATTCTTGACCCCATACCGGATACATCGGTCGTTGAAGGAGATAGTCTGATATTCGACGTTACTGCCACGGACCCCGATGGTGATCTTCCTTCGATAAGTGCTGCATATTTACCCGAAAACGCGATTTTTCCTACCAGTCACAATGGCAGGGGAACGTTTGAATTCGCTCCCGATTACACGCAGGCCGGAGAATATGATGTTTGGTTTTATGCCTATGACCCGGATAACACCGATTCGGCTGTCGTACGTATAACAGTCATTGACGCGGGAAATCAAACTCCATCAATTGAACCAATTGAGCCAAAAACAGTAGTTGAGCGCACCGATCTGTCCTTTACAGTGACGACTTCCGATCCTGATGGGACATTTCCATCTATTACAACATCGTTGCCGCTTCCAAATAATTCTTCATTTATAGATAACGGCGATGGAACCGGGTTATTTTCCTTTACTCCGGACGAAACCCAATATGGAACCGGCTCGGCCGATACTGCAGTGACGTTCTACGCCAGCGATGGAATCGAGATTGTCTCGGAAACTGCAGTGATAACGGTTATTGGTCCTAATGAGCCGCCCGTGATTGAGCCAATAACTGATAAAGAGATTCCCGAAAATGATACTCTGACCTTTTTTGTCGTTGCAACTGACCCTAACAGTATTGGAGTTGTACTGTCCGCAGATTCAATGCCAACCAACAGTGATTTTATATATGATGGAGGCGATACGGCCATATATAGGTTCCGCCCCGATTATACTCAGGCCGGAACTTATAACGTATATTTTATGGCCTACGATGGATTATTTACGGATACGGCTATCGTCGGAATAACGGTTACTGAGATTGGCAACCAGCAGCCTGAATTTATTCCGTTAGATTCGCAAGCGGTCGCTGAAGGGGAAATTCTCAATTTTACAGTTTCGGCCTCTGACCCGGAGGGGGCCGATGTACATTTGTTCATGCTGGATACTCTGCCCAATAGCACATTTGATGAATCGACCGGAGAATTTACGTTCATTCCGGGGCCGACTCAGGCTGGTATTTATGATGTTGAATTCCTTGCCACCGATAGTATAGATGGGTCGCCGGATTATGCTTCCAGTAAGCTAACGGTTACGATAACCGTTAATGAAGGAGATTTCCCTCCGGTGCTTGATGAGATCGGAGGTCATTTTGTTTATGAGGGCCGGAAGCTGGAGATACAAATTACCGGAAGTGATGCCGAAGAGATAATCCCGTCGTTATCAATGTCACCGAAACTTGACGATTCCATTTTTAACGGAAACGCGTCATTTGTCGATTTTGGAAACGGAGCCGCGATTTTTGAATTTTCTCCCGATTTCAATCAAGTTGAATCTGGATCTCAACTAATAACTGTCATTTTTTATGCCCGCGATAGTTATGATGTCGATTCGGAAGTGATTGTCATCACCGTTTATGACGTTGGCCGCGATGACAATGATCCCGGCGATGCCGATACAATTCAAATTTCAGGCGGTTTTTGGGATGGTTCGCCTGAAGGTTTTTCGGTCACTTCACAAATATATAATGATTCGGCCGTCGGCGCCGGGGGGACCGGTTTTAAATGGTCGGAAAACTGGATAAACTGCGATTCGATTGTGATGCATTTGCCCCTGACCGCCACCGATTACAAAACAACTTTTGCTTCAAACGACAGTTCTTATCTGTATGCCGGATTTATATTTTTCAACAGTACTTATCTTGACTCAGGCCGGCATGATTATTTCACTGCCTACTTCAGCTATGATGACACCGCGATTGATATTGATACGATTTGGTCGCGCTCATCAAGTATAATATTTGATACCGCTAAAGTCGGGAATATGGGTGAATTCGGACTTGACTGGCGCATTCGCACCGGCCCGCTTAAAACAGATTTAATGGACAACAAAATTATCAACGGAAACAGCGAATTTGTTTATATGCCTTTAGTAAAACTGAATTCGGTGCAAGCGGCATTTAATTCGGTAAGTCTGGCCATTTATGATAAAGCCGATGACAAAATCCTGGGCGATAATGATACTATATATGTCGATGGTTCCGACCGAAGCTATCAATTATTAATTGGCATCGAAAATCCCGCGAAAATTGGGGGCATTCAATTTGGAATAGAGATTTATTCCCCCGATGGGGTCTCTTGGATATATGATGCTCAATCGGATGGCTTGGGACCGCTTACCAATGCTGTGACCCTGATTGAAAAAAGCAGAATGGAAGATCATGAAATTGTCTGGCCGATATCGAGTGGTTTAATCGTTACTGAAAATGATATCGATGGGCTTGATTCAGACGACTTCGGCTTCTCGGCATCGTCAGTGAATTCGATTAATGGCGGACTTCCACCGGGTTTCCCTCAATATCAATTTGCGGTCAATTTTATTCCGGGTGGAGTTGTGGGCGATGAAGTTAAAACGATATGCTTTGATTCGATCTCAAGCGCAGGATCTTTTGGGTTTTTGGATTATAATGGAAATCAAATTGAAACTGAGTTTGAAGGCGAAATTTGCTTTCCCGTTGCATATCTTAATCCGTCAATCGCCGGCAACGAAGAAAACCTCCCCATGATATACAATCTGGAACAGAATTACCCCAATCCCTTTAATCCGGCGACAACTATTGGATTTACAATAGGACAACAGGGTCATGTAAGATTGGATATCTATAATATAGTAGGTCAATTAATCCGAGTTTTGGCCGATGAACAATATCCCGCAGGATATCACGAACTGATCTGGGATGGCAAAAATACTCGCGGGCATCCAGTATCGTCGGGGATTTACCTGTATCGTTTTGATTCAAAAGAACTTAAAGAAATAAAGAAAATGATTTTATTGAAATAGCGTCTCCGAATATATTAATGACCATCATTTTTGATTTTTATAACTAGTTAAGATACAATGAGATATATAAACGATGCGCCATTATATGAGATTTACTGCAAACAACTATCCAATAATAACTTATAATTCTCATGATAAATCCTTTATATTTTTTTTGGAGAGTAATAAAAAACACTATTGGAACATTATACGATTCAAGACCATACAGCAAAACTTTTTGTACCATAAAGACTTGTGGGACGGAAAGCGGTCGCAAAAAATGTTTTTTATTGACTTTTCGGGCTAATTTTGTTAGTATCATATCACGGCTCAAAAGGCCAATTTTTTTATATCGTTGAAAATCAAGGAGTTATATGTTAGGTGTTGATCAAAACCGGTTAACAATCGGAAAAGACATTTACTACCCATTTTCTGTGGAAATGCATTATTTCCGGATCGAAAAAAGATATTGGTCGGTATGCTTCGAGAAAATCAAGAGGGCAGGATTTAGAATTATTTCTACTGCCGTACCATGGAATTTACATCAGGGCCGAAACAAAGACATAGATTTTAACGGTTTTCAGGATTCGCGCAAAGATTTAATCGTTTTTTTAGAATTGGCGAGAGAATTTGGATTCAAGGTGATTTTGCGGCCGGGGCCCTGGATATCAGGGCAATGGAAAAACGGTGGAATTCCTGATTTTGTCATCAGCGATTCGGAGCTTTTGGCTCGCAATGCCAGAGATGAGGAAATTATTTTGACTGACTCCACGGGGGTTGCCGGCGGTAAGTTGGTCAGTTATATGCATCCGCATTTTCAGCATTATCTCAAGAACTATTTTAAGAATCTGATTGAAACCACGCGCAATTATATACATCCTCGCGGCCCGGTATTCATGGTTGAATTTGATTTTGAGACATCATTCTGTCATCGTACTGGCGCCGGCGATGCCGATTATAATGACTATGTTATCAAAGCGCTTTATCCCGCATTTTTGGATCAGAAATATGGCGAAATAAAAAACTTAAATTCTTTATATAAGGAGAAGAATAAGGATTTCATTAATGTCGAACCGCCTCGGGATTTTGCCGGATTTGATATAAAGAACATGCCAAAGGTTTTTGACTGGTTTCTATTTAAGGAATGGTATTTATCTGAATTTCTAAGCGGCATGGAGGATTTATTCAAATCCTACACAGTTTTGCCGTTTTTCTTCCGGTCACTGTATTTTAAAAAAGAGCAGCCATTGCCCGCATTTTCGCTGAAGTTAGAAGGTGATGAAGAGCATTTATTGGGGGCATCAGTATTTCCCGACGGTACCGCCTTTGATCTCATGCAAAAAGCCCGTTTTATGCGGACAATGACTCCATTTGCATGGGCGCCTTCGTTCATATCCGGAAGTATGACCTCTGATAAAAAGGAATCAGAGCACATGTTTCCCATAACTGATGGTCGGAGAAGGTTCTTTATTGCGGCCGGATTGGCTGGTGGATTTAAAGGTTTCAATCATTATATGTTTGTTAATCGCGACCATTGGTATGGCGCCCCTATCGATCACGATGGAGCAATCGGAGTCGGCTTTGAAATAATCAAGAGATTGAATATTGCTATACCCAAAATGGGAGTTAATGTAATCAAGCCGGATAATTCCCTGGCGGCAGCGTTTTATCGGCCTTATCAATGGCTGTCTGAATTTGAAAAAACCAGCGCGTTTTGTTATGTTGGAAGGTTATTGCGAGAAACTTTTAACGGCGCGTGTCGCGATTTTAGCCGGCTGTGTTTTGATTACGGAATTGGCGATATATCTGACGCTGAAAAGCTGCATGGATTCAAAACAATTCTGATCCCCGTGTGCGAATTTATGTCCAAGGAAGCGCAAGAGAATATAATTAAGTTAGCCGAGAAGGGAATTAATGTTATTTTGGTTGGTTTGATGCCTAAATATGATGAAATGGGCAAAGACTTATCGCTGATTTCCAAAAAGCTTCGAATAAAAACTACGCTTGGCGAAGGCATCGGCTCGATAGATTTTGGAAAGTCCGAAACATTTTTGTCATATATTTACGGTACCATAAGAACTACCGATGCCAAAAATAAAAAACTTGCTACCGCCAATGGAAAAACGGTTGGTGTATTATCCTCGAGGCTTAAGGGTAAGGTATTTTTCTTCAGTTATGATATAGCGTCGGGCGGTGATTTTAGAAAACTAAAACATCTTGAAGAAATTCTTGAGATGGCAAAATTATCCAGCCCGATCTACGTCTCGGATCCCAATGTTGAAGTGGTTTTGCACAAAAACGATAAGAAATTTGTTTTGTATTTATTGGCTCCACCGGCTGGCGATTTGAGTGATGCGACTGATATGAGGAGCAAGGATATTCTACTGCGCATTGATCTCCGCAAAATGGGATTCAAGGGGGCGAAAATTAAATTGATTGATCAATTTGGCAATAACGATGCTGAGGATCCGGCAGAGCGTGATGAGCCAATAAAAACCAGCGTGGATGAATTGAAAAATGGAATATCTCTAAATATAGATTTCCCTGATGCCAAAATGTTATTGATATCTAAATAATATGGTGTCGATTGATAATGAAAGCAGCCGAAAATCGGTTGCTTTTTTTTTGAAATTTGGAGAATGTTTATGAATGTAAAAATCGGTTTTCTTTCAATTTCGACAGCATTAATACTCACCCTAATCTGTTTTTCATCATGTGAACAAATGGCGGCGCAAAACATTTATAGAAATGGTATTGTTGTCTGCTCGGATCCCTATGCTGCGGACATTGGTCTCAATATTTTGAAATCGGGAGGAAACGCGGTTGATGCCGCCTGCGCGGCCGCATTTGCGCTTGCCGTAACCCTCCCTCGGGCCGGTAATATCGGTGGCGGCGGTTTTGCCCTCGTCTATTCGGCCGAATCTCAGGAAGTGAAGTTCCTTGATTTCAGAGAGACGGCTCCATCCGGTATTAGATCGGAGATGTATTTTGATACTCTTGGAAATGTCGACAGGGATAAGGCTATCATTGGGCCTCTATCGGCGGGGGCGCCCGGAACTGTCGCGGGTTTGTATGAAATGCATCAACGATTTGGAAAGGCGCAATGGTCATCCTTAGTCCAGCCCGCTCGATTTCTGGCCGACACCGGATTTGCGGTACTCAGTCATTTTGAATCCTATATTAATGAATATGCGGATGATTTGGGATTGTATCCCTCGACCGCGGAAATATTTTTAACAGATGGGCATGCTCCGATACGAGGCAGCCAATTTATACAAGAAGACTTAGCCTTGACTTTGGGTTTAATCGAACGAAATGGTCGCGACGGGTTTTATACCGGATTGGTAGCCCGTAAGATTTCCGAATACTGTGCCATTAATGGCGGCATTATTACCGAGCAGGATTTGGAATCATATAATCCGAAATGGCGGGATCCGGTCAGTTTCACGTTTCGCGACCTGGATATATATGCCCCGGGATTGCCTTCATCGGGTGGTATTGTCATGGGTCAAATTTTATCGATTCTGGATAAATTTGAACTGGAGAAATATACGGCTGATTCTCCCCAATATCTCCATCTATACACAGAAGCCTCTCGACGGGCGTTTGCCGATCGCGAAAAATATCTCGGCGATCCGGATTACATTCAGGATTTTTCAAAAGAGCTTCTTGATAAGAACTATCTTATGACACGGATTCAATCAATAGATGAATCACACGCCTCGGCCTCAACCGATATTTTACCTGGCGTTCCCAAGAGCAGCATCGAGCCGACCGAAACGACCCATATTGTAATAGTTGACAATTCTGGGAATATCGTTTCAATGACTTACACGATAAATATGCCTTTTGGGAGCAAGGCGGTCGTTGACGGATGCGGCTTTTTGCTGAATGACGAAATGGATGATTTTGCTATCAAGCCGGGGCAGGCCAACGCTTTTGGATTGGTGGGAGGCGAAGCCAATAAAATAGAACCGGGGAAAAGAATGTTGTCGTCGATGACGCCGACCATCATTTTCAAAAAGGGCAAACCTTATATGGCTCTTGGCAGCCGAGGAGGTTCTAAAATAATTTCTGCCATTGCTCAGATGATAATATATAAAAAGATATTCGGTATGAGTATTGGGGAAGCGGAAAAAACCACCCGCATCCATCATCAATGGCAGCCCGATATTTTATTTATAGAAAAGGAATCATTCGATAATGCGATAATTCAGGATTTGATTGCCAGGGGCCATATCGTCGAGGAAATAGAATCTATAGGTACGGTGAATGCCGCCGAATTTACACCGGAATCGTTTTATTTTTCCAGTTTTCCCGATATGCGCATGGACGGGACAACAATTCGCGGATATTAACTAATATCGGATGCTGACTGCCTGCGGCATTCATGGGCCCCAAGTAAAATCGCACCCGCGCCGAATAACATAGAGCCAAAATAGATAATCCACCCCGCGACGGGCATTGAATACGCAAACGTTAGGGCAATTAGTCCGAGGATAAACGCGATTCCTTGTTTTGGTTTGATCCCTTTGCGAAATGCATTAATTATAGATGATCCCAGAAAAATGGCGAAATAGATTTTGGCGACATAGGCAAAGAGCGCATATAAAAAAATCAAAATGAGGGCAGTCGGTATTCCGATCACCGTAATAGTCAAAAGAATCGCGGCAATCGGAGCGGCGCAGACAAAAACAAAACCTGTTCCCAGGCATTGAAGCGGCTTGTTTCTGATTTGTTCGGACGCCAGCCGCGTATGGCGATTAAGCAGCGGAATCATTATCAATCCTACGATAAGCGTGCAGAATGCAAAAAATAATCGGGTCGACCAGTCAATTTCGCTATCTGCCTTAGCATCTTTTTCCACCCGATGCCATTCGACATCGCCTTCTATAATTACATCATCCGCGATTCTTATTTTTTGGGGGCAGGTGTATGATACATTTCCGCTAATTTCCGCAGGGTATTCAATTGTTATGATGTTTGCTTCAATATCAAGTTCGCCGCCTATTTTCCCGGCAATGATAACTTCATCTCCGTGGATGATCAAATCCCGTCCCACATCGCCAAGAATTCTAATTTCGCCGCCGGTGATGGCGGCATCGTTATTGATTCGGGATGAAACGCCCAATTCGATTCGACTGGCAAAAATCACGGCGTCATTGCCTATCTCCCCGGTAACTGTAATTTCCTGGCATGCAACTCTCGCGGAACGCTCAATATTACCCTTTATAAAAGTAGATTGGCTGGCGCAATTTAGGCTGCCCTTAATCAATCCTGAAAAATTCAGTTTCCCGCCGGCTATGGAAAGGTCGCCCAGAATAGTCCCGTCTATAAAAGCCCCCCCGCGACCACCGGCATCGGAGCGAGTCCAGGAATATGGGAACGAGGCTCCACCGCAAGTCATATACAAATCGCCTGGAATTGTGTCATTGGGAGGTAACGTATAACGATCACTGTTGGAAAATTCAAATGCGCCGATAACGCCAGATGCCGACAGGCAATACAATAAAATCATGGCGAGGATAATTAATCTTCTAATTTCCGGTTTTTTGACCATATATTTCCTCTGCCTCTCAGCTATAATTACGCATATTAAAAAGCATAGTTTCAAATCTTATTATCCCGTTTGGAGAGTATGAATAAGATTGTTATATTAATAAGGCCGAGCAACTAAAATTCTGCGAGTTATTGTTTTAAAGCTAAGGGTAGTCTATGAACATTTTGATTCCGTTTTTTGGGGCTTACTTAATCCTATGGATGGGTTATAGATTTTATGGTCGATTTATATCCAGACGATTGGGCGAAGATGATTCTATTCAAACCCCCCTAAGTTCACAAACGAAGTGCAACACCTCGTAGAGGTGTTATGGGACATAGATACAAACAATTTAACCTTGAAGAGCGGTGTGAGATTTCCAGATTATCAGCCTCGGGCTGCTCGATCAGGCAAATCGCATCAACTCT